>CAYOPM010000016.1:0-6118 GCA_964405865.1 uncultured Terricaulis sp. | reverse complement strand
TCCGCCATCTTGCCGTCGGGCAGGGCGTAATACGGCTTGTCGAAATAGATCGGGTCAATTGTGTCGGCCGGCGCGAACTGCACCATGTCGAGCGTCTTCTTCGAGTCGACTTTCAGCGCGTCGAACTCTTCGTCGCTGAAGAGCACGTAGCGGCCCTTCTGGTATTCGTAGCCTTTGACGATCTCGTCTTTGTCGACCGCGCCGATGCCGGGCGCGACTTTCTCATAGCGGATGCGCTGCTTCGACGGCTCGTGGATTTGGTTGAAGGAGATCTTCTCCTTCGAATCCAGAGCCGAATAGAGCTTCACCGGCAACGCCACGAGGGCGAGCCGAATTTGCCCCGACCAAATGGGACGAGCTGGAGGCACCATAACCCTTAAACACCCTGACGAGACCCGACGTTCCTTTACCGTAACATTTTCCGGAACTCGTCACAACGCGCGTGGTTAGCGTTTACCTTACTTTGCGATCAGCAGCTGAATACGTCGCGCGCACAGCATCGACGAACGCACCAGAGCGTTCGCGCGCGCGATCTGAAAACACCAAGCCGACATCCCGCGAGAGTGTGAAGCCTTCGAGTTTCACCGCTGCGAGGCCAGCGCGTTTGAAGCTTTCCGGCGCGACCGTCACGCCAAGTCCTGCCGCGACCATGCTCATGGCGCGATCGTCGCTCAGCGTTCGCAAGCTGAACGAGGGGCGCACGGCGCGGTTGGTGAAGTAGCGGCTGATCTCGGGCAAGCCTTCGCATTGGCGGCGCACGATCATCGTCTCGCCCGCGAGATCGGCGCCGTCGACGCTCTCGACCCCCGACAGTTTGTGGTTAGCGGCGACAAACAACACATACGCTTCGCTTCGCAGCGTCTCGCGCGCGAAGCTCTCGAGGCTGGGGCGGAGGATTGTGAGCGCCACATCGAGGCGCGCGTCGGAGAGCCGGTTGGCGATATCGCGCTCGGTGGAGTCGAGGATCTCAAGCGCTTCGCCCCCGCCGTGCTTGGCGTGATATGCGACGACGCGCTCCAGGTCGCGCGCGGGGATGGTGGAGAGGATGCCGGCGCGGACGCGCTTCAGCTGCGGCGCCTCGGCGACCTCGCGGAGGGCCGCCTCGTACTCCTGCGTGATCCGCCGGGCGTGGACGAGGAAGCGGCTGCCGGCTGGGGTCAGTGATACCCGGCGCGTCGTGCGCTCGAACAGCCGCGCTCCGACCTCATCCTCCAGCTTGGCGATGCCGACCGAGAGCGTGGGCTGGGTGACCGACACCCGCGCTGCGGCCTTCGAAAACGAGCCCAGCTCGGCCACGGCCATGAAATAGCGCAGCAGATAGCGATCCATAGATCATATCTATCAGTCTCGTTCGCGAAGTTCAATTTCTATTGCCGAGGCAAATCAATTAGAGGGTCGTCTCAACCGTAGAAGCGTCCGGAGGAAGGCGCCGATGACCGATTCACACATGCTCGATTACCAGCTCGGCGAAACCGCCGACGCGATCCGCGACACCACGCGCCGCTATGCGGCCGATCGCATCGCACCGATGGCGGTCGAGATCGACGCGACCAACAAATTCCCGCGCGAGCTTTGGCCCGAGATGGGTGAGCTTGGTCTGCACGGCATCACCGTCGCCGAAGAAGATGGCGGCTTGGGTCTTGGCTATCTCGAACACGTCGTCGCGATGGAAGAGGTGAGCCGCGCGTCGGCTTCGATCGGCCTCTCATACGGCGCGCACTCGAACCTTTGCGTCAATCAACTCCGCCGCTGGGCGACGAAAGAGCAGAAGCAGAAGTATCTGCCGAAGCTGATCAGCGGTGAGCACGTCGGCTCGCTCGCCATGAGTGAAGCAGGCGCGGGCTCCGATGTCGTCGGCATGAAATTGCGCGCGGAGAAGAAGGGCGATCGCTTCGTGCTGAACGGCACGAAGTTCTGGATCACCAACGCACCGGAAGCCAACACACTCGTCGTGTACGCCAAGACCGATCCGTCCGCCGGCTCAGGCGGCATCACCGCATTCATCGTCGAGCGCGGCATGAAGGGCTTCAGCGTCAGCCAAAAGCTCGACAAAATGGGCATGCGCGGCTCGGACACCGGCGAGCTTGTGTTCGAGGATTGCGAGATCCCGGAAGAGAACGTTATGGGCGGCCTCAATCGCGGCGTCGCCGTGCTGATGAGCGGCTTGGACTATGAGCGCGCCGTGCTCGCTGCGGGGCCGCTCGGCATCATGCAAGCGTGCCTCGATGTCGTGCTGCCCTACGTTCGCGAGCGCAAACAATTCGGCAAGCCGATCGGCTCGTTCCAACTGATCCAGGCCAAGGTGGCCGACATGGTGGTAGCACTCAGCGCCGCGCGCGCTTACGTCTACGCTGTCGCCAAATCCTGCGACGCCGGCAAGACGACGCGCCACGACGCGGCCGGCGCCATCATGTTCGCCTCGGAAAACGCCGTGCGCGTCTCGCTCGAAGCCATCCAAGCGCTCGGCGGCGCAGGCTACACGCGCGACTTCCCAGTTGAGCGCTTCCTCCGCGACGCTAAGCTCTACGACATCGGCGCCGGCACCAACGAAGTGCGGCGGTTCCTAATCGGACGGGAGATCATTGGCGGGGGATGATGGTCGTTCGGATCACGATAACGATCCTCGCCTGCTGTGTGTGGGCGGTGTCCATCTATCTCAATCATCGTTGGTCGGAAATCAGTGATCGCATCGTCACTCATGGGCCGCGTCGGCCGAATTTCGAAACCGGTGAGATCTACGAAATTCTGTATCGTGGCGGAGCCACGCGCTATGTCACCGAAACTGAAGCGTGGATACATCAACTGAACTTCGGCATCATTCCGCTCTGCATCATCGCCGGGCTTGGATAATGCTGGAATTGTACAGGGCCGGCTGGTTCAATTTGTTCAAATGAAACTTAAATCCAACATCGATCCCAATTCCGAAGCGTTCGCCAAGAACGCCGCGCATCATCGTGGCTTGGCGCAGGAGCTCCGCGAACGCACCGCGACCATCGCGCTTGGCGGTCCAGAAGAAGCGCGCGCACGCCACACCAAGCGCAACAAGTTGCTGCCGCGCGAGCGGGTTGAGCGTTTGCTTGATCCGGGCGCGCCGTTTCTCGAAGTTGGCGCGCTTGCGGCGTACGATCTTTATAACGGCGAAGCGCCTGCGGCCGGCGTCATCACGGGCGTTGGGCGTGTGTCGGGCCGCGAAGTGATGATCGTCGCTAACGACGCCACGGTGAAGGGCGGCGCGTATTTTCCGATGACGGTGAAGAAGCACCTGCGCGCGCAAGAGATCGCGATGCAGAACAAGCTGCCGTGCGTCTATCTCGTCGATAGCGGCGGCGCGAACCTGCCGCACCAGGCCGAAGTCTTCCCAGACCGCGAACATTTCGGTCGCATCTTCTACAACCAAGCGCGCATGTCGGGCGAGGGCATCGCGCAGATCGCCTGCGTCATGGGCTCGTGCACCGCCGGCGGCGCCTATGTGCCGGCGATGAGCGATGAAACCGTCATCGTCCGCAACCAAGGAACGATCTTCCTCGGCGGGCCGCCGCTGGTGAAAGCCGCGACCGGCGAAGTGATCAGCGCCGAAGATCTCGGCGGCGGCGATCTGCACGCGCGTCGCTCCGGCGTTGTCGATCACCTTGCCGAAGACGACGCGCATGCGCTCCATCTCGTGCGCCGCATCGTGGCGAACTTGAACACCGTGAAAAACGTCGGCCTCGACCTGCGCGAACCGATCGCGCCCGCGTACGATGCCGAGAGCATTTACGGCGTCATCCCCGATGACGTGCGCACGCCGTATGATGTGCGAGAAGTGATCGCGCGTATCGTTGACGGCAGCGAGCTTGATGAGTTTCGCCCGCTCTATGGCCCAACGCTCGTCACAGGCTTTGCGCGCATCTGGGGCATGCCGGTCGCGATCCTTGCGAACAACGGCATTCTGTTCAGCGAAAGCGCGCAGAAGGGCGCGCATTTCATCGAACTCGCGTGCAAGCGCGGCATTCCGTTGCTCTTCCTGCAAAACATTTCCGGCTTCATGGTCGGCGGCAAATACGAAGCGGGCGGCATCGCGAAAGATGGCGCAAAGCTCGTCACCGCCGTTGCATCAGCCGAGGTGCCGAAATTCACCGTGCTGATCGGCGGCTCATTCGGCGCCGGCAATTACGGCATGTGCGGCCGCGCCTATTCTCCGCGCTTTTTGTTTACGTGGCCGAACTCCCGTATCTCCGTCATGGGCGGTGAACAGGCGGCCAGCGTGCTCGCGCAAGTGAAGCGCGACGGCATGGAGGCGAAAGGCGAGACCTGGGCTAAAGCCGACGAAGAAAAGTTCAAAGACCCGATCCGTGCTCGCTACGAAGAAGAAGGCAGCCCGTACCACGCCACCGCGCGCCTCTGGGACGACGGCATCATCGATCCAGCGCAAACGCGCGACGTGTTGGGCTTGGCGATTAGTGCGAGCTTGAACGCGCCGATTCCGGAAACGCGCTTCGGCGTGTTTAGGATGTAAGTCGGAGGAGATGACGCCATGCTGATCTGGATCATCATCTTGTGGATCGTGCTCGGTGCGCGACCGAGCTGGAAGAACCTGTTCACGCTGACGGGCGTGCTTGCGGCGATCGCCGTCGGCATTCTTATTTTTGCGACGGCGCAGAGCGGCGTTGCGCCGACGCCCCCGATCCTTATCGCGTACGCGCTGAGCGTCGTCCCGTTTGCTTTCATGTTCGTGGCTGTTGGCGCGATCGTGATCTGGCTGCGTGGCGGTTCAGTCGAAGGCGACGCATCGAAGAGCAGGAAGCTCGATAAGGACATGGAGCGCATTCGCGCCGAGATCGCTGCGCGCGAGCCCAACCCGCCGGGAGCAAGTTAGATGGACGTCAATACGATCATCAATCTGATCATGCTCTACGCCGCCGGCTTCATGATCGGCTGGGGTATCATTCTCATCCTGCTCTGGATCCGGCCGGAGTACATGTTTCTGCTGTTCTACATTGCCGCGAACCACATCCTCGTCTTTCTCGGTCGCGACTTCTGGCAGCTGACGTGGGCCGATGCGCCCGCTTACGCGTTGCACACTGCGATCGCGGCTGGAATGGCGCTCGCTTGGGGCGTGCCGGTCGTCGCGCTCTTCAAGTGGCTAAAGACGCGCAAAACCGGCGCTGACAAACAGCTCGACAAAGACATGGAACGCATCCGCGCCGAACTCGCTGCGCGGGAAACTCAACCACCAGCGGCGCAATAGATGCTCAAATCCGTCCTTATTGCCAACCGCGGCGAGATCGCCCGCCGCGTCATCCGCACCGCCAAGCGCCTCGGCGTGCGCACCGTCGCCGTCTATTCCGACGCCGACGCGAAGGCGCTGCACGTGCGCGAGGCGGATGAAGCCGTGCATATCGGCGCGAGCCCCGCGAAAGAGAGCTATCTACGCGGCGAGAAGATCATCGCGGCCGCCAAGCAAACCGGCGCCGAGGCGATCCATCCGGGTTACGGCTTTCTCTCCGAGAACGCCGACTTCGCGCAGGCTGTTATCGATGCGGGCCTGATCTGGATTGGCCCGAAGCCGGATTCGATCCGCGCGATGGGTCTCAAAGACGCCGCCAAGAAACTCATGGCCGAAGCCGGCGTGCCGACGACGCCCGGCTATCTCGGCGAAGATCAAAGCGAAGAGCGCTTGCAGAAAGAGGCCGACGCGATCGGCTATCCGGTGCTGATCAAAGCCGTCGCCGGCGGCGGCGGCAAAGGCATGCGCAAGGTCGAGAAGAAAGCCGAGTTCAAAGCCGCGTTGCAATCGGCCAAGCGCGAAGCAGCGTCATCGTTCGGCGACGATCGCGTGCTGCTGGAAATGTATGTGCAGCGCCCGCGCCATATCGAGGTGCAGGTGTTCGGCGATACGCATGGCAATGTCGTGCATTTGTTCGAGCGCGATTGCTCGCTGCAGCGCCGCCACCAGAAGGTGATCGAAGAAGCGCCCGCGCCGGGCATGGACGAAGCCACGCGCCAAGCCGTCACCGATGCGGCAGTGCTCGCCGCGCGAGCCGTGAACTATGTCGGCGCCGGCACCATCGAGTTCATCGCCGACGCCAGCGAAGGCCTGCGCGGCGACCGCATCTGGTTCATGGAAATGAACACGCGC
>CAYOPM010000015.1:0-8681 GCA_964405865.1 uncultured Terricaulis sp. | reverse complement strand
CGCGCCCGGTTCGAGGAGCACGTCGTCAAAGGTCAAAGCTTCACGGATTTCCATGTTCGGCTGGTAGAGATTCTTCACCGCCGTGTCCAGTCACGCTGGCGGTTTGCGGCCCTGCGCTACGACATAGACCTCCGGGCTCTCGGGACGGCTCGCCTTCGGCTTGGCGTGCCTTACCGTCGTGAAGTTCTGCTTCAGGCGCGCCAGCAGCGCCGAATCCAGCCCGCCCTGAAACGCCTTGGTCACGAACGTCCCGCCTTCCGCCAAATGCTCCATAGCGAACTCGGCCGCTGCTTCGGCGAGCGCGCCGGTGCGGATTTGGTCGGTCTTGGTGTGGCCGGTGGTGTTGGCGGCCATGTCGGACAGGACGATGTCGGGCGCGCCACCGAGTGCAGCGATGAGCGCGTCGGGCGCCTCAGGCGCTAGGAAATCCATCTCAAGGAACGTCACGCCCGGAAGCGGATCAATCGGCAACAGGTCGATGCCCACGACTTTGCAGCCGCGCTTATCGGCGACTTGCGCCCAGCCGCCAGGCGCCGCACCGAGGTCGATCACGCGCGCGCCGCGTTTCAGGATGGCGAACTCTTCGTCAAGTTCGATCAGCTTGTACGCCGCGCGGGCGCGGTAGCCTTCGGCACGGGCGCGCGCGACATAAGGATCGTTCAGTTGTCGCTTGACCCAATTGCGCGAGCTTTCGTCGAGCTTCTTGTTTTTGACGCGCTGCGCCATCTGGCGTTCGCCGCCACTGCCGTTTTTTGGCTTGCCGGTCCAGCGGCGCTTCGGGGGTTCTTCGTCGCTCATCCGCCGTGTTTTGCCATGAGACGCATCAGTACGCCTTCGCGCAAACCGCGATCGGCGACGCGGATCCGGTCAGTCGGCCAAACGCGCAATACCGCATCGAGAATGGCGCCACCGAGCACAACCAGATCGGCGCGATCCTTGCCGACGCACGGATTGGCGGCGCGCTGCTCCAGAGTCTTCGCCAGCATTTGCGCGATTATCGCGCGACAGTGTGCGACGTCGAACCAATAGCCATCGACGCGCACGCGTTGATAGCGGGTGAGCCCCATGTGGACGCCGGCGAGGCTGGTGACGGTGCCGGAGGTGCCAATCACATGGGCGCGACCTTGGGCAAACGCATCGCGCAAGAGCGCAGTGTCGCCAATCGGCGCGAGCTGCGCTGCGAGGCGCTGCACGAGCGCTTCATACCAGGCCTCCTTGCCAGTTGCTGGCTCTTCTTCCTCTTCCGCCAACGTCACGACGCCAAGCGGCGCTGTGCCCCATGCGAGGATTGGGGCATTGAGCGGATTGGCGAGCACGTCTTTGGGGCGCACCCAGGAGAGTTCAGTCGAGCCGCCGCCGATATCGACAATGAGCGTCACCTCCGGCTCGGGCTCGATCAGACTGGCGCAGCCGAGCACGGCGAGTTGCGCTTCCTCCTCAGAGGAGATGATCTCAAATTCGAGGCCAAGGTCTGTCTTGATCCGATTGAGGAAGGTTTGGCCGTTCGACGCAGCGCGGCAGGCTTGCGTCGCAACGCAGCCAACCGCCACCGGACCGCGCGCTTCGATGCGCTGAGCACACGCGGTCAGCGCTTGATAGGCGCGCGCCATGGCTTCGTCGCTGAGGCGGCCGGTGTGCGTAACCCCTTCACCAAGACGCACGATTCGCGAATAGCCGTCGACGACGCGCAATCCATGCTCGCGATCCGGCGCCGCGATCAGCATACGGCAATTGTTCGTGCCCAAATCGAGCGCTGCAAACAGCGGCGCGCGACCTCGCGCGCCATGCCGTCCACCGTCGCGCGACGGGGCCCGAGGCCCATCGCTATCCATCGTCAACTGCCTAACGGGAGCGGCCAAGCCGGCCCGCACTATCCTGAGTTGCCCCGATGTTAGCGAGTTTTGCGCCGCTGCGACATCAGTGTTTTTGCGTTGTTCAGCTGCGGTTCAGCCTGGATTTCGCCCTGATTCCAGTCACCGGCGCCCCAGAGGACACACATCTTCGTGTACCGGCGCCCGCCTATGGCTCCAATCCTTGTGAGCGGCGTTATCGCTCCATACGTTAGCTCCATCGAGGGCAACAGGAGGTAAGAAGGAGGAGAAAATGCGCGAAGCGAAATTCTCCATCGGTCAGGTGGTCAAACACAAGCTCTTCCCGTTTCGGGGCGTGGTGTTCGACGTCGATCCAGAATTCTCCAACACGGAGGAATGGCTCGCGGCGATCCCGGAGCCGGTGCGACCAAATCCCAACCAGCCCTTCTACCATCTCTTCGCAGAGAATTCGGACAGCCATTACGTCGCCTACGTTTCCGAGCAGAATTTGATGGTGGATGAGAGCGGTGAACCGGTCGACCATCCGCAGATCGAACTGCTTTTCGATGAAACGGATGATGGCGAGTACAAGCTGCGTCCGGAAGCGCTGAACTAAGCGCAGGCGCACCTGAGCAAAACGATCGGCGGTCGCTACGGCGGCCGCCGATTTTGTTAGAGTTCGGGCGCTCTGCCACTCTGCAACGTGTATTGGCCAGCACGCAGCACATACGTTGCGGTCATCGACGTTCCATCATCTAGCGACCAAGTTAGCGTCACTTCGTCAGGCCCATTCTCGGAATAGCGAACGCTCGTTAGTTCGAACGCGACGCACTCACCTTCCGGACAAGAGTATGAAGAGAGGAAAGCACCAGCATCGCGCGGTGTTGAACCGGCAAAATCCGTGACGCCCACCCAGGTTATGGTGTGTCCCTGCCAAGTACCGCCGGCGTCCAACCACACATGAAACACCCCAAGTGGCTGGTCGCGCGGTGTGTAAAGCCGACCATGAAATCCTCGATTTTGCCCGGTCGACATCAGCACCGGAGGTGATGTCGGGCGACCATCCTCTGAGACAAAAGACCCAAGGAAAGACGCGCTCGCATAGTGCCCGTTCATAACGGGGTTCAACATAACGTAGCGGCCATCCGGCATTTCAAAGCTAACGCCCTCGGCTGCAGGCAGAGTGACGCGCAAAGGACCGTTCTGACCGCCAGGTACGTCAACGATTGCGCGCCACAGGTTGGTCCCTGCGCACGCGTCGCCGAAGGCATTGACGGTCCACGCCCTCGGCGCGGCTGATGGAACGAGCGGCTCAAGATTAGCCAGCGCAACATTGTCGGCCGGGTGATAACCGAGCTCGGCCAAGTAAGGATTATCCAGCCACCCGTCGCAATCTGTCGCCGGATCAGCCAGTTCATTGCCCGTCGCGTTCTGACGAGCGCTGAGCGACGCAGCGCTTTCATTAGAAGGCTTCGAGTCCGCAGACGCGACATCGTCGGCGGCAGAAGTCGGTTGCAGACCGAAGAAGTTAGCCGCGGCGCCTATCGCGACATATCCCAGGAGAAACACGAACACGACTAAGAGCGCCGCAAATGGGCCAGCCGTCATCCATTTGGGAAATCGCTGCGCCATCGACTAACTTGCTTGGCGCTGGAACGGGTAGAAGTCTGAGCCGAGCGGCAGGATGCGCGTGAGTTCATCGAGAGCGGATTGTACTTCGCTGACGAGCGCCGGATCGCCGAGATCGGCTGGCGCCAGTTCTTCGCGGTAGTGGCGGCACACCCATTCCTCGAGATTGTCGGCAAGGGCATCTGTGAGGAAGAAACCTTGGCTCGCGGCTGCGCGTTCTTCTGGCGTCATCACAATGCGCAAACGCAAGCAAGCCGGTCCGCCGCCATTGCGCATACTTTCGCGCACCTCGACATACTCCACCTGCCCGATCGCCGCATTCGGCTGCGCGACCATCTCCGCAACGTAGGCCGCAGTCTTGTTGTTTTCGCGAACTTCCGTTGGCGCGATCAAGGTGAGCGTCGCCGCGCCCGGCATGCGCAAGAGCTGCGAGTTGAAGAGATAAGAAGTGACCGCGTCGTCTAGACCAACGCGCGCGCGCGGGACTTCAACGAAGACCGGCTCAAAGCCACGCGCCTTGGCGCGCACCTCTCCATAGAGCGAAGCCTTATCGGCGAAGGCGTCTTCGTGGTGGAAGAGCACCTGCTCATGGGCGACTGCGACAACATCGTTATGAAACGCGCCGGCGTCGATCGCCTCGGTCGCTTGGCGCGCGAAAACCGCCCGCGCGTCACTTAGCCCGTGGGCGCGCGCAATCGCCTGTGACGCTTCGAGCGTTTGCCGCGCAGGAAAGCCCTGCTTCGTCTCGCTCGCCGTACGGCCATAGACAAAAATCTCCACGCCCGGCGCTCCCGGCCTGGCGGCCATACGCATGTGGTTTGCCGCGCCCTCGTCCGAGAGCGCGTCGTGCGGCAGCAGCGCCGAATGAACGGCAAAGCGCGCGGCATCGGGCATGAGGCGGCGCAGTGTACGCTCGGTCTGCTCCGCTTCTACGATGCGATGAAGCATGGTTTGCAGATTGGCGACTGTGGCGTGGAGTTTGCCGTCGGCGCAATCGGCGCTCGGCGAGATCGTCGCGGCGTTGGCCGCCCACATCGCTGACGACGCCAAAGCAGCGCGTGCGATCGTCGGCTGCGTGCGCCAGGCCGCTTCCCACACCGCGCCGTCGCTGCCGCTGAAGCCAAGCGCGCGCAGCCACGTGATGTTCGGCCGCTCATGCGGGGGCAGCACGCCTTGGCTCAAGCCCAACGCACGCAAGCGGCGCATCTTGGCGATACCTTGCAGCGCAGCCTCGCGCGGGCGCGCCACCATGTGCGCGTTGCGGGCGGACGCGACATTGCCTTCGGAAAGGCCGGCGTAATTGTGCGTCTGCCCGACGAGGCCGTCGAAGTTGATTTCCTCGGCGCTCACGATGGCAACCCAGGCGCGGCAATCGGCGAAGCTTTCTCAGCGATCTGCGTCGCGACGGGATAAGCGACGTAATCGGCGGCATAGTAGGCGCTCGGCCGCAGCGAGCCGGAAAGACCCGGCCCCCCGAACGGCATCGCGCCGGATGCGCCAGTCGTTGGGCGGTTCCAGTTGAGAATGCCAGCGCGGAGTTCGTTCTTGACGCGCGCCCAGAGCGCCGGATCGTCGCTGATTAGACCGCCCGAGAGGCCAAAGCGCGTGGCGTTGGCGACATCGAGCGCGTGGTCGAAGTCCTTGACGCGATACACTTGCAGCAGTGGGCCGAACAATTCCTCGTCTGGCACCGACACGCCGGTGACGTCGACGATGCCGGGAGAGGCAAAAGCGCCGTCGCGCTTCAGGGACAACACAGCTTTCGCGCCCGCTGCGACGAGTCCTTCCTGCACCTTCACGGCGCGGTCGGCAGCCTGCGCGTTGATCAGCGGCCCCATGAACGGCTCCGGCTGTGCATCGGCAGCGCCGACCGAGATCTTAGCCGCCAGACTAGCGACAGCTTCGATAATCGCTTCACCATCGCCGTTATCCGGCACGATCAGACGCCGCGCGCATGAGCAGCGCTGCCCGCTCGTGGCAAACGCCGAGTGCGCGATGAGATTGGCGGCGGCGGCGACATCGACGGGCGGCCACACGATCAATGGATTGTTGCCGCCGAGTTCGAGCGCGAGCAGCACATCAGGCCGGCCAGCGAACTTGCGATGGATCAGCGCGCCGGTATGGGCGGAGCCGGTGAAGAGCACGCCGTTCAAGCTCGGCGCATCAAGCAGCGCAGCGCCGGTTTCGCGCGCACCCTGCAGCAGATTGAGCACGCCCGCCGGCAGCCCCGCCTCCTCCCAGGCTTCGGTCATGATTGCGCCGACGCCGGGCGTGAGCTCGCTCGGTTTGAACAACACACAATTGCCAGCAATCAACGCAGGCACGATGTGGCCATTGGGCAAGTGGCCGGGGAAATTGAACGGACCGAACACAGCGAGCACGCCGTGCGGATGATGCGAGAGCGTCATCGCGCCGAACGCGGCCTTCTCTTCCTTGAAACCCGCGCGCTCGGCCTGGGCGCGAATGGCGAGTTCAACTTTGCCGATGATCGTGCCGACTTCACCTTTGGCGTCCCACGCGACCTTGCCCATTTCGGCGCTGATCGTGCGCGCAAGCTCATCACCGCGCTTCTCGATCGCCTTTGCAAATGCGCGCACAATCGCGACGCGCTCCTCAACCGGACGGCGCGACCACGCTGGAAACGCGAGCCGCGCGGCCGCCATCGCTTCGGCGACGTCGTCATGGTTTGCGGCGCGCCCCTGCCAGACTTTGTCGCCATTCACCGGGTTGTGGGACGAGAAGCGTTCACCAGCGCCCTCGCGCCAGGCCCCGCCAATGTAGAGTTCAGTGTGCATCGTCGATCCAGATCAGAGCTTCGTCGCCCGAGGCGAGCCCAAGCGCACGCAGCGTCGCAGCACTTGTACGCGCGCCTTGCTCGTCGACGGCGACGCGCGCCTGCACGCACCGATAATCCTTGAGCCGCGGCACGGCCATCAAGGCGCGTTTTGTGGAACTCAGCGTGTCATCGGCGCTGACGCGAAGCACGCGCGACTCGCGCTTTGTCCGAATATGATCGCGCGGCGCGCTCACCAGCGGCCCACCGTCGAAAATGTCGACGACATTGGAAAAGCTGAAGCCTTCCCAAGCAAGCAGACTGCGCGCGCCTTCACCGTCTTTGTGGCATTTGCCGATGACTTCGCGGGCGTCGGCGGGCAGCAGGTCGATGTAGATCGGGTGCTGCGGCATGAGGTCGAGGATGAATTGGTTGTCGGTGGTGGCGCTGAGCTTATCGGCCTCGGCAAAATCCATGTGGAAGAAGTGCCGCCCAACCGCCTCCCAAAACGGCGACACGCCGTCGGCTGAGACGACGCCACGCAATTCAGAGACGACTTGTTCGCGGAAGCGCTGCGGCGCCGTCGCCATCAGCATATAGCGCGATTGCGCCAGCGCGCGGCCAAGGCCAGGCACGCGATGCTCAGGCCGCACGAAGAGCGAGCCAACTTCGCTGCAGCCGGTGAAATCGTTGACGCCGATCAACACATCCAGATCGAAGCGCCGGCCGACGACAGCCGAAGACTGCGCTTCGCGAATGATGCGGAAATTGAAGAAAGGCGGCGTCTCGCCGATTGTCGATTTGACGCCGCAGCAGCCGGCGAGCGCGCCGGTCTCGATGTGCTCCAAAGCGAGGAAGTAGCGCTCCGCGCCGGCTTTCTCCGTCGGTGAGGCGAAGCTTGCGGCCGAGAGTTCCAACTTCTTCAGCATCGCGTCATCGTCAGCCATGAGGCTGGTGAAGCCTGCGCCTGCGATCGCGCGCAGCTGCGTGAAGCCTTCGAGGTCTTGAGGCCCCGCGGCGCGCATGACGTAGAGGGGTGCGGTCACGGTTGGAGGCTCTTCACGTCGAACAAGCCGCGTTCGACGCCGGCGAGCATGAGAAAGGAAAGCTTGGCGCGTTCGGCGAAGCTCGGGATGAGTGCAAATTCTTGGTCACTGTGCAGTCCACCGCCACAGGGACCAAGCGTGTCGATGTTCGGGCAACCGGCCGCTGCGAGGTTGTTGCCCTCGCAGACGCCGCCTGACGGCTGGAATTTGAGATCGAGGCCGAGCGCCTCGCCGGCGCGATGCGTCCACCCGGCCATCGTGCGCTGCTGGTGATTGAGCGGCTTTGGCGGACGCGTGAAGCCGCCGTGCAAATGCGCGCTGATGCCGTCGCGCGCGCCCGCGGCAGCGGCAATCGTCTTGACCTCCGCTTCGGCCCACGCCGCCGCTTCAGCGTCCGGCACGCGCACATTGAAGCGCAGCACCGCACGCTCAGGCACGACATTGACGGCGCTTCCGCCATCAATCGCACCGACATTGAACGTCACGCCCTCACGCTTGCCGTTGAGCGCATCTAGCATGAGCGCTGCGGCTGATGCTGCGAGTACGGCGCTTCGTCCGTCCTGGAAGGCGCGACCGACATGCGCGGCGCGGCCGATCAAGGCGAGGCTGTAGTTTGCAGACCCCTTGCGCGCATCGACGAGCGCGCCGTCGGCCAGCGCGGGCTCATACGTCATGCCCAGATGCGCGCGCTTGCCGAGTTCGGCCAGCAGCGCCGCGCTCGCAGGCGAGCCGATCTCTTCGTCGGGGCTCAGCAGCACCTCATAGCCAATGCGCTTATCGCCCGGCAGACGCTCGAATGCTTCGAGCGCAGCAAGCATCACGGCGATGCCGCCTTTCATGTCGGCGACGCCTGGCCCGCGCAGCACGTCCGACTCGCGCCACGGTTTTTGGAACGCGTGCGCCGCGGGAAAGACAGTGTCGTAGTGGCCGGTGAGCGCGATCTGGATCGGCGCCTCCGGCCGCACACGCAACCGCACCGATGCGCCATGCTCGATCTCAGTGATCTCGCCATCTGGCCTCACGCGTTGCGATGACGAGAGCGCGACCTCCTCCACCGCGCCAGGGAGCGCTGAAACCGCGTCCGCAAGCAACGGTCGCATGCGCGCCAGGCCCGCGAGCTCGAGGGAGCCAGAATTGATCGCCGACCATGCCTCGGTCCGGGTGACCATCGCCTCGCCGGCGTGATCGAGCATTTCAAGCAGAGGATCGACCCCGGCGCCCCAGACGGAGCGCGCGGACATCGCGATTTCGGCAGCTGACATGGGCGGAAAATGACGCCGCGACAGGGCCGTGTCCAGCGACACGGCTAACGCAAAACGGGCCCGGCTTTTGGCCGGGCCCGTTCGCTTAGTTAGCTTTTCAGCCTAGCGATCAGCGGAAGCGGATCGTGACAGCCGAACGGCGGTTCAGAGGTTCGCGGAC
>CAYOPM010000014.1:0-9665 GCA_964405865.1 uncultured Terricaulis sp. | reverse complement strand
GCGGATAGATGAACGTATTCCGCACCATGAATTCTTTGAGGATGTCGTTCTGGATTGTGCCGCTGAGCTTGGCGTGCGGCACGTTCTGCTCTTCGCCCGCGACGATATAGAGCGCCATGATCGGCAACACCGCGCCGTTCATGGTCATCGACACGCTCATCTGGTCGAGTGGGATGCCGCTAAAAAGCGTGCGCATGTCGAGGATCGAGTCGATCGCCACGCCCGCCATGCCGACATCGCCGACCACGCGCGGGTGATCCGAGTCGTAGCCGCGGTGTGTCGCCAGATCGAACGCGACGGATAGGCCCTTTTGGCCGCCTGCGAGATTCCGGCGATAGAAGGCATTGGAATCTTCCGCCGTCGAGAAGCCCGCATACTGCCGGATCGTCCACGGCTGCTGCACGTACATCGTCGGATACGGGCCGCGCCCGAACGGCGCCATCCCGGGGAAGCCATCAACGAAATCGAGCCCGGCGCGATCTGCGGCGGTGTAAGCGCTCTTCACCGCGATGCCTTCCGGCGTGTCCCAGACATCGCCAGCCGGCGGCGGCGCTTTGGCGACGTCGACATCGAGCGAGAGTTTGGTGAAGTCAGGGAGAGTCACAGCAACGCCTCCGAGGGCATGTCGTGCGCCCCGTAATATTTCAGTAGCGCCCTCACGCGGTCTTCGCGGTCGAGGACGGGATAAAGCTTTTCGAGCAGAAAATTGAGTGAGAGCAGAGCCGCTAACTCGGCGCCAAAGAGATTGCGGATGTCGTCCGCGCCCCAGGACTCTCCGTGAAAGACAATGGTCAGCAGTGCGGCGACGATCGCTGCCGGGATGGCGCTATATCTCCGCACCTTGCTTGCGTGCTGCAGCGCTGCAAGCAGTTGCGCATACGCCTCGCTCCATTGGGCGGGACTGTGATGCGGTTCGGCGCGGTCGAGCGTGTCGATCCACGCTTCAATCTCGGCATGTGATGGCGTGCGGATCATTTTGAACGCCCGCTTAGCCGGCTGGCCGTCGCCGCGCGGCGAACATCGCCAGTCGTGAGGCCGGGTGGCGCGAAATGACGGCGCGCGAATGGCAATGTGGTCAGCGCGTTCGCGACAAGGAAGCTGGCGGTATAGGTCGCGAGATAGGCGACGAGCCCGATCGGGGTGAGGAATGAGACATTTGTCGTCACCAGAAGAACGAATATCGCAACGAACAGCACTGGGAGCATCACTGCGGTCTGCCGCCACTCCCATCGCGCGACCGTATTGATCAGGTGTTGCGCATCCTCGACCGCGTACAAGCCGAAACCGGGCTGGCCGACCTTGATGATGTTGATGGCGCTATCGAGTTGTTCACGCGAAATCGGCTTGGTCATTGCCGCACTCCCGCAAATCTTGCCAGTGCTGCGAGATCGCCGCGGAAGGCGTTGAGATCGATAGGGCCTTGGACGCCGCCTTTATGGCCGCGATTGTGATGCTGCCAGATGATCCAGTCGCTCTCGCGAAAGCGCGGCGGCAGGCCGAGGGAGCGGATCCAGAAGCGTTCGCCGGTGACATCGCGCAGATACGCGTCGTGAAACTCACGCGTCGTGTAGATGATCGGGCGCACGCCATAGTGCGCCTCGAGCGCATCCATGAAGATGCGCGCCTCGCCGACGACATCGGTCATAGTTGGTCCAAGCCGGCACGGTCCCATGTGCTCAAGATCGACTGCCGCGGGCAACGCACCCGCATCGCGCGGCACGACAGCGATGAAGTGCGCGGCTTGCCGCGCGCCCGGCTGGCAAAGCGTGAAGAAGTGGTACGCGCCGCGATAAAGCCCCGCCGCCGCCGCCTCGCGCCAATTGAAAGCAAAGCGCGTATCGACGTGATCGGCGCCTTCGGTGGCTTTGATGTAGGCGAAAGCGATATCGTCAGCCGCAAGCGTGCGCCAATCAATCGCGCCCTGATGATGCGAGACGTCGACGCCTTGGACATAACGCGCGGCCAACGGCGTCCACCATCCGCCGAGCATGGCGACGCCCGCGCCGATCAGCGCGAGCAGGGCCACCACGGCGGCGATGAGCGCATTGCGGTTCAAGCACTGATCCCCAACGCGGCATGCAGTGTTTCAAGCGCCTCCACCACGTCGACGCCGACGAAGATAAACTGATCGACGCCAGCTGCGCGGTATTTCGCCTCGGCGTCTCCCGGCTTGCCAGCCATCACGATCCAGTCAGCGCCGGCCGCCTTAAGCCGCTGAGCGCAATTTTCCGCGTGCTCAGCATAGCAAGCGTCGGTGCTGGCGATGACCGCCACGCGCGCGTCGCTGGCGCGGAACGCATCGACCAAAACTTCCATCGTCGGGTAGGCCGCGTCTTCACCAAGGCTCGCAATGCCGCCAACGGCGAAGAAATTGCGCGCGAACTGCGCGCGTGGTGCGAACTCGGCGAGCGTCGCCATGTTGGCGAAGAAGATACGCGGCGCGTGTTTTTCGGCGCGGTCGCGCAATGCTTCGAACGGCTCGGCCCAACGTATTGGTGCGAGCCCATCGGCGTTGGTGGCGCCCTTGCGTGCAACGAACTCCGGAGGCGCGGCGTCCAGCAGCGGAAAGTCCGTTACGCCGGTGATCGTCTCGCGCCGCGTGGCGAACAGCTTCTGCCGCGCCGCGCGCGCTTCGGCGACGCGCTTCTGTAAACTGCCAGCCGAGAGCGAAGCGATAATGCCGCCTTCGGCTTCGATGCTCTGCATCATCTCCCAAGCTTTCGCGGCGAGTTCTCGCGTGAGCTTTTCCACGAACCAGGCGCCGCCCGCAGGATCGGCGACGTGGCCCAAGCGGCATTCTTCCATCAGCACATTCTGCGTATTGCGCGCGACGCGGCGGCCGAACGGCGTCGGTAGCCCAAGCGCATCGGTGAGCGGGTAGGTGATGATCGCGTCGGCGCCGCCCACGGCGGCTGCGAATGAGGCTGTGGTGACGCGCAAAATGTTCGTCCACGCATCGTAACGCGTCATCATCCGGCGCGAGGTAAAAGCGTGAATGTGCGAGGCGCGATCCGCAGGCTCAGCCCCGCTCGCTTCCAGCACGCGCGCCCAGCAGAGGCGCAGGGCGCGGAGCTTTGCAGTCTCGATCAGCACATCAGGGCCGACCGAAACGGCAAAGGACAGCGCGCGGCTGCATACGCCGAGATCGAGGCCCTTGCCGTTCAGCTCTCGCAGATAGTGGATGCCGACCGAAAGCGCCGAGCCGATCTCCTGCGCTTCGGTGCCGCCGGCCTCGTGCACGATCCTCGCGTCGGCGCGCAGGAAACGCGCGTTCGGCAGGTCAGCCGCGTTGCGCACGGTGAAATCGATCGCGAGCGCGTATTCCTCATCGCACGCTTTGCCGCTGCGCATGCAGGCGCCGATCGGATCGACGCCGAACGCCGTCCCTTTCGCGGCGACGCCCTTCAACTTGTCGCGCAGCAATCCCGCAGCCCAGGCGCCGTGTTCTCCAGCATCGAGCGAGACCGGTGCTGCCTCCAAGATCACGTCCGCCAACGCGATATCGAGATCACGCGCCTCGCGGATCGCGACGCCGCGCGCGCCGTTCGGGTCGATGACGAGTTCGATGCCGCCGACGCCGCCAGCGAGGTCAGCCAAAATCTCGCGATTGGTCTCCGCCGGATCGTGATGTTCGAACGCTTGCCGGATCGTCCAGCCCGCCGCGCCGCGCACGAATGGCGTTGCGCCCGGCATGCCGGAGACATCGTCAGCTGTCGCTATGTCCGTTTCGCGGTAGAGCGGCTCAAGTGCGATGCCGTCGCTCGTCTTGCCCTGCAGCGGCGACCACGGCGCCCCCTTCAGCCCTTGCTCGACCAAGGCGCGCCAAGCCGCTTCGTCGGCTTCTTCGCCAAGTTTGAGGGTCGGGTCTGTCATTTCCACTCCGGTTGACGCCATGTCAGCATCGACGTGCTTTTGAACGCAGGCTAGGCCTTAGCGCAACCGGAGAGAAGCATGGCCCTGCCGCCCCTTTTCAATAAGTTGCGCCTTCCAGCCGTTGGCGCGCCCCAGTTCATTATCGCGAACCCAGAATTGGTGATCGCGCAGTGCAAGGGCGGCATTGTCGGCTCGTTCCCGGCGCTCAATGCGCGGCCGGAAAGCCTGCTCGATGACTGGCTCTATCGGATCAAGGATGAGCTTGCCGCGTGGGATGAAGCCAACCCGGATCAGCCGGCAGCGCCTTACGCCGTCAACCAGATCGTCCATAAAACCAATGCCCGTTTGGAAGCGGACGTCGCGGCGTGCGTGAAGCACAAAGTTCCGATCGTCATCACGTCGCTCGGCGCGCGGCCGGACGTGAACGATGCTATCCATTCCTACGGCGGCATCGTTCTGCACGACATCATCAACATCAAGTTCGCCGAGAAGGCGCTTGAGAAGGGCGCTGATGGCCTGATCGCCGTGTGCGCGGGCGCCGGCGGTCACGCTGGCGGCTTGTCGCCATTTGCGCTGATCAGCGAAATCCGCGAGTTCTTCCAGGGTCCGCTGCTCGTCTCCGGCGCCATCGCGACCGGGCGCGGCATTCTCGCGGCGCAAGCGATGGGCGCGGACCTCGCTTACATGGGCTCAGCCTTCATCGCGACGACGGAGGCGAACGCCAGCGATGCCTACAAACAAATGATCGTCGACTCGACCGCTGGAGACATCGTCTATTCGAACCTCTTTACCGGCGTGCTCGGCAATTATCTCAAAGGCTCGATCACTGCCGCGGGCCTCGATCCCGACAATCTGCCGCAAAGCGATCCGAGCAAGATGAGCTTTGGCGGCGGCGAGGGCTCAAAGGCGAAGGCGTGGAAGGAAATCTGGGGCGCGGGCCAAGGCGTCGGCTCCGTGCACGAGATCGTCCCCACCGCCGACCTTATCGCGCGCCTGAAGCGCGAGTACGACGAGGCGAAGCGGGGATTGTGCGCGGGTTAATCACCAGCTTGTGTTGAGTGTTTACGCGGCGCAGTGTGTAGCCTTCGGAGATGAAGCTCCTTCGCCGCATCGTCTTTGGGCTTACATCCTGCGCCTTCACGCTGGTTTTGATTGCCGCAGCAAACAGTCCGCGAGTCGTATGTGACCTTTGCCTGGAGCCGCCGCCTTTCGATTCGGAAGTGACATCAGCAGTTCGCATCATCGACTGTACCTCGATTTCGCTGGCGGAGGGACCGTACCTTCCATCCACGCTTCGTGACCAACTCGTCGAGCGCGCACCGGTGAATGAGGCGGTGCACGGGGAAATTCTGTACGCCCCCAATGGCTCGTTACTTTCGATGCGAGTCACCTACAGTTCGGCTGATCTTTGGCTCGAAAGCGGGGATAGCGAGATGCTCTATCCACTCGGTGCGCGAAGCCCGGCGGGAGCATGCGATGCGCCGACGCGCGTGAGTTTTCGATGCAATTCAGAGACTTCGCGCTGTGAACTCAACGCCGCGCCAGCCTGACTTGCGGCAGCTGCGCGCAATCAATCCGACCGGCTCCTGACCGGCCGTAGGCTTCTCGCTCAAACCGAGGAGCCCATGAGCACATCATCCATAGAAAAGTCCGCGATCAATTCGCTGACGCTGCGCAGCGCCGCAGCGATTGCGATTGCCGCCGCCGCGAGCCGGCTTGGCGTCGTTTTGCCCGAAGGCGCGGCGCAAGAACTGGCGACCGCCTTTGTCGATCTCGTCGTCACGCTTGGTCTGATCGGCGTCGCCATCGGCCGCACGCGTGCGCGCGCGCCGATCGTTTGAGGAGGTCGCCCATGAAACATCCCTTACGCGCCGTCGCGCTTGGCGTCGCACTCGCGCTGACACCGGCTTGCGCCGCTTTGCAGCTCGGCGAAACGCGGATCGAAAATCCGATGTCCGCCGCACGCACGCTCGATCAGCGCGCTTACGCGTTGCTCAACGCCTACGCCGCCGTGATTGAAGAGGCGACCGACATCGTTCGCGATCCGGCGGCGCCGCTCGCGTTCAAGCGCGCGCTCGGCCAAGCCGAACGCGTCGCTACGCCGGTAGCCGAAACGCTGCAGATCGCCGTGAGCGCGTATGTCCGCGCCCGCGCTGACTTCGAAGCCGCCTCCAGCGCCGACCAACCAACGCTGGAACGCGCCGCTACCGCACTCACCGTCGCCGCCGAGCGCTTGAGCCAGGCCATCGAAGCCGCACGCGCGCCGATCGGCGAACTCGAAGACCTCGTCCGCGCGCGGCGCGGTTAGGAGCACGCCAATGCTGAACTTCATTCTGCAGCTGCAAATGCTGCTTGCCGCGCTATCGGCCTTCTTGCCGCTCGTGCCGGAGGAGAGCCGCATCCGCGCCGCTGAAATCATCGACACCGTCGCCAAGGCGCTCGCTGTCGGCAGCGCCATCGGCGCTAACCTCGATGATCTGGCCACCAAGCTCGCCGCGATCCGCGCCGAGGTGGAGGCGATGGCGTCGGCGGGCCACGTCGTAAGCGCCGACGCACTCGAAGCCGCAATGACGCGCGTGCGTGTCGCCTCAGCTGCGTTCCGCGCCGCACTGGAGACAGCGGAGGCCGGCGCGCGCTGACGCGCCGCCTTCGCGGACGGGGAGGCGATGGTCCCCGACGGTCTAGTTGACCTCGGCGCCTCCCCGTCCTCTTGTGCGCGCATGAGCACGCACATCCTCGCCATCGACCAAGGCACGACCTCCACCCGCGCGATCGCATTCGACTTGTCATTCAATCCGCGCGCGACGTCGCAAGTCGAACTCACGCAGCACTATCCCCAGCCCGGCTGGGTCGAGCACGATGCCGAGGAGATCTGGGCTGCGACCGTTCACGTTTGCCGCGAGGTGATCGCGCAAGTCGGCGGCGCCAATGCGATCGCCGCGATCGGCATCACCAATCAACGCGAGACCACAATCATTTGGGACCGCAAGACCGGCGCGCCGGTCCACAAGGCGATCGTCTGGCAGGATCGGCGCACGTCAGAGCTTTGCGCGAACTTGCGTGAAGAAGGCCACGAGAAGCGCGTGCAGGAGGCGACCGGCCTGCTGCTCGATCCGTATTTCTCGGCGACGAAAATCGCCCGGATATTGGATCAAGACGCAAATCTACGCCGCCGCGCGGAAGCGGGCGAACTCGCATTCGGCACTGTGGAATCGTTCCTGATCTGGCGGCTCACCGAAGGCCGCGTTCACGCCTCCGACATCACCAATGCTTCGCGCACGTTGCTCTTCGATATCGGAAAACGCGCTTGGAGCGATGAAATGTGTACGCTCTTCCGCGCGCCGCGTGCGCTCTTGCCGGAGGTGCGCGCGTGCGATGATGCGTTTGGCGAGGCGGACGCTTCTCACTTTGGCCGCGCCATTCCGATCGCTGGCGCCGCCGGCGATCAGCAGGCGGCGCTCTATGGTCACGGCTGTCTGAAGCCCGGGACAGCAAAGGCGACGTTCGGCACCGGCGCGTTCCTGGTGATGAACATGGGCGATACGCCCCCGCATTCCGCGAACCGCTTGCTCGCCACCATCGGCTACCAAACCAAGGACGCACTTGCTTATGCGCTTGAAGGTTCGATCTTCTCAGCGGGCGCGACGATGCAATGGCTCCGCGACGGCCTGAAGCTCATCCGAACATCGGCGGATTCCGAGGCCATCGCGGCTTCGCTGGCCGACAATGGCGGCGTCTATCTTGTGCCGGCGTTCGCGGGCCTTGGCGCACCCCAATGGAACGCCGACGCGCGCGGAACGATCATTGGCCTCACGCGCGACTCGCGCCTCGATCACATCGTGCGCGCGGGTCTTGAAGCGGTCGCGTACCAAACGGCGGATCTTCTCGACGCGCTACGCGCCGATGGCGCTCCACCCATTCAGTCTCTGTTGGTAGATGGCGGTCTGACCGCCAATGGCTGGGCGATGCAGTTCTTGGCGGACATCTGCGATGTTGAAGTTGCGAGACCGTCGTTCCAGGAAGTTACGGCTGTAGGCGCCGCGAAACTTGCCGCCCAAGGTGCAAAGATCGCTGCCGACGCCTCAGCTGCGACGGCGGCAAAGCGCTGGACGCCCGCGATGGGCGTCCAGGCTCGCACTGATGCGCGGGAAGGGTGGAGACGCGCCGTCGCCGCATCATTGGCAGCGGCCGCGGCTCGATGAAGGTTGCGCGCCGCCGAGCATCGGCTTAAGTGCGCGTCCTTCGCGATCAAGCGAGCCTGTAGCTCAGTCGGTAGAGCATCTGACTTTTAATCAGAGGGTCCCGGGTTCGAATCCCGGCGGGCTCACCATTCGCGATGGATCGCTAGCGGCCGGATGGCGCGTCAGCCGGGGGCTGAAGCTGATCCTCCGGGAACGCCGGCTCTGGCGCAGTTGCCGGTTCACCGAGCGGTGGCGCTTCGGGCCGCTGCGTATCGAGGCTGGAATCAGCCAGCGATTGTTCTTGCGGCGCTTCAGCAACGAGCCCCGGACCTTCGTCGAATTGGGTGTAGCCCCAGACGGCCGCGCCGAGCAGGCCAGCGACGAGCACGATACGCAGCATCGCGCCACTGTGATCACGGTGGCGCGGCGGCGGGGCGTACGGATCGCGGTTTTCTTCGTGGTTCATGATGTGTCTCCGGAATTGGTGTCTGCGAGACCAACCCCGGCGGTCCGGCGAGGTTCCGCTTGTGACGTGTGGGCAACATGTGGAGGAAATGACCGCAGGAGGCGCCATTCCTGACTCGGCGAGCGGCAATTCGTGGGCTTAACTCCGCCCCGTTCGATGTCGGGGGACGTCGTCTAAGGCTTGCGCCGCATCTGAAATGGCGGCGCGGGGGCGATCGAGGGGAAGGGGCCGCGCCGGGAGGGGCGCGGCCCCACTTCGTTTCGGGCTTAAATTCGTCGCTAACTGCCCGGAAGGGGCGGCATAAAAGCCACTTTTCGTCGAAAAACGCGCCCGTCACAGGTGGGGTGCGTGGACTCACCCGCTCAGCGGCGCCACGATTGTTAAGAACGCCTGTGGCTGGGAACCAGTTTTCGGCGTCAATCGTTGACTGGGGGGGTCTCTTCGACCGCTACAGGAAAACATGCGCAGGGAGCCGCCGCCGGCGGGGCCTGAACGCAGGGGATATCGTGTGAGAGGGGTGAATATGAAATCGCGCATCACAAAGACGGTCGCGTTGGCCGCTCTGTTGGCGTCGGGCGCTACTGTCGCCAACGCCACAGAAGGTTGGTACGGTCGCGCCGACGTCGGCTATTCGACTGACGGCGCCGTTGATCTCGACGGCGGCGACGAGTTCGATCTTGAGAACGATTGGACCGCGCATCTAGGCCTCGGCTACGCGTTCCAGAACAATTTCCGTCTCGAAGGCGAACTCGGCCACCGTTACAACAATTTCGGCGTCGACTTCATCGACGATGCTAGCGTGCGTGCCTGGTCGGGCATGTTGAACGCCTATTACGACTTCAACCGCGGTGGCCGCATCGAGCCGTATATCGGCGTCGGTATCGGCGCAGCGCGCCTCAGCCTCGACGTTGAGGACGTCAGCACCCTGTCCGTCCATGACGATGACACCGTGCTTGCGTACCAAGCGCTCGTTGGCTTGGCGATCGGCATCACCGAGCGCCTCGATCTCGACGTAGGCTATCGCTATTTCGTCGCCAACGGCGCGAGCTTTGAAGGCGATTTCCAAGGCGATCCCGTTGAACTCGACGGTGACTACGAGCAGCAAGCCGTGACGGTTGGTCTGCGTTGGCAGTTCGCGGGTGCTG
>CAYOPM010000013.1:0-17133 GCA_964405865.1 uncultured Terricaulis sp. | reverse complement strand
CCGCCGCCGCCGCCGCCGCCGCCGCCGCCGCCGCCGCCGCCGCCGCCGCGATCGCCGCCGCCGCCGCCGCCACGATCACCGCCGCCGCCGAAGCCGCTGCCGCCGCCGCGATATCCGCCGCCGCCGTAACCGCCGCCGCCGCCGCGATCACCGCCGCCGCCATAGCCGCCACCGCCGCCGCCGAAGCCGCCGGTGTCGCCGCCACCAAATTCCGGAGTATCCGCGCTGCGTTCGCGGCCACGGCCACCGCGTTTTTCTTTCTTCTTGTCGTTATCGTCGTCGCCGTTGTCGAAATCGTCTTCGAAGCTCATTTCCACTGGTCCTGTTTCAAGGCCTTTGGCGCACGCCAAAAGCCGCGCGCTCGCGGAAGCGAACGCACGTCATCGCGAATTTCTGCTTTGATTGGGGATTCAAAAACTTGCCGCACGCCGCGGATCTTCGCACCTTCGCTGGCCCGACCGCCAACTTACACCAACCAGCTTATGGGCGAGGGGGTTCCGTTCCGCAAGCGCAAACCCATGCTTTACGCGGGATTCATCTCGTTTTGACCAGAGCGCCGCTCTTGGCGCGCGACGATCCGGGAGACGACATAGGCGCCCAAGAGCTTCGAGAGGATGCCCGTCACGATCGAGCCCCAGGCAAAAATGCCCGGCACGACCAGGGACGCGAGGCCGATAAAGGCGATCTGATCGATGGGCGCCGAGATGGCGCTGGAGATCAGGATGCGCTGCGAGAGCGGGCGTTTGGAGAAGGTGTAGACCGCCCAGTCCGCCGTCTCCGAGATCAGGAACGCAACGCCCGATGCGACGACTATCACCGGCCAAGCGGTCAGCGTTGAGAGCGTCAGGCCGATCAGCATCGCCCCGAAGATCCAGTGCTTGATCTCGCGCTGAGCAAAGTCGCGCACAACCAGGACGAGGCCGGTGACGATCGTGAACGGATGCCACTCGCCGCCGCCGAGCGTCTCCGGGATCGCGAATGTCGGGATGCCGGCGAAGGCCCAATTGATCAGCGGCATCAGCGCTACATAGAGCGCCGTGAACGGCCGCTTCATCAGCAGGATGACGACCACCGTGATCGCTACGATCGGAATGGCAATGTGCGGCTGCTGCAAAAAGGCGAGCACGGAATCGAAGGACATGCCGGGAACCTGCCTTAAGGCCGCATTGTCCGTCCAGCGGGTCTAGTCTTCGAAACCCACGAACACGGCAGCTTCCTCTACGCTCTTGCGCGTTGAAACGACGGCGTTCGCCGGGAAGTCCTCGTCCGGCCAGCCGAGCGCGATGCTCTTCATAATGACCTGGTCGTCGGCAATGCCGGCGTGCTCGCGCACGACGGGCGATTGCATGATGCCCTGACTGTTGATCACAGCGCCGAGCCCACGCGACCAGGCCGCGTTCACAAGCGCCGTCGCCACCGCGCCGCAATCGAACGGTGTGTCGTCGCTGCCGTCCAACACGCGGTCATAAGTCACGATCACGCACACTGGCGCATCGAATTGCCGGAAGCCGCGCAACACCCAGTCCTGCCGTCGTTCCGCGTCATCGCGGGCGATGCCCATTGCCGCAAACAATTGCTTGGCGACGCCGATCTGACGCTCACGGTGCTCTCCGGCAAACGGCTGGCCGGTGCGAAATTCCCTCGATTGCGGGACGCCCGCCACCATGCGCTCAGTATTGCCGGCGCGAATGCGGTCCAGCGGCTCGCCGGTGATCACATAGAAATTCCACGGCTGTGTGTTCATCGACGAAGGCGCGCGCATCGCCAGGGTGAGAACTTCTTCGATCAAGGCGCGCGGCACCGGATCGGGTTTGTAGCCGCGTATGCTCCTGCGTCCGAGGATCACGTCATCAAATTGCATCGCACACCCTGGCGTTTGGACTTGATCGCTATGGCATATTCCGCACGGGCAGGCGCAAGGCCGCGCCGATTGCGCCCGCGTGACGCCCGTCACTGACGGGTCACAGGTATGGCTCTATCTTCACAACATCGCTGTTGTGACCGATTGACGAAGGGAGGAAGCCGTGACGAAATTCTACTGCATGATCGCCGCCGTGGTCGCCTCCGTCCCGGCAGCGTTCGCCATCGTCAACCAAGCCGCGCTGATCGTCGCGTAAGCCGCGACGCGCGTGGCCAGGGGGAAGGGCGCGGAGCAATCCGCGCCCTTTGCTTGTCAAACGAGCCGCCAGCCGGGCCGGCCTTTTGTCAGGGCCTCCGTCAGAAACGGCAGCGCCTCTTGAAGCGCCTCGCGCAAACCGAACGGCGGATTGATCAGATAGCAGCTCGATGCCATCAGCCGTCCTTCGGGCGTCACGGCGTCGACCCACAAATCCGCGCGCAGCGTTTCTTTCGCGCCTTGCGCGCGTGCTTCGGCGTCGACCGTTCTGAGCAAGCTTTCGCTCTTCAGCGGCCGCCACCAAAGATAAACGCCATGCCCAAAGCGCTTGAGCGCAGGCCCAAATGCCTGCGCAGCGCGCTGCAACTCATCCGGCTCTTCGTATGGCGGATCAATCAGCACCAGCCCGCGCTTTTGCGGCGGCGGCAGCAACGCGCTGAGCGCTTGCCAACCATCACGCGCATGCACTTGCACATTAGATTTTCGCGGCAAAACGCGCTTCAGCGCGGCATGTTCTTCAGGATGCAGTTCGCACGCCATCAGCACGTCATCGTCGCGTAGATTGCTCGTCACCAAAGCCGGCGAGCCGGGATAGGTGCGCAGTGCGCCATCGGCGTTGAACGCGCGCACCGCTTCGATGTAGCGCGCGATCAGCGGCGGCGGATTGGGCCAATCCCAGAGACGGGCGATGCCGTCTTGCCATTCCGGGCTACGCGCGGCTTCGTCGCTTTGAAAGTCGTAGATGCCGCGGCCCGCATGCGTATCCAGGACCGCAAACGGCGTCGGCTTCTTCTTCAACGCGTCGAGGCAGAAGAGCAGAATCGCGTGCTTTAATGCGTCCGCATGATTGCCCACATGGAAGGCGTGCCGGTAATTCATGAGCCCGACCTAAACCGCCGCGCCCGCGTTAGCTAGAGAACCATGAGCCATTTCCGCGATAACACCCATGCAGAACGCTACGAATATGATGTCGGCGCCGTGCAATCGATCGCCGATTACATGCTCGCCGGCGGCGTCCGCGTGATCACCCATGTCGAGACGCCGGTTCATGCCCGCGGCCAAGGTCATGCCGCCAGGCTGATGGCCGAAATCGTCGAGCATGCGAGAGCGAACAACATCAAGCTGCGCGGCCGCTGCCCGTACGCGGTCGCCTACTTCCGCCGTCATCCCGATACGACAGACGTTCAGGCCTGAGGCTCGATCGGAAAACTCTTTTCGCGCCACGCCTTCATGCCGCCATCGAGCGCCACCGCGCGCGTGAAGCCCATGCGTCGAAGCGTGGCGGCGGCGAGTGTGGAGATTTTTCCGTAGTCGCAATAGGTGACGATCCGCACAGTCGGATCGGGCAGCGCTTCGTTGACTTTCAGCTCCAGCAAACCACGCGGCAAATGCTGCGCTGTTGGGATGTGGCCGGCATCGAATGAATCGCGCTCGCGCACGTCGAGCACAATGAAATCGTTGGCAGCGGCGCTGATGCGCGTTTTCACTTCTTCCATCGACATAAACGGCACTTCCGCCGCCGCTTCGCTCAAGAGCTGCGCCACCGAAATGCCGCCGCTCATATTCACGCGCAAAGCTTCAGTGAGATGCTCCGGCATCGAAAGCGAAAGCGTGCGCATCATTTCGACGAACTCGCCGCGCTCGCGCTTTTGGAGACGCGGATTGGAGCGCCGCTCTTCTTCGATGGTGGAGCAGGCGGCGCCTTTATAGATATGCGCGGGATAGATGCGCATGTTTGGATCGAGGTTCAAAATCTTGTTGAAGAGCGAGTCATGAAGTTGCTCCGGATCGCCTGTCGGCAAGTCCGTTCGCCCCGTCGCGCCGATTAGCAAAGCATCGCCAGTGAACACGCGATCGCCGGCGACGAGGCTCATGCTGTCGCGTGTATGACCCGGCGTGTGCAGCACGGTGAGCCGCAAATTGCCGATCTTGATCACATCGCCTTCATCCACACGCAGATCGACATAGGGCGCCGGCGAAAGCCGATGCGCGATCACCGGAACGCCGA
This sequence comes from uncultured Terricaulis sp., assembly GCA_964405865.1. Lineage (GTDB taxonomy): Bacteria > Pseudomonadota > Alphaproteobacteria > Caulobacterales > Aquidulcibacteraceae > Vitreimonas. The sequence continues at coordinate 13,009 of CAYOPM010000013.1, read as the reverse complement.
GGCTTTCGCTCAGCTGTTTCGACGCGCTGAAATGATCGGCGTGGGTGTGCGTGTCGATGATGTACTGAATGCGCACGCCGTGTTGCGCCGCCAGCGCCCGATAGCGATCGATCTTGCGCACTTCCGGATCGATCAACGCCGCCACGCAGCTATCGCTGCAGCCAACCAAGTAAGATTGGCAGCCGCCATTGGCGACCTGCTCGAAAATCATCGGACGCTCCTCCGTGGAGGAGATTCCAACTTTCGGGCGTTGAGCGCAACCACCTCCGCCTGAGGAGTGCGGTTGCAATGCAGCATTAGCCTTTCGGCTGCGGCACGATGCGTAAATAGGGCTTCACCGTCGTCCAGCCGTTCGGAAAACGCGTCTTGGCTTCTTCGTCAGAGACGGCCGGCACGATGATCACGTCTTCGCCGTTCTTCCAGTTCACCGGCGTCGCCACTTTGTGGTTCGCCGTGAGTTGGATCGAATCCACCAAGCGCAGCACTTCATCGAAGTTGCGGCCTGACGACATCGGATAGATCAGCATCGCCTTGATCAGCTTGTCGGCGCCAATGATGTAGACTGTACGCACGGTTGCATTGGTCGCCGCCGTGCGGCCTTCCGACGTGCCCGCCGTTTCAGCCGGCAGCATGTCGTAAAGCTTTGCAACATTGAGATCGTGATCGCCGATCATCGGATACTGCACGTCGCCGCCGGTGACTTCCTTGATGTCGCTGCGCCAGCGTTCGTGGTTCTCGACTGGATCGACTGAGAGGCCGATGATCTTGACGTTGCGCTTGGCGAATTCCGGCTCGAGCTTGGCGAGGTAGCCCAGCTCAGTGGTGCAGACCGGCGTGAAATCCTTCGGGTGTGAGAAGAGAATGCCGTAGCTGTCGCCGAGCCATTCGTGGAATTTGAGCCGGCCTTTGGTGGTTTCAGCTTCGAAGTCCGGGGCTTTATCGCCAATGCGCAGCGGCATGGGAGGTCTCCTGGTGGTCGTGGCGCCGAGGGCGGCGCGATAGCATGACGGCGCGGGCGCCGCTATGAAAAGTCGAGTCGCTCAGTCTCGATGAGATGGGGTCGAAGCGGCGCGAGACAACCGGGAGCAGGGATTGAAGCGGATACTCGATTGGTTCGGCGCAAATCCGTTGCGGCCTGCTCTCGCGAGCATTCTCGCGATCCTGGTGCTCGGCAGCGCCGCTTCGATGACGCAACCGCCGCGCACGGATCGCAACTGGTATCCGTATCTCTCTATCAATCCGGACGTGACGCTAACCGAAGGCCGCTTCTCGGTCGGGCCAGTGAGTGATTGGTCTTATGTTGGATCTGACGTTGCGGCTGAGACCTATATCGATGCCAGCTATCGCTTTGAAGATTTGCGCAATGTCTGGTTCATGCTGGAACCGCAGCCGGGCTCGCAACTTGCTGCGCATACATTGCTACTGTTCGAGTTCGAAGGCGATCGCTTGCTTGGCCTCACGATCGAAGCGCGGCGCGAGGAGGGCGAGGAGTATTCCGCCCTCCGCGGGCTCTTCAACGCGTTCGAGCTTTCTTACATCTGGGCTTCGGCGCGCGATTTGCTGACACGCCGTGCTGTGATGCTGGACCACGAAGTCTTCGTCTATCCGGTCGACATCACCGACGAGCAAGAGCGCGTTTTGCTGCGCAATCTGCTGGAGCGCACGAAATCTCTCGAAACCACGCCGCGCTACTATAATACGATCCTCTCGAATTGCACCAACGAGCTCGCGAAAGCTGCGGGCTTCAACTGGGCGCCGGCCTATATTCTTACTGGCCGTTCGGACGAATATCTCTTCCGCCGCGGTATCATCCCCGGCGCGAGCTTCGATCAAGCGCATGCGCGTTCGGATATGACGGAGTTCATCCAAGCGCTGAACATCGCGCCGCCTGCAGCGTTCGATCGCGCATTGCTGCAAGAGCTACGGCGGCGGAATGGGATTGCAGCACCGTAGTAGTCACTTGCTCCCGGCAATCAGGGCTTCCCGCTCTTCGTCGCTCAACGCGCGCCACTTGCCTTCCTGCAGGTCGCCCAATTTCAGCGGGCCGATCCGGATGCGCAGCAAGTCGGTAACCTCAAGCTCCACCAATTCGCACATGCGGCGGATCTGACGATTGCGGCCTTCGTGCAGGATGAAGCGAATGCGCTGCGCCTCGACCTGCGAGATCGTCGCGGGCTTAAGTTTTTTGCCGTCGAGCGAAAGCCCGTGCTCAAGCAGAGCAAGCTTTCGCGCGCCGACCGGACCCGCAACGCGAACGAGATATTCCTTATCCAGTTTCGAGTGCTCGCCAATCAGGGCCTTCGCCAGCACGCCATCTTCGCTCAGCACCAAGAGCCCGCGCGAATCCTGATCAAGCCGTCCCAATGGCGCGAGGCTGGTGTGCTTGTTCGGCATGTTCCGCGTTTGGCCAACGAGATTGGCTTGCGTCAGCAAGCGCGCCGCCGGGATCTGATTGCCCTCCGGCTGCGCCGACACCACGCCGACCGGCTTATTGATCACGACGCTGATCTGCGGCTTGGCGTTGCTCTCGCCGACCTCGAGCGTCTGACCCGGTTCGATCTTGCGCCCGGGGTCTTCTACCCGCGCGCCGTCTATCGAAACCAGACCGCGTGCGATCAAATCCTCGGCTTCGCGCCGCGAGCATACGCCTTCGCTGGCGAGCCATTTGTTGACCCGCTGCGGTTCCGCGCCGTCATAGGTTTTGCGCCAAGACACTGCCTTTGTTAGCGGCAATCGACGCTCGCCTGCAATGTGCGCAAACGCGCGGCCGCCATTGGCTGGATCTGGCGCTCGTCGGTCATGCAGGCGAGGTCGCCGTAAAGCACGATGGCGCGCGCTCGATCTTCTGCCGAGCCGTTCCGCAGCATGTCGGCCAGATTGAACATCGCCGCCGTATGCCCGCCGCGTGCGGCTTGCTCATAAAGCGCGCGCGCTCGGCCTTCATCGCGCTCAACGCCAATGCCATCGCGATAGAGCGTCGCCAGCATGTGGGCCGCATCGAGTTGTCCGGCGCGCGCTGCGCGATCGAGATAGGGGATGGCGGCTGTCGGATTGCGCGGACCGGCCGGGCTGTCGCGTAGCCAGCGTGCGTATTGGAAAAGTCCGCGCGGATCGTTCTTCTCAGCCGCGGCGAGGAAGAGCCGGCCGGCCTCGGCCTGCTGACTGGGACCGAGCGTTTGTGCGTAGTCGATCAAGGCCGGCGTCCAGCCTAGCTCTGCCGCTTGCGCCAAACGCGCGCGCGCTTCGGCTTCGCCCAAACCGGAATGCGGCGCCTCGCGTTGAAGCACCCATGAGAAATACAAGCCCGCCGCATCGTTCTGCGCCGCTGCCGCGTCGCAGTGTTCGCGTGCGCTGACCGGGCTCGGCAAAAATCCTTCCGCGCCACCGAGATGAGCCAGGCACGCCAAAGTTTGTTGTAAAGCTTCGCCGCGTTGCGCGCCGGCTTGAATGCGCTCGCCCGACGCTGCATCGATGCGCGCGACGATCTCGCGCCAGGGCTGGCGCTCAAGTTCGGCGAGCGTGATCTGCGGCGGCGTTCGGGCCGCTACGGCCTCTGCGGTTGATGCTTCCGCGCGCGGTGTCGCAAAGACAAACTCGCCTGAGCGCACCGCTTGGATCACGCGCCCGGCGCCGAAGCCGACCACGAACAAAGCGATCACCGCCGCCATGAACAGGCCGACTTGCCGCGCCTGCGAACCCTTCGGTGGCACGATCGGCTTCAGCAACGCGCCGCGCGCTTTGCTCAGGGCATCCGGCATCGCTTTCTCATCGCCCTTGGTCGGCGCCAGCTTGTCGAGTTCGACGATCAGCGTCTGAAAGCGCGTCTTGAATTGCGTGCGGTCACGGATAGCGAGATCAATACGCGGCGCGCTCTGGAACGGGCCTGGTGTTGCGCCGCTCTCGGCTTCGGCGCTGACCAACTTCTTACGATCGAAAGCCAGCATCGAGAGCGCCATGAACCAAGGCGCGCTGTGGGCGCCGCGAGTCCAGATCAGCAGCACTGCCTTGGCGCTATCGGTGAATTGCTTGACGTCGTTTTCTTTCGGCGTGCCTGCCTCTGCGGCAAAGCCAAGCGCTTTCAGCGCGTCGGCAAGGCCGCGCGCTTTGTCTTCTTCACCCGGGGCCGCCGCAACATAGACGTCCGCCATACAATCCCACCTCGCGGTTGCGATGAACCGAAGCGCGAGGGGAACCGTCAAGCGCGTTAGCTGAACATTGCTGAGGCTTAAGGCGCGGATTGCACTGGCGGTGGCGGTAGAGCGTCCGGACCGCCTGCGGCGAAGAAGAAGACCATCATCAGGCCGAAGAGAATGAGCGCGCCGGTGAACATGCGGGCAATGAGCTTGCGCTGCGCTTCGCCTTCCGCAGGGCCGCCATAGCCGCGCATGAACTGCATCCAGCGCGTCCAGCCGTCGGCCGGCGTTTTCGCAGGCGGCAACGGGTAGGTCTGGAGATGCGTCATCATCATGATCCAGGCGACGAGCATCAAAGTGAAGCCGCCCGAGAGGCACAGAAAGACTAGGCCAAGCAGCATGGGTATCCCTCCCCAGAGACGGCGCCAGGATGCCACTTGAGCCTGTACCGCGATACGGGAAAAAGTCTCGACCCCGTGTCGGGATCGGCCTTATGGCTGCGTCCTTGGGAGCATGAGGCCTTACCCGATGCGCTACGCCATCCTTTGCTACAATAATGAGGGCGCCGTCTTTTCCTGGACCAAGGAAGAAGACGATGCGGTGATGAACCGGCTGAATGTCGTCCACGAGAAGTGGGAGAAGGCCGGCAAGCTGAAGCCTTCGATCCGTCTGTTGCCGACCTCGGCTGCCGTCACCTTGCGCAAGTCTGACGATGCGGTGCTCGACGGGCCTTATGCTGAGACGAAGGAGCAGCTGCTTGGTTTCTACATCATCGATGTCGACGGTCTCGAAGAGGGGCTGGAGTTCGCGCGCGAATTGGCAAAGGCCAATCCTGGCGGCGCCTACGAGTTGCGCCCGATCATGATCTATAATCAGGGCTCGTAAGTGAGCGATCTCGGCTGGATCGAAGGCGCGCTGACGGCCGCCCGGCCGCAAGCAGTCGCGGCTCTGCTGCGCTACTTCCGTGATCTCGATTTGGCTGAAGAGGCGTTCCAAGACGCGTGTCTGCGTGCGCTGAAGAGCTGGCCTGCGAATGGTCCGCCGCGCGATGCGGCCGCTTGGCTCATTATGGTCGGCCGCAATGCCGCGATCGATAGCGTGCGTAAGCGCAGCAGGCTGACTGAGTTGCCGGACGAAAACGTGCTCAGCGACGGCGAAGACCGCGAGGAGGCGGAGGCCGAACGGCTGGATAGCGCGGACTATCGCGACGATGTTCTCCGCTTGCTGTTCATCTGCTGCCATCCCGATCTGCCGCCGACGCAGCAGATTGCTTTGGCTTTGCGCATCGTCTCGGGCCTCAGCGTCAAACAAATCGCGCGCGCTTTTCTCGTTGGCGAAAGCGCGATGGAGCAGCGCATTACGCGCGCCAAAGCGAAAGTTGCTGGCGCCGGCGTGCCGTTTGAAACGCCGGGGCCGGTGGAGCGCAGCGAGCGTTTGGCTGCGGTCGCGGCGATGCTTTATCTCGTGTTCAACGAAGGATACTCCGCCGGCAGCGATCAAAGCGAACGCGCCGCTTTGTGTGATGAGGCGATCCGGTTGACGCGCTTGCTGCTGCGCATGTACGCGGCGGAGCCGGAGATTATGGGGCTCTTGGCGCTGATGCTGTTGCAGCATTCGCGCTGGGCGGCTCGGTTTGCTTCGGATGGGACGGCTATTCTCCTCGATGATCAGGATCGCTCGCTCTGGAAGTCAGTGTTGATCCAGGAAGGCTTGGCGCTGATCGATAAAGCGATGCTGGCGCGCAAGCCGGGGCCGTATCAAATCCAAGCGGCGATCGCTGGGCTGCATGCGCGTGCGCGCACTGCAGATGAGACGGAGTGGGCCGGCATCGAGCAGCTTTATGCGGCGCTTGAGACGCATACGCCGTCGCCTGTGGTGACGCTCAATCGTGCTGTCGCTGTTTCAAAACTCCATGGACCTAAAGCCGCATTGGACATGATAGCCCCGCTGGCGGAGCGGTTGGATAAGTATTTTTACTTTCACGGCATGCGCGGCGCGATGCTGAAAGAATTGGGCCAAACTCGCGACGCTCGCGAGGCTTTCAATCGCGCGATTGCGCTGGCCAATACGCCGGCTGAGGCTGCGCATATTCGTCAGCATCTGGATGCGTTGAGCGAAAAATGATCGGCGCCTGTCGGGATCGGCTCTGCTGGTTCGTCTTCTAATCACCTACACTCAAGGACACGCGAAATGGCTCACGAACTTTTCATCGAACTCGAACTCGACGCCCCGGCCGACAAGCTTTTCCGCTGCTATTCCGATCCGAACCTCTTGAAGCAATGGTTCGCGCCGAAGCCGTGGACGATCAAAAGCGTCGACAACGATTTCCGCCCCGGTGGCCGCTCGAGCTTTGTGATGGCTTCGCCCGAAGGCCAGGAATTTCCGAACGCCGGCATTTATCTTGAGATCGTGCCGAACAAGAAGATCGTCACCACCGATGCAGTGACGCCGGATTTCAAACCGTCTGGTCCGTTCATGATCGCTGAAGTCACGTTCGAAGATCTCGGCAACGGCAAGACCAAGTATCGTGCTGTTGCGCGTCACTGGACTGAAGAGACGATGAAGCAGCACGAACAAATGGGTTTTGAAGCCGGCTGGACGCAAACGGCGCGGCAGATGGAAGCATTGGCCAAGACTCTCTGAACGCGAAATGCCGCGACGTTCTGTCCATGCCGCCGCTTGATCCGGATCAATCGCAAAAGTGACGCCGGCGTCATTCTCATCCCATCGCACGATAGGGGATGGCTATGATCAAACTTCAAGCAGCTGCTGTGGCGGCCTTCGCGGCTTTCGCTTTCGCGGCGCCGGCAAGTGCGCAGATACTCGACAACTTCCAGATCAAGGTCGGTGTTTCCGGCATTCTGCCGGATGAGAGCGGCGATCCGATCGATGTCGACATTTCCGACGAATGGGTTCCGTCGCTGCAGATCGAGTATTTCTTCAACGACAACGTCTCCGCTGAACTCCTCTGCTGCGTGGCGACGCACGATGTGGCGACCACGGGCGGTCTCGATCTCGGCGAAGTAACGCATTTTCCGCCGACGCTGACGCTCAAATATCGCTGGACCAATTTCGGCCAAGTTGAGCCGTATGTCGGCGCCGGCGTGAACTACACGGCGTTCATCGATGACGAACCCCCGGCTGGCATGACCATCGATTACGACGAGTCGTTCGGCTTGGCCGTACAAGCGGGCTTCGACTATCGCATCGACGAGCACTGGGGCGTGAACTTCGACGTGCGTTATGTCGATATCGGCACTGACGTTACGATCAACAATTCGATCGAAGATAGCGTCGACATCAATCCGTGGATCATCTCTACATCGGTTGCATATCGCTTCTGAGCTGGGCTGCGCCGTACGCGGACCCCCTTGCTCTAAGTGTGGCGCAACCTTCTGGGGCGCGCGGCGGAGGGCTCAACTCCGTCGCGCGTTTTTGCGCGTGCATTGCTTTTGCGCCCTCGAGGGACCATATAACCACAAAGACCCGCGCCCATCGTCGCGCGAGCCACCCAGAAAAGGACATCTCATGGCGCAGACCAAGTTCAGCGCGGGACAGCGCGTGCTTGCGGCCAGAGGCGGCGTCGGCGCGCCGGCGGGACACTTTCAGATTGTGAGTGTTCTGCCGCGCGAAGCCGGTGCGCAGCAATATCGCGTGCGCGGCGAAATCGAGAATTTCGAGCGCGTGATCGACGAAGTGCGACTCGAAGCGGTGGTCCATGAGTAACGGCGCCGAGCCTCGCAAGCCGGTCGCTGTTGCGCTGACGCTGAAGTACAAAGAGAACCAGGAGCATTTGCTGCGGCGCCTCGGCCAGGCGGTGGTGCTGCACTGGGATGAGCTGCCCGACGATTTGCAGGATTTGCTGATCGACCAGGCCGCGGCCGTGACTGATCGCGATGATGCGCCGCACGACGCCGACGAGATCATGAGCTTCGTGCGCTCGGTGAAAACCTCGAAACTCTGACGCGCAGGCGTTCGCGCGCGCTGGAAGGCGCGTTGTGACGTTTGAATTTTGCGCGTGAGCCATGGCTAGCTGGTGTTGATGAAGTGCGCTTCGGCGAGATCGCAGTGCTGCACGAATTGATCGTAGAGATCGATGCGGTGACGCGCTTCTTTTGACTCGCGGACGAGTGAGCGCAGCGCTTTGGCGGCTTTGGCGTAGAGGTGCTTGGCGAGGCGTTTTGCGTAGGCGGTGGGGTCGTTGAAGACGCGGATAAGCGCTTCGTAGCGCTCTGCGAGGGGCCAGACGGAGTGGAACCGCGCTGCGTCGCCCTTCGACAGGCTCAGGGTGACGCTACCCAGTTTTGCCTTGCACACTCCTGCGTCACGCTGAGCTTGTCGAAGCGTGGTGGATTGGAAACACCGAAAACTGACGCGCCAGTCTTCCGGCTTATCGTCGAAGAATTCCATCATGCGGCGCGCGCGCTTTTTGCGCCCAAGTAAATGTGTTGCGGGCCAGAGGATCGGGCGCGTGTTCGGTTTTGGCAGCGCCGCTGCTTCGATCAGCAACAGCCGCCGCAGCATCGCTTCGCCGACTCGTATCCACGAGAGCAACAGCCTGTACGGCGCGCGCGTCAGCGTATGCCGAAACGCAACATCCTCCGGCGCACCGAAGAGATTGTGCAGCGTGTGCAAGAACGCTTCGGCGACGCGCCAGAGCGCGATGGGCGCGTTGCGTATGGGTTTCGGGGCGGGATGCATTTGTTGGGAGTGTACGGGTGGTTCGAGCGCGGTCGGATTGATGCGAGCGTATCCCCGCAATCGAACCTTCCCCCTTGCGGGGAAGGTGTCACGCGGAGCGTGACGGATGGGGGTGACGGCGGTGTTCTCTCGGGAAAAGCTGCCGCCCGTACCCCCACCTCCAACTCCTCCCCGCAAGGGGGAGGAGAGTCGCTAGTGCTGCATGCCCCTGTTCAGCCGCAGACTATCCCCGCGCGTGCTGATGAAGATGAGTGTCTCGGTCGCGGCGGAGACGATGGCGCTTAATGCGCGCGCGAACACACCGCGTGTGTTGTGGTGCGCTTCGGCGTGGGCGAGGTGGGCGTCTTCTTCGACGAGACTCCGAAGCGATAAGCAATCGATCCAGTGGATCGATTGCCGCGAAGGAGGCCGTGAGCCATGCGAACGGCTGCGCGCGCGGCGTGCGCTTCCGCCTACGCCAAGGCTACGGCGGACAGGCGACGGCGGCGGTGCAGACATAAATGCCGGTGCGCCCGCACGCGGCGGTCAGCGCGCCGAGGGCCGCGCCGCCGAACGACCACACGAACATCGGCCGGCACGGCTTTGCCGCGCGCGATGGCATGGCTTCGCGAAAGCGCGCGCGATGCCGCTCTTCGTGCGACAGCGTCTCTTCAAGCCACGCGACCAGATCAGGATGCGCGCGCCGCGCGTGCGCGAGCTGCGCTGAATAGATGGCCACCGCGCCGTGCTCGCCAGCGTGGTTCACGCGCAGGATGCGGGGGATAAGGCGGGGCATTAATCCGGTGGCGACTGGACTGGGCGGCGGTTTAGCTTAGCGAAGACGGTGATGTCCGTCCTCGGGAACGGGGAGCCACAACCAATCCGGCTGCAACCTTGTTCCGCTGGCCTCCTCCAATATAAACAGTCCGACCCAAGCTTGTAGTTGCAGTCCCAGAGCGACAGCTGCGATGGTGCTTTTGGTGGTCGAAGGACTTATGCACGCCGCCACCGCGTATAACGCGTCGCCTAGCCTTCCGCACATTGCTGTTAGACCAGCTGTGGCTTCAATCATCCTAACTCCGCCTGTTGAGCACGAGGAGAGCAAGTCGAGTGTGCTTCTGATCAGCGGTCGAAATCCGCGCAACGCATTTTGACCTTCGTCCGCCGCTACTAATTCGTTGATCTCTTGCTCTCGCTCATGAGTCCCCTCAACGACGTGGTAGCCCCGCAGAGACTGGTGAAAACGATATTCTGCGTAGCCGTCGATGAAATTCTGCACCTGACTGAGGCTTGGTCGGTTGTATCTCAGTCGCATCAACGACATGCTTGCTTCAAGTTCTCTTAGGCTCCAATGGACCGGGGCATCGACCCAAAATATTTTCGGCGGCACACCCCGCAAAATGCGCCGACACTGCTCGCAGATCGCCGTGACGAACTCGCTTTCACGACCAAAATTCGCATGCCGTAGTTTAAGGCGCTCATAGCGTGCGTTTGGAGGCCACACCGCCCGCAGCTGCACGATGATCGGCTCAAGTTCCGAGCGAATATGCATCAACGCCGGCGCATCGGTCGTTTGACGCGCTTGCTGCTCCAGAAGGGTTGCTAGGTGGGGCAGACTTAGCGCGAGGTCGGGAAAGCTTGCTGATCTCAGAAACGTCGACGCCGTTTTCAGAAATGCGGCGTCGTTTGAAGGCAACTCCAGCGCTGCTTGCGCGCAAACGGTCGCCAAATGCTTGACGGCTTGCTCGACACCTTCATCGACGTACTGGTTAAGCGGTTCTGCCATTTCGACTTTGCTGTAGTGAGCTTAGAATTTGCGTTCCCACGGCGTCTAACCACCTCGCCATCGTTCGGCAGTCGGACAGCGAGCCTTCAGGTATTGGTATCGACTGAAACTTGTCGATGCCTCGCCTTCGCAAAAGTGGGAGCACGGATTCTGCAGTCAACGGTATCAAAAGTGTGCCCGGACTTTTCCGCCAACGTCGCTTGGCTTCAGGAAATTCCACGCGCCATATGTAGTGACTTAAACAAGCCCGTCCGGTGAGCAGAAACAGAATTACATCAGCGTGCCGGATACGTTGTCGAATCTCTGCGTCCCAATCGGTGCCGCCCCGAATTTGACGATCACGCCAAAAAGTCACTCCCAGATCAGGAAGTGTATTCAAGTAGTCTTGAAGCGCGTCGGCCAGAGCTTCGTCGCCCCTCGCATACGCAATGAACCCGTTGAGCATTATCTAGCATCGCCGCAGCCTTTTTGATCTCTGCACGCGCAACCAGCAGATGTAAAGCTAAGGCCCCTTCCGTCTCCGCCCACGATACGGCGCTTTGCCCTTTCGCACCGTCGCGCCCGTCGCTGTCGCACGGCTTTCGCGCACCGCTTCCTCCGCCGCAGCGGAGATGGCGCTCTGCCGGGCCAACGGATCGTCGGCGATCAGCAGCTCCGTCGTTTGCAGCTTCTTGATCTCGTCGCGGAGGCGCGCGGCGGTTTCGAACTCTAGGTCAGCCGCGGCGTCTTTCATTTGGCGTTCTAGGTCGGCGATGTAGCTCTTGATGTTGTGGCCGATGAAGGGTGTGCCGTCTTCGGCGACGCCTTTGCGTTCTTTGAGGCCAGCGCCGCGTTTGAAGCTCATTGGGTCGCGTGGGTCGATGGTCAGCGAGTCTTTTTCGTAGACGCTGTCGAGGATGTCCTTGATGCGCGACTTGATGCTTTGCGGCGTGATGCCGTTTTCGGCGTTGAACTTTTCTTGCTTCTCGCGGCGGCGCGAGGTTTCGGCCATGGCGCGTTCCATCGAGCCGGTGATCTTGTCGGCGTAGAGGATGACCTTGCCTTCGACGTTGCGCGCGGCGCGGCCGATGGTTTGCACGAGCGAGGTCTCGCTGCGCAGGAAGCCTTCTTTGTCGGCGTCGAGAATGGCGACGAGGCCGCATTCGGGAATGTCGAGACCTTCGCGGAGCAGGTTGATGCCGATCAGGCAATCGAAGGCCCCTAAGCGCAAGTCGCGGATGATTTCGATGCGCTCGACGGTGTCGATGTCGGAGTGCATGTAGCGCACGCGCACGCCTTGCTCGTGCATGTACTCGGTCAAGTCTTCGGCCATGCGCTTGGTGAGCACGGTGACGAGGCTGCGGAGATCCTTCTTCGCAGCGTCCTTCACTTCGGCGATGACGTCGTCGACTTGGGAATGGCCGTGCGCTTGGACGGGCCTCACCTCGACGGGAGGATCAATAAGTCCGGTGGGGCGGATGACTTGTTCGGCGAAAACGCCGCCGGTGCGCTCCATCTCCCACGGCCCGGGCGTTGCCGAGACGTGGATGCTCTGCGGACGCATCGCGTCCCATTCCTCGAATTTGAGCGGACGATTGTCCATGCATGAGGGCAGGCGGAAGCCGTATTCGCTGAGCGTGCGTTTGCGGTTGAAGTCGCCTTTGTACATTCCGCCGATCTGCGGGACGGTGACGTGGCTTTCGTCGGTGAAGATGATGGCGTTGTCGGGGATGTATTCGAACATGGTCGGCGGCGGCTCGCCGGGGCGCCGGCCGGTGAGGTAGCGGCTGTAATTCTCGATGCCGGCGCAGGAGCCGGTAGCGGCCATCATCTCCATGTCGAAATTGACGCGCTGCTCGAGGCGCTGGGCTTCGAGCAGTTTGCCTTCGGCGCGAAATTGAATGAGGCGCTCGTCGAGCTCGACTTTGATCTGCTCGACCGCCTGCTGCAGCGTCATCTTCGGCGTGACGTAGTGCGAGTTGGCGTAGACTTTGACGGCCGGCATCGACGCGGTCTTGCGGCCGGTGAGCGGATCGAATTCGTCGATGCTCTCGACCTCGTCGCCGAAGAACGAGAAGCGCCAGCAGCGATCGTCCAAGTGCGCGGGCCAGAGTTCGATCGTGTCGCCGCGGACGCGGAACATGCCGCGCGCGAAGCCGGCTTCGTTGCGCTTGTAATGCGTGGCGACGAGTGAGCGGATGAGTTCTTGGCTGCCGATCTCTTCGCCGACTTTCACGGTGAAGGTCATCGACGTGTAGGTCTCGACTGAGCCGATGCCGTAAATGCAGCTGACGGAGGCGACGATGATGACGTCGTCGCGTTCGAGGATCGCGCGCGTTGCGGCGTGGCGCATGCGGTCGATCTGCTCGTTAATGTTGGATTCTTTTTCGATGTAGGTGTCGGTGCGCGGGACGTACGCTTCCGGCTGGTA
>CAYOPM010000012.1:0-18433 GCA_964405865.1 uncultured Terricaulis sp. | reverse complement strand
TGTCTTCCCTTGGAGACACCCCACCATACCCAACGCCTTCGAGGGCCCCGCAAGGGGCCCTCGTTTTCCTTTAGAGGTGGTGAAACGACCTAAAAAGGGATGCGCACTGGGTCTTTCCCCCTGGCGCCGAACTTGATAGAGACCCCGCCTGCTTGGCCTTCGGGCCGCGCGAGATGTTCCTCGGTAGCTCAGTGGTAGAGCAATCGACTGTTAATCGATTGGTCGTAGGTTCGAATCCTACCCGGGGAGCCATTCTCTTTTTCTCGCGGTTCTTGTGTTTCTTGTGTTGGATTTAATTCTCGCCCCGCGCCTTTGAGGCTGCGGGGCTTTTGTTTGCGCGCTTGCTCGGCCATGAGGGCTTGGGGAGCAGATCGCGTTGCACGACGTCATCATCATCGGTGCTGGCCATAACGGGCTGACATGCGCGGCCTATCTGGCTGACGCCGGCCTCAAGGTGCTTGTGCTTGAGCGCCGCGATGTCGTCGGCGGCGCGGCGGTGACGGAGGAGTTTCATCCGGGCTTCCGCAACTCCGTGGCGAGCTACACGGTTTCGCTGCTGAACCCCAAAGTGATCGCCGATCTCGATTTGCATCGGCACGGACTGCGCATCGTCGAGCGCAAAGTCTCGAATTTTCTGCCGTTGCCGGACGGCGACTATTTCATGTCCGCGCCGGGGATCACGCAAGTGCAAGTCGCGCGCTTCTCCAATCACGATGCGACGCGGCTGCCGGAGTATGAGCGGCGGCTTGAGACGATCGCGGATGTCGTCCGCGCGTTGCTGTTAGAGCAACCGCCAAACTTGACCGAGCGCGGCATCGTTAGCGCGATTGAAGAAGGCTTGCGCGCAGCGCAACTCGCTGGGCGGCTGAACAAGCTCGATCTCACCGCCAAGCGCGATCTGCTCGATGTTTTTACCAAGTCAGCCGGCGAGTGGCTGGATGTCTGGTTCGAAAGCGCGCCGGTGAAAGCGTTGTTCGGCTTCGACTCGGTCGTCGGCAATTTCGCGAGCCCCTACACGCCTGGCTCGGCTTATGTGCTGCTGCATCACGTCTTCGGCGAGGTGAACGGCAAGAAGGGCTTATGGGGTCACGCCATCGGCGGCATGGGCGCGATCACGCAAGCAATGGCGGCATGCTGCCGCGAGCGCGGCGTGGAGATACGCACCGGCGTTGGCGTGAAGGAACTCATCGTCGAACATGAAGCGCGACGGGCTGGCGGCGTTGTGATGGAGGAAACGGCGATAGCGCGTGGCGTCATCACCGAGAGCGGCGAGACGTTCCGCGCCAAGACGATCATCTCCAACCTCAATCCAAAACTCTTCTTTGGCCGCATCACGCCGCAAGACGCCCTGCCCGAAGACTTCCGCGAGCGCATCACGCGCTACAAAGTCGGCTCCGGCACGTTCCGCATGAACGTCGCGCTCTCGGAGCTGCCGCGTTTCACCTGCAAGCCCGAGCCGGGCGATCACCTCACCGCCGGCATCATCATCGCGCCGTCGCTGCAATACATGGAACGCGCCTATGACGATGCGCGTCAGTACGGTTGGTCGCGTGAGCCAATCGTCGAAATGCTCATCCCGTCCATGCTCGATGACACACTGGCGCCAGCGGGCAAACACGTCGCGTCGCTCTTCTGCCAGCATGTTCAGCCTGAACTGTCAGGCGGGCGTTCGTGGGACGATCACAAGGAAGAAGTCGCCGACCTGATGATCGCGACGGTCGACAAGCACGCGCCCGGCTTCGCAAAGTGCGTACTCGGTCGCCAGGTGCTTTCGCCGCTCGATCTGGAACGCACATTCGGCCTCGTCGGCGGCGACATCATGCACGGCGCGCTTTCGCTCGATCAGCTGTTCAGCGCGCGGCCCGTGCTCGGCCATGGCGATTATCGCACGCCGATCGCGGGGCTCTATATGTGCGGATCGGGAACACATCCTGGCGGCGGCGTGACAGGCGCGCCGGGGCACAACGCGGCGCAGGTCGTGAAGAAAGATTTGGGCCGCTGAACTATTCCGCCGCGATTGGCGGTTCTTCAGCCTGACGCTTCCAGAGATCGGCATAAAGCCCGTCTCTTGCTATCAAAGCGCTGTGCGTGCCGCGCTCAACGATGCGCCCTGCTTCAAGCACCACGATCTGATCAGCGTTTGCGATCGTGCTGAGACGGTGCGCGACAACCAGCGTCGTGCGCCCGCGTGAAGCCTCTTCCAGCGCGCTCTGCACTTCGTCCTCGGTAGCGCTGTCGAGCGATGACGTGGCTTCATCGAGGATGAGGATTGCGGGGTCCTTCAGCACGACACGGGCGATGCCCACGCGTTGCTTTTCGCCACCGCTCAGCTTCAAGCCGCGCTCACCGACGCGCGTGTCCCAGCCTTGTGGCAAATTCTCGATAAACGTGAGCAACTGCGCCCGCGCGGCGGCTTGATTAAGTTCGTCCTGCGTCGCGTCCGGTTTGCCGTAGGCGATGTTGTAGCGGATCGTGTCGTTGAACAGGACGACGTCCTGCGGAACGAGCCCTAGTGCTTGTCGCAGACTTGTTTGGGTGACATCGCGCAAATCCTGACCATCGATCAGCACGCGCCCCGCGGCCGGATCGTAGAACCGGAAGAGCATCTTCAGAACGGTTGACTTGCCCGCGCCGGACGGCCCGACGATGGCCGTCGTTTGGCCGGCGTGCGCGGTGAAGGAGACGGCGTCGAGCCCCATGTCGCGGCCTTCGTGCGCGAAGCCGACGTTTTCGAATACCACTTCGCCTCGCGTTGCCTTCAACGCCACGGCGCCGGGCGCATCGGCGACATCCGGCGTTTCATCAAGCATCGCAAACATCTTCTCCATATCGATCGAGGTCTGTTTGATCTCGCGATAGGCAAAGCCAAGGATATTGAGCGGCGCATAGAGGTTCGTCATGATCAGGATGACTGCGGTGATATCGCCTGGCCCCATCGGTCCGCTGGCCACCAGATAGCCCGCCGCGATCACCATGCCGACCAAGCCGACATTCATGATCAGTGTCTGCAACACGTTGAGCATCACCAGGGAGGTGTTCGAGCGGACGGCGGCGTTGGCGTAGGATGCCAGCGCTCGGTCATAGCGTTCGCTCTCACGCTGCTCGGCCGCGAAGCTCTTCACCGTTTCGAAGTTGAGCAGCGAGTCCACCGCCCGGCCCGCCGCTTCGCTGTCAGCTTCGTTCATTTCGCGGCGATGCTTCAGCCGCCATTCGGTGACGCCAAACGTGATCCAGGCGTAGACGAACACCGTGGCGCCTGCGATCAGCGCGAATTGCCAGCCATAACGCACCCCCAAAACGGCGGCGGCAAGGAGCAATTCGATCAATGTGGGCGCGATGTTGAAGGCCAGAAAACGCAGCAGGAAGTCGATCGCCCGCACGCCGCGTTCGATGGTGCGATACACCGCGCCGGTGCGCTTCGATTGGTGGAAGCGCACTGAGAGTTGGTGAACGTGCGAGAATACGTTGGTACCCGCCCTGCGCTGCGCCTCTTCGCTAATCGGCTGAAAGATCGCATCGCGAATTTGCGGACCGGCGGTCGACGCAAAGCGCAACGCCGCCCAGAAACCAGCAAGCCCTAGAAACGCCGGCAGCGCGCCTGACGCATTTCCTTCACTCAGCGCGTTGATGCCGTCTGCCAGCACGAGCGGCGAAAACACCGCCAGCACTTTCCCGAGCAATGTCAGGATGAACGCACCGACGAGCCGCACGCGATAACCAGGACCGCGCAAGCCGCCGATCAGACTCATCAGCCTGCCGATCGTCCGCAGCATGGGCGGCGATGGATCAGCGGCTGGTTCCGCCGCCGACACTGTCCTGCCTTCACCACGCGCCATTTGGAACAATCCTTGAAGGCAGCACTTAGGCGCGTGGAAATTTCCCCGCAATGGCGCCTTAGGCGCTAAGGTTGATGTCGCCCATGGCTGATTCCAGTCCCCTCACGCCGGTTGTCCGCAGCGTTTGCGTCTATTGCGGTTCCTCCGAGACGACTTTGCCTGCCTATCACGATCTGGCGACGCGCTTCGGCGAAGCGCTGGCGAAGAACGGGCTGCGGATGGTTTATGGCGGCGGCTCGATCGGCCTGATGGGCCGCAGCGCCAAGGCGGCGCACGCCGCTGGCGGCGATGTGCTCGGGGTAATGCCGCGTTTCCTCGAGCGCCGCGAGATCATTCTCGACAGCGTTCCCCACCGCATGGTCGACACGATGCACGAGCGCAAAATGATCATGTTCGAGGAGAGCGACGCATTCGTCGTGCTCCCTGGCGGCATCGGCACGCTCGAGGAAGCGGTGGAGACGCTCTCCTGGCGCAGACTCGATCTGCACAAGAAGCCGATCGTGTTCCTGTCGGAGGACGGCTTCTGGGCGCCGTTCTTTACGCTCATTCAGCATACGATCGACGCCAAACTGACGCCGGCCTCGTTCACCGACGCGGTCGTCGACGCCAACTCGATCGAAGAATGCCTCGCCGCCCTCGGCGTCACGGCGCGGGTCTGAACCAAGCGTTAACGACGTACCGTTAGCCTCGGGGCGAATCCCTCGGGGGCAGTGATGAGCTTCGGGAAAAGACCGTCGAGTGCGGCCACGCGGCCCATCGCACAACCTCCCGCGCCACCGCCGCCGCCAAGCGGCGATCCGCACAACCGGCGCAAGGTGTTTCCTGACGAGGTCTGGAGCGGACCGTCGGGCGCTATGCTACGTGAGCTTGGGTTTTCACCAAACGACGAGAGCAACCTCGTTCCGAACGCAGCCTCGATCAACGCCAGGCTCGAAGACGGCAAACGCCGTATTGATGAGCGCCACGCCAAGGCGCAAGCAAATGCGCAATCGGCGCTGCGCGACGCCCAGCTCCGTCCGTTTTTCCTAATCCCCGATCCGATCTGGAATAGCGACGCCGGCACGTTCCTAATGACGTCGCTTGATCTCTACCCTTACGACGATTGGAACGTCGTGTTCCTCGCCGCGGATCAGCGCACGGCGCTGGTTATGGACATCGCGCTTCACCCAAACGGCAATGTGCCGGCGTTCGTGACCGCTTCCGAGAAGTTCATGGCCGACGCGCGCGCACACATGAAGCGCGCAACGGAAGAAGTCGAGATCACGGCCGACTACGCCGCCTTCCACGACGCTCGCGAAGACGTGCAATTGCGCGTCAAAGGCCTCGCCATGTCGTTCGCCCGCGCGCTCATCGAGGCGTGGGAGAAACAGAAGGATCCGGACGCCCGCTCACCCTTCGCCGCTGACCCGGTGCAACAGCAGGCGCCAGCGCCGGAAAGAGAGGCCACGGGCTTCCAAGCGCTCGTTGAAGAGGTTCGCGACGAAGCGGAGGGCGACCTGAAGACCGCCGCCTTTTCTGCCGCGCGGTCAGCGTTCGGCGCGCTTTTGCGCCGGGGCGACTGAAGCCTCGTAAGAAAACCCAGCCCCGCTAGACTAAGCGGGCATGAGGTCCAATCCAGATCAGGACGCGCGCTACCTAGAGGCCGCCGCCACTTATGGTGCGGCCCTACAGCGTTTAGCGCGTGCGAGCGAGGCAAACGCCGAGCGCCGCCGCGACCTCCTGCAAGACATGCATGTCGCCCTTTGGCGCAGCCTTGCTGCGTTCGACGGACGTTGCTCGATGCGCACCTGGGTCTATCGCGTCGCGCACAACGTCGCCGCCTCCTATATCGACCGCGAACGGCGCAGCCGCCTGGGTAGCGTTGCGGTGGATACAATCGAGCACCTCGCCGACATGGCCAATTTGAGCGCCGACATCGAGCAAAGCGATGCAATCGAAAAGCTCAACGCGCTGATCCGCAAATTACCCGCCGCCGACCGGCAGGTACTGACCCTCTACCTCGAAGACCTGGACGCCGCGTCTATCGCCGAGATCACCGGCCTCACGCCCGGCGCCGTCGCCACCCGCATTTCGCGCCTCAAGGCGCAACTCGCAAAATCCTTCCACGAGACCGCAAATGTCTGACCGCGATCCCCTTCAATCCCTCTGGACCAACCAAACCCAGGAGCCCTTCTCCATGTCGCTCGCCGAAATCCATACCCATGCCGAACGCTTTCAAACGCGTATCCGTTGGCGCAACAGCATCGAGTACATCGCCGCTGCTTTCGTGGTGGCTGCGTTCGGCTGGATGGCGGTCGCCGTCCCCGTGCCGACAGTGCAGGCGGGCGCCATCTTGATCGTCGCCGGCGCGCTCTATGTGTGCTGGAAGCTCAACGCGCTTGGCCGCGCGGCAACCAAGGCGGAACAGGATCAAGCCGCAAGCCTTACCGACTTTCACCGCGGGGAACTGCTGCGCCAGCGCGAAGCGTTGACCACGGTTTGGCGCTGGTATCTCGGGCCATTCGTACCCGGTTTGCTTGTGTTCTTGGCAGGCGTGGCGTTTGCGCCTGAATTGGACGCCCCTTTCGCCGCGCGGTTCAGCATTTTTGCTACCGGACTAGGCTTCACCGGCGCTGTGTTCGCGGCTGTGGGCTGGCTCAACGCGATAGCCGTGAAGCGGCTCGATCGTGAGATCGCGGCGCTGGATCAGGCGCGTTGATGTTTCAGAACGCCGGACGCCAACACGGGGATGAGGTAGCCTGCCATCAGAACCGTGTTGGAGACGGCATTCAACGCCAGACCAGTCGCGATCGAAATCGCGCTGTCGATGACGTACCAAACCACGAGTGCGAGAGTGAGCTTTCGCCACACCGGCGCGTCCAACGTCTTCGCTGCTTCGATCAATGCCATCATCGTCAGGCCCCAGCCCAAGGTCAGCGCACCTTGCAGGCCAATGCCGAAACGGACGATCGGTTGGTCAAGCGCATCCGGCGGGACGGCGCCGCCGCTGAACATCGTAAGCACGAGACGCACGCCGCCATCCAGAGAAGGCACGGCGGCCAACGCCAAGAAGGCGCCAAACGCCACCGCACCATAGGTTCAGCCAACCGGACCAGAACTTGCTCATCACACACTCCAGGTGAGGCGTGTAAGCGCGTGCACATCCGGCGAGCAATTACCTTCGCGGTAATGGCTAAGCCGCCTCACCCATCAACCGCTTGCGCGCGCGCTCTTCACCGATCAGCGGGAAGAGTGCTGCCATTTCCGGGCCGTGGTCCATGCCGGTGAGGGCTTGGCGGAGCGGCATGAAGAGCGCCTTGCCCTTGGCGCCAGTCTTTTCCTTCACGGCGTTGGTGAAGGCTTGCCACGAGGTTGCGTCGTAAGCGCCTTTCGGCAGCAGCTCAGCCGCCGCCGTGGCAAAGCTCGCGTCGGCAATCACCGGCGTGATTGGGCCGTCGACGATCTGCGCGTATTCTTTCACATCGGGCAGCAGCGTGAGGTTAGCGCGCACGGCAAGCCAGAACGCTTCACCCTTGTCAGCGTCCAACTTCGCCAAACGATCTTTCACCGCCGCATAGTCCAACTGGTGGACGACAGCAGCGTTGACGCGCTTCAGCTCTTCCGGATCGAAGCGCGCCGGCGCGCGGCCGATCTTCTCAAACGCAAACTCATCAGCCAGCGCCGCAATCGTCAAACGCGCTTCCACCGGATCTGACGTGCCGATCTTGGCCAAGTGCGAGAGCAACGCCATCGGTTCGTAGCCCTCAGCGCCCAACTCACCCACGCCAAGCGAGCCAATGCGCTTCGAGAGCGCCGCACCATCGGCGCCAACCAGCAGCGGGAAGTGACCGAACGCCGGCACTGCGCCGCCGAGCGCTTCGAAAATTTCGATCTGCACGCCGGAGTTCGTGACGTGGTCTTCGCCGCGCACGATGTGGGTGATCTTGAAGTCGATATCGTCGACGACACTGGGCAGCGTGTAGAGGAACGCGCCGTCTTCGCGGATCAGCACCGGATCGCTGAGCGAGGCCGTGTCGATTGATTGCGGCCCGCGCACAAGATCAACCCAATCCTTGCGTGCGCCGGAAAGCTTGAAGCGCCAGTGGGGCTTGCGGCCCTCGGCTTCGAGTTGCGCACGATCAGCATCCGTCAGCTTCAATGCAGCGCGATCGTAGACCGGCGGCTTACCCGTCGCTTGCGCGATCTTGCGCTTGCGATCGAGTTCATCCTCGGTCTCGTACGCCGGATAGAGCAACCCGGCGTCCTTCAGCTTCTGCGCCGCCTTCTCGTACACATCGAACCGCGCCGACTGATTAGCGCGCTCGTTCCACGGCAGGCCAAGCCAACGCAGATCATCCTCGATCGCTTGCTCGTATTCTTTGGTGGAGCGCGCGATGTCGGTGTCGTCGATGCGCAGCAGCACCTGGCCACCCTGCCGCAGCGCGAACAGCCAGTTCATGAGCGCGGTGCGCACATTGCCGACGTGGATGCGGCCCGTCGGTGACGGCGCGAAGCGGAGGCGGATGGACATAAGGTTAGATTCTTCTGTTGGAAGCGCCGGGTTATGGAGCGCCCCGGGCCGCACTGTCCAGGGTCGCGGATGCAATGCAGGCAGACGGGTAAACCTTCCCCAGCCAGCGTTTTTCGTTATGGTCGCCGCCAATCCACGATAGGGAGCGATCAAAATGCCCATGACGGCGCGCGAAGTCCGCTTGAAGAGCCGCCCAGTCGGCATGCCGGAAGCCTCGAATTTTGAGGTCGCGACGGTGCAGCTTGCGGACCCCCGCCCGGGCGAAGTGCTTGTTCGCAATTCCTGGATGTCGGTCGATCCGTACATGCGGGGTCGCATGTACGACCGGCCGAGCTATGTGCCGCCATTTGCACTCGGCGAAGCGCTGCAGGGCGGGGCCATCGGGACGGTTGTGAAGTCGAACGATCCGAAATTCGCAGAGGGCGATCTCGTCGACAGCATGTTCGGCTGGCGCGAGGCGTATGTCGCCCCCGCTGCGGCGCTAAACAAGCTGCCCCAAACAGGCGTGCCGCCACAGGCCTTCCTTGGCGTACTCGGCATGCCGGGCATGACCGCCTATTCAAGCTTCCACCGCATCGGCGAACCAAAGGCGGGCGATGTCGTTCTCGTGTCTGCCGCCGGCGGCGCGGTCGGGGCGACGGTTTGTCAGATCGCAAAGATCCGCGACTGCACGGTTGTTGCAATGGCGGGCTCCGACGCGAAGCTCGATTGGCTGAAGTCGCGCGGCGTCGACGCTGGCGTGAACTACAAGAAGGGCAACCTGCTTGAGAACATCCGCGCAGCGGCGCCGAAGGGTATCGACATCTATTTCGACAATGTCGGCGGCGAGCAGCTTGAAGTCGCGCTTGAAGCTGCGCGGCCGTTCGCCCGCTTCATCGAATGCGGCATGATCTCGATCTACAACGCCAAGGAGCCGCCGCCGGCCCCGCGCAATATGTCCTACATTGTCGGCAAGCGCATCAAGATGCAGGGCTTTATCGTGATGGACTATATCGACATGCGCGATCAGTTCATCGCTGAGATGAGCCAATGGGTGAAGGAAGGCCGCGTGAAGTGGGAGGAGACGGTCGAGAACGGAGTCGACCGGGCGCCGCAAGCGTTCCTCAATCTCTTCACCGGCGCCAATACCGGCAAGATGCTGGTGAAACTGGACTAAGCCTCTCTCGTGATCTTCCAGCGCTTCGCGGTCGATCACGGCGGAGCGCCAATAAGGTCAACGCGAAGAAGCAATGCAGCAGAAACTCTTTCAAGCTTACGTCATGGTCGACTGGAGCGCCGCGGCGAAGCCGACGACGGGTCCGGACTCCATTTGGATCGGCGTGCTGAAGCGCAACGTGCGCTTTCAGATGGCGTTCGAGTCGCACAACCCTCCGACGCGCGCAGCGGCCGAACAGCAGCTGACGGCGATCCTCGATGATCTGAAACGCAAACGCGAACGTGTGCTCGTTGGCTTCGACTTTCCGCTGAGCTTTCCGCGCGGCACAGCGGCGGCTCTGAAGCTACAAGGCGAGCCGTGGAGAGCGCTGTTGGATTTCGTCGCGAAAGAGACGAAGGACAAGCCGGACAACACCAACAACCGCTTCCAGGTCGGCGCCAAGATGAACCGGCTAATGACCGGCGAAGCCTTCCCGTTCTGGGGCGCGCCGGCGCGCGATGAGCAGACGATGCTCTCAGCCAAGCGCGTGCGCGAGCACGGGCCGAACGATCTGCCCGAGTTTCGCTTGAGCGAAGAAGCCATCAAAGGTCCCTCCTCGATCTGGAAGCTTTATTATCAAGGCTCAGTCGGCGGCCAAGCACTCACCGGCCTTCCGATCATCAAGCGCTTGCGCGATACGCGCCAAGTGAAGCTCTGGCCGTTTGAAACCGGCTGGAAGCCGCTCGCGCCCGCCGATCTCGAAGATACGGACGCCCTGTTCACGGAAATCTACCCGAGCCTCTTCGCCACCAAGCCGAATGCGGGCGAGATCAAGGATCAAGCGCAAGTGCGCGGCGCGTGCGAACGCTTCGCGGCGCTCGATGAGAAGGGCCAACTCGGCGCCTTGTTCGGCCCAACCAAGGACGATCCGCGCCGCGACACTGTAGAGCGCGAAGAAGGCTGGATTCTCGGCGTGAACGCCTAAGCTGTTTCGACGGGCTTCGGCAGCTTGCGCGCGACAATCCACCAGCGCAGCAACAATACGCCTGCGCTGAGCACACTCGCCCAGAAGATCGCGAAGATGAGCCCCGCAACGCCCATGCCCTGCTCCTCTGCCAGCCAGAAGCCGAGCACTGGCATCACACCTGCGTAGGCGGCGATGTGGCTGAACGTCGGAAACCAGTTGTCACCGCGCGCGCGCAGGACCGATGCGGTGACGACCTGCGCGCCATCGGGATGCAACACGAGTGCTGCGACCCACATCAGGGACGCCACCAAGGTCGCGATCCCGATATCCGCCGTATAGGCGCGTCCGATCTGTTCGGCGAAGACGAAGATACCAACAGCCGCGATCAGCATCCCGACGGCATTGATGCCGATCCCCGTCCAACCGGCGCGCGACGCATCCTGTGGCGCATGCCTGCCTATGGCCTCCGCGACTAAAACTGCGCTTGCAGCGCCCACGCCGAGCGCGACCATGAACACAAGCGCCATGATGTTCAGAATGATCTGATAGGCGGAGACGACGTCGGCGCCCAAACGCCCGGCAATCACGGTCATCGCTGAGAACGCGCCTGCCTCAACCGCTTGGCTCACCGCGGCAGCAATGCCGACAGCCAGCAGAGCGCGGTAACTCGGCCCTGTCGCCTTTTTGGCGCCGACGCCGAAGTGTTTGCGGTCGCGGAGGACGAAGAAGATCCAGATCAGAATGAGGCCCGCGAGGAAAACACGCGCGCCCACTGTCGCCCACGCCGACCCGATCGCGCCATGCTCCGGCACCCACCAAAGGTTCAGCACCAGATTGACGACATTGGCGCCCCACATGATTGCGGTGCTGATGCCTGGCTTTTTGATCGCTTCTAGGAAGAAGGTGCCGGCCACATAAAGCAGATGCAGCGGGATGGAGAGCGCAAGCACAGCCATGACAGGCGTCGATGGCCCAGCGAGATCTTCGCCGATGCCAAACACCGTGAACAGACGCTCACCGCCGAGCCACATGAGGCCAGCGGAAACGATGCCGGCAATCAATCCGAGCACCAAACCGCGTCGCAATGCGACGCCAGCGCCTTGCGGATTGCCTTCTCCGGTCGCGCGCGCCGCGAGCACTTGCACGCCTTGCAGCAAACCGATCGCTGCAACGAGAAACACAGCTGTCGGCGCCCAGCCCAACGCCTGATACGGCAACTCATCCGCCGCGAGTTGGCCCACGACGATGACGTCGACGAGGCCCATGCCGATAATGCCCAGACGCGCAAGCGCGACCGGTCCGGCGAGGCGCAAAACGTCGCGCACATAAGGGCGTGAGGCGGTCATGGGGACGCGCCTCTTAGCGGCTCAACGCGAGTCGGTCGAGCCTTGGGCGACTGGCGGCGCCTCAAGTCTGCGATAGAGATTGGCAGAAAGCCCTGCTTCGAGCGCGGAATACACTGCCGTCTGGAAAAAGATCGCGCCGCCATTGAGCAAGGCAAGCGTCGTGCGGTCGCCCTGCCCCAGCACCAATTGCGCCGCCACATCCGGCGGCTGGCCGATCGACATCGCCATCAGCGCAAACAGCGCATAGGCCAGCAAGATTGCCGGGCCCAGCAAAACGATGCGCGCCAGCGCGATGCGCACGAACGCGCCACGCGTAAGCCGCCAGCTGTCGAACACGAGGATGCGTTTCCGATCGACCGTCGCGGGCGCCGCCAGAAAAAACCGCGTTGTCACCACGAACAACAGCGCCATCCCGGCAATGAGGCTCCACAAGATCACATCAGGCCGCTCAGCGATCGCACGATCCATGATCGCACGCACCGCCGCGTCGTTTTCTTTCACCGCCTCGATCTCGGTGGTGTACGGGCCAATGAGCACGCTCATCGCTACGAACACGACCATCAGCATCAAGATGAAACCGAAGAACGCGATCATGCCCATGCCGAGCGTCAAACGCCCCGCGTGACCCGGCAGATCCTGACGTACATCAGCCGCGCCCAGCGCCGCATTCGTGTAGATGGCGTACACAGCCGCCAGACCGAACACGCCAATGACCATCGTCAGCAATGACGGGCCGGTCAGCAGAAGCGCCAAAGTCTGCGTACCCGCGAGCGCGCCCGCCGCCGCGAGCACCAAGCGCCAGCGATTGCGGACAAAAGCCAAAGCCGCGCCGATGCTGTCACGGGCGGGCGTGGGCGATGAGAGCACGGAAGCCATGCGCCCCTATTGCACATGACCCCGCAGCGCGCGAGGCTTGAAGCGGCGCCTCGGGCGCGGCATGTGATCGCCCATGAAACCTGTGCATGTTGTAGGCGGTGGCCTGGCCGGATCGGAAGCGGCATGGGCGCTGGCGAATGCCGGCGTGCCGGTAGTGCTGCACGAAATGCGGCCCGTGGTAAAAACCGATGCGCACCACACGGAAAAATTCGCGGAACTGGTCTGCTCCAACTCCTTCCGCTCGGACGATTGGCGCGGCAATGCGGTTGGCTTGTTGCACGAAGAAATGCGCCGCTTGGGTTCGCTCGTGATGGCAAGCGCCGGACCCGCGCAAGTGCCGGCAGGCAGCGCGCTTGCTGTCGATCGCGACGTGTTCAGCGATGCCGTGACGGCGGCGCTCACGGCGCATCCGCTGATCGAAGTGCGGCGCGAAGAAGTGAAAGCGCTCGATGCGTTGCTCACCGATGCGGACGAGAGGGTCATCTTCTCCACCGGCCCGCTAACATCTCCGTCACTCGCAGACTCTATCCGCACGCTCACCGGCGAAGACAGCCTTGCCTTCTTCGATGCGATCGCGCCCATCGTTCACGCTGACTCGATCAATTTCGACATTGCCTGGAAGCAGTCGCGCTACGACAAAGAAGGCCCCGGCGGCGACAAAGCCGCTTACGTCAACTGCCCCATGGATCAGGCGCAGTACGAAGCCTTCATCGCGGCACTCAATGCAGGCGCGAAGACCGAGTTCAAAGAGTGGGAAAAGAACACGCCCTATTTCGAAGGCTGCTTGCCGATCGAAGTGATGGCCGAACGCGGACCTGAGACGTTGCGCTTCGGGCCGATGAAGCCCGTCGGACTGATGGACGCCCGCGTCGGCACGCGGCCTTACGCTGTCGTGCAGCTGCGCCAGGACAACAAGCTGGGCACGCTGTTCAACATTGTCGGCTTCCAAACGAAACTCAAATACGGCGCGCAAGAGCAAATCTTCCGCATGATCCCCGGCCTCGAGAACGCGCGCTTCGCACGTCTCGGCGGCATCCATCGCAACACGTTTTTGAACTCGCCAAAACTGCTCGATGCGACGTTGCGCTTGAAAGCCGAGCCGCGCGTGCGCTTCGCTGGCCAAGTGACGGGCGTCGAAGGCTACGTCGAAAGCGCCGCGATGGGCATGATGGCGGGGCGCTTTGCAGCAGCAGAGCGCCTGGGCCAGCCGCTTGAGCCGCCGCCGCACACGACAGCGTTCGGCGCCCTGCTCGCGCACGTCACCGGCGGCCACATCAGCGCCGGCAAGAACTCATTCCAACCGATGAACGTGAACTTCGGCCTCTTCCCCGAGATCGCCGCGCCAACGCACGGCCCGGACGGAAAGAAGCTAAAGGGCGAAGAGCGCGGCCGTGCAAAGAAACTCGCAATGGCCGAGCGTGCGCTTGGCGATCTCGACAACTGGTCAGCGCAAACGCGCTAAAGCTCAGCTTTTGCCAGCGTTCGCGCGCTTGAACGCCAGCGCTTTGCTCTGATTGGCTTGCCACTTTCGCCACGTTTCCATGTCCGGAAACGGATCGTTGGCCCAATCCGGCGCTTCGACGCCCGCTGATGCGTAATCAGCGGCGGTCAACGCATCGCGCTCATCATCTTCGGCGTTGCTGTTGATGCGCGACGAATTGACGGGCTCGGCCGCTGACGGCTGTGAAGCGCCATCATCTGCAATGACCGGCGGCGGCAGGTTCGGATCGTCAACCATAGGTACAAGCTCTCGACAGACCAGAACGGCCCGCTCAGCACATGGCGCGGCTTGGAGAGCTTACAAGGGTCATGGGCCGTTTTTCCTAACCGGCTGGACGCTAGGGTCAGTCCTCAACAGCAATATCACCAGCCGCTCCCGCGCGTTCGAGCACCGCAACGAAACCCGCCTCAAGGCTCCGCGTAAACTTCGCCGCATCGAATAGTCGCCCGTTCCCAGCCGCAAGCACACGCGCCTTAACCTCGGCGGCGCGCGTCGGATCAAGCGCCAAGGCCACGGCTAAGTCCTCGTAGGCCTGTGGTGTCTCAACGATAAGCTCAGGAACCTCCACCGCATTCAGCTGGCTCGCGCCCATGCGGCTTGCGAACGCCCGGCCCGCACGCGTCAACACCGGCACGCCAGCGCGCAACGCGCTGCTGGTCGTCACGCCTCCATTGTATGGAAACGTGTCCAGCATAAGATCTGCGGCGCGCTGACGCGCAAGGTGGTCGGACCGCTCCGCTCCGCCCGTGAATATGATGCGATTTGACTCGACGCCCAACCGCTCCGCCACCACCGCAAGATTTTGGCGAGCCACGGCATTCGGGGCGTAGAGCCAGAGAACGCTCCCCGGCGCACGCTTCAAAATACGCATCCACACCGCAAACATTTCGGGCGTGAGCTTGAAGAGACTATTGAACGACGCAAAGACGAACGCGTCTTCCGGCAAACCATGGCGCGCGCGTTGTTCTGGCGCTGATGAAGGCGCTGGCTCTGGATTGCACTGATAAACGGGCAAGTGCAGCAGCCGCTCAGCATACGCGTCACGATGCGCCGGCGGCACGAGATGTTCGTCCGTGATGATGTAGTCGGTAAAATCAGCGCCCATTGTGCCGACATAGCCGATATAGTTCATCTGCACCGGCGCGGCGCGCGCGGCAAAAATAGCGGTTCGCGCCCCGTTACTGTAGCCGTTGAGATCGATAGCGATATCGATGCCATCGGCGCGCGCCTGTGCGGCGATTTGCTCGGGCGTCATGGCCCGGCAATCGACAAACCGGTCCACGACGCCGCGGACCCGATCCGTGTATGCATCGGCGCGGACCCCAAGCGCGTATGCATGCACTTCGAACAATGAGCGATTGTGAGCCTCAAGGGGGGCGATCATCAGGTGCGCGACAGGATGATCGTTGAAATCCGATGAGAAGTAGCCGAGCTTGATACGGGAAGCGGGCGTGCGCATCTTGAATGGCGTGCTGATCGCAGCGGGTCGCAAACTCCGTGCATAGGCCTCGGCTGCATTGCGCTGCAATGCTGGCGCGTCTGTCAGAGCCAACATCACGAACGGATAAGCTGCCCGCTCGCCTTGCTCCGTGCGCGCCAGGAGGCGCGACGCCAATTCATCGCGGCCATCCCAATCACAGAGCATCGCCTTAGCGTGCAGAAGGTTGCCCGCAACCTCAGGACCCGATGGGTTGAGCTCGAATTCGCGGGCATAATCGCGCATCGCGCTCTCAAGATCGCCAGACTGAGTGAGCAAGTTCGCACGCAAGTGATGCGCGCCCTTGATCGTTGGGTCGAGCGATAGGGCGCGCGATACATCCGCCAGCGCCTCATCGCGTCGGTGCATCTGCGCCAAAGCCGCGGCGCGGTAGAAGTAGCCGGAGGCATCTTTGGGCGCGCGCACGAGCGCCGCGTCGAGACTGGCGATGGCCTCCTCACCCTTGCCTTGCGCCAAGAGCGCCCGGCCAACGCCAATAGCGCCGCGCGAGTCAGCCGCATTGGTTTGCTGCGCCGCCTGGAAGGCCTGCAACGCATCGTCGTTGCGATTGAGCTCTAGTAGAGCGTAACCGCGGAAGATCATCGCGCCGACATAAGCAGGCCGCAACGCAAGCGCCTTGTCGCAGCTCGCGAGTGCTTCTTGGGCGCGGCCCAGTTCGCGCAGGGTGTTGCCGCGATTAGCATGCGCTTCGGGCATGGAGGGCGCGGCCGTAATGGCGCGCTCGAATGCTACGAGCGCATCATCATGGCGCTTCAGAATCTGCAACGCCGCGCCGCGATTGCAGTGCGCCAGCGCATTGCGCGGTTGTTGCGCCAGTGCGGCGTCAAAGTGCGATAACGCTCGCTCCGCCTTGCCGGTTTCGAGCAGCAGATTGGCGAAACCAAGGTGCGCATCGGCAAGCTCTGCATCAAGGGCAAGCGCGCGTTCAAAAGCCGCGACGGCATCAGCTGGACGGCCTGCGCGGCGCCACGCGGCGCCCAGATTGGCGAACGCTTGCGCGGAGTTTGGTGCGAGCTGAATAGCGCGCTGCAGCAGTTGCAGAGCAGTTTCGATTTGACCCGCTTGCGTGAGCGCTGCACCCGCGAGCGTCAGCGCCTCGACATGGTTCGGATCAGCCGCGAGCGCCCGTTGATAAAGCGGCAACGCTTCGTTCAACCGGCCCTGGCGATGCAGCGCCGTCGCCTGACGAACCAATTGATCGGCGCTCATCGAACCGCCTAGATCAGCCCGCCCAGCGGGCTTGATGGATCAGCGTATTTCTTCTTCGGCATCCGCCCAGCGAGGTAGGATTCCCGCCCAGCGATAACCGCATGCTTCATCGCGCGCGCCATGCGGATTGGATCTTTCGCTTCGGCGATAGCCGTGTTCATCAGCACGCCGTCGACACCGAGCTCCATCGCCACCGTCGCATCGCTCGCCGTGCCGACGCCGGCGTCAACGATCACCGGCACGCGCGATTGTTCGACGATGAGCCGGATGTTCACCGGGTTCTGAACGCCAAGCCCCGAGCCGATGAGTGAGCCAAGCGGCATGATGGCGACGCAGCCTGCATCTTCAAGCTTGCGCGCATAGACCGGATCGTCGCTACAATAGACCATCACCTGAAAGCCTTCGGCGACGAGCACTTTCGCGGCGGCAAGCGTCTCTTCCATATCGGGATAGAGCGTCTTCTGGTCGGCGAGCACTTCGAGCTTCACCAGCTTCCAATCACCCGCCTCGCGCGCGAGCCGCAGCGTGCGCAACGCTTCGTCAGCGGTGAAGCAGCCGGCGGTGTTGGGCAGGAACGTCACCTTCTTCGGATCGATGTGATCGGTGAGCCGCTCCTTCGTCGGATCGCTCAAATTCACGCGCCGCACCGCGACCGTGACCATATCCGCGCCGCTGGCTTCAAGCGCGGCGGCGTTTTCGGCGTATGACTTATACTTACCTGTGCCGATGATGAGCCGCGACGCGTAGCTCTTGCCGGCAATGGTGAGGGTGTCGGTCATACTGTCTATCGCCCATTACAAACTGCCGACGCAGTCAGGTGATCGCGCGGGTCAGTTTCGATTTGCAGAAACTGAGACGAGACTGTGTCAAAGAAGATAGTGATCACGCCGCATCCACCGTCCGCAATCGTAGGCAGATCATTTGGCGCGCCCCGGTAAATGTTTGAACCCTCAGCAAGTTGCGTCATTCCCGCTCGGTCAACGCCGCCGAAAGAGCTGCGAACCAGGAACACGCCACGCACGATGTTGCGATCGTTGATCCGTTCCATCGCGTAGTAACGGTCGTATGCCTCTAATGGTTGAGCACCGCGGGGCATCGTAATGAGCGGCTCGAAATAGGCGATTGTGTCCGGGTGAACCTCAGAAGTCGTCGGATGCAGAGGTGTCTGCGGCGTCTCCGCCGATGGCGCTGTCGCACAGCCCAACACGGCAATGGCCAACATCAACGCGCCCAGCACTCTCATCACCCGCCCCCCACGAATTGCACGATCTCAAGTTGATCGCCGTCTTCAAGTGCGATCTCAGACCAGAGGCTCTTGGGGGCGATTTCGCGGTTCCGTTCAACCGCGACCCGCCGCCCGTCTATCCCCAGGGAGGCGAGCAGGTCGGCGAGGGTCGCCCCCTGGGGCGCTTCTCGCGTTTCTCCATTGACCGTCAGACGCATAAGCCTTCCTATCCGCCCGACTTAGAACCCCTTGAGCCGGGGTTCAACGGAGCCCCCATCCGCCCGTGCAGAGGACGATGCCGGACGCAAAGCCAATCTACGTGCTGAACGG
>CAYOPM010000011.1:0-38637 GCA_964405865.1 uncultured Terricaulis sp. | reverse complement strand
GAGGATTTGCTCGCTCGACATGCCGAGCGCGTAAAGCAGCGTCGTCGCCGGCAGCTTACGCTTCCGGTCGATACGGACGAACATCACGTCCTTGGCGTCGAATTCGAAATCGAGCCACGAGCCACGGTACGGGATCACGCGTGCAGCGAAGAGCAACTTGCCCGAGGCGTGCGTCTTGCCTTTGTCGTGATCGAAGAAGACGCCCGGCGAACGGTGCATCTGAGAGACGATGACGCGCTCAGTGCCGTTGACGACGAACGTGCCCTTGTCCGTCATGAGCGGGATGTCGCCCAGATAGACGTCTTGTTCTTTGATGTCCTTGACGGACTTCGCGCCGGTTTCTTCGTCCGTTTCAAAGACGATCAGGCGCAGCTTCACCTTCAGCGGCGCGGCATAGGTCATGTCGCGCTGCTGGCATTCTTCGACGTCGAACTTCGGTTCTTCGAACTCGTAGCTCACGTATTCGAGGACGGCGCGATCCGAGAAATCGCGGATCGGGAATACAGACTTGAAAACCGCCTGCAGACCTTCATCAATGCGCTCGAACGCGCGCTCGTCCTTCTGCAGGAATTGATCGTAGGAGCTCTTTTGCACCTCGATCAGATTCGGCATTTTCCCGGCTTCGGGAATTTTGCCGTAAGACTTACGGATACGCTTTTTACCGGTGTACGACAGAGCCATCTGCTCTCCCCATGTGCGCCCTGCGCTGTCAGCAAACCCCGGCCACTAGGTCCGCCAGCGCGAGCAGCATGAGCCGCTTCAATTTCGTCCGCCCAGATCCCGCGCCCTATGCCCTGCGAGATCGACCCCGTTCGAAACTCCGCGGGCGGGCGGTGCTCCGGCGCGCTTGTCCGTTGCGCGCAACGGCGGCAACCGCGGCGTTTCTCCTTGGAGAAACGCCGGGCTGACGCGTGATGTATGCGAGTTACTTCAGATCGACCTTCGCACCGGCCTTTTCAAGTTGGGCCTTGAACTTTTCGGCATCAGCCTTGTTCACGCCTTCCTTCACCGGCTTCGGTGCGCCTTCGACGAGGTCCTTAGCTTCCTTCAGGCCGAGACCCGTGATGGCGCGGACTTCCTTGATGACTTCGATCTTCTTGTCGCCAGCGCTGGTGAGTTGGACCGTGAACTCGGTCTTCTCTTCAGCAGCAGCGGCCGGGCCAGCGCCACCGCCGGCGGCGGCGACGGCCACCGGAGCAGCAGCGGAAACGCCCCACTTTTCTTCAAGCATCTTCGAGAGCTCAGCAGCTTCGAGGACGGTCAGCGCCGAAAGGTCTTCGACGATCTTTTCGAGGTTTGCCATGATCCTTGTTCCTGACGTTTTGTCTGTGTTTTCAATCGAATGCGGAAATGACGGTTAGGCGGCGTCCTTGGTCGCGTAAGCGTTGAGAACGCGGGCCAGCTGACCACCAGGCGCTGCCAGCACGCCGGCGATCTTGGTCGCGGGCGCCTGCACCAGGCCGATGATTTTGCCGCGCAGCTCGTCGAGCGAAGGCAGCGTGGCAATTGCCTGCACGCCCTGCTTGTCCAGGAGCTGGTCGCCGAAAAGGCCGCCAAGAATGACGAACTTCTCTTTTTCCTTGGCGTACGCGACGGCCACCTTGGCGGCGGCGATCGGGTCAGCGGAATAGGCGATGGCCGTAGGGCCGGTGAACAGGTCGGCGGCCGACGCCTTGGGCGTATCGGCGATCGCCAGCTTCACCAGCCGGTTCTTCACGACTTTGAGCGCGCCACCTTCAGTACGAAGGCGATTACGCAGCACCGTCATCTCCGCAACAGTCAGACCCGAGTAATGGCCAATCACCATCACCCCAGCCCCGGAGAAAACGCCTTTCAGCGATTCCACCGTTTCGGCCTTCTGAGCACGATCCATTGCGGTCTCCTCAGTTGGGCCCCCGGCCAATCCGGACGCCCATCAGGCACGCGGATCAGCCGGCCGGCGGAAAAGACCCCCGAGCGGCGCGCGATCCACGCGCTGCCTGTCCCAGGAGCCGGCCTGCGGGAGACGGCTTGACAGCCACCCCCGAAAAACGTCAGCTTCTGTCTATTGCAGGTGAAGAAAGCCAAAGCTTTCAACGCATTAAGCCCAGCGCATAGAACCCTCTCGGGCAAACCATGTGCTTGGCGCCTGCAGTCTCGGACAGGTTGGCGACGGGTTAACCCGCCGCCGGATCGCGCGATATGCCCGCTTTACCGCGGCGCCGCAAGAGGCCGCTTCATAATTCTCTGCGCTTGGCAAGAGGGGCAGCCATGACGCTGTGGAAAGGACACGGCGTCCGGTTCGCTACCCCCCGCCCCCAACCAACTTCGCGATCGCTTCCAGATACGCCGCGAACGCCTTGCGGCCTTCATCAGTGATCCGCGCGCGGGTTAGCGGTTTGCGATCGATGAAGCTCTTATCGATCGAGACATAACCCGCCTCTTCCAGCTTGCGCAGGTGCACGGAGAGATTGCCCTGCGTGACGTCGAGCAGCGTTTTGAGTTCGGTGAAATCCGCGGCGTTCGCATCGGCCAGATACGCCATGATCCCCAGACGCACGCGCCCGTGGATCACGTCGTCCAGTTTGCCGATGTCGAACGCGGCCACGACGTCAGGCCTTCGCGCCGCGCCAGATGACCCAGCCGGGGACCGACATCAACGCGAAGAGCGCGATCGCCAACACCAGCACGAACGCTCCGGTTTGCGACATCAGCACGCCGAGCGCGATCGTCGTTGCGAACCAGCCCACCGCAACAAATCCGAGCCAGCTCCGGCGCAGCACATTGAACGCCACATACCAAGCAACGCCCTGGAACATGCACACGACGACCGGATGATAGAGCCAAAGCCCCGGCGCATCATAAACGCTCGCGCCATAGCCAAACACGAACGCCATCGCGAGATTGGCGAGACCGGCGCCTTGAAAAACGGCGCCAAGGGCGCGCGCCGCCGGCCCCATCGGCCGCGATTTCAAGTCCTTCATCATGACGATCACTAAGACACCGACGAAGAGGATCGTCGGCACGACGATGATCGCCAGCGCAACCGGCCCTTCGCTCGGTATCAGCCCCAGAGTCTGCAGCCAATGCAGCAGGCATTGCCCGCCATAAAGGATGCCAGCCCAGAAGAACGCTTCGCCGATCGTCTTCTGCATCTTCTCGGTGCCGCCGACGAGCGCGCGCATGTAGGCGAGATCGTCGCGCGCGCTCTCAATTTCCGCGTTCATGCTCACTCCTACTCCGCCGCGACCAAAGCTTCGCTCTCACGTTTGGCCTTGCCCGGCTTCACACGCTTGCCGTTGAGAATCGCGCCTATGAAAGAATAGCGCACCAGGAACTGATAGCTCAGCAGCATGATCGTGAACGCCACGGCCAGCACCAGCGGATATTTCACGAACCACGGCCAAGCATACGGCGAGACGATCGTGTGCAGCGCCATCACCAGCGGGATGTGGACGATGTAGATCCAGTACGATGCGTCAGCGAGATAACGGCGCGCCGGGCTGTGGCCTGAGAGGTGACGCACGGCAAAGCCGATGATCACGATCGTCCAAGCCCAGCAAGCGAAGGCATAGAGCGCCGCATAGCCCGCCATACGCGCATCTTGCGCAGCCGGTTCGAGCAACGGCGTGAAGCCGAGCATCATCAAGCAGCCAATGGTCGCGCCGATCGCGGGACCAACGTACGCCGGCCACCACTTGCCCCAGCCGTCGAAGATCGCGGGCTGACGGTGGATCAGCCAACCCACGCCGAAGGCAAAACCGAAGCAGATGAGCGCGGGCGTGTCAGGCAGCACCCCGTAATCCGGCGTCGGAATGCCGAACCACGCGTACCATTGCGGCGTCAGGAAAAGCGTAACGGCCATCGGGATCGCCAGCACCAGCGGCGCAATCGGGCCGGTAACGACGCGCACGATCGGATCAACCACGCGCAGGCGCAGCGTTTCGTTGCGATCGATCAAGCGCACCAAGCCGCGCAGAACCAGCGCGCCAGCATAGAAGAAGAGCAGCACATACAAGAACCACAGGTGCAGCAGCGGGAACGTCTCCGCATTCGGCGGAGGCGGCGGCGGGCCTTCAGGCGCAACACCGCCATTGGCCTGCACAGCCGCCCAAATCGCCACCGCGACAACGCCGGTGATCACGACCGGCCAGAACATCGCCAGCGGCATCGCAATCCGCGCCGCGCGGTTTTTGATGAAGCCCCATGTCCCGCGCCGCTCGAGCAGCAAGCGCGCAAAGAAGCCCGCAAGCACGAAGAAGAGCGTCATGCGGAAAATGTGCAGCACGAAGAACACGACTGAGAGTTCGACACTGCGCTGGCTATCGGCCACGACCCAAAGCTGCATCCCGGGCAGGAACGACATCGTTGCGTGAAAGAAGACGCCCAAGGTGAGCGCAAAGCCGCGCACCGCGTCGAGCCCGTGATAGCGCTCCCCCACCGTCCCAGAACCAACCGACATCGAACCCTCCGAAACCCAACGGCAACGCTCTCCCGGCGCCAGCCTGAAGCCTCGCAATAGCCCAACTTGTTTGTTTTGTAAACTGGTCTATGTACAACGCAGTGTTGCCCGCGCTTGACATTATGTATGATTTGTTTTACATCAAGTCACATCAAGCTTACACCAAGGATACATAACCCCATGTCTTTCCGTGAAAAAAGCGCCTGGATCGCGCTGTTGGCCTATGGCGGCGTCTTCGGCGCCTACTTCGCCGCACTCTGGCAGGTCTGGGATCCGGCCCTTGCCCAACCCATCAGCATCGGCCTCCTGGTGACGGCCATGGTCGGGTTCGTCGCCATCGTGGCGACATTGACCATCGTCGCGGCGCTTATGAACCCGAACGCGGCAAACGCGCCGGCCGACGAGCGCGAGAAGCTGATCGATCTGAAAGCCGAGCGCGCTGCCTCCTACACGCTCTCAACCGGCGTGCTGCTGTCGATGGCGGGCCTTCTGCTGGGCTTCAACGGCTTCCTGATCGCCAACGTGCTGCTCGCGGGCCTCGTCGCGGCGGAGCTTGTGAAAGCCGGCTGGCAGATCGTCTCGTTCCGCGGAGTTCTGCGATGAGCCGGCCAAGCTCCTTCCGCGAGCGCGTCGCCTGCGTCCTCTCGACCACGCAACTCGTCTACTTCAAGGCAGGCATCTGATGCCGATCGATAACGAGATCCGGCGCCTGCGCTTCGAGAACAGCGAGATGACTCAACAAGCGCTCGCCGACAAAGTCGGCGTCACGCGCCAAACCATCATCGCCATTGAGCAAAACAAGTACGCGCCCTCCCTCGAAGCCGCTTTCAGAATCGCCGACGCATTCAACGTCCCGCTCGAAAGCGTCTTCAAGTGGACGAAAGGCTAACGCACCTCGCGCCAGGACAGATGCGTCACCATCGCGAGCAGCGCGATGAACCCGCCTGCCCCGCCGATCGCGAGCGCAGTCTCGGCGCGCCAGGCTTCATTGGTCAGCATGTTCACTGGCATCTGCCACGGCATGAACACGCCCGCC
The DNA here is from genome assembly GCA_964405865.1 of uncultured Terricaulis sp. Taxonomy (GTDB): domain Bacteria; phylum Pseudomonadota; class Alphaproteobacteria; order Caulobacterales; family Aquidulcibacteraceae; genus Vitreimonas. The sequence continues at coordinate 33,160 of CAYOPM010000011.1, read as the reverse complement.
CGCGCTGAAGTGGCGACGACCGCGAAGAACGTGCCGCCAATGCCAAGCGCCAGGCCCGGCACGAAGCTGTGGAAACGCAGCGCCATCCAAAGCTGCACCGCGATCAGCAACAACGCCGCTGCAAGCATCTTCACCAACGTCCAAGCATGGCTCGCCATATCCGGCACGCCGCTCGGCGTGATCGCTGGCTTCACAACCGCCGCGATCTCAACCGCAGCCCATGTCATTGCCAAAGTCAGCGCCGACATCAGCGCAACGACCGCGATCACGCACACAGTCTTCGCCGCATAAATGCGCCAGCGTGGCAGTGGCAGCGCGCGCAGATGGTCCCACGATTTCGGCCCGTGCTCCATGTGCGCGACGAGCGCCGTCAGCGCCGTCACGCTCATCGGCAACATGAAGAAGGCCCATATCGCCGAGCCGCTCATGATCCACATGTCGTATTCTTGCGGCGAGTCACCGCGCATTATGTTGAAGAACGTGAAGATCGCGATCAGAGCCGGCGCGACCACCGCGAGCAGCAAAGCCAGCGAACGATTGAGTTTGCGAAACTCGACACTCAATGCAGCAAACATGCTTTAGGCTCCCACCTTCGCTGCGTCGCGATAAATGCCTTCCAACGACCGCGCCTTATGCGCGATCGAAAACACCGCCACGCCCGCCTCAACGAGCGCGCGATTGAGCGCCGCCGCCGCCACGCGCGCATCGTCACGCGGCGCCAAGCGCGCGATCAAAGCTTCCGGCGTCCGCTGCACGGCAAACCCACGCGCCTGCGCCAATGCGCCTGCGCGATCAAAATCATCGACATCGATGGCCAATTCCGGCGCGAGCCCCGCTTTCAGCTGCGCAAGTGATCCTTCAACGACCAAGCGGCCTTCATGCAGAATGCCGACATGCGTCGCCGTCTGTTCGATCTCGCCAAGCAAATGGCTCGACACCAAAACCGTAGCGCCCGTCCGCTCCGGCAGCGCGCTTAGAAACAAGCGCATGTCCGCAATGCCATCTGGATCGAGCCCGTTCGTTGGTTCATCCAACACCAGCAAAGGCGGCGCGCCGATCATCGCGCGCGCAATGCCGAGCCGTTGGCGCATACCGAGCGAATAATCCGACACATGCCGGTTCGCATGCTCTTGCATCTCGACCACGTCGAGCACGCGATCCAACTCGCTGCGCGGCGCGCCGAGCAAAGTGCGCGTGAGATCGAGGTTCTCGCGGCCGGAGAGATTGCCGTAGAATCCATGCGCCTCCATCAGCGCGCCAACCTTGCGCGCAGCCTTAAGGCGATCCTTCGCGACATCGACGCCAAACAGCCGCGCTGCACCCGCGCTCGGCTTCAACAGGCCAAGCAACATCTTTAGCGTCGTCGTCTTCCCCGCACCGTTGCGACCGAGGAAGCCGTACACGCTGCGCTCCAGCACGCTCATCGAGACCTCGCGGACAACCGGCCGCTGCCCAAAGCGGCGCGTCAGCGCCTTGGTCTCCACCGCCAAAGCGGCCATCCCACCCTCCAAACGTCGTTTAAGTTAGAATTAAACCTTGCGCGCCCACCGTCTTTAAGTCAAGCTTAAAGAACAATCCGCCAGTTTCGAACCGCAGAGCCGCGCCCCATGTCCGCCAAACCGACCCGCACCCTCCGCGCCCGCAGCGCGCGCTATCGCAGCCTGATCACCTGGGTGGTCGCGGCCGTCATCGTGCTGCAGCTGCTTCAACATTTCGGCCCCTATCTCGTGCGGCCTTTCGATTGGGGCCAAGTGCGCGTCTCACTCATCCTGCTCGTGCCGCAGGCTTGCTATCTTTACGGTGTCTGGTCGCTGCGCCCCGCGTTCAGCGAAATCGCCGAAGGGCGCATGTTCGGCGAAGCACAAGCACGCGCGCTCACCACACTCGGTTGGTCACTCATCGCTGGCGGCCTCTTCAGCGTTCTGTTGCTGCACATGCTGATGCGCGTCGCCGGCGTCGCGCAGGCGGGCTTCTTGAACTTCGATCTTTCCGACATCGTCCTCGCCGTCGTCGGCGGCGCGCTCGTGCTGCTCTCGAACCTGATGGCGAAAGCGCACGCGATGAAGAGCGAATTGGACGACATCATCTGATGCCGATCCGGATCACTCTCGACGAACTGATCACGCGCCGCGGCCTGAAGGCGAAAGACCTCGCCGCCGCAGTCGGCATCTCCGAAACCCAGCTCTCGCTTTTCCGCTCCGGCAAAGTGCGCGGCATCCGTTTCTCAACGCTGGCGCGCCTCTGCGCGGCGCTCAAATGCAAACCGGCGCAGTTGCTGGATTACGATTTCGATGAAAACGATCTGGTTGTGCCGGATAAGGAGGAAGACGATTGAGCGCGCCGTTCCCGCCTCGCCTTCGACAAGCTCAGCCTGACGCTTACAGCATCGCAGTCGTCTGAATTGGCGTCACCCTGAGCCTGTCGAAGGGCGACGCCACGCGCGACTTAAGCCGCCGTCAGGACAACCGCGCCGCGCTTGGTCGCAACGAGCGTATGCTCGAACTGCACCGTCGGCTTCGCCGTATCCGCACGCAACGTCCACTCGTCGTCGCCATCGACCGCCCACTCCGAGCCCATCGAGAGAAATGGCTCGATCGTGAACACCAAGCCTTCCGGAATGCGACGCCGATCACTCGGATTACGCCACGTCGCGATCTCTTTCGGCTCTTCGTGCAGGCCACGGCCAACGCCGTGGCTGGCGAGGTTGCGGATCAACGTGTAGCGCTCACGCTCCGCGAATGTTTCGATCGCTTCGCCAATGTCGGAAATCTTCGCACCCGCGCGCACCGCATTGATGCCAGACCACATCGCGCGCTTGCCGTCACGCGCCAGCCGTTCAAGCTTCGGCGCCTTCGGCGGCATCACGAAGCTCGAACCCGTATCGCCGTAATAGCCATTCAGTTCCGCCGACACGTCGATGTTCACGAGATCGCCGGCTTTCAGCACGCGATCGCCGGGGATGCCGTGGGCGATGTCGGGAAACACCGAAATACAGGTCGCGCCCGGAAAATTGTACGCCAGTTCCGGCGCCGAACGCGCGCCCTCGGCTTCGAGCAGCTTCCGCCCGATGTCATCGAGTTCACGCGTCGTCATACCCGGCTCAAGCGCCTTGCCCATCGCCTGCAGCGTCCGCGCGACGATGCCGCCAATCTTTTTCAGGCCTTCAAGGTCGTTGTCGTTATCGATTGTCATAGTTAGCTAGATAGCGCATCCACCCGCTCAAAAACAGGAGCCCACATGACCACGATTCAGGACATCCCCTTGAAACGCATCGACGGCAGCGCCGATACGCTCGCCGCGCACAAGGGCAAGGTGTTGCTGATCGTGAACGTCGCCTCCAGGTGCGGGCTGACGCCGCAATATGAAGGTCTGGAAAAGCTGTTCGAAGCCAAGCGCGGCGAAGGCCTCGAAGTGCTGGGCTTCCCGGCCAACAATTTCCGCGAACAAGAGCCTGGCAGCGACGCCGAGATCGCCGATTTCTGCAGCACGACCTACAACGTGCAATTCCCGCTCTACTCGAAGATCTCCGTCGCCGGCGTAGATCAGCACCCCCTTTATGCTGAACTCACAAAGGCCCAGCCTGCCGCGATCGGCGAAGGCCCGCACCGCGCGCGTCTCGAAGGCTTCAAGATCGCGACCAACCCGGCGCCGGACGTGCTTTGGAATTTCGAGAAGTTCGTGATCGGCCGTAACGGCGAAGTCGTCGCGCGCTTTGCGCCAGACGTCACCGCCGACGATCCGCGCCTCACCAGCGTGCTCGAAGCCGAACTCGCCAAGAGCGCTTAAACGCGAACGCTAACGACTGCGCTATCTGTTCCTGAGTGCGGAACCATTGGTTCCGCCCGCCGTTCCCTATGCCAAAGGAGAACGACCCATGGACAAAGAACACATCAAAGGCGCAGTCGATAAAGCTTCGGGCGAAGTCAAGGACGCGATCGGCAAGGCGACCGGCAACGACAAGCTCCGCGTCGAAGGCGCGATCGATAAGGCTAAGGGCGAAGTCCACGAAAAGCTCGGCGACGCGAAAGACGCGATCAAGAAGGCCGACGTCGACGCCCAACGCGATCGCGAAGCCAACCGCACCTAAAACCAACAAACAAAAAACGCCCCGGCTCCCACCGGGGCGTTTTCATTTTCGCTTGCGCGTGAAGCTTAGCCAGCGGCCAGAGCGTTCGACGGATCGACGCGGACGCCCGGGCCCATCGTGGTCGAGAGAGCGACCTTCTTCACGAACGTGCCCTTCGCGCCCGACGGCTTCGACTTCGAAACGGCGTCCACGAACGCTTTCACGTTCTGCAGGATTTGTTCTTCGGTGAAGCTCGCTTTGCCAACGCCGGCGTGAATGATGCCCGCCTTCTCGACGCGGAATTCGACAGCGCCGCCCTTAGCGTCGGCGACGGCCTTCTTCACGTCCATGGTGACGGTGCCGACCTTCGGATTCGGCATCATGCCGCGCGGGCCGAGAACCTTACCGAGACGACCAACAAGCGCCATCATGTCCGGCGTGGCGATCAGGCGATCAAAGTCGATCTTGCCGCCATTGATGATCTCGAAGAGGTCGTCCGCACCGACGATGTCGGCGCCGGCGGCCTTGGCTTCTTCAGCCTTCGGGCCCTTGGCGAACACAGCGACGCGCGCGGTGCGGCCAGTGCCGTTCGGCAGCGAGACAACGCCGCGCACTTGTTGGTCAGGATATTTCGGGTCAACGCCGAGGTTCATCGAGACTTCAACCGTCTCGTCGAACTTCGCGCTGGCGCGTTCCTTCACCAGCTTCACCGCTTCGGAAAGCGTGTGCAGCTTGCGGCTATCGATATTGGCGTGGCTCTTGGCCATGCGCTTGGTGACGCCTGGCGTCTTCTTTTTCGCTTCGGCCATCGTCTTACTCCACCACCTGCACGCCCATGGAGCGCGCAGTACCAGCGATCATCTTCGCGGCCTGATCGAGATCGGCGGCGTTGAGATCTTTTTGCTTTGCCTTGGCGATGTCCTTGCACTGGGCCATCGTGATCTTGCCGACGAAATCGATGCCCGGCTTCTTCGAGCCGGAGCCCGGCTTCTTCGCCGTGGCCATTTTCGCTGCCTTCTTGATCAGGAACGACGCCGGCGGCGTCTTGATCTCGAAGGTGAAGGACTTGTCCTGGTAGTAGGTGATGACGACAGGGCAAGGATCGCCCTTCGGCATGTCCTGCGTGCGGGCGTTAAAGCCCTTGCAGAATTCCATGATGTTCAAACCGCGCTGACCGAGCGCGGGACCGATTGGCGGCGAAGGATTCGCAGCGCCAGCCGGGACCTGGAGCTTAATTTGCCCCATGACCTTCTTAGCCATGATGTGCCTCTCGCTTAGCGCCGGGAGATCGCTAAACCGCCCGGCCAGAGTGGGTGCGCGGTGGGGGCGGCTAAAGCCCTCCCGCACGGGAAGCGGGGCGTATAACGGAACGACCTGGCGCTGGCTAGGGCTCTAACCGCCGAAAAGCCCGATAATTGAGCCCATTACCGAGACCCAGACATCTCCAAGCAGCCTTCCTACCCCCGCGGCGATCGCCGCCGGGGCCAAGATCAGCGCAATCGCGGCCACAAAGGCCACGATCAAGGCGATCCGGCCGAGGGACATAGGCTTGGCGGTGCGGGCGCGCGGCATGGCCGGACCCTACGCCGTCACCACCGGAACGTCAGCTTTCACGCCCGCTCCAGCGCAGCGATCCCGGCGGACACCGCTTTGCGCCAAGCGTCACCCTTGCCGACGGCGGCGCGCAGCGGCTTCAAAAGGCAGTTCGTGATGTTGGCCTCTTCGTGACCTAGCTCGCGCATCCCTTGCGCCAACTTTTCGACCACCGCGACGAACGCCGTCGGGGCGCAGAACGCCTGCCCCTCACGCACCACGCGCGCGGCGATGTCACCACCGTGACCGTGGCCGGCGAACTGTTCGTCAAACAGCCGGTCCAAACCGAAACGCAAACCTTCTGCGTCGCAAAATGGCGCCAGCGCTGGGAAGACAGTCTCGAGACCCCACGGTTCGTGACCAGGATCGCGGCGCAGGAAGTAACCGTCGAGATATCGGAACGCCTCTGCGTCGAGCTTCGCGAGCGCCAGCGCCGGAAAGCCGGAGGCGCTGACGATCTCACTGCTCCACACTTCTTCGCTGAGCTTCGCCGCATCGAACGCAGCCATTAGACGTCGCAAGCTTGGCACGACGCGCGATGAGTGCTGCGCGACCAGAGCAAAGAACTTCTCCTCGTCCAACTCGCCGCCAGCGTGGTCGAAGACGAGTTTCATCTCGCTGCCCCAGATGACGCTCAACGGATTGATCTCAATCCGACCTGCCAAGTCCTCAATCGCGGCTATGCAGGCATCTTCATCGAGGGAGGCCAGTAGAATTTTCGCAATGCTTGCGTCTTGAATAAAACGCCGCGCTCGCGCGCCGATCTCCTCCGGCAACGCAACGCGAGCGTAGCGAGACGGCGGCGGCGACGCCTCCTCGATCGGGCCGAGCGCACCATCAAACGACAAGCTGCGCTGCACGCCATCGGGAAAACGCAACACGGCGCCATCCGGCGTCCACACGTCCGCAAGACCGCGCACGCGATCCAGCGCGGCCCTCACGTATTGACCAAAACCAAAGACGTCCTTCTCATCGCCACGCTGGAACGCTTCAGGCTCACCGGGCGACCAGCGATCAAACGGCGACGCTTCGGCGTAACGCACAAGGTACTTCAGCAACCAACGCGCCATGATGAATTGGTGGCGCATATCGCTCAGCCTGCGATACTCGACGAAGAGCGGATCGCCAGGCTTCTTATCTCTCGCGGCTTCGCTGGCGACATCAATCCGCTTTTGGATGTCCGGCGCGCAACCGTCCGCGTCCGGCTTCGGGCTCATGCAATCAATGAGCGGCAATGACCGCACCACGACGCGGTGCTCGAACTTCATAGGGGCCGCGGACCAAATCTCTTGCGCGCCATGCAAGTGCAAACGCTGCAGTGTAGCGATGAGATCTGTATCGGCCACATCACGCAGGCCCGCAAAATCCGTCACCGGCGCGCCATCGGCGTCAGTCAGCAGAATTGAGCCCTCATGCGGGCGCATCAATTTTCGCCCGTCCGCACTCAGCGCATAGTCGCTGTGCGGATCGGCATTGCCATTCTTGAGCTGCCAGCGCGCGGCGCCATGCGGCGTTACGCCTTGTCCATCCGGCGCGATCAGCATGAACAGCGCGGGCTTTGGCCGCTCGCCATACGTGGAATAGGCCTCGCGTCCTTTCGCGAGGATTGCGCCATCGTCGCGCACCACCGCCTCGCTCACATGCATGAACGGCGTCGCCAATGGCGCGAGCTCAGTAAGATCAGGCAGCGACCAACGTCGAGAACTCAACCCATTCACCAGCCACAACACTCGGCCATCCTGGCTCGGTACTAGATGGCTGTGCTTGATGATTTCACGATCAGTGAGAACCGGGCTCGTCTGCCGTCGCTCAACCGCATCGAACACAGCGATGCAGTGGCGCCAGTTCGGCGCATCTCCGAGCGCGATGAAATAGCGCTCGTCGATCGCGATCAGTCGCTGCGCTGGATGATGGCCGAACGGCACGACGAACCACGGCTCGCCGTCACCGATACGCACAACGATCGCGGTGGCGTTGTAGATGTCGCCGCGCACGATATCGGCGCGCAGCGCGCCGCAGAAAATCTGTTCTTTGACGTGCTTGTCCCACATGAAGCGGGCTTGTCGCACTTCGCGCGCTCACACGCCAGCATTGCGCGACGCGCGCAGAAAAGCCGCGGCTCGGGTGGAGCCGCGGCTGAGTTTTGCTGGGATGAACAATGCCAGGCCCCTTTCGGCGCCCGGCATCGCGTTAGTAGCGCGCGCGCAGCGTGATGCCGTACGTCGCCGGGTCGCCCAAGAAGGCGCCTTGCGTCGGACCGGCGGTGCCTTGCTGCAGCGGCACGTCGAAGGCGACCTGCACATACTCTTCGTCGAGGATGTTGCGGCCCCAGAGTTCGAGCGTCCAACGCTCGTCTTCCGAGCCAATGCCCAAGCGCGCATTGATCAGACCGTAAGCCGGTTGCTCCTTCGACGGACGCAAGTCCGAACCGGTACTTTGATCATCAACCCAACGCGCGTCGGCGTAAGCCAGGAAGCGCATGTTATCGAAGATCGAGCGCTCGTAGGTCGCCGAGATGGTCGAGGTCCATTCCGGTGCGTTGGTGAGCTGCGAGTTCGGCAGACGCGCCAGCGTCAAGTTGGCGAGAACCGGATCGCGGTTGGCTTCGACCCAGCCGGTATTTTCACCGTAGGTCGCGTCCGTGTACGCGATGCCGCCTTGCAAGCTCAGGCCATCGATCGGCGTGCGCCAGATCATGTCGAGTTCGGCGCCGCGCGCGGTGACTTCCGGAATGGAGGTCACGACGAATTGGATGCCGTTATAGGTGTTGAGCTGGAAGTTCTCGTACTCGTTTTGATAGACGGCGAGGTTCAGCATCAAGCGGCTGTTGAACCATTCAGTCTTGAAGCCGATTTCGTACGCATCGACCAATTCGGCAGCGAAGTCGGAGGTCGGCGCGCCACCAGTGATGGTGAAGTCGAAGTCCCGATCGAGGTTAAAACCACCCGCCTTGTAACCGCGCGAGGCGGAAACGTAGGCAGCGATGTTGTCGGTGAACTCATGGCGCAGCGACACAACGCCGGACCATTCCTCCTCTTCACGGCTTTGATCGTAACCAACGCCATCGAGTTCATCCCGCAGCCACGGCACGCAATAGCCGGCGCGGAGCGCACGGAAGACGTTGTTGAGCGGCGCGGCCGGAAGCAGCGTCGGGTTACAGTTGTTGAACGGCGCCAGCGTGCCCGGCGCGAGCATGAACGCCGATTCCAAGCCGCTGATCGTCGCGCCGCGCAACGGCGCTGCCGAAAACAGCGTGTTGAAGTCCGCCGTCAGCGTCTTTTCTTCGTGGGTAAAGCGCAAGCCGACGGTGAGGTCGGTCTGATCGCTCAGCGCGATGATGTTGTGGGTGAAGATCGCCCACGACGTGCCGTTCTGCGCATAGCTATCGCGCGAACCGGCGCCGGCCGGAACGAGCGCGAGCGCATTGTAGAGCGTCGGCAACGAACCGCCGGTCGGCGCAACACCGAGGCCCGGCGTAACCGAGCCGCCCGAGATGATGCTGTCGAGGCCGGCGAAGTACTGGCCGTACTGCGCGCCGGTCGCGAACGCGAAGTCGCGATCGATTTCCTCATCCGACAAGAACATGCCGACGAGCCAGTTCACCGGGCCGTTCTCGCCCGCGATCCGGAATTCTTGCGTGAGGGTTCTGTACTCGGTGCCAACGCCGTCCCCTTGCGGAACATAAACGAGGTCCGCCTGCGAATAGTCGGAGTCCGACCCGCCGCCCGACGACCAGACGCGATACGCAAAGATCGCGGTGACCGTGACGCCGCTATCAGTGTCCCAGTTGAACTCGGTCGAGATGCCGTAATCTTCAACGCTGGCCGGATAGCCGTAGTTCGAGAACGCTTGGCGGTCGCCGATATTGCCGGCGCCCAATGCGCCCAGCGGCGTCGTGCCGTTCACATTCGGGCCGTAGCCGCCGAGGTTCGCGACCCATTGCTGACGGCCGCTGCCGTACGGAAGCGGCGCACTCTCGTTGCCGAGCGGATCCATGTTGGTGGTCGGATTGCCGTTGAGCAGTTCCGGATTGTAGATTTGGGCGCCGCAGCACGCTTCATCGCGTTCGCTGAAATCGGCGATGGCGCGCATTTCGAGGCTGTCGGTCAACTGCCAGAGCAACTGACCGCGCACCGTCCAAACGCCGCGCGTGTTGGTGTCGCCGGAATCTTGGTTGGCGACGGAAGGCCCGAGCAGCGGATTCGTGCCGTCGGCATTGGTGTCGAGGAAGCCGTCGCGCTCGGCCCATGCGCCAAACAGACGGAAGCCGGCAACGCCCGGCGCCAGCGGGAAGTTCACGCTGGCCGACGCGCGGCGCTCGTCGAACGCGCCGTAGGTCAGCTCGCCGCCGAACTCGTAATCGTTCACGTTCGGCTGGACGGTCGCGATCGTGATCAGACCGGCTGAGGTGTTGCGGCCGAACAGCGTGCCCTGCGGCCCGCGCAGAACTTCGATCTGTTGCAGATCGCCGAGGTCGGTCAGCGCCACGCCGTTGCGCGCGCGATAGACGCCGTCAATGAAAATGCCGACCGCGGATTCAAGACCCGGGTTCGAACCTTGCGTGCCGACGCCGCGCAGACGCGCCGTCGCTGAAGCTTCCGATTCAGACACATTGAACTGCAGCGCCGGCGCGACCGAAGTCAGGTCCTGAATGTCGCGAATGCCCGAGTTCTGAATCATCTGCGCGCCAACCGGCGTCACGGCGATCGGCACGTCCTGCAAGGTTTGGTCGCGACGCGTCGCCGTGACGACAATCTCTTCGCCGTCTTCTTCCTCTTGAGCAAAGGCTGGCGCCGCCGTCAGGGCCGCGCTCGCGCCAAGGACAACAGACATCAGGGCACGCAAGCTCACGCCTGCGCGTACATCGCGCTGCTTCATCTCGGTTTTTCCTCCCGCTGTCCGGCTCTGAGCGCTACGTCGCGCCATCTTCTGCCGGATCGATCAGAGAGTGAGGCTAAAGTGTAGCCATGATTTTGTCCAGATTAGAGTAGTCGGTATTGCGTCGATTAACGCTGCGTAAACAATGATTTGACGCTGCGTGAGGCGCGATTCAGGTTCGGCTTGCGGGCCAGCGCAAGGCGGTTTTGAGCAGCGGCCAAGTGAGATTCAACGCCAATCCGGCCATAACCAACGCAGCGGCGGCGAGTTTCCACCCTGGCATGGGCTCGTGCAGCACGATCGCCGAGGCCGACATACCGAATATTGGAACGAGCAACGCCATCGGCGTCACCATTGCCGCAGGATGTCGCGCCAGCAGCCATTGCCAGGCTGTGTAGCCGAACAGCGTGTTGCCCACCGACTGCCAGACCACTGCCGCCCACGACGCTACATCGGCTCGGCGCAAACCAGCTTCAATCGCGGGCCAACCCTCGAACACTAACGCCAACACGATCAGCGGCGGCACCGCGAAGATGCTCGACCACACAATGTACGGCAGCATCGGCACGCCGCCGGCTTTGCGCGCCGTGATGTTGCCGCACGCCCACGCAAGCGCCGCGAGCAAAGTGAGCCCCAAACCTAACGGCGTCGCGCCGCCGCCTGAGTTCGCAAAGATGATGGCGATGCCGGATGTCGCCAGCGCGAGTGCGGCCCATTGATAGAGCCCGACACGCTCACCGCTGGTGCGCATCGAAAGCGCGATGGTGAAAAAGATCTGCGACTGCACCACGAGCGAAGCGAGCCCCGGCGTGATGTCGCCTTTCATGGCGAGGAAGAGCAGCCCGAACTGCCCTGCGCCAATCAGCACGCCGTACGCGGCGAGGTTCGTCCACTTCACCTTCGGCGGCTTGATGAAGAGCGCGAGCGGGAAGAACACCAACGTAAAGCGCAACGCCGCCAGCAGAAGCGGCGGCAAATGCTCCAGCGCAAACGCGATAACGACGAAGTTCGTCCCCCACACCGCCATAACGGCGACGGCGAGGAGCAAGTGCGGGAGCGGCATGCCGCTCAGATAGCGGATGCGCCCTAGCCGCGCCAGCGCAGCTCGATGCCGAAGACGCGGCCTTTGTTCAGCGGCGAGAAGGTCGGGCGTTCGCCGCCAGAAAAGCCGAACGCAGCCGTCGCCGGCAGCACCGTGTCGCCGCCAAACGTCGCTTCATCGAGGAGGTTCTCGCCATAGAGCGCGATCGACCAGCCGCTATCGTGATCGAAGCCTAGACGCGCATCGACCATGTCGGCTTCGTTCAAGCGACCGAGATTGTTGTCGTTGTACAACGCATCATCGCGGTGATTGTACGCAAGCCGCGCCCGCGCCACGCCTTTGCCGAACGGCCGCTCATAATCGAACGCGACGCCATAGCTCCACGGCGCCAAGCGTGGGATTTCGAGCGCGTAGTCAGCATCATTGATAACGAGATCGCCGTTCAGATCTTCAGTAATCGCATCATATTCGCCATGCACATAGCCGACTTGCGCGGAGATGGCGAAGTAGTCGGTCACGTCAAAGCGCGCTTCGATCTCACCGCCCCAGATGCTTGCATCGCCCGCATTCAGAACGATCTGCTGCACGCCGGAGATCGCGTCAGCCTGGTTGGTCTCGCGCTGCATGTCTTCGATCTCGTTATGGAAGAGCGCGACGTTGAGACGCCCGCGTTCGAAATCCTGCTTCCAGCCGATCTCAAACGTCGATTGCTCTTCCGGATCGTAAGCGCGCGGCGCGAGGCCCAGCGACGCGGTGCGGAAATTGGCGCCGCCACCGCGGAATGCGCGCGACCAGTTGGCGTAGATGTTCGTATCCGCGTTCGGCCGCCATTGCAGACCAACGCGCGGAGACAAATCCTCCCATTGCTGATCGAACGGCGCATCAGAGAAGACGAGCGAACGCGCATCAATGCTGCCGCCATCAACGCCTTCGCCGGGCACGAGCACACCGGGGCCATCAAGATCATCAATCGCGCGGCGCACGCGCGAGATTTGGCTGAACTTGTCTTCGCGCGTGTAGCGCAAACCACCGCTCAGCGTGAGTTCATCGCTCAGGCGCCAATCGGCGTCCACGAACGCTGCCCAGCTGGTGAAATCGCCGCGCCCGCCACCTGTGCGGCGGAAGGTCGGCGAGAAATTGCGTTCGTCGATATAGGTGAGCTCTTGTTCGAGATAGAACACGCCGGCCGTCAGCGCGACAGGCCCGAACGTCCCCGCATAGCGCAGTTCTTCGCTCCATTGCTCATGCAGATTAAGCACGCGCGTGTGGAAGACGAAAGCCGACGTGGAATCGATATCCGCCGCCCACGGCACTTCAACATTGCGCCAGCCGCTAATGCTGGTGACGACGCCGTCGCCGAACGCAACGCGCCAGTTCGCTTCGAGCAGCAGCTGTTCCCACTCGGTGCGCGCGTAGCCGCGATTGTCGATGGCGAAATCGAAGCTATCGCGCGCATGCAGTGCGTGGTTCTGGCCGGCAGGGCCGTCGCCATCGACGTAACCCTGCTCCGCACGCAGGATGAATTCCCAATCGCGCGCCGGCGTCAGCCGCAGCGCTGCGCGATAGATGTTGGTCTCATTGGCGCCAAACGACGAGCCGTCGAAATCGTTCGTGAGCCAGCCTCCGTCATCGCTGTGATAGATCGCCAAGCGCCCCGACAAGAGATCACGCGCAATCGGCCCGCCAATCGCCGCTTCCGTGATCAAGTTAGAGCCCGTCTCCAGCGCCACGCGTGCGCGCGCATCGAACACATCGCTCGGCCCGCGCGTGCGCACCAACACGGCGCCGCCAGTCACGTTGCGACCATAGAGCGTGCCTTGTGGGCCGCGCAATACTTCAACCGCCTCGACGTCAAAGAGATCGGTCAACGAACCTGCGTTCAGGCCAAGATACATGCCGTCGACGAACACGCCGACAGCCGGATCAACCGACGCGATCGACGAATTGATCCCGATGCCGCGGATGGAAAAGTTCGCAATCCCGCGCGCCGTGCCGATGTCCTCCAGCTGCACGTTCGGCATCGCGTACGAGAGCGATTGCAAATCCTCAACATTACGCGCGCGCAAATCCTCAGCGCCAAACGCGTTCAGCGCCATCGGCAAATCCTGCGCGACGCTCTCCCCGCGCTTCGGTGCTGTAACGATGATTTCGTCTGCTTCCTGCGCCCAAGCGGTGGGCGCGAAGGCAATGCAAGCGAAAGCGGCGGCGAGGACAAATCTCAGCATGGCCGCTGCCTAAGCGCATCGTACGCGACGGCAATAGAATTCGCGCAAGGGCCGAGTTGACGGGCGCTTCAGTTTTGCTGACGCGCCAACGCCGCTTCGAACTCCGCCCGGCTTTGCGCGAGATAAGCGCGGCAGCCATCGGGATCGTAGAACGCATCCGGTTCGCCATTAGCGATGCGCGTGCGCTTACCCTCGATATCGAACCAATTGCCGTGCGCGCCGAGAAACACATCGCACGGCAAGCTTTGCAGCGTGTCGTAAGTGCGCGCGAAGTCGGCTGCGATCTCAGGGTAGTCCGGATTGTCGACCAGATCGAACGTCAGCGTCGAAAGCGAGCAGATGATCAACGCTTGCGCGACACGCCCGTCATGCATCGTCACCGGAAACGTCCACGATGTGCAGCCCTTAGTGTGACCAGGCGTCAGATGCGCGGTCAGCGTGACGCCGCCCAACGTCACTTCGTCGCCATCGGCCAATTCGCGATCGACTTCGACGGGAGCAAAGCGCCAGAAATTGCGCAGATAGAAATCGTTCGCGCCGCCCTGCCGCAACTGCACCGCATCAGCCGCACTCGCAAAGAGCTCAGCGCCGCTGGCGGCCTTCAACGCGGCCAGGCCCGCAGCGTGATCGAAGTGCGCGTGCGTGTTCAGGATGATGCGCACGTCGCGCATGGCGAAGCCCAGCGCTTCGATATTGGCGATGATTTGCGGCGCTGTGCTGGCATAGCCGCCATCGATGAGAATGAGACCATCCTCAGTCTCGATCAGATAAGCCGCGACATCCGACGCGCCGACCCAATGCACGCCGCGCGCAATCGTCACCGGCGGACGCGGATTGTTATCTTGCTGCAGCGCTGCGTACGCGCCCTGCAACGCCGGCGGATAAACCAGAAAGACAAGCGCAATCGCCGCGACGATCGCGGCAAGCCCCAAGAGAATTCGCGGCAGCGCCTTCAGCACAACCGCGCCTCCCCGATTAGCGGAGCTTTTCGACCTGAGCGTATTCAAGATCGACCGGCGTCTCGCGGCCGAAGATCATGACGGCCACTTTCAAGCGCCCGCTATCTTCGTCCACTTCCGAGACCGTGCCTTCGAAGCTCTGGAACGGACCGTCCGAAACTTTCACGCGCTCGCCCACTTCGTAGTGGATGAGATTGCGCGGCTTGGCGGCGCCAACTTCGGCAACGCGGCCCAAGATGCGCTCAACTTCCTTGTCGGACACCGCTTGCGGCTTGCTTTGCGTGCCGAGAAAGCCGGTGACCTTCGGCGTGTTCTTGACGAGGTGATACGCCTCGTCGGTCATTTCCATCTTCACCAGCACATAGCCCGGGAAGTGGCGGTGCTGACGCACCTTCTTCGATCCGCGCACGACTTCAGTGACTTCCTCGGTCGGCACTTGGATGTCTTCGAATTGCTCTTCGAGGCCTTGGCGGCCAGCCTGCTCGCGGATCGCTTCAGCGACCTTTTGCTCGAAGTTCGAGTACGCGTGGACAATGTACCAGCGCGCCTTGCCGGCGTAACGCGGCGAGGTTTGCGTGGTTTGGTTTTCTTGTGTGTCGGCCATGTTGCTCAACCACCGATGCCGAGAATGAGTTGGACCAGCGTGCGCAGGATCCAGTCGACGAAGAAGAAGAAGATCGACGCGGCCACGGCCATGATCAGCACCATGATCGTCGAGACAATCACTTCCTGACGCGTCGCCCAAGTGACCTTGCGCGCCTCAGCCCGCACTTCGCCCCAAAAACGGAACGGACCGCCGCGGCGGCGTGGTTCAGATTCGTTATCGGTGTCGCTCGACATTCAACTCTTCTTTGCTTCCGTTACGCGTCACATCGGGCGTCTGCGCCCGGCCTACAAGCCGGGCTGGCAGGAGTTGAGGGACTCGAACCCACGACCCTCGGTTTTGGAGACCGATGCTCTACCAGCTGAGCTAAACTCCTAAGCCCTGATATGATTGGCTTTTCTAGCCAATTTCCCACGTTCAAACCATGCGCGCAGTTTGCAGAAAGTCTCCCGCGCGCCCGGTTTGCTGGATTATGTGGGATGGCGGACTTCTATTCTGCCGCCACGAGGCACGCAACTGCCGTTTTTCAGTACCTTGCGGAGACCCCTAGCGGTCATTTTCGCACGAACTTCGGTCCACCAGACCGAGGGTCTGCGTCCCGACGTTGCCAGTGTGCCGAACTGCGCCTATGAATGTACTTGGCTCCAGGCAGGAGCCTGACGCCCACCACGGCGAAGCTGCGAGCGGCACTGCCAAGTTCAAATTCCAGACATTCGTCTTTCCGGGCTCCCGGATCGGTAGGTGGGCGACGTTTCGACAGAGCCGCAGGAGTAAGACAAATGTCGGCAATTCGTCGACCGTCGTCGATCGACGGTATCAAGAGAGTCGCAAAACACATTAGCCGAGCACGCGCAGTCAAGCATCACGAAGCGCTTGATGAGGCGGCGAGGCTAGCAGGCTTTCAAAACTTCAAGCACGCCCAACGCATGCTGGAAGTGGCAGCGCCACAACCTCTGGCAAAACCGCGAGCACTTGAAGACTTCCACACTCGTAGCCGCGCTCGCTGGTCGTCAGCGGTGGAGAGTGTCAATCCTACCAGCGCTTCGAGCGTGACCTGGACCGAACTCCCCCAAATTGTCGCTGCGCTAAGCCCGTTTATTGGACGTGCAGCCAACCACGCGCATTTACCCTCGGGCGGAGGACTAGACTACGAGACGATTGGATATTCGCGCGAGCGTGGATGTCTTGAGTTCGGAACGGGAGCGCGCGGCTTCCACATCGCAAAACCTCGCCGCCTCATTCTGGAGCAGATCGAGGAAGCTCCGGCCGAATCGTTCTTGCTGTTGGAGCTAGCCGAGTTGCGCCGCGCGTTGCCCGATGACGAAGATACAAACGCCCGGCTCGACGGTGTACGAGCGCACAGACGAGACAATGAACAACTCGTCGAAGTCGATGATGAGTATTTCGACTACTCGATGTGGGGCGAAGGCCACATGGGTCACGACGAGTATGGTGATGAGATCCCCTTTCCGGAGAGCACACGAATCATCTCGCGCTGGTTACGCGGTCGAATTTTGTTCGTGTGCAAAGGCAGTCTTTGGAATGGAGCTCCAGCCACTTACGACGGCCGCCACAACCAAATGAGTTCGGGTGCAATTCGTGGGCTGATTGAGCGAACGCTAGCGCGCATGGCAGCGCGATGAAGTCGACGCAGCGCCGCCGAACGTCTCGGCGGCGCTGCTGACTGAGGCACCTCGTGTTGATTAGGTTGTGCGCGCTCCTACGCCGACCTGTGACAGCGGCGTGTAAGTAGCGATTGCCACCGCCTCCACGAGCGCATCTTCTGGCACTTGTGCAGCAACCCAAGCTGATCGTTCAGTCAGATCACTTCTCGTGCGGCGAACAATAACTACTTGTTCGCGAAGACAGACTTGGCTCTGCGCATTCACCGCGACGCAGTGCAACTCGGACCCTTGGGAAATACCAACGCGCTCAAGGCTCGCGTCAGCAACTGCGAGGGCGAATTGTCGATGCCCACGATAGCATGAGGCCGCAAGCATCACCGAAGGTCGCCGAACGAAGGACTCGATAACGCGACTCTCAAGCCATCGACCGCGAGAGACATCTCCTTCGACGATAAGCTCCGTGGCTGGCCACTGGTTGAGTTCATCTGGTGGACGACAATCGTCCGTCAGACCGGCTAGGTACAGAGCGTTTGTGCCAAGTACTTTCGCAATCGCGTGAAGCTTGCGTATCGAGGGGTCGCGTATAGTCCCCCGCGCTAGGTTTCTAAGATAGTCCGCCGACAATCCGGCCATCACGCTCACTCGCGCGGGACGCATTCCAACGGCGGCACAGCGTTCGAGTAGTCGGCTCACTTCCATCGTCACTCCGCGTCCCGGATGATCGGATGCAAGCGGTGGTCGCGCGGATGCGCAAGGCAGTTTGCAGTTTTCCGCTAACTTATTGATATTTCCGCGCCGACGCGGTCGCGGTTTGCAAGCTAAATACTTGAAAAATAAGGCTCACCCTGGTTTTTGGAGACCGATGCTCTACCAGCTGAGCTAAACTCCTGTGCCGCCCGTGCCTTAGCCGGCTGGCTTCCGCCAGACATGCCAAAGCTCCCGCGCTGCTTTCTAGCACCGCCGGGAGGTCAGGCCGGGGCTTATGCCCGAAGGGGAAAGCGCTCGCAAGGGCGGGGCGCCCTGTTGCCAGCCCTCTCGCAGCATGGTCGCCTCTGGATCGGAGGGACGATGCAGATTCTTCGGTGGATTGGGCTGGGCGCAGGCGTTCTGGTCGGGTTGGGCCTGTTGTTCCTGGCTTGGGTCTATGTCGCCAGCGAGGCGCACTTCCGCTCCTTCGAGGCCCCGCCCCCGTTCGCGACTGCCATCCCGACGGACGCTGCCTCCATCGCCTGGGGCGAACATCTGGCCGTGACACGCGGCTGCCGCGGTTGCCATGGCGCCGATCTCTACGCCTACCTCACTGACATGAGCAGCCGCGCGATCGACGCTGAAGCGAACTGAACTGGCTCGTGTCCGGCGATGTGTGTTCATTCGCCCACCTCAGCACACGCGCTCATGGCCCACGCAATTTGTTCTGCGGCGCGTGCTTGTCACGCTGAACCACCCATGATCGGCTGGCGCCATGGACGAGCTAAAACCAAAGGCGCGCCCGGTCGCGGGCTACATATTTCATGTCACGCCCACCAGCATAAAGTTGGCCGGCGGACGCGACGCTCTGCTCGACCGTTTTGCCGCCCGTGCGCGCACATTCTTCGGCGACGAAGCACAAGAGGTGCGTGTAAACGAGGAGCGCCTGTGGATCGAACGCAGCGACGAGCGGTGGATAAGACTGCGCTGCATAGGAACGTCGACGCGAGACGGAAGCGTGATCCTGGATTTGTGCGCGTCAGGCGACGAGTGGGATGAGACCTGTCAAGCGTTCGCCGATCTGGTGGCGCAGTGGCCTGAAATCATCTCGCATCGGGTGGTCCCGGCATTTCAGGCTAGGCAGCCAATCGAGGCGACGGTCGCCGCCGCACGCGCCATCGTCATCGCCGACCAGCGCGCCACCACCGCCTACCTGCAGCGCAAGCTTATGATCGGCTACAACACGGCAGCATCCATCATGGAGCAGCTCGAACAAGCTGGCGTCATCTCACCGCCGGATCACGACGGCAAACGCCGCGTCCTCGTCAATCGCTAAACGCAAAACAGCGCGCGGATCGCTCCGCGCGCTGCATCGTTTGCCAAGTAGAAAAGCTTATTCGCTGTCGAACAGCACTTCCCAGGTGTGGCCGTCCGGATCGGTGAAGTAGCCGGAATAGACGCCGTCATCATCCGACGCCGCCGACACCGAAGCCCCGGCGCCCTTGGCCTTCGCCATCAGTCCATCGACGTCGGCGCGGCTTTCGGCGAAGTACGAGATGATCGTCTCAGCCGCGCCACGCCCAGCTGGGCGATGACCGACCTTTTCGACATAAGTGCCGAACTCGCTGCGATCGAGCAGAACGAGATAGACGCCGTCGATGTCGAACGAAGCATGCTCTTCGTCCTGCTCTTCGGGCGTCAGGCCGAGTTGAGAGTAGAAGGCGATCGACTTCTGCAGATCATCGACCGGAAACGTCACGCAAGAAATCGCAGCGGGCATGGCCACCTCCTCTGACGCGTTATGCGTCCCACTTAAGAGGCGACAGATGATCGGATTCTCCGGCCCGGCAAAGGGTCGTTTACGGCCCGATGATGACATCTCCACCGGCAATGACGCGCTGGGTTACTTCGCCGTCAACATCGCGCACGCGCAGCTCGCCGCCCCCGACAATGAACGCGTCGAGAGATTCAGCGCTGCCGCCATGCTCGACCTTACCCGGGCCGTTGATAACAACGGTAAGTTCTTCAAGGTCACCGCCCCGGACGACGGCTTCGCCTGGGCCTTGGATGACGAAATTGGCTGGGCCCTGCGCCCGCGCCGCTTGGAACCGGCCCGGCCCGGCGATCGACACGGTCAGCCCGTCCCGGATGTAACCGGCAACCACCTCGCCATTGCCCGCCAGCGATGCTTCGAGCTGGCCCACATCAAAGATCCGCAAGCGCGCTTCGTGCGAGATCGACACCTCGGCCTCATCATTGACGCGCTCGATAACGACATCCCCACAGGCGTCGAATGTCAGCTGGACGCTGTCGGCGCGGGTCAGATGCAGCCGCATGGCGCCGCGCGCAGACACGATGGCCCGTTCGGGAACGCGAATTTCCACGATCGGCAGTTGCGCGGTGCTGACGCTGCCGACGCGGGCGATGTTGACCTCAAAACCAGCCATGCCGCGCACCGTGCAGCCCTGCAGGCGGCCGCGCTGACGACCGTCCACGACCAACCTACGGCCGGCGAGGCGCACGTTTGGCGCTTCCAGTGATCCCGGATTGATGATGGCGATGGCGACGTCCTCGCGATCCTCCGGCCGGATACGCACGAAAGCCGCCAGGTTCTGAAGCTGCACTTCGCGAGCGCGCGGATAACGCTGCCAGCTCAGGCCCGAGGGTGCCAAAGGGGACGGCGCGGGTTCGGCGATGCGCGGCACTGGCTGTGTCTGCGGCGTCGGCGCCGTTTGCGCCCAGACAGGCGCGGCGGCCGCCAAGGCGGCCATCAAACAGGCGGCGGAAATCAATAGGCGCATGCCGTCGGACCCTCCTCGGGCCTTGTCCTCGTACAGGTAAGATGCGCCGATGCACGAGGTTGGATGCATGCTCTGCCGATTCTCCAATTTGGCGAATTGTGACAATAGCTTACGCGCGCCAGAGCTGTGACCGGAACGCATCAAGGCCTGTTAATTATTAACGAATTGGGCGTGTGGAATTGCTCGTTACGGGGCCCGAGCGCATGTGTTCGTTTCCCAGAACGGGTGACCACAGGGGTAAACTCTAATGCGTAACTGGATTATCGGCGCAGCGGCTATCGTCGCTCTCGCCGTGCCGGGCGTCGCTGCAGCTCAAACGGGCTACGTCGGCGCTCAATTCGGCAACATCGAAAACGACGCCGATGACACCGACTTCTACGGCGTTGAAGGCGCCGTGGCGTTCGCTGGCTCGGGCTCGATCGTGTTCGAAGTCAACGCCAACTACAACGACATTGACGAAGGCGACGAAGGCTATGGCCTCGTTGGTCACGTCTATGGCCGCAACGACGATCACCTCTTCGGTGCGTTCGTCGGCATCGGCGGCAGCGACGACAGCGAAACCTACGTTGTCGGTCTCGAAGCCAACAAGTACTTCGCCAACTGGACGCTCGCGGGCGCGCTGGCGTACGGCAACAATGACGACGCAGACGTCGACGGCTTCGGCGTGAACGTCGAAGGCCGCTTCTTCATCAACGACAACTTCCGTCTCGACGGCTCGATCGGCTGGGCCAACCTCGAGAACGATGTCGATGACGAAGATGCCTTCGCTTACGGCGTCGGCGGCGAATACCAATTCGCTTCTGTGCCGATCTCGGTCACGGCCGCCTACAACACCGTCGACTTCGACGGCGGCGACGTCGACACGTGGTCGATCGGCCTGCGCTACAACTGGGGCGGCACGCTGCGCGATCGCGATCGCAATGGCGCCAGCCAAGCCAGCCTCGTGGGCATCCCGGGCCTGTTCTAAGGCCGGCGATTACCTTTAGTACGCAACTAGACTTCAACGCCCCGGCTTCACGGCCGGGGCGTTTTTCTTTGCGCGTTGACTCTTTCGCATCTTGTATTTAACACATCGGTTAAATGCAGACGGACGCACTTTCCGAAACGCTGTCAGCCCTCGCCGATCCAACGCGGCGGGCGATCCTGGAGCGCCTTGCGAAAGGTCCAGCGACGGTGAACGAGCTCGCCGAGCCGTTCGACATCTCGCTGCCCGCCATCTCGCGGCATCTGAAAGTGTTGGAGAGCGCCGGTCTCATCTCGCGCGGCCGCGAAGCGCAATGGCGCCCCTGCCAGCTCGAACCACAAGCGCTGAAGCACGTTGACGAGTGGCTCTCTTACTACCGCCGCTTCTGGACCGGCAGCTTCGACAAGATGGACGCCTACATCGCCAAGCTAAAGAAGGACAAGAAATGAGCGCGACGCTCGCCGACGACGAACTCCTGATCACGCGCGATCTTGATGCACCCGCCGCGCTCATGTTCTCGCTGTGGACGGATGTGAACCACTTCGCGAAGTGGATGGGGCCGGAGGGTTTCGATTGCCCCGAGGTAGAGATCGATTTCCGCGTCGGCGGCAAGTATCGCGGCATGATCCGCTCGAAGGATCACGGCGATAACTGGTTCGGCGGCGAATACCGCGAGATTGAAGAGCCGACGCGCCTCGTCTTCACCTGGATGTGGGACGAAGGCCCCGCCGGCGGCGTCGAAACACTCGTCACCATCACGTTTCGCGAAAACCCAAGCGGCACAACGACGATGACCTTCCATCAAACGCCGTTCGAAACGGTCGAACGCCGCGACAGCCATGTCGGCGGATGGACTTCCCTCTTCAACAAACTGGCGGCCTACGCCGCCCAACAACAGAAACGATAGTCCAAGGAGAAGACGATGCCAAAATTCATGGCGCTGTACGTTGGTTCACCCGAAGCGTTCGCGCGCTCAGGCTGGAACGATCTCGATGAGAAGACGCGCAAAGAGCGCGAGATCCAGGGCATGAAAGCCTGGGGCGAGTGGCAAGAGAAGAACAAGAGCAAAGCCGCCGACGAAGGCTCCCCGCTCGGCAAGACCAAGCGCGTCGATTCCAAAGGCGTGAGCGACATCTCTAACAACATCGCCGGCTACATCATCGTCGAAGCGGAGTCGCACGACGCGGCGGCTAAGCTCTTCTTGAACCACCCGCACTTCTCGATTTTCCCCGGCGACGCCGTCGAGATCATGCCGTGCAATCCGATGCCGACGATGGAGGACCTCTGATGATCACCATCTCCGCTTTCGAATGGGTGCCTGACTTCGCCCGCGGCCAAGTGCGCGATCTGCGCCCGCGCTGGGCGCTCGAAGAAGCCGGCATCCCCTATCAATCGCGCCTGCTCAAGATGGGCGAACAGGACAAACCCGAATACCGCGCGCTGCAACCATTCGGCCAAGTGCCGATCTTCGAAGAAGATGGCTTCGTGCTTTTCGAGACCGGCGCCATCGTGTTGCACATCGCCGAGCGTTCAGAAGCGTTGCTGCCCAAAGAACCACAAGCCCGCGCACGCGCGACGCAATGGGTGATCGCCGCGCTCAACTCGATCGAGCCCTTCCTCATGCAAGTCGCGCTGATCGACTTGTTCTACGCCAGCGAAGAATGGGCCAAGCTCCGCCGCCCTGGCGCTGTCGAGTTCGCGCAGAAGCGGTTGAAGGGCCTCTCCGACGCACTTGGCAACAAGCGCTATCTCGACGGCGAACGCTTCACCGTTGGTGATCTGATGATGTCCAGCGTGCTGCGTATCCTCCCGGAGCTCACAAACACGCACGCCAACCTCGCAGCCTATGTCGAACGCTGCACCACCCGCCCCGCTTTCCAGCGCGCACTCGCGGCGCAACTGGGCGATTTCAAGCAGGCGGCGTGAGCGCGCGTCACTTACACAATTCGTATCAGACTTGAACTGCGCCGTCGGCGCAAAGGAGAACGCTCGTGTCAGATATCCAACATCGCATCGGCGTGAAAGCTTCGTCAAATGCCGTCTACGAAGCGCTCACTACGATCAAGGGTCTGTGCGGCTGGTGGTCATCCGACACCAGCGGCGACGCAACCCTCGACGGGATCATCCGCTTCCGCTTCGGCGAGAAAGCGCATGTCGACGTGAGGGTGAAGGAATTGAGGCGCGGCGAGCTTGTGCTTTGGGAGGTCATCGACGCGCACAACGACTGGATTGGCACGCACATTCGCTTCGACCTGAGACAACAGGGCGACGTCACGTTCGTGTTGTTTCGTCACGAGGGGTGGAAGCAGTCGACCGAGTTCATGCATCACTGCAATACGAAGTGGGCGACCTTCTTGGTCAGTCTAAAGCAACTCATCGAGCGCGGCGCCGGTGCGCCGTTTCCAGAGGACGTCCAAATTTCAAGCGCCGCCGCTTAGGGTGTTGGCGCAAAGGCCATCAGCCCGCGGCTCACCGCCGGGCTGGTGGTGCGCGCCCGCGAACACGCAAAAAGGGCCGCCCTTTCAAGCGGCCCTTTCGCATTTCGTTGAACGTGTCTCTTACGCGCGGAGCTTCGCAAGCACTTCGGTCGCGACGGCCTTCGGCACTTCTTCGTAGTGCGAGAATTCCATCACGTACGACGCACGGCCCTGCGAGAACGAACGCAGCGCGTTGACGTAGCCGAACATGTTGGCCAGCGGCACTTGCGCGTTGATGATCGTCGCGTTGCCGCGCATGTCCTGACCTTGGATCATGCCACGACGCGAGTTCAAATCGCCGATGACCGAGCCGACATAATCTTCCGGGCTCGTGACTTCGACCTTCATGATCGGTTCGAGCAAGCGCGCGTCGCCCTTCTCCTTCAGTTCGCGGAACGCGGCTTGCGCTGCGATCTGGAACGTCAGGACGTTGGAGTCGACGTCGTGATACTTGCCGTCGATCAGGCGCGCCGTCACGTCGATGACCGGGAAGCCGGCGAGCAAGCCGTTTTCCTTGGCCATGTTGAGGCCTTTTTCGACGCCCGGAATGTATTCCTTCGGCACGTTGCCGCCGATGATCTTGTTCTCGAACTTGAAGCCCGAGCCCGGTTCGCCCGGTTCAAACTCGATCTTCACTTCGGCGAACTGACCCGAACCACCGGTTTGCTTCTTGTGCGTATAGAGAATAGTCGCGGCGCGGCCGAGCTTCTCGCGATACGCAACTTGCGGCGCGCCAACATTGGCTTCGACTTTATAGGTGCGGCGCAGAATGTCGATTTTGATGTCGAGGTGGAGTTCGCCCATCCCCTTCAGGATGGTCTGACCCGACTCTTGATCGGTCGACACGCGGAAAGACGGATCTTCCGCGGCCAGCTTCGCCAAAGCGACACCGAGCTTTTCTTGGTCGGCCTTCGTCTTCGGCTCGACGGCCACTTCGATAACCGGCTCCGGGAATTCCATGCGCTCGAGAATGACCGGCTTCTGCGGATCGCAGAGCGTGTCACCGGTGCGCACTTCCTTCAGGCCCGCCAGAGCGACGATGTCGCCGGCATAAGCTTCCTTGATGTCTTCGCGGTTGTTGGCGTGCATCAACAGCATGCGGCCGGCGCGCTCTTTCTTATCGCGCGTCGAGTTCAGCAGGTGATCGCCAGCATTCAGGATGCCCGAATAGATGCGGCAGAAAGTGATCGTGCCGACGAACGGGTCGTCCATGATCTTGAACGCGAGCAGCGCCAGCGGTTCGCTATCGCTCGACGGACGCGTGATTTCCTTTTCCGGGTCGTCCATGTCGACGCCCTTGATCGCCGGGCGATCGAGCGGGTTCGGCAGGTAATCGACGACGGCGTCGAGCAGCGGCTGCACGCCCTTGTTCTTGAACGCCGAGCCCAGCAGCATCGGATACCAAGCCGCTTTCAGAACCGCGAGGCGGATCAGGCGCTTCAGCGTCGCGACGTCCGGCTCTTTACCATCGAGGTATTCGGCCATGACATCGTCGTCCATTTCGACGGCGGCTTCGACGAGACCAGCGCGATACTCGGCGGCCTTGTCCTTCAGGTCGTCCGGAATATCGACGTAATCGAACTTCGCGCCGAGGCTTTCATCCTTCCAGATGATCGCGCGCATCTCGACGAGATCGACCAGGCCCTTGAAGCCCGACTCGATGCCGATCGGCAGCTGCAGCGGCACTGGACGCGCGCCGAGGCGCTTCTTGATGTCTTCGACGCACATGTAAAAGTCGGCGCCGGTCTTATCCATCTTGTTGGCGAAGATGATGCGCGGAACCTTGTACTTGTCGCCTTGGCGCCAAACGGTTTCGGTCTGCGGCTCAACGCCTTGGTTGCCGTCGAGCACGACGACGGCGCCGTCGAGCACGCGCAAGCTGCGCTCGACTTCGATGGTGAAGTCGACGTGGCCGGGGGTGTCGATGATGTTCAGACGCTTATCGTTCCAGAACGTCGTCGTAGCAGCCGACGTAATGGTGATGCCGCGCTCTTGCTCTTGCTCCATCCAGTCCATGGTGGCCGCGCCATCGTGGACTTCGCCGATCTTGTGCGACTTGCCGCTGTAAAACAGAATCCGCTCGGTCGTCGTCGTCTTGCCGGCATCGATGTGAGCCATGATGCCGAAGTTGCGGTAGTCTTCGATTTTGTACTGACGAGGCATGACAATTCTGTCCGTGTGTTTGATCGCCCGGCGTCTTTCGGCGCCGGGTTTATGTCCGGCGTCCGAAGCGCCGGTGATCCGTTTGGATTACCAGCGGTAGTGTGAGAACGCGCGGTTGGCTTCCGCCATCCGGTGCGTGTCTTCGCGCTTCTTCACCGCGTTGCCGCGGTTGTTCGATGCATCGATGAGTTCGCCGGCGAGGCGTTCTTGCATCGTGTTCTCGTTGCGGGCGCGCGCCGCACCGACGAGCCAGCGGATCGCCAGCGCTTGACGGCGCTCAGGGCGAACTTCGACCGGAACCTGATAGGTCGCGCCACCGACGCGGCGCGAACGCACTTCGATCGACGGGGCGACATTGCCCAGCGCGTCGTGGAAGACTTCGATCGACGCACGCTTCAGCTTCTTCTCGACCGTGTCGAGCGCGCCGTAAACGATCTGCTCGGCGGCAGACTTCTTACCTTCGTACATGATGTAATTCATGAACTTGGTCAGAACGAGATCGCCATGAACGGGATCGGGCAGAACTTCGCGCGGCTCGGCGCGGTGACGGCGAGACATTCTTTAAATCCTTACTTCGGTCGTTTGGCGCCATAGAGCGAGCGGCGCTTCTTGCGGTCCTTCACGCCTTGCGTATCGAGCACGCCGCGCAGGATGTGATAGCGAACGCCCGGCAAGTCCTTCACGCGGCCGCCGCGGATGAGCACAACAGAGTGCTCCTGCAGATTGTGGCCTTCGCCCGGGATGTAGCACACGGCTTCGATGCCGGTGGTCAGACGAACCTTAGCAACCTTACGAAGCGCCGAGTTCGGCTTCTTCGGGGTCGTCGTATAGACGCGGGTGCAAACGCCACGGCGCTGCGGCGACGCTTTCAGCGCCGGCGACTTATTGCGCACCGGCTTCGGGTGCCGCGGCTTGCGGATCAGCTGGTTGATCGTCGGCATTTCGCCTTTAGCCCTCTTGTCTTCCAAACTCGAACAGCGCGCCCAGCGGCCCTTTCGGGAACCACATGCGGCGCGCAAAAAATAGTGCCAATCGGCGGGGCAGCGCGGGTTAAGGCTGCGGCCGTTCCGAATGAAGGCTGGTCTCTAACGACCGACCCCAGCAAGGTCAAGCTAATCGCTGGCCGGAATGACGTCGAAAGCCACTGTCAGCCGCTGATCGCCGCGATCAAAGCTTTGTGTGCCGTGCCAGACATAGGACGGGAAAAGCACCAGCTTGCCGGCCTCCGGCTGAACCCAGCGTTCGGCGGGCAGATCGGGCGAAAGATCGGGATTGGTCTCCCCCATCTTGAACCAGCCCTGGCGACCGTCGCCGGCCACTGCTTCGGGAAGCTCAATATAGTAAGCCGAGCTGATCCAACCAGCCGAGTGAGTGTGGTTGACGTGATAGCCGCCGCAGGCGAGCCGCACGGACCAAGAGCCGGCGAACTGGATCGCCTTTTGGCGGCGGCCATAGAACGGATGGCTCGGATCGTCCGGCAACGCCGCCACGAACGCCATCACCGCTTCATGCAGGCTTTGCCGCAGACCCTGGATCAACGGGTGCGGATCAGCAAACAGCGCGCCGAGCGTTTGCGTGCCGCCGGTCAATGTCTGCCCCGACGGCGCCTGCTTGCTCAGATGTTTGGACTGCAGGTACGGCGCGAGCTCGCGGTGGAAGGATTGAATATCCTTGAAGCCCTCGGGCGGACGCACGCTGATCACTGAGGTCAGCGCATCGTAATCGACGAGCTTGCCGTACGCCCGCTCCTCGCCAAGCAAACGCAGCAGCACCGACATGCGCGCGAGATTTTCCTGATCGTACGGCGCGAGCGCAAGCGCGCGCGTCAGCGCATCGTGTGCGCCGCCGAGCTTGGCGTCGCGCACCAGGGCGTCGGCGTATTGCGCCCAGGCGCGCTGATCCTTCGGCGCCAAATCGACAGCGCGCTTGAAGCTCTCGGCCGCTTCCGAAAAGCGCTGCGCGCCGAACAGAGCTTTACCGAGCGCGTCGTGGCTGGCGGGATTGTCCGGCTCCAGCGATAGCGCGTGGCGCGCATAGGTTTCCGCCTCGCCGAGTTGGCGCACGCGGATCAGCTGATTGGCGTAAGCACGGTGGAGATCAGCATCCTGCGGCATGCGCTGGATCGCGTACGGATAGGAGGCCAGGAGCCCCTGTTCGGCCGCTTCCCACGTCGTGTCGTTCAGCGCCTCATGCGCTTCGAGATAGTTTGGCTTGATCTCAATGGCTTGGCGGTAGGCGTTGATCGCGGCCGCATGAGCGCCGGCGCGGCGCTCGACATTGCCGATACCGAACCAAGATACCGCCTGCTGCGGGGCGCGTTGCACCGCTTCCTTGAACGCCGCGAGTGCCGCCACATCGTCTTTCAGCGCTTCATGCGCGATGCCCATATTGTGCGCAATGCTGGCGCTGCCGGGCTTCAGCGCAGCGGCGCGCTTGAGCGCCTTTAGTCCCTCAGACGGCTCACCGGCGCGCACCAGGACATTGCCCAACGCTTCATGCGCTTCGCTTCGGTTTGGCGCGAGTTCAGCGGCGCGGCGCAGCGGCGTGAGCGCTTCCGCATACGCGCCCGCCGCATCGAGGCTGAGCCCCAGATTGAAGTGCGCGTCGAACAGATCTGGCTGCAGCGCGACAGCGTGCGCGAACGCGTCTTGCGCGCCGGCGAGATCGCCGTTGGCTTTGCGCGCGGCGCCGAGGGAATTGTGCAGCGGCGCTGAGCGCGGCTGCAGAGCGACGGCCTGCTGCAGCAACGCCACCGCCTCCCCTGGCCGTCCGAGCTGGCGCGCGACGCCGCCAGCGACAGCCAGCAAGTCCGCATCGTTTGGCGAGCTTTTGAGCGCCGCTTGCAGCATCGCATCGGCCTCGCGCGCTTGGCCGCTGCGCAGTTTTTGCACGGCGGCGGCGATCACGGCGTTTGGCGGCGATGCGGACGTCATCTTCGACAAATGCCCTAAAGCAAAACGGCGGCTCTTTCGAGCCGCCGTCCGCTTACTCCGACAAGTGCGGAGATTAGTTGCGCAGGCGCAAGCCGACGCGGAAGGCGCGACCCAGCTGATCGTAGCTGGAACCGTCCGTGTTGAACTGGCCGAACGCTTGGGCTGCCAGGAACACCGGCGGCTCTTCGTCGAACAGGTTGTCGATGCTGCCAGAGATCGAAACATTGTCGTTCAGATCGTAGCGAGCGCCGAGGGTCCAGAGGTTGTACGGCTCGATGGTGTCGTTGTCGCCGATGCCGAGCGTGGCGCCTTCGAGTTCCGACTCCCAAGTCCAACGCAGCAGGAGCGACAGGGCGTCGCGATCCCACGTGAAGGTCGTCGCAGCGGCCCATTCGTTGAACGCACCACCGATACCGCCCGAAACTTGGCCGATGCCCGCGAAGGCGCCGGTGGCTTCGTCGTACCAGGTGACCAGCGTGTTCACGCCGACCGTGCCGATGCCGTCGATATCGTGGCTCCAACGGATGTTGTAGTCGATACCGCTGACTTCCGAGTGACCCGCAAAGTTCGAACGGGTCTGGTCGACCGAGATGATCTGGCCCGACGCGTTACGCGGAGCGAGATCGCAGTCACCGCCGCCCAAGCCGAGATCGGTCAAGCAGCCGTTGTAGATGCTGGCGATCGAACGCAGCGCGATCTGGTCTTGCAGATCGAGGTTGAACCAGTCGATCGACAGAGCCAGACGGCCAATCGGGAACCAATCCGGGTTGAACACGACACCAGCCGTGTACGAGTCGGCGATTTCCGGTTGCAGGCCAGCCGTACCAGTTTGGAAGGCTTCAACCTGGTTGTTCGACTGCTGGTAGGTGTACGGACCACCGCCCGAACCCGGGAAGGCAGCGCCGCCAGCCGCGAACCAGGCCGTGCAGACTGCGTCACGTTGCGTTTGAGCCGCGCCCACCAAAGCGTTGATGATCGTGGCCGAGCACGGGTCGGAGTGTGCCGGGAAGTTCTGGTCGCCGCCTTGGAACAGTTCGAACGCGGTCGGAGCACGAACCGAGCGGTTGTAGATACCGCGGAACGTCAGCCACTCGACCGGAGCGTATTCCAGACCGGCCTTGTAGGTGTCGGTCCGGCCTGCGCCCGTCGAGTAATCCGAGAAGCGATAGCCGCCTTCGAAGCCGAGGTAGTGGGCGAACGGCTGGTTGGAGATGATCGGGAGCGTGAACTCGCCGTACACTTCCATCACGTCGTAACGGCCCGAGATCGACGACTGCGCGTTGAAGCCGAAGATGTCGCCGGCTTCCTTCGCAGCGTCTGCACGCTGTGCGAGTTCTTCCTGACGATACTCGACACCGACGGCGAAGCCGATCGGACCAGCGCCCCAGAAGTCATAGCCGTCGCCGGCGACGAATGCGCCGAGGATGCTACGCTCGTAGATCGTGGTGTCGGTCGTGTTCACGCCGATGAAGTTGATCATCGAGTCGCTGAACGAGTCCCAACCCAGCGGGTTGTTGCTGTTGCCGGTCGGCGTGAAGGTCGCGCCGAGACGGTTCGGGAACGGGCAACCCGGCAGAGCCGAGACCGGCGCCGCTTGGTTGACCAGGGTGGTCGTGCCGCAGGCGTTGATCAGCTGGTTGATGGCCGTCTTACCGACGTTGTTGTCGGCGAACACTTGAGTGGAGTTACGCGCGTAAGAAGCGAACGCTTCCCAGTCCAGTTCCGAGCCCGGGAAGGTGCCGCGGAAGCCGCCCGTGACGCCGATGGCGTCGGTTTCGGCCGTACCGACGCGCAGACCGCCTTGGTTCGGACGGATGTTCATCGTAAGCGTGCGCTGGTCGAGGTTGCCGCCGTATTCGAGGTTCAACAGCGCGAGCAGTTGCGTGTTGGCCGTGACGTACGGGTTGACAACCGTCGTGCCCGGGTCGCGGTCGAGGTCGACGTTGACGACCAGGCCGGTAACCGGCGTGGCGGCCAATTGCTGCTGCGAACGCGAGTTCGTGTAGGTCATTTCCACGAACGCTGCGAGGACGTCGTTGATCTCATACTCACCGAACGCCGCAATGTTGATGCGCTCGTTTTCGAGGATCAGGAAGTTGTCCGGCGCGAAGTCGTAGCGATCGCTGCGGCCGACAATGCCGCCCTGACCGGAAACGGTCGGGACTGCGCAGTTTTGGAACGGCTCGATGCCGCCCGCCGTGTTGAAGCGGATGGTGCCGCCCGTCGATTGCGTGCCGTTGGTCGGGTTGCAGTCGTTGTCGAGCGTCAGGCCGGTAACCGTCGTGATGTCGGTGACGGAGAAGCCGCCCGGCGTGGTGACCGAAGCCCACGGCGCAGTGGCCGAACCGCCCGGGTTCACGAGCGCGTAGTTAGCGTCCGGGACGAAGTCCGGGCCAACCAGTTCGACTTCGTTCGTGGTCAGGTTGAGGTAAGCGGCGCGCGCATTGGCCGACCACCAACGAGCCGTCGCCGGCTCGGAGTCACGCGAGTAGTAGCCCGCGAACAGGGTGATGTGGCCGCGGCCGTCAGCGAATGGCGTGCCCATGGCGACGTCGAACGCATATTCCGGAGCGATGCCGTCCTCGGCTTGGCCGTAGGAGATGTTGGCTTCCATGCCTTCAAAGTCATCACGAAGGATGAAGTTGATGGCGCCGGCGACGGCGTCAGCGCCGTAAACCGACGAGGCGCCGCCCGTGATCAGTTCGACGCGCTCGATGAGAGCGGCCGGGATCGTGTTCAAGTCGACCGCGCCTGAGCGGTCAGACGGGTTGGCGCGACGGCCGTTCACGAGGATCAGCGTACGACCCGGGCCAAGGCCGCGAAGGTCGGCGGTG
The DNA here is from genome assembly GCA_964405865.1 of uncultured Terricaulis sp. Taxonomy (GTDB): domain Bacteria; phylum Pseudomonadota; class Alphaproteobacteria; order Caulobacterales; family Aquidulcibacteraceae; genus Vitreimonas. The sequence continues at coordinate 1,309 of CAYOPM010000011.1, read as the reverse complement.
GCGAAGCCGTTCAGCGACGGGTTGTTCGACGTAACCGTCAGACCCGGCACGACTTGCGGCAGGGTGTTGATCAGTTCTTCGACGTTGATCGTGCCGGTGAGCGAAATTTCTTCGGCGCCGACCGTTGCGATCGGGCTGGTCGTTTGGAAGTCGCGCTGACGAATGCGCGTACCGGTAACGACAATTGCTTCTTCTGCTTCTTCTTCGTCTTGGGCGAACGCCGGAGCGCTCATCGCACCCAGAGCCGACAGCGAAGCGCCGAGCACGAGAGCGCTCTTGGCAACGGTCTTACCCAGGCCTGCTTTTTTGGAACTCATAATTATTTTCCCCCTGACGCCAAAATGGCCTCAAATCGGACCCGCGGGCGCTTGCCCCGAGGCATACGCCCCTAGAACAAGCCGCTCATGAGCCTCAAAGAGGCGCACGGGCGGATTTAACACCTTCGGTCGGCACGCTAACGACGAGTTTTAACCGTCGCAACGCCGCCAAGACACTTTTTCGTCGCTTTTGAGGGGGGGTGATGCCCGAGGGCAACGCCATCACGACACTGTTTGGCCCCACTCCTTACCGTCAGACCCGGAACAAAGGCGAAACCTAGCCAAGGGCTGCCCCGGACTGTTGCGAAAGAGCCGCGAGGCGTATGAAGCTGGCTGCTCCGAGGGGGAGGATCAGCTTTGAAATACATCATCGCCACCGTCTTTAGCGCTGCGATTCTGTGGACATCGGCGCCGTTTGCCGCCGCCCAGGACGCCCCTACGACGCCCGCCGCCCTTGAAGCGGTCTATGCTTGCGCCAACGAAACCGACCAGACTCGCCGCCTCGCCTGCTATGACGCTGCCGTCGCCACGCTGCGCGGGGCGCAGAGCAGCGGCGCCGTCGTCGCCATCGACCGCGCCAATGTCGAACAAATGCAGCGCGACTCGTTCGGCTTCAATTTGCCGAGCATCGCCAATCTCATTCCGCAGATCGGTCATGAGGATAACGTCGTGCGTAGCATCGACGTGACCGTGACCCGGATGTCGCTCAGCGCCACCGGCCGCACCACCTTCTATATGAGCGACGACACGGTCTGGGTTCAGGTCAATGCCGAACGTGTGCGCAACGTCCGCGTCGGCGACACTGTCGCCATCGAGCGCGCCTCACTCGGCAGCTTCATGCTGAGCTCGCCGCGCGGCGGCATGGGCCATCGCATCCGCCGCCAAGAGTAGGTGTCGGCAGTAGTTCTCGGCCCGTTCCGCGCCTATCTTTAGGCGATGGCGAAAAGACCCCAACCGCCCGGCGTCGCCGAGGCGAACGTCACGTTTGATAC
>CAYOPM010000010.1:0-59252 GCA_964405865.1 uncultured Terricaulis sp. | reverse complement strand
GAGCGGGGATCGGTTTTTTACCGAGGCGGGACATCTTAGTAGACCTCGCAGAGGACTTCGCCGCCGACGTTCGCATCGCGCGCAGCAGCGTCGCTCATCACGCCCTTCGGGGTCGAGATGATCGAGATGCCGAGGCCGTTGCGGACCAGACGGAGATCTTTGATCGACGAATAGACGCGGCGACCCGGCTTCGAGACGCGCTGGATCTCTTGGATCGCTGGCGCGCCTTCGAAATACTTCAGCTCGATCTCGATTTCCTTGTGACCTTCGTTTTCGATGTCACGGAAGTCGCGGATGTAGCCTTCGTCCTTCAACACTTGCAGCACGCGGGCGCGCAGCGTCGACGCAGGCGTCGTCAGCTTCGAGCGGCCACGCATTTGGGCGTTGCGGATACGGGTGATCAAATCGCCGACGGGATCATTCAGGTTCATCTGATCTCTCCCTTACCAGCTCGACTTGACCATGCCGGGGATCTGACCCTTGGAGGCCAGGTCACGCAGCGCGATACGGCTGAGTTTAACCTTGCGATAGAAGGCGCGCGGACGGCCCGTCAGTTCGCAACGGTTGCGGATACGCGTTGCCGAGGAATTGCGCGGCAGCTGCGCCAGCTTCAGGCGGGCAGCGAAACGCTCTTCCAACGGAAGGTCTTCGTTCAACGCAGCAGCGCGCAGCTTCGCGCGGCGAGCAGCGTACTGCTTCGCAAGGCGCTCGCGCTTCTTGTTGCGTTCGATTGAACTCGTCTTTGCCATTCTCTCACTCTCTCCCGGTGCGTTCTGGGGTGGATCGCTTTCGCGATCAGTTCCGGAACGGGAAATCGAACTCTTTCAACAAGGCCTTGGCTTCAGCGTCGGTGCGCGCGGTGGTGCAGACGACGATGTCCATGCCCCAGATCTGATCGATCTGGTCGTAATTGATTTCAGGGAACACGATGTGCTCCTTGATGCCCATGGCGTAGTTGCCGCGGCCGTCGAAGCTCTTGCCGTTCAAGCCACGGAAGTCCTTCACGCGCGGCAGCGCGATGGTCACCAGACGGTCGAGAAACTCGTACATCTGGTCCTTGCGCAGCGTGACCTTGGCGCCGACGCTCATGCCTTCACGCAGCTTGAACTGCGCGATCGACTTCTTCGCCTTCGTTGCGATCGGCTTTTGACCGGAAATCGCGGTCAGCGCTTCGATTGCTGAGGTCAGCTTCTTGGAGTCAGCGGTCGCTTCGCCGACGCCCATATTGATGACGATCTTCTCGAGACGCGGGATCTGCATCTCGTTCGTGTAGTTGAACTGCTCACGCATGCGGCCACGGATTTCAGCCGTGTAGCGCTCTTTCATGCGCGGCGTGTAGTCGGCGGGTTTCGGCGCGCGCGGCTTGGAAGCGGCGGCGGCGGCCTTCGCTTTCTTTTCCGCTGCAGCGGCCTTGGCCTTTGCGCCTTTTTCGGCCTCAGACATCGATCTCGACTCCAGAACCCTTAGCGACGCGAACCTTGCGGCCCTTGTCGTTGACTTTGAATCCAACGCGCGTCGGCTTGCCCGTCTTCGGGTCGCGCAGCGCTACGTTCGACAGATGGATCGACGCTTCTTTCGAAATGACGCCGCCGTTCGGGTTGGCGACGTCCGGCTTCGTGTGGCGCTTGGCCATGTTGAGGCCTTCGACGACGACGCGCTCTTCCTTCGGCATGACCTTCAGGACGCGGCCCGAGCGGCCCTTGTCCTTGCCGGTGATGACGATGACGGTGTCGTCCTTGCGGATACGAGCAACCATTAGAGGACCTCCGGCGCGAGCGAGATGATCTTCATTTGGTTCTTGGCGCGCAGTTCGCGCGGCACCGGTCCGAAGATACGCGTGCCGATCGGCTCGCCTTGGTTGTTGATGAGCACCGCAGCGTTGGAATCGAAGCGGATGGTCGAGCCATCCTTGCGCTTGATGTCCTTGGCCGTGCGCACGACGATCGCCTTGCGGACATCGCCCTTCTTCACGCGGCCGCGCGGCATCGCTTCCTTGATGGAAACGACGATGATGTCGCCCACGGTGGCGTAACGGCGCTTCGAGCCGCCCAGCACCTTGATGCACATCACGCGCTTGGCGCCGCTATTGTCGGCGACGTCGAGATTGGTCTGCATCTGGATCATGGCTTATGCTCCGATGCGGCCGACGACTTCCCAGCGTTTCAGCTTGGACTTCGGCGGGCACTCTTGAATCTCGACCTTCTCGCCGGTCTTGAAGGCGTTGGCTTCGTCATGGGCGTGGAACTTCGCCGACCGACGAACCGTCTTCTTCAGGAGCGGGTGCAGATAGGTGCGTTCCACCTGCACGACGACAGTCTTGTCGCCCTTGTCGCTCACAATCGTTCCCTGCATCACGCGGCGTGGCATGGCTTACACTTTCACTTTCGGCGACTTTTCACGCAGCACGGTCTGCACGCGCGCGATGGCGCGGCGGACTTCGCGGATGCGCGACGACTTTTCGAGCTGACCCGTCGCTTGCTGGAAGCGCAGGTTGAACTGCTCCTTCTTCAGCGAGGAGAGCTCTTCCTTGAGGCGGGCCTCATCGAAGCCGCGCGCTGTTTTCACGTCGGCAGTCATTAGAGACCCTCCACGCGGGTGACGATCTTGGTGCGGACCGAGAGCTTGGCGGCGCCGAGGCGCAGCGACTCACGGGCGACCGCTTCCGACACGCCATCGACTTCAAACATGATCCGGCCCGGAGCGACGCGAGCAGCCCAGAATTCCGGCGTGCCCTTACCTTTGCCCATGCGGACTTCGATCGGCTTCTTCGACACCGGCACGTCCGGGAAGATGCGGATCCACACGCGGCCTTGGCGCTTCATTTCGCGCGTGATGGCGCGACGAGCAGCTTCGATCTCGCGTGCGTTGACACGGTTAGGCTCCAGCGCCTTCAGGCCGAACTGGCCGAAGTTGAGGGCGCTGCCGCCCTTGGTGTTGCCGCTGATGCGACCTTTGAAGGCGCGGCGGAACTTGGTTTTCTTCGGTTGCATCATGATGGGTTATGCCTCCGAGTCCGAGCCAGCTTCTTCGCCACCGCGCGGCGGACGACGGCCACGGCGCGGACGGTCCGCACCCGGGCGATCTTCACGCGGGCCACGCGGGCCACGTTCGTCACGGTCACGACGTTCACGGCTTTCGCCGCTTTCCATCGAGCGCTTGTCTTGCGCCATCGGATCGTGCTCGAGGATCTCGCCTTTGAAGATCCAGACCTTGATGCCGATCTTGCCGTACGCCGTATCGGCCTCGATGAAGCCGTAGTCGATGTCAGCGCGCAGCGTGTGCAACGGCACGCGGCCTTCGCGATACCATTCCATACGCGCGATTTCGGCGCCGCCGAGACGGCCCGACACGTTGATGCGGATGCCTTGCGCGCCGAGACGCATGGCCGACTGCATCGCGCGCTTCATGGCGCGGCGGAATGCAACGCGGCGCTCGAGCTGTTGAGCGACGCCTTCAGCAACCAGGTTCGCGTCGGTCTCAGGCTTCCGGACTTCGACGAGGTTCAGGTGAACTTCGGCGCCCGGCGCCATGCGCGCGAGTTCCTTGCGGAGCTTCTCGATGTCGGCGCCCTTCTTACCGATGACGACGCCGGGCTTTGCGGTGTGAACCGTCACGCGGCACTTCTTCAACGGACGCTCGATGATGATCTTCGAGATGCCGGCAGCCTTGAGCTTCTCGCGCACGAACTGACGGATCTTGATGTCTTGATGCAGCAGCGTCGCGAACTGGGTGCCGCTGGCGTACCAGCGGCTGTCCCAGGTGCGGTTGACGCCGAGGCGCAGACCGATCGGATTGACTTTCTGACCCATTACGCGGCCTCAGCGGTTTCGGGCTGCTTCGAGGTATCGCGCAGCACGATGGTAATTTGGGAGAACAGCTTTTCGATGCGAACGCCACGGCCGCGAGCGCGGGTGTGCATACGCTTCATGGTGATGTTCTTGCCGACATGCGCTTGAGCGACGACGAGGCTGTCGACGTCCAGGCTGTGATTGTTTTCGGCGTTGTCGATCGCCGACTTCAGGCACTTCAGCACATCCTTGGAGATGCGCTTCTGGCTGAAGCGGAGTTCGTTGACGGCCTTTTCAGCCGACAAGCCGCGGATCGACTGAGCGACCAGGTTCAGCTTTTGCGGGCTGATGCGAAGGGTACGCAGAACCGCACGCGCTTCGTTCGACGCTTCGCGGCGGCGATTCTTGCGCGTTTCTGGATCGCGGCGAGATTGAGTAGCAGGCTTCATGCTTACTTCCTCTTGGCCTTCTTATCGGCGCCGTGGCCGAAATAGTTCCGCGTCGGCGCGAACTCGCCGAGCTTGTGGCCGACCATGTCTTCGCTCACGAGCACCGGCGTGAATTGCTTGCCGTTGTGAACTTGGAAGGTGAGGCCGACGAATTGCGGCATGATGGTCGAGCGGCGCGACCAGGTCTTGATCGTCTCACGGCGCGCGCTGCCAGAAGCCTTTTCGGCCTTGGCGAGCAGATAACCGTCAACGAACGGACCTTTCCAAACTGAACGCGGCATCTCGATTAGCTCACTTTCTTCGAGTGACGGCGGCGGATGATCAAACGATCCGACGCTTTGGTTTTGCGGGTCTTCGGACCGCGAGTCTTCTTGCCCCACGGCGTGACCGGGTGACGGCCGCCCGAGGTCTTGCCTTCACCACCGCCGTGCGGGTGATCGACCGGGTTCATGGCGACGCCGCGAACCGAGGGCTTGCGGCCCATCCAGATGCCGCGGCCAGCCTTGCCCCAGACTTCGTTCATGTTGTCCGGGTTCGACACGGCGCCGATCGTGGCCATGCAAACGTCTTGAACCATGCGCACTTCGCCCGAGACCATGCGGATCTGAGCAAAGCCGGCGTCACGGCCGACGACTTGTGCGTAGGTGCCGGCAGAGCGGGCGACCTGCGCGCCCTTCAGCGGCTTCAGTTCAATGTTGTGAATGATCGTGCCGACCGGGATCGCCTTCAGCGGCATCGCGTTGCCCGGCTTCACGTCGACCTTTTCGCCGGCGATGATCGTGTCGCCCTGCTTCAAGCGTTGCGGCGCGATGATGTAGGCGAGTTCGCCATCCGTGTACTTGATCAGCGCGATGAAGGCGGTGCGGTTCGGGTCATACTCGAGACGCTCGACCGTCGCTTCCATGCCCCACTTGCGGCGCTTGAAGTCGATCTTGCGATACGTCTTCTTGTGGCCACCGCCGTGACGGAACGCGGTCACGCGGCCCATGTTGTTACGGCCGCCTGACTTCGTCAGACCTTCAGTAAGCGCCTTGACCGGCTTGCCTTTGTGCAGCTCAGCGCGATCAACGATCACGAGCTGGCGGCGACCAGGCGAGGTCGGGCGGAATTGCTTGAGCGCCATCTCAGAGCCCCGTCGTCACGTCGATTGAATAACCGTCGAGCAGGGTCACGACCGCGTTCTTGTGGTCGGAGCGCTTGCCCGGGATGCCGCGGAAGTTCTTCGTCTTGCCTTTGCGGACGATGGTGTTCACCGCGCCCACTTTGACGTTGAAGAGCTTTTCAACGGCTTCCTTGATGTCCTTCTTCGTGGCGGTGAGCGGCACGCGGAAGACGACCTTGTTCTGTTCTGATTGAACGGTCGACTTTTCGGTGATCACCGGCGCGATGATGGTGTCGTAGTGTTTGTTGAGCGCGCTCATGCCGCGGCCCCTTCTTCAGTCTTCTTCTTCGGAGCAGCGCGCTTCTTCGGCGCAGCTTCGGCCTTACCGGCCTTATCCTTGAAGCGCTCATGGATGGCGTTCACGGCGTCTTGCGTGAGCACCAGCTTTTCGGCGCGGAGGATGTCGTAGACGTTGAGGCCGGCGTTCGGCAGCACGTCGATGTGCGGAATGTTGCGCGCGGCGCGAGCAACGCCCGCATCCACTTCAGCGCCAGCGATGAAGAGCGCCTTCTCAAGCTTCAGGTTCGAGAGCGACTGCTTCAGAGCAGACGTCTTGCCGTCCTTCACCGTCAGCGCATCAATGATCACGATGTCACCGGCGTTAGCCTTCGACGAGAGCGCGTGACGCAGAGCGAGTGCGCGGAACTTCTTCGTCAAATCGTGCGAGTAATCGCGCGGCAGACGATTGTGCGCGTGACCACCGCCACGGAAGATCGGCGCGTTGCGCGCGCCGTGACGGGCTTGGCCGGTGCCCTTTTGCTTATAGACCTTCGAGTGCGTGACGGAGACGTCGCCGCGAGCTTGGGTCTTGTGCGTGCCGGCGCGACGCTTGGCGAGTTGGTACTTCACCATGCGATGCAGAATGTCGGAGCGGATTTCCTTGATGCCGAAGATGGCGTCGTCGAGATCGACGGAGCCGGCCTTCTTGGCGTCGAGGGTTTGAACGTCGAGTTTCATTTCAGCCCTCACTGCGCCGCATCGGCTTGGACGAGGCCAGCCGGCTTCGGCGCTTCTTTCGGCAGCGCCGTCTTGGCGGCGTCGCGTACTTCAACCCAGCCGCCTTCAGCGCCCGGGACAGCGCCCTTCACAAACAAAAGCCCGCGCTTTGCATCGACGCGGACGATCTGCAGGTTTTGAGTCGAGACGCGCTCGTCACCGAGGTGACCGGCCATCTTCTTACCCTTGAAGACTTTACCCGGGTCTTGGCGCTGACCGGTCGAACCGTGCGAACGGTGCGAGACCGAGACGCCGTGCGTGGCGCGCAGACCGCCGAAGTTCCAGCGCTTCATGGCGCCGGCGAAACCCTTACCGATCGTGATGCCGGCAACGTCGACCTTCTGGCCGACAACAAAATGGTCGGCGCTGAGTTTGTCGCCGACCGCAAGCAGGTTGTCTTCAGAGACGCGGAATTCGCGGACGATCGCCTTTGGCTCAACATTCGCGCGGGCGAATTGACCACGGAGCGCTTGGCTCTTGTTCTTCGCTTTGGCGGCGCCAGCGGCGAGCTGAACGGCGGTGTAGCCATCGCCCTTCGGCTCACGAGCGGCGGGCGTGCGCGTCTCGTTCTTGCGCGACTTCTTCGGCTTCAGCGCAACTTCTTCGCCGGCTGCGTTCTTGAACGCTTCGGCGTTGACGGTGCGGCGACCGACGACTTGGCAGCCAGCGAGATCGAGAACGGTGACCGGCGTGTGAGCGCCATCGTCACCGAAGACGCGCATCATGCCGACCTTGCGTGCGATCACGCCAGTGCGACGGGATTTCTCGTTAGCCATCGCTATCAACCCAACACTTGGATCTGAACATCGACGCCGGCCGACAGATCGAGCTTCATCAGCGCGTCGACGGTTTGCGGAGTCGGTTGAACGATATCGAGCACGCGCTTGAACGTGCGGATCTCGAATTGCTCGCGGCTCTTCTTGTCGACGTGCGGCGAGCGGTTGACGGTGAACTTCTCGATGCGAGTCGGCAGCGGCACCGGACCGATCACGGTCGCGCCCGTGCGCTTCGCAGTCGACACGATCTCTTTTGCAGAGAGATCGAGCGTGCGGTGATCAAAGGCCTTCAGCCTGATCCGGATGTTTTGCTGCATCATCACTCAAATTCCCTAGCGCCGCGACTTCGATCGCCGGACGCAAGAACCGCCGGCGCACCCGTTGGAAGCGCCGACGAAAGAAAAAACGCCGTTCGAACCGAACGGCGCTTTCAAAGAGTTGGATCGCAATATCAACGCATCACCGGAGCTTTCCGCCCCGGGCGCTCGACCCCGCTTGTCCGAGGAAGCACCTGCGTTGCATGCGAACCGCGTCTAAGCTTGCGCTTACGGCCGGCTCGAAGGGGCGTGTCCTACAGAGGCGAACGGGGGGCGTCAAGGCGCGTTTCGCGCCTTTTCAGCGCATGTTTACTCTGCAGTTGCGGCGCCCACGCGAACACGGCCCGAGCCCAGCTCCTGACGGCGGATTTCACCCGACACAGAAGCGATGGTGACATCGCCAGAACCCATGATTTCCGCGTCAACAGAGCCAACCGCGGCGCTGACCTGCACATCGCCCGAGCCCAGGATTTGGGCATCCAGCGCGCCTACGGCGCCGCTCACGTCCACGTCGCCCGAGCCCATGACTTCGACATCCAGCTCTTCGATTGTCGCGCCGATCTCGGCGCCGCCCGAACCGGTCACGTCGATGCGCGCGGTGGTGATGGCTCCGGCCAGGACCCGGACCGTGCCCGACCCAGGGCCGTCGGCTGAAAACGCGCCATTCAGGGAGGCGATCGTGACCGAGCCTGAGCCCATCAGGTCGACGCTCGCACCACTCGCAACCGCGCCAACGCTGACGTCACCCGAGCCCGTCACGTCGACGTCGAGCGAGGCGGCTGAACCTGCCGTGACGCTTCCCGAGCCGGTCATATCGATGTTCAGGTCGCCCGCGACGTCGCCAATGGTAGCGGTTCCGCACCCGTTGAAGTCCGCGTCCAGCGAGGCGGCGGCGCCGATATCGGTCGTCCCGGCGCCAGAGCGGTCCAGGATCAGGGCGCGCGGCGCGCGGATGGTGATGCGCGGGAGGTCGGCGGCGGCGACATCGTCATAGCCACGCAACTCGACCACGTCCGGCCCGCAATCGCCGATACGGCCACGCAGACGGCCATTGATGATCACGCGACCTTCGTCGACGGTCACTTCCGGCATCGGCACGCGGCCGGCCGAGTTATCAATTTCGATAAGAAAATCAGTACGATCTTCCGGGGTGATGGTGACCACCGCGGCAACGCTGCGAATGCGCAAACGGTCACCGGCGAACGGCTGCGCGGCCAAAGTTCCGGGCGCCAACTCTACGATCTCGGAGCGCCCCATATCGCCGTCCTCGTCGAACGAGAAATGCAGGCCGTCCCCACCGCTGAACACCGCGCCAATCCCAAAAATGATGGCGATCGTCACAGCTGCGACGAACACAAAGCGTTCCATTGCGTATTCTCCCTCGCGCCCCGGCGCGGACGTACTCCGCCCTTAGATGCCTGATTGGGCGCCCATGGATGCGGGCGGAGCGAAAATTCCCCTAACGCAAGAAGGCCGCCCTCTCGGGCGGCCTCCAAAACTTCAACGGAGTGAGGCGCTTACTTCGCGCCGTTATTGCCGCCGTTATTTCCGCCATTGTTGCCGCCGCCTTGGCAAACCCAGCAACGGGCGCTTTCCCACTGCTTCACTTCAGCGGTCGGCGATGACTTCGACAGTTCGGTGGCGAAGGCCGCGCCACTCATGCAGGCGACAACAGCCGCCACAACCAACATGCGCATCGTTACTCTCCCTCAGAGTTGCGCGTGGATTGCCCATCTGCGCTGGTGCAACCCTAAGGGCGTTAACGAACATTAGCAAAGGTTTGTTAATAAAGATTACCTGACCATTATTGGGGATAACTCTGAATACCTGAGGTCACAGCAAAAAGCCCCGGCGCTTGCGCACCGGGGCTTCCGCTTTGTTTCTCTTGGAGAAAGAGATCGATTACTCGGTGATCTTCGCCACGACGCCTGAGCCGACCGTGCGGCCACCTTCGCGAATAGCGAAGCGGAGACCTTGGTCCATGGCGATCGGGGTGATGAGCTCAACCGTGATCTTCACGTTATCGCCCGGCATGACCATCTCAACGCCAGCCGGAAGCTGAACGATGCCGGTCACGTCGGTGGTGCGGAAGTAGAATTGCGGACGATAGTTCGTGAAGAACGGCGTGTGACGGCCGCCTTCTTCCTTCGTCAGAACGTAGATTTCCGCTTCGAACTTCTTGTGCGGCTTGATCGAGCCCGGCTTGGCCAGAACCTGACCACGCTCAACGCCTTCACGGTCGATACCACGGAGCAGCGCGCCGATGTTGTCGCCAGCTTGGCCCTGATCGAGCAGCTTGCGGAACATTTCAACGCCCGTGCAGGTCGACTTCACGGTGTCGCGGATACCGATGATCTCGATTTCCTCGCCAACCTTGATGATGCCCTTCTCGACGCGACCGGTCACGACCGTGCCGCGACCTGAGATCGAGAACACGTCTTCGACCGGCATCAGGAACGGCTGGTCCAGCGGACGGGCCGGTTGCGGGATGTACGTGTCGACGGCGGTCATGAGGCTCATGATGGCGTCTTCGCCAATCGGTGCGTCACGGCCTTCAACCGCCGCGAGAGCCGAGCCCTTCACGATCGGAATGTCGTCGCCAGGGAAGTCGTAGGACGACAGAAGTTCGCGAACTTCCATTTCGACCAGGTCGAGGAGTTCGGCGTCGTCGACCATGTCGACCTTGTTCATGAACACGACCAGAGCCGGAACGCCGACCTGACGGGCGAGCAGGATGTGCTCACGGGTCTGCGGCATCGGGCCGTCGGCAGCGGACACGACCAGGATCGCGCCGTCCATCTGGGCCGCACCCGTGATCATGTTCTTCACGTAGTCGGCGTGGCCGGGGCAGTCGACGTGCGCGTAGTGACGGTCAGCCGTCTCGTACTCGACGTGCGCGGTGTTGATGGTGATGCCGCGGGCCTTTTCTTCCGGCGCAGCGTCGATGTCGGCGTACGACATAGCTTTCGCGCCGCCCTTCTTCGCCAGAACCATCGTGATGGCCGCTGTGAGCGTGGTCTTGCCGTGGTCGACGTGACCAATCGTGCCGATGTTGCAGTGCGGCTTGTTCCGCTCAAACTTTTCCTTGGCCATTGTGAGGTCCTGTCTCTCCGGCGATCGAAAAATGGTGATGGGCGCTAGGGCCGGGCCGAAGCGCACATAAGGTGCGCGTCTTTAGCCGCACTTGGGGATACGTCAAGCCCTGCATGGGGTTTGTGCGCTTGGCGAAGCCATCCGTCGCAGCTAAGCCACTTCACGCGACGGTCGTTCGAGAGAACGCGAAGAGGGAACGCGGTGCGGGGAGAGCCCTCCCCTAATCCGTGGCTGTGCCCGCAACTGTTAGCGGCGAGCTGATCCGCCATGACGCCACTAGGCCCTCAAAAGCCCGGGAAGGCGGCGGAAAAGCGATCGAGCCGTGAGCCAGGAGACCTGCCGGCGCACGTCGCTCGTTCGCCCGGCCGGGTCCAGCCGTCGAACCGGAACTTCTCCGCAGCAGCGACGCGGGCGGCCCCGCGCATGCGCGCCCCGCTGTCGCTGTTCGACGCGTCCTTGGGGACGAGACGCGTCTGCAAATTGGGGAAGCTCCCATGCGTTTCGTTTTCAAAGCCGCTCTCGTCGCGGCAAGTGCTTTGATTGCTCTGCCGGCTGACGCCCAGGATGACGCTAATGAGGTCGTTGTCACCGCTACGCGTCAACCGACTGAATCCAACCGCTTGCCGGCCGATATCGACGTCATCGACGTCGATGCCGCGATCGTGCGCGGTCAATCGAATTTGGCCGATGCCCTCACCGGCTCACCGGGCCTCGATGTCAGCCGCTCTGGCGGATTTGGTCAGCAGACCAGCCTCTTCTCCGGCGGTGGTAACTCCAATCACACGCTCGTTCTCTTCGATGGCATTCGTTTGAATGATGCGGCGTCGCCAGGTTCTTCGTTCGATGCGGGCCAAGATACGCTTGGCGGCTTGTCGCGCGTTGAAGTCGTGCAAGGTCCGATGAGCGCGCTCTATGGCTCGGACGCGCTCGGCGGTGTGATCAACATTCTGCCGCGCCGTGGTGGCGAAGGTCCGATCAACGGCCAGCTCGATGTGTTCGCCGGTTCATTCGGCGCGCTGAGCGGCAGCGCGGGCATTGATGGTACGGTTGGGCGCTTGCGTTACGCCATCACCGGCGATGCGGTCGTCACCGATGGGTACGATCTCGTCCCGGAACGCATGGCGACACACACCGGCGACGAGGATAGCGCAGAGAGCACGACGTTGACCGGCGTGTTCGATTACGCGTTCACGAATGCGCTCTCGGTTGATCTGCTGTTGCGCCGCCGCGATGCGCGCGCCGATTTCGATGCCTTCATCTATCCGCCGCCCACGTTCAACGAACAGCGCGCCGACGATCCCGATCTCGAGTTCGCGCAGAATGATCTCTCCGTCGCACGCATCGGCGCGCGCTGGGCGATCACCGACACTCTGTCGCTGCGGGCAACCACCGGCCAAGTGATCCAAGAGCGTGTTGAGGCGGATGGCAGCTTAACTACATCGTCCTATAATGGCGAACGCCGGTTCAGCGATATCACTGCGGATGGGTCGAGCGGTGCGCTTTCGCTAAGCGCGGGCTTTGAGCAGCAGAATGAGAGCGTCGACATCGACCAGGGTTTCGCGACAGTGGTCGCGAGCCAGGACCATCATGGCGGCTTCCTTGTCGGCCAATACGAACTGGATCAGCTAATGCTGACTGGCGCTGTGCGGATCGATAACTTTGAAGGCTTCGGCGCGGAGACGACTTGGCGCGCCGGCGCTTCATATCAAATCACCGACGCGATCCGTGCTTACGGCGCCTACGGCACATCGTTCCGCGCGCCGACGCTCTACGAGCGCTTCATCTATTTCGGCGATCCGAACCTTGATCCGGAGCGCGGCGAAGCGTGGGAGTTTGGCGCAGACGCGCGCTTCGCGGCGTTCGGACGTGAAGACGGCATCGAGATCGGCGCGCTTTATCGCTCGCTCGACATCGAAGACCTGATCGATTTCGACCCCTTCTTCACTTACGCCAACATCGATCGCGCCAGCGTCAAGAGCGCTGAAGCGCGCGTTGCTCTGCGCCCACTCTCGTGGCTGACGGCGCGCGTCTCCTACGTTTACACGGACGCAAAAGATGAGGTGGCGAACACGCCATTGCTGCGTCGTCCGCAAGATGCGTGGAACGCCGCTCTTGATATCGAGCGTGGACCGTTCTCGGGCCATCTCGGCTGGCGGCGCGTCGGCGAACGCGCGGATCAGATCTACGGCGACGATGGCTTCTACCAAGGCGTCGGCGACACTGACGGTTATGACGTGCTGCGCGCGTCAGCCGCGTGGCGCTTTGCCGATAGCGTGCAAGTCTACATCGCCGGCGACAATCTCACCGACGAAGACTACGAGCCGGTCAATGGCTTTGCCGGCACGCCGAGCAGCGTAACCATTGGCGTTCGCTTACGGAACTGACGCGAAATCGGGCGGCGTTTGCTTGGCACGCGCCGCCCGCACGCCTAGCGTCTCACCGGGGGCTGACCAGGAGAACACTTATGGCAGTCGCGAAAGTCATCGAAGTCACCGCAGGCTCGAATAAGGGCCTTGAAGACGCAATCGAACAAGGCATGGCGAAAGCGTCGGACACGCTATCCAACGTCGAAGGCGCTTGGATTCAGGATATCAAGGTGACGGCGAAAGACGGCAAGATCAGCGAATGGCGCGTCAATATGAAAGTGACGTTCGTGTTGAACTGATCAGGCTGGCGGCGCGAGATTGAGATCATCGCCGATCACACGCTCGCGCTCGTCGTCCATACACGCCGAGATCAGCGCGCCATTATCGACACCGCGCGGCAAGTGGCCGGCAGCGAACCATTGGCGGCTGAGCGAGACCTCGCCAGCCGCCACTTCGCCGATCGCAGGCCACGACTGCGCCAATCGTGCGCGCGTCGATTCATGGCGCGCCCAAGTCGGCCAGTCGTCGGCGACATGGGTGAAACGCACACGCAGCGTGCCGCACGGATACTGGCCCCATTCCATGCTGGTGATCTCGACAAGACGCCGGCCGGCCGGAGCGCAAAACGCAGGACGCTGCCCGGAATCGATAGTGCCCCGCATATACTCGCGGCCTTCGCGCGTGGTGTCATAGCGCACGGCGCCTGGGCCGATTTCCGGACGCTCTTCTGCGACTAAGAAACCAGACGCGACAAGCTCGTCCATCCGCGCACGCGCGGCCTGAGCTGTGTCAGCGCCCCAGTCGCGCTCCATCAAGTCGTAGCGCACCACGAATGCGCCGGCGCGCGGCGGCGCTGAGAGCCATACTGAGGGCACCGGCAAACAGGCGCGCCCGTCTGCAACCATCGTCTGCACAGCTGCGAAAACTTCCTCCCGCGTCACTTCGGGTTCGACGCGTTGAATCACCATGTCGGCAAAGCGGGTGAACAGTTCGCGTGGCGGCCGCGCTGTTGGGCTCGTGACCGACATCATCTGCGGTGTTGGCTCAGGCGCGGGCGCGGCGATCTCAAGCGCGCTGCCTTGCGGTTCGGGCGGAGCAAACACGGTCGCGCACGCAGCCACCGCAGCGCACGCCAGTACCAGCACAATCCGAGGGAACACCCTTACCAGCGGCATCGCCGCCTCCCCGTTCAGGCCCCCGCCCGCAGCCACTATGAGCGCACTGCGAGAGAACACAAACAAGGGGCGCGCAGAACGCGATGTAGTTCGGGGGAAAACACCTCGCGGCGCCTAGCAGATGGGCAAAACGGCCAATCACGCGCGGCGCCGGGCTGGCGCGAAGCAGTTCGAGTCGCTATCTCGCGCAGGCGCGCGGGTATAGCTCAATGGTAGAGCCGCAGCCTTCCAAGCTGAAGACGAGGGTTCGATTCCCTCTACCCGCTCCATCCTACGCCCGCGGAGCGAGCGTAGGATGTCCTCCGAAGCCTTGGCGAAGGAGGACCGCTCACCCTCCGCGAGCTTCGGATGGCTGACGCCGCGCCGCAGTTATTCCCCGTTTGGCGCGCTTGCGAAGCACAGACATGCCCGCTAGAAGCCGCGCTCCGGCTGGAAGGGTGGCCGAGTGGTTAATGGCAGCAGACTGTAAATCTGCCCGCGCGAGCGTACGCTGGTTCGAATCCAGCCCCTTCCACCATCCTACGCACGCGAAGCGAGAGTAGGATGTCCTCCGAAGCCTCGGGCGTAGGAGGACTGATCTGTCCACGCGAGCTTCGGATGGCTGACGCCCTCGTGGCGTTCTGAAAGATTGAGCTCGTGAAAAAGAACCCGCCTCCACTCAACGCAGACCGCGCACGGCCGATAAACCCATTGCCGCGCCGGGAGTTCGAAGCCGAGACCGGCGGGCCGTCCTGGATTTGGGGCGTGCACGCGAGCCTCGCGGCGTTGGCCAACCCTGCCCGGCGCATTGAGCGCGTCGTTGCGACGCGCAACGCAGCATCGCGGCTGCCGGACGGTATTGATCCACAGATCCTCGAACCCGACGCCATCGACGGCATGCTGCCGCCTGGCGCTGTGCACCAGGGATTGGCGGTCCGCGCTCATCCGTTGGAGCCGACCGACCTTGAAGCCGCGTGCGCGCCGCCAGACGGGCGCAGCGTGCTGATCCTCGACGGCGTCACCGATCCGCAGAATGTCGGGGCAGCGTTCCGCTCCGCGGTGGCGTTCGGCGCACGCGCGGTGATCTTGCAGGACCGCAAGTCGCCGCCACTAACCGGCGTGCTGGCGAAAGCGGCCGCGGGCGCGATCGAATTGGTTCCGCATGTGCGGGTCGTGAACTTAGGCCGCGCCGTCGAGACACTGCGTTCGCTTGGCTATCTCACCGTATCGCTCGAAGGCGAGGTCGATCTCGATCTCGCAGAGGCGTTGGACAGCAAGCGCGCGACAGCGCTTGTGCTGGGTGCGGAAGGCAAAGGCGTGCGCGCGGGCCTTAGCGAGGCTTGCGAAAAGCGCGCGCGTATTCCGATCGCGCCAGCGATGGAAAGCTTGAACGTCTCAGCTGCTGCAGCGATCGCGCTCTACGAGGCGGCGCGAAAGCGTTAGTGCGCAGCGGCTGATCTGCGGAAGATCATGCCCTTCAGCACGAAGAAGATGCCGATGATCACCATGTAGCCGAGGAACAGGACGAGAAACTCGGTCCAGAATCCTTCGCTCATCAACTCGGGCAAACGCACTTCGCCGCCGCCGCCAGAGAGCACTGGGGCCAGTTGGCCAATAGCGATATGAACAACCGTCGCCACAAGCGAGACCGGAATCCACTGCCGCCACGAGCCGAGGAATATCGTCGCTATCAGAGCGATCAAAAGACCCTTGGGATTGTTGATGTCGGCGAAACCGGCGCGGAGATATTCAACCGCCAAATCGACGTATTCCATGAGATCGCCCCTCCGCGACTACGTGGGACCGTCCCCGTCCCCCGGGGCCAATTGTTATGTGGGATCGTGCCGAGCGCAAGCACCGGATGGGGGAACTCGGCTGGCCTGACGCCTAGACGGGCTTCTTTGCCCGCATCCACCCGGTGATCGAATAGCGGGCGCCCCGTGCGAACGGCGCCACCACACTCACAGCGTGCGGTTGTGGCACTTTGAGAATGTTGAGCGCGTTCCAGCGCGGCGTGTAGGCCTCGGTGATGTGGCCGTCATCGCCGATGAACATCAGCAGCCCACCATAATCGGCGCGCCAGACTGGCGTCAGATTGATGACGTAGGCGTAGAGGCGATGCTTGTCCGGCTGGTGATCGTCGTGCGCAGTCAGGAAGTGGCCTGGACGGAAGCGCGTCGCTTGTGCGTCGACATAGGCAATGCGGTCGTCGCCCGTGAGCGCGCGGAAGCGTTGCAGCATCGCTTCCGAGTTTAGCGCCCGAAAGAAGCTCGCGATTGGGCCAGCTTCAAGTGAACCCGCCTCGGCGAAGTCGCTGATGCGATAGGAATCGTACAGATACTGAAAACCGGTCGTCGCTTGCGCATTGACGGCGTCGAGCAGCGCGGCCTTTTGGCCAACCTCAAGCGCGCTCACGTCCTTCGCGGCGAAATCATAATTGGTCTGCGTTCCGCGGAAGACGAGTTTCCAATCAAGTTCGCGACATGCCTCATAGACTTCCTGCGCGGCTTGGAGCGTGAAGAGTTCCGGCACATGCACCCGGCCGCCACGCGACAGCAAACCTCGCACCTCCGCGACGACACGCGTGTCGTTGAGAGGCGGCGCGAGAAACGCGTCGGTTTCGAAGATTGAGTTCGATGGCACTTGCGCGGCTGCAGTGTTTGAGGACACGCGGGCAAAGTGTAGCATGCGTTTCACATGACCAAGCCCGGTCGTCGCGTCGACGCTACCGGTCGTCGCACATCATGTAATCCTAACACTGAAGCTCGATCACGGACGCGTTATCAGCCGCCGCCGAAGCGCTCTGCCCACGCGGCTACATCCGTGTCTTCGATCTTTTTGAAGAGCACGTCCGGTGGCGTGAAACGGTGGCCGCGGGGCAATAGCTCCCACACCCCACGATCATCCGGTTTCGGCCATGATCGCTTCGCCTCCGAAACGCCGAGTGCATCAAGTACCGTTGCCGCAGCGTCAGGAATGAAGGGCTGCGCGAGAATGGCGAAGAGCGCCGCGGCGCTGAGGCCGGTGCGCACGCCAACGGCTGCAGCGTCTCGATCTGTCTTCAACGCGGTCCAAGGCGCAGCGACTTGCAGATACTCGTTGCCAGCGACCCAGATCGCGCGGAGTTCTGCCGCAGCTTTGCGGAATTCCATCTGCTCGTGGCATTGCGTTAGCGCGGCAAGCCGCTCCGCGAATTCCGCGTAGAGCTTTTCTTCGTTTGCGCCGGGTGCGCCGCCATCGGGAACTTCGCTGTCGAACTTCGACGCCGCAAAGCGCGTGATGCGGTTGACGAAATTGCCAAAGACGTTGGCGAGGTCGGCGTTGATGGTTTGCTGGAATTGTTCGAGCGTGAACGCGGCGTCGGAGCTTTCCGGCGCATTCGCCATCAGATACCAGCGCCAATAATCGCTTGGCAGCAATTCGAGCGCGACGTCCATGAAGATGCCGCGCTTCTCGCTGGTGCTGAACTTGCCGCCGTACCAGGTGACCCAGTTGAAGGCCTTCAAGCGATCGACGAGCTTCCACGGCTCTTCAGATCCCATGATCGTCACGGGGAAGCTCACAGTGTGGAAGGCGACGTTATCCTTGCCCATGAACTGAACGTAGGTGACGTCATCAGCGCCTTTATCGGTGCGCCACCAGCGCTCCCAATCCCCGCCGCCAGCTTCCGACCATTCGACCGTCGAGCCGATATACTCCACCGGCGCATCGAACCAGACGTAGAAGACTTTATTCTCGAAGCCGGGACGCACCTGCCCGTTCTGGGTGACCTTGATGCCCCAAGAGAGATCGCGCGTGATCGAGCGATCAATCAAACCTTCATCCAGCCATTTGTACGCAATCGAACGCGCCAGCGCCGGCCATTCCGTGCTCTTATCGACCCAAGCGCGGATGCGATCCTGCATCAGCGGCTGCTTCAAGAAGAGGTGCGCGGTGTCGCGTGGCTCAACATTGGTTGAGCCAGAAATTTTTGAGCGCGGGTTCTTCAACTCGATCGGATCGAGCAGCGTGCCGCAATTATCGCATTGATCGCCGCGCGCGCGCTCGAAGCCGCAGTTCGGGCATGTGCCTTCGACATAGCGGTCTGGCAGGAAGCGTTTGTCGTCGATCGAATAGATCTGCTTGGAGACGCGCTCTTCGATCAGACCGTTTTTCTCAAGCGCCTCGCAGAACATCTGCGTGAGCTTGTGGTTGGGCGCATTGGATGAGCGCCCGAAGTGATCGAACGAGAGACGGAAGCCGGCGCACGCGTCTTTTTGGATCTGGTACTGCGCATCGCAATAGGTGCGCACATCTTGGCCGGCTTCGGCGGCGGCGAGTTCGGCCGGCGTGCCGTGTTCGTCGGTCGCGCAGATGTAGAGCACTTCGTCGCCCTGCAGGCGCCGAAAGCGCGCGTGGATATCCGCCGGCAACATCGAACCAGCAAGATTGCCGAGATGCTTGATGCCGTTGATGTACGGAAGCGCGGAGGTGATGAGGTAGCGGGCCATAGTGAGCGCATGTAGGGCGCGGCCCGTGTTTCGTGCAAGCGTTGGAGCTAGTTGGCCGCGGCGCCGCCAGCGATTAGGGCGGCAAGCGCCCTCGCCTCGTCCACATCCAAGGCGCCGCTGATCTGTAACTGGCCGCCGTTGATCGGTTCGTTGATATTGGGCGCCGTCAGTACTTCGCCATTGCGGACCAAGGCGAGTTGGCGACCGAGATACTTCGCACTGATACGCGCGAACTCGGCCGTCGCGGTTTCGGTCAGGACAATGCGGATGATCGGCAGTTCGAAGATCTCGTCGATTTCCGCGACCGCTGAACTGACCTCGAACCGCATCAGAGGAGAGCGTCCGACGATCAGCCTCACGTCTCGGCCGCGATGAGGCAGCCGAAAGACGTTCAGAGCGTATTCGTCGTCAACGACGAGATAGAGCCCGTCCTCGATCTCGGCTTGCTGCGCCCACGCCGTGCTGGCGCCCGCCGAAAAGGCGGCGAGCGCAAACAGGCGCCGGGTCAGCATCACACCAGCGAGTCAGGATTGGCCTTCAGACGCGCATAAGCATCAGCCATCTTGGTGTCGTAATGGTTCTGCGCGTAGGCCGGGCCATTATAGCGGCGGGCGAAATCGGCCCAGCGTTTGTCGCGCAGTTCGTCAGCCAGGCCCTTGGCGATGATGTAGGCCTTGAACACGTCCAGCTGATCGCGCTCCGACCGCGCCATCTTCGAGACGTATTCATGCGCGTTTGCCAGACGCATGTCGGTGAAGTTTTCACCGAGCACTTGGAAACGGCCGTAGCTGGCGCTCTGCAGCGCTGCTTCCGGATCGAGCGAGTACGCGAGCTCTAGTTGCGTCCAGCGGCCAGCTTGCGTGCCTGGATAGCCGCCCGGATCTGGGTTCGAGACGCTCGGGTGCGAGGCGTCGTATCGGCGGCTGGTCTTGCTCGAAAACTTGTGACGCTCAAACAGGATGACCGGCTTGCCCTCCGCCGTGAATGCACCGAGACGCCCGGACTCGACTTCGGCAACCGCCGCCGCCGCTTCCCATTCACAGCCAAGCTCGGCAGCGACCGCCTCGTAATCGGCGCGGGTCAAACGCGTGGTGTTCTGTGCGCGCAGCGACGAGAGATAATTGTCGATCACTGGCGGCAACGCGGCGAATGCATTGGCAAGCGCCGTTGCATAGGCGGCGGCGCCTGGTCCGCCTTCGAACTCACCGGCAAAGCCAACCCAGTCACGGCGCTGCAATTCGTCAACGAGCGAGGCGCGCGTGACGTAGGCCTTGAACGCTTCGAGTTGACGGCGCTCCGAAACGGCCATGTCCTGCACGAAAGCAAAGACGCTCGGATAACCGGCGATTGCGAAATAGCGGCCCGGAAGCTGGAACGCACCCCAGCTGGTCGCGCCGAGCGCCGCATCGGCGTCGAGCGCATAAGCTTCAGCAAGCTTGGCCCAACGTGACGCTTGATTGCCGCCAAGCGGCGTGCGGCTGCGGTTCGAGATCGCCGGGTGGCTCGCATCGAATTGGCCGCCGGTCGCTTCGCTGAAGAAGTACGGCTCGAACGAAATGAGCAACTTGCCAGCGGAGAAGCCGGGTCCAGCGCTTTCAACGCGAATGATCGCCTTCAGCACGTTGATGTCGATGCCAAAGGTTTGCGCTGCGGCGGCGAGATCGGCGTCGCTCAAGCGGGCGGCGTCTTGCGCGCGCAATGCGTCGAGCGAGAAGCCGGCAGGCGGCTGTGTCGGGTCGACGCCAGGCGGCGGCGGTGGCGGCGCGGGTGGCGCAGCCGGCGGCGGCGCGGGCGGTGCAGCCGGAGGCGGCGCAGGCGGGGCAGCCGGAGGCGGCGCGGGCGGAGCAGCCGGCGGAGGCGGCGGCGGCGGAGCCGGAGGTGGGACGGGCGGATTACGCGGCGGCGGCGGCGATGTGGGACGCGAACCGCGGCTACCGAAAATCACGCGGAACAGTGAATCCCAGAAGGCCATGTCATTCCCCTTGCTGCCGGTCCGATAGCGCGTGACGTCCCCTGCGCTGCGTTTCGATTAACCCATAAGGGCGCGCCCGCAAACGTCTTGTGCGACCGAACTCAATGGCGACTTTCGCAACGCAGCGCGAAGTGGCAGAACGCGCCCCGCGCGCCGCCATAGCTCAGCTGGTAGAGCACCTGATTTGTAATCAGGGGGTCACAGGTTCGAGTCCTGTTGGCGGCACCGTTTCCAAGCGTCTGGTTTAGTTCGGTTTTCGAAGTAGTTTGTCGAAGATCGACGTCGGTTTCGACGTCTCCCCGGGTTCCGGAATGGAATCCAACAGCTCCTGCAGGTGGCGCGGAATGGGTTGCCGCGCCGTGGACTGGTAGACCGTTATCAGAGCCTGACGGGCGCCGCGCATGATGCGAACACGACGCGCCAAGTCCGGGTCCGCCGCCATACCCGCTTCAATGCGTTTGGCTTCAGCCGGATCAAGCTCGCCGTGGACATAGGCCATCAGCGCCTCGTCATCCCACCGCATGCACCACTCCCTACCGCCATGTCTAAGGGCTAGAGGGACAACGCGCCAGCCGCGGAAACGGCGCCATCGCGCGCGGCGCTACGCCGCGATACGGTGTGAAGCGTGGCGCGTAATACTCACTGGGTCCGATAACGGGGATTACACATCATGCGCTTTCTGATCGCGGCAGCCGCCCTCGTCATGCTCGCGGCGTGTGGTGGAGACGAAGCGCCACCCGCTCCTAACCGCGAAGCGGCGGCCCCTGGCCCAACAGCCGCCGAACTACAGACGCAGATCGCTGCACTGCCCGCGCCTTACAACGCAGCAGAATACGAAGCTGGGCGACGCGTGTTCGCGCAATGCCGCTCTTGCCACACCGTTGATGCCGGCGCCGGCAATCGCGTTGGCCCGAACTTGCACGGACTGTTCACCCGAGAGATCGGCGCCGTCGAGGGCTTCACCTATTCGCCGGCCGTGCAAAACGCGAACTTTGCGTGGACGCCCGAGCAGCTCGATCACTGGCTCGAAAACCCGCAGACGTTCTTGCCGGGCAACCGCATGGCGTTCGCTGGCGTGCGCGATGAAACGCAACGCCGCGATCTCATTGCTTACCTGATGGTCGAGACAGCGGCGGAGTAATTACTCCGCCGGACGCGTCACGGCGTCGGTGTGCTCGAACTGCTCGATCTCGCGCGCTGTCGCTTCCGGCGACTTCGTGAAGCGCGCCAACAGATCGTAGAACGCCGGCACGACGAAGAGCGTCAGCAGCGTCGCGGTCGTGAGGCCGAAGAAGATCACCGTGCCGATCGTCATGCGGCTTTCGGCGCCTGCGCCATGGCCCACGATCAGCGGAATCGAGCCAGCCACGGTGGCGACCGAAGTCATCAAGATCGGCCGCACGCGCAGATCCGACGCCTCAAGGATGGCCTCGCGTATACTTCGCCCCTCGTCGCGTAGCTGATTGGCGAACTCGACGATGAGGATGCCGTTCTTCGCCGCCAGCGCGATCAATATGATGAGACCGATCTGGCTGTAGATGTTCAACGTGTTGTCGAACAGGAAAAGCCCGAACAAGCCGCCGGTCACGGCGAGCGGAACCGCCAACATGATAACAAGTGGGTGGACGAAGCTCTCGAACTGGCCCGCAAGAACCAAGAAGACGACGATCAGCGCAAAGCCGAAGGCGAAGACGATCGCGCCCGTCGATTGCTTAAACTGGCGCGCCGCACCCGTGTAGTCGATCGAGATTGCCTGATCGCCGATCTCTTCGCGGGCGATTTGTTCAACTTCGTTCAGAGCGTCGCCGATGGCGTAGTCGCCGCCGATTGAAGCCGAGACCGTGATCGCGGCTTGGCGGTTCATGCGCCGACGCTCGGCGGTGTCGCCAACTGTGCGGATGGTGACCAGAGTGGAGAGCGGCACCATTTCGCCGGTGCGATCCGAGCGCACGAACTTGTTGGTGAGATCTGCGAGGTCCGAACGCTCGTCGCGTTCGGCTTGCAGGAAGACGTAATATTCCTCGCCACGATCGGTGATCGTGTTCACGCGCCGCGAGCCCATCGTCGCTTCAAGCGTTCGGCCAATGCTTTGCACTGAGACACCAAGCGCCGCTGCGCGTTCGCGGTCGATATCGACGAGCACGCGCGGGCTGGTGGGTTCATAATTCATGCGCGGGCGCTGGAAGTTCGGGCTCTCGCGCATGCGCTCAACGATGCGCTGCGCCACTGGCACCAGTTGTTCGTAGGTCGAGCCGAGCAAGACGACAGATGCGCCGTCCGCGCCGCCGCCGCCGCCGCCGCCTTGGAACGGGTTCTGCATGCGCGCGCGCACGGTAGCGCCGGGGATAGCGCCCAGGCGCTGGTTCATTTCTGTTTCGATTTCGGCGCCGGTCCGCTCGCGATCTTCCCAGTTGGCAAGGAACACGCGCGCAAAGCCGCTGGAGAAGCGGCTAGTGCCAGCATCGCCGAAGCCTGGCGACACGACCATGATGCGCTGCGCTTCGCCGCTTTCGACGTAGGTCATCAACACTTCTTCGACCTGATCCATCACGCGCGACATGTATTCGAAGCCCGCGCCTTCGGGCCCTTGCGCAAAGATGGTGAGGTTGCCGCGATCTTCCGGCGGCGTCAGTTCGGACGGAAGCTGTGTGAAAATGATGCCGCCGAGCGCCACGACGCCGATGAAGACGGCAAAGACCAGAATCTTGAAATTCAGCGCCGCCTCCAGCGAGGCGCGGTAGGAGCGGCGCAGACCATCGAGCGCGCCATCGACCGTACGCGTCAGCCATGTGCTCGATTTCACCGGCTTGACCAGCTTCGAGCACATCATCGGCGAGAGCGTCAGCGAGGCGAACGCCGAAATCACGACGACGCCGGCCACCGTCACGGCCAATTCCACGAACAGCGCGCCGACATAACCGCCGACAAACAGTAGCGGCAGGAACACCGCCACCAAAACCGCCGATGTGGCGATGATCGCGAAGAACACCTGCCGCGTGCCCCGCTCAGCCGCCACCAAGGGCGGCTCGCCTAACGTATCGACGCGCCTCTGCACGTTTTCGAGAACGACAATGGAGTCGTCGACCACCAGACCAATGGCGAGCACGAGCGCCAACAACGTCAGAAGATTGATCGAAAATCCGAAGACCGAAAGAATCAGGAACGCGCCGATCAAGCAAACCGGAATAACCGCCGCAGGCACGAACGCGGCGCGCCACGATCCGAGGAACAGGAAAATCACCAGGATGACGAGCGCGGTCGATTCCATAAGCGCCGCGCCGACACGTTCGATCGCGCGCTCGATAAAGAGCGTGGAATCGTAAGTCAGGATGATGTCGGTGCCTTGCGGCAATTCCGGCCGGATGCGCTCGATCTCGTCTTTGACCAAGCGCCCCACATCGAGTGCGTTCGAGGTCGATTGCCGGACGATGCCGAGACCGACTTGCGGATTGCCGTTGCCGCGGAAAATGCGGCGTGTTTCTTCCGGCGCGATTTCCACGCGCGCAACGTCGCCCAAGCGGACGACGACGTCACCGTCACCGCCAGCGCCGCGCAGCGGCAGCCGCTGAAATTGTTCGGGTGTCTCGAAGGCGCGCGCAACGCGCACCTGATAATCACGCTCCTGGCTCTGCACATAGCCAGCGGGCAATTCGACGTTCTGAGCGCGGAGCGCGTTCTCTACGTCCTGCACGGTGAGGCCACGCGCGGCCAGGGCATTGGTGTCGAGCCAGATGCGCAGCGCGCGCCTGAAGCCGCCGCCGACGGTCACGCTGGCGACGCCGTTCAGCACCGACAGTCGGTCAACAATGTAGCGCTCGGCGTAGTCTGTCAGCTCGATCGGATCGAGCGTCGTGGATTCGAGACTGAACCAGATGATCGGATCGGCGTCGGCGTCGGCCTTGCGGATGGTGGGATCGTCGACATCGACGGGTAGCTGCCCGCGCGCGCGGTCGACGGCGTTGCGCACATCGTTGGCGGCGTCTTCGATGTCGCGATCAAGCGTGAACTCGATATTGACCGAAGATCGACCATCGCGGCTCGTGGCGTTGATGACGTCGATGCCGTCAATGCCAGAGAGCTGATCTTCAATCGGGCGCGTGATCTGGTTTTCGACGACCTGTGCCGAGGCGCCAGGATAAGTGGTGTTGACCGAGACGACAGGCCGATCAACGTCCGGCAGTTCGCGCAGCGGCAGCGTCGTGAAGGCAATCGCGCCGAACGCGATGATGACGAGCGACATCACCGTCGCCAGAACGGGACGGCGAACCGAGATATCCGAAAGAGTCATCGCCGCTTACCCGCGCGGCCGCAGAGGGATTGCTTCCGCCGACGGCGCGCCGACCTGTACCGGCTGGCCCGGACGCACGCTCTGCACACCCTCAGTAATCACCCGATCGGCAACTGTCAGGCCGCTGAGCACTTCAGCCATGCCGCCAACACGCTGGCCGGTCGTGATGCGCACCAACTCCACCGCTTCGCCGCCTTCGCGCGCGACAACACGATAGACGTAGGCGCCATCGGCCTGGTCGAGGATTGCGATCTCAGGGATCGCCAAGGCCTCGCGCGGATTCGAGCGCACTTCGACGGTGAGCAACATGCCGGGGCGCAACACTTCGTCGGTGTTGGGGAGCATGGCGCGCACGCGAACAGTACGGGTTGTGGGATCGATGCGGCTATCGACCGTGGCGATGACGCCGGTGAACGTGCGGTCCGGATAGGCCGCTGTGGTGGCGACGATCTCGACGCCTTGCGCGAGGCGGGCGATCTGTGTTTCCGGCACGTCGAAGTCGAGCTTGATCTCGGAAATGTCGTCGAGCGTGCCGATCTGTTCGCCGGGGCGCATGTACTGCCCAGGGCTGGCGGTGCGCAGACCGACGATGCCCGCAAAGGGCGCGCGAATGGTGCGATCGGCAATGCGCGACCCGCCGGCGTTGAGACGCGCAGCGGCGGCGTTGGCGGAGGCGCGAACGGTGTCGAGGCGCGCCTGGCTGGCAAAGCCGCGATCAAACAGTTCTTGGGTGCGGCGCAGCTCTTCCTGAGCGGCGTCGTTCGAGGCGCGGGCTTCGGCAACGTCAGCTGCCTGCTCGACGCTCGACATCTCGACCAGCACTTGCCCGCGGCGAACACGGTCGCCGCTTTCAAAGCGGATCACGCGAATGGTGTCGGCGACCTTCGGTGTCAGCACGATGCTTTCACGCGCCTGGGCCGTGCCGATCACGCGCATACCGTCATTAAACGTGTGCATCGCGGCTGAGGCGGCGACGACCGGCGGCGCAGCGCCACCTGGCCCGCCCCCTCCGGGACGCCCGCCACCAGGGGGTGCGGCGGCGATCGCACCGCCGACACCCTCCCATACCGTCTTGCCAAGCACGACGAATGTCATCAGCCCCAGGCCGATCGCCACAACGGCCGCGAAGCCAAAACGCTTGAACAACCCCACCAACATGTAGCGGACCCTACAGAAAAAGTTTTTCGGATTTGTGTCCGGACTGTCGTGAAGTCCACGGGCCGTCGATCAATCGACGCCCCAATTCCACAAACCTAGTACTAGGGCGATCTCCTCGCCGCCCCCGTCTATACGCCCTCTTACCCCGACTTGGACGCCCTCACCGCTGCGGAAAAATCGTACCAGCGTCACTTGGGCGCGGGCGATGTCTTCGCCCTCATGGGGTGCGTCGTAAAAAACCTGCCCCAGGGCCAGCCAGCGCTCGGCGGGGCGGAAGCCGGCGGTGAGGTCCAGCCGGTTGCTTAAACAGTCCGTTCCGAGGGTACGCAGAGCGACTTCGGCGTTCACGAACAGGGAATTGTCGAAGGAGCGCCCGGCGAGGGCGCGGACCTCGGCGCCGCCCTCCACGCACTCGCCCGGCGGGTCAGACATCCAGAGCGCGCTGCCCTGGATCGCTAGGGTCCAGTTGTCGTCCCGATAGAGCTGTTGCTTGAGGCCTAAGGTCGCTTCGCCGCGATAGTCCCAGTCCCGCCTGCCGTCATCGGTCGCCCAGAGCGTGCCGACGACTGAGACCTCTGGCTCGATCGGAAACTCAAGGAAGCCGGCTGTCTCGTTAAAGTAGACGCCGTCCAGTTCACCGGCGAATGAGGTGAAAATTTCCTGACGTTGAGGCGCGACCCAAGCGCCGGCGATTGCCGGCGTGGGCGCAAGCGTTGCTGCGATGAGGCTTAAGTATCGTAGCCCGGCAGTTCGCGATCGAGTTTTCTTTTCAAGCCCGGCCACGCCAGCCCCGACACCATGCCCAACCCTTTGCTCTGGCCGCGCGTTTCTTCTTGGGCGGCTTCTGGAGCAATCAAGATATTCTCGCGGCCTGCGGTGAGCGCATTGACCTGCTGCGCGCACGCGCGCTCGAGGAAGAAGATGCCGACAAACGCGTCGGCCGCGTTGATGCCAACGGCCAGCGTGCCGTGGTTGCGCAACAGCATCAGCTTCTTGTCGCCGATATCACGCACCAAACGCTCGCGTTCATCGAGATTGAGCGCAACGCCTTCGTAGTCGTGAAATGCAAGGTTCGGCAGCACGAGAAGCGAGTTCTGCGAGATCGGCAACAGGCCGTCCTTCTGAGCCGAAACGCCAACGCCGCAATCAGTGTGGAGGTGGATCACGCACATCGCGTCTTCGCGTGCTGCGTGGATCGCCGAGTGGATCGTGAAGCCCGCTGGATTGATGTAATACGGCGTCGGCGCGACGATGTTGCCGTCGAGATCGACCTTCACCAGTGACGACGCGGTGATCTCCTCGAAGAACATCCCATACGGGTTGATGAGGAAGTGATGATCCGGCCCTGGGACGCGCATAGAAATATGCGTGAAAATCATATCGTCCCAGCCGTGCAGCGCGACCAGACGATAGAGCGCAGCGCAATCGACCCGCGCCTGCCATTCCTCGGCGCTCACTCGCCCTTTGAGGGATGTTCCGGCGTCGTCGGCCATCGTTCGCGCTCCGTCCAAGTTTGTGTTAGGAAAGTTGTAGGCCCGCCGCGCCCATAAGCAAAGAGCGCACAGAACCCTCCCATGAAACTCGCCTTCACCGCCAGCGCCCGTCCGGAAGCGCAGGAAGCCCTACGGCGGCTTCGCCATGTCTATGGGGAAAGCGGCGAGGCCGACGCAGACGTGATCGTGGCGCTGGGCGGCGACGGCCACATGCTCGATACGCTGCGCAAGCGTCTGAAAGACAAGAAACCCGTCTATGGCATGAACCGCGGCACCGTCGGTTTCATGATGAACGACTACAATGAAGACGGCCTTCCTGAGCGGCTGGCGAAAGTGGAGAAGGTTCGCATCCGTCCGTTGGTCGCGCGCTGTCAGACGGCGAGCGGCGCCGTGATCGAGGAGCGCGCATTCAACGAAGTGTCGCTGCTGCGCCAAACGGCGCAATCGGCGAAGCTGCGCATCATCGTCGACGGCGCCGAGCGCTTGGCGGAGCTGCTCTGCGACGGCTTGATGGTCGCCACGCCCGCAGGGTCGACGGCGTATAACTTCTCCGCCCACGGCCCGATCCTGCCGATCGACTCTCGTCTCTTGGCCTTGACGCCGATCAGCGCTTTTCGCCCCCGCCGCTGGCGCGGGGCGCTTCTGCCGCATCGCGCCAAGGTGCGCGTCGAGGTCATCGACGCCGAGCATCGCGGCGTCAGCGCTGCAGCCGACAATCGGGAAACGCGCGACGTGATCGCCGTCGATATCGCCGAGGATATTGGCGATGCGCTGACACTCCTGTTCGACCCAGGACACGCTCTGGATGAGCGGGTGCTGCGCGAGCAATTCGCGGTTTAACGCCTCGTCAACGCTCTCTTTACGCCCGGCCCCCAGAGTGGCGCGCGCATGACCAAGCCCAAAGCCCAATTCATCGATCCACGCACGACGGGCCGCATCCTGCTGCAAAAGCCGGTGTTCGACCAAACCGCACTGAAGCGCGCCGATGACGCGATGAAAGCGATGGGAGGCTCGTTCGAGCAATGGCTCGACGACGATATTCGCAAGCTGCAGATTGCGCGCGTTGCCGCCGAAAATGCGGGATGGAGCGAAGGCGCGCTCGATGCACTCTATAGCGCTGCGCACGATCTCAAAGGCATGGGCGGCGCCTATGGCTTTCCGCTGGCGACGCAGCTCGCGGCCTCATTGTGCCGGCTGATCGAAACCGACGCCGGCAAGTTCGCAGCACGCGCCAATCCAGGTTTGGTGATGGCGCACGTGGATGCGTTGCGCGCCGCGGTGCGCGACCGCATCACCACCGCCGAACACCCGGTCGGCCGCGCTCTGGTCGCAGCGTTGGAAGCTGAAGTGGAACAGCTCGGCGTCGCGCCCGAGTAAGCTTCCAGCAAGCTCCTTTAACGCAGCCTTCACCGCATTCGTTCGCCCGGAATTTAACCGCGTTCATGGCAAAAGCGGCGTCCGCTCATGAACGTCATTCCATTCCGCCCCCGCCAAGAGCCTGAGCCGCTCGCGTTCGCCATAGGCGCGCGCGTCGACCTGCGCGTCGGCGCTTTGGCGGCTGGCGTGGTGCGCCCGCGCGGCGAACCGCAGGAAGCGTTCGCGTTCTCCAACCTCGCCCGCGTGCTGCGCGGCGCGCGCATGGCATGGCGCGAACGCGGCATCCACGCGCCGCTGACGCTGGCGCTGCCAGGCGAGACGCAAAGCGAATTGGAAGCCGACGCATTGAGCGAAGCGGCAGTGGAAGCTGGCTGCACACGTCGTTCTCTCAGTTTCGAACTCTGCGAACGCCGTATCGTCGCCGATGGCCCCGCGCTTGCGGAGGATTTGCGCGCGCGCGGCTGGAGCGTTGTGCTGCGCGCCGATCCCGAATGCCCGCTGCCGTTCGGCGCACGCGCGCGCTCGCTCTATTCTGAACTCGTGCTCGCAGCGCCGGAGAGCATGGACCCGTTCCTCGCGCTCGAAGACGGCGACCGCAGCCCGCTTGGGCGCCGCCTGCTCGCCGCCAAAGGCGCCGGCCTCATAATCACGGCAGAAACGGTGCGTTCGGCCTCGCAAGCGCGCACGCTCGCCATCGCCGGCTTCGATCGCGGCGGCGGCCCCTTCGCGGAAGCGGGCTTGCGCTAGTTCAGCGCTGCCGTGCGGATATTCTGCAGGCCCGACGCATCGAGCTTTTCCAGTAGATAATCGAGATCTTCCTTCGGCACG
Organism: uncultured Terricaulis sp.; assembly: GCA_964405865.1. Taxonomy (GTDB): domain Bacteria; phylum Pseudomonadota; class Alphaproteobacteria; order Caulobacterales; family Aquidulcibacteraceae; genus Vitreimonas. The sequence goes on along the minus strand of CAYOPM010000010.1, from coordinate 29,545 downwards.
CTTTGGAACAGCGTCAACGCCCGCTCCAACATGCGCTTGCGGAAGGTGATGCGATCGAGCGACGTGCCCTCGCGCTCGATTGAATGATAAACCTCGACCGCGGCGCGGAATGACGGGAAAAGCCTGGGCGGCAAACCAGCGCGATCAAACGCGGCCTTGAGGCCAAGCGGTCCGCTATCGTGTACCAAGAGCCACATGCGGCCATGCGGGATGCCCGCAAGCTCCGCCAAGGCATGTTCAACGAACTCGATGTGGCCGAGGCAGAGCCCGCGCATCAACAGCGACGGATTGAGCCTGCCATTGAGATTGAGCTGCTGCACGAAGCGGCCAATGTCTTGCTGTTTTGCCGCTTGCTCAACGATGTCGATCGTCACACGCTCGCGCGCGCCCATGGCGAGATCGATCGCAACTTGCGGCGGCAGTTCGTGATTGTTCACGAGATAATCGAACGCCTCGCCTGCGACGAGCGAGACAAGTTTCTCCGTGATCGATAGCGGCAGCTCGTTGCGATGCACCATCGTGGCGGTGACGGTCGATACGCCGGCAAAGCGCGTGAGCGTCGTCTCCAATCCATCTTCGTCAAACACGGCATTATCGTTGGCAAGCGCACGGCCCACCGCCTCTTGCACCGCGAATTGCGCGATCGCGCCAGTGACGGTTGGGCTGAGTGACTCACGGCTGGCCACAGCAATCTGCTTATTCGGCGGACAAGCGCGCACGATCTCCACCAGGTCCGCGTCAGTCAGCGACGGCGAGTTCAGCACGATCGGCAGCGCAATCGTATCGACGTCGCGGGCCAACTGGTTGGCGATCTCGCGTGGCAACTTCGGCGAATTCTTCAGCGCCACCGCAAGCGCCCGGCGCACGAGCACCGCCGCATCCTGCGCCATCACCTGCATGATGCCTTGGGCGTGCGCGCGTTCCTCAGGGGAAAGCTCGGCCTCATCGATGCAGCGGCAAATTTTGTGCGCAGCTTGGGCGCGATCTTCTAGCGTCGGCCCTTTGATCAAGGTCCGGATGTCGCTATCGGTCAGGTTGGCGCGCATGGTGACGATCGACATTGTGGCGCTCACGCTTCAACGGCGGCGGCGACTCCCCGCCGCGCCTAGTTGCGGCCCAGACTTGCGCCTGAGCCTTAACGAAGCCTTGATTGCGAATATTGCGAACAGGAAACAAAGCACATGCTCGCAGGCCTGAAAGTCGTCGAATACGCCACCTACGTCGCCGCACCCGGCGCCGGCGCGATCATGGCGGACTGGGGCGCGGACGTGATCAAGGTCGAACCGCCGGGCGGCGACCCGATCCGGATGTTCTTTGCCTCAGTGGGCATCGAAGGCGTCGCGGTGAACCCGGTGTTCGAGTTCGACAATCGCGGCAAGAAGAGCGTTGTCCTCGATACAGCACAGGACGCCGCGCGCGATGCGCTGCTGAAACTGATCGATGGCGCCGATGTGTTTCTAACCAACGTGCGCCCCGGCGGCTTGAAGCGCGCGGGCCTCGATCACGACGCACTGCTGAAGCGCAACCCGCGCCTCATCTATGCATCACTCACAGGGTACGGCCTCGATGGGCCTGACGCCGATCGTCCCGGCATGGACTCGGCTGCGTTCTGGGCGCGCTCCGGTTTGGCGGCGCTCTTTCGCCCAAAGGGCGGCGAGCCCGTCGCCCTGCGCACTGCACTTGGTGACCACGTCGCATCGCTCGCCATCGTCGGCGGCGTGCTCGCGGCGCTGCATGAGCGGCACGCAACGGGCAAAGGCCGCTTGGTGGAAGCGTCGCTTCTGCGCGCGGCGCACTATGTCGGCGGTTCGGATTTCGCTATTCAACACAGCTACGGGCGCACGGCCTCTAATCGTCCGCGCTCAGACGCGGCCAATCCGCTGATCAATTATTTCAAAAGCAAAGACGGCCACTGGCTCACCATGCTGACGCGGCAAGGCGAGAAAGATTGGCCACCATTCTGTCGCGCTCTGAAGCTCGATCACTTGATTGAAGACGAACGCTTTGCGCGCGCCAAATCCCGTCGCGCAAATGGACCCGAATTAGTGGCGATCCTCGATGAAGCCTTCGGATCGTTCACGCTCGAAGAACTAACGGCGCGGCTCGATGCGGAAGAGATGATCTGGTCGCCGGTGCTTACGGCGGCGGAAGCCGTGACCGACCGCCAAGCGATCGCCGCAGGCTGCGTCGTGCAAACGCCGCAGCACGAAGGCCCGCCGATCAACGCGCCCGGCTCTCCGATCCGCTTTCCTGGCGTGGATGATGGTCCGAAAGGTCCTGCCCCGAAAATGGGCGAACACACGCGCGCGGTGCTGGCGCAAATTGGCTATTCTGACGCTGAGATCAATGCGCTCTACGCGAGTGGCGCGGCCGCCTAGACGTCGCGGTTGCGCGCGTAGGCGTTCAGCGCCTGCGTCGAATTGCGCTCGGTTTCGTCTTCACCGCTCCGCAACAGCGGCAACAACGCCATCGCGAACAACGCTTGCGCCAAGGCCGGCGACATAGTTCCACTATCGTCGCCAAGATCGACGCGCTGCTGCGGTGCGTGTGTCTGCGCTTGCGGCGCGCCCATGCCGGCGGTGGCGTCGAGATTGAGACGCTGCAGCAACGCCTCAGCCGAGCGCGGCGCACCGTTCACATAGAACAGCCCGCGATTGGCAGCAGCTTCGCGCGGGAAGATCGCAGCCGCACTCGGCGCGCCTGATTGCGCTGCTTCGATCAAGCGCAAAGCGCCACCCGAGCCCATCACATGCGCGGCGTAGAGTTCGCCCGCGTTCGGCGCGCGACCGAGACGCGCTTGCAGCGTCTGTGCGTTCTCGCGTGCGAGTTCGGCAGCCATGCGAGCCGAGAGTTCTGGATCATTGCGCAGCGCTAGAATTTCGCGGCGCGTCGCGGGATCAGCGCCCTGCTGCAGCGCGCGCGCTTCATCGCCGAGCCCATGTTGCGCGCCATAGCGGCGCACCATGTCGAGCCAAGTGCTTTCGATGAACTGGAAAAGCCCCGTCGCGCTCGACGTGCCAGCGCGCGCTTGCGGATTGAGCGCGCTTTCGCGTCGCGCGGTTTCCACCAACAGCGAAAAATCCACGCCCGTCGCGTCTGCCGCGCGGCGGATCGCTGCGCGCACGGCATCGGGCCCGACTGGAGCGATTGGATTGCTCATGCCTCTGGGCTGAGCGGATTTGGTAAACGCGAAATTAACCCGCGCGACGTTTCCGCAAGCGCAACCGATACGGAAACAAAACAAAGCCCGCGAGGGTGACAATGAGCGTCGTGAACGAGGTCGCGATCAGCAGGCCGGTGTTAAAGTTCTCATGGTCGCGCCAATCCATGATGTGCAGCGCCCAAAGCGCATCATAAACGCGCCACAAGTCTGAGCGCCGCGCGGCGACGCGCCCGGTGTCGGCGACGACGTAAACCGCGAGGCCCTCCGCGTCGTCGAACGCGATACGCCACGCGGGCAGCGGGCCGCGATATTCCGGCGTCTCTTCGGTGATGAGCATCGTGCGCGCGATGCGCGGGGCGTCTGCGACGTAAGCCGATGCGATCTGCGCAGCTGCTTCGGCGCTCAATGGCGAGACGACTTCCCAGTCGTTGAGATCAATCATGATCGGCCGGCGCTCGGCGAACTCGGCGACTGCCACCGCTTCACCGGCGCTCGTGCGTTCGTAACTCACGCGCGTCGGCGCTTCCGGCAGCAGCGCGCTCATCTCTGACGGCGCGCGATCCGGCATCGGCGCGAGCGTTGCGTGCTGATGCGCGATGCGATGCTCGCTACGCACTTGCTCGATCGGATAGATCGCAAAGAAGAGTCCGGAGCCGACCCAGAACAGCATCTGTACGCCGACAATGAGGGCGAGCCATTTGTGGATCGAGGATGCGAGCGCGGCGAGTTTCATGCGACGCATCAAGCGCAGGCGCTTAGCTTCGACAATGCGGCCTAATAGCTCTTCGGAAGCCCCAGCACGCGCTCGGCGATGAAGTTCAGGATCATCTCGCGGCTCACCGGCGCAATGCGGGCGATCATCGCTTCGCGGAAATAGCGTTCGACGAAGTATTCCTTTGCGTAACCCATACCGCCGTGCGCGAGCACGGACGTCTCACACGCCGTGAAGCCCGCTTCTGCGCCGAGATACTTCGACGCGTTTGCCTCAGCGCCGCAATCCTTGCCCGCGTCGTAGAGAGCAGCCGCCTTGAATGCCATGAGGTTCGCGGCTTCGAGTTCGGCCCATGACTTTGCGAGCGGATGCTGGATGCCTTGGTTCTGTCCGATCGGACGACCGAACACGACGCGCTCTTTCGCGTATTGGGCCGCACGACGCAGCGCTGCGCGACCGAGGCCAATCGCTTCAGCAGCAAACAACACGCGCTCGGGATTGAGGCCGGAGAGCAGGATTTTGAAGCCCGCGCCCTCTTCGCCGATTAGTTCCGCATTGGAGACCTCGAGATCTTCGATGAAGAGCGTGTTGCACTCCACCGCCTTGCGACCCATTTTGGGGATCGGTTGCGCTTCGATCTTGCTGCGATCGAAATCGGCATAGAAGAGCGACAACCCCTCTGTCGGCCGCTTCACCTGATCTTTCGGCGTGGTCCGCGCAATGAGCAAAATCTTGTTCGCGCGCTGCGCGTTGGTCGTCCAGATTTTGCGGCCGGTGATGCGATAGCCGTTAGTGGTGCGCTCGGCGCGCGTTTCGAGGCTTGATGTGTCGAGACCTGAGTTTGGTTCGGTCACGGCGAAACAGGCTTTGTCGCGGCCATCCATCGCCGGCGGCAGGAAGCGCTGTTGTTGCTCCGGCGTGCCGAACTTCACGATCGGCATCAGGCCGAAAATGTTGAGGTGGATCGCGCTCGCGCCAGAAAAGCCAGCGCCCGACTCCGCCACCGTCTGCATCATCAGCGCAGCTTCGGTGAGGCCAAGCCCTGCGCCGCCGACGCTCTCCGGCATAGCCACGCCCAGCCAACCGCCTTCAGCGATGTCGTTCACGAATGCGTCGGGAAAGTTTCCGGTGTTGTCGACATTCAGCCAGTAATGATCGTCGTACTTGGCGCAGATCTCTTCGATCGCATGCTTGATGGCGGCTTGTTCTTCGGTGAGTTCGATGGCGAACGTCATGGGCTCTTCGGCTTCTGTGAAGTGTTGTCTGGGAATCTCTCGGGCGACAAAGCCGCCCAACGCGCCGGTATCTCGGCGCCGAACACATACGCCGTAATGATCTCCGCCGTCACCGGCGCCAAGAGCCAACCGTTGCGCGAATGGCCGGCCGCTACCAAAACTCCACCCGAGCGACCGATGATCGGCCAGCCATCCGGCGACATCGGGCGGATGCCGGTCCAGGCCCGGCCGGTTTCGACGATCTCGCCCGGCAGCGCCGCATTGGCGGCGGCGACGAGTTCGGCGACCTTCTCCTGCTCAACTTTCCGGTCATAGCGCCCCGGCTCCATCGTCGCGCCGATCACCACGTCCTGACGGCGTTGCGCTATGTAGAAGCCCGGACCGTGAATGTTTGGCTTGAGATCGCCTGCGCGCCTCACTGACACCAAGTGCCCCTTGCCCGCAGAAACGTGCTGCAGCGCGGGCGCCGCGCTCTTAAGTTTCTCAGTCGCCCACGCGCCTGGCGCGAGCACCACAACATCCGCTTCGTAGACGCGATCTTCGTGTGTAAGCGCAGCGCTTGCCGTCACGTTCGCCACGTCCTGATGATACGCGATGATCACGCCGAGTGCGCGCGCCTGCATGGCGAGACCGCTCAGCACGCGCTCTGGATCGGCGACGCCTTCGTCTTCAAGAAACACCGCGCCGCCCACTTGCGCGCGCATGCCGGTGCGCTTCTTGAACGCGCTTGTGTTCAGAGTCTGCGCGCGCCGGCCATGCTGGGCGGCGACGCGCTCGATGCCGTACGCATCGACCTCGTCCTTGGCGATCACAACGCCGCCATCGAAGCGAACGCCATCGGCCCATTCCGCACCTGCGCGCAGCGAACGCCACAGATCATACGACTCGAACGCGACGCTCGTGTGCGCTGATGCCGCCTCATCCATCGGGGCGAGCATGCCGGCGGCGGCTATTGATGCGCCTGGCCCAAACACGTCCGCGTGCTCGGCCTCAGCCTCGAGCAGCGTCACGCGCGCGCCAGCCTTCGCCAGACGCACAGCGCAAAAGAGGCCGACAACGCCTCCGCCGACAATGACGACGGATTTCATGGCGGCTCATGTCGTCGTAAATCGTGTCGGGTGCAAGGCGCGCTGGACGCGCGCTTTGCCTCAGCCGCGCTTGGAGCGGGCTTGCGCGGCGAGCGTCTTGGCGAGGCTCGCCATCGCATCCATGCCGGCGGCGGCCAGCGTTTCCGCGGAGACGTCGCGACCGAGCGCCTTCGACAAATCCTTCGCCGCCGCTTCAAGACGGCCCCAAGCTTTCGCGTCGATCTTCGGCGCGCCGGCCTTGGCAGGAGCCTTCGCGGTTTTCTTCGGCGCCTTCTTGCTCACCGCGGCAATCGCCTCGCGCATCGCATCGACGTGCGCCCGATCCTTGTCCTTCTCGACCTCGGGCAGTTTCGCGTAAGGCTTGAACAAATCCTTCGGCTGGTTCGGATCGCCCTTGTTGGCTTTGATCCAAGCCTGGTGGACGAAATCCGCCGCGGCTTCACGGTCCTTCGGGAATTTCTTCACCGCCGCATAAGCATCGCGCGCGGCGCGTAGATTGTCTTGCTTGGCGGCGGGATGAAGCTTCGACCATGGTTGATTGACGTCAACCATTTCGCCGCCACGCATGCGCATGCGCGGCTTATCTTTCTCGGCGGGGTTGGTCTTGTGAAAGCTCTTGCGCCAGGAATCGTGCGAGCGGCCAGCGAAATAATCCGCCGCCTTCTCCATCACCGGATCGGCTTTCGCCTTCTTCTTTGCAGCTGCCATTCTGACACCTTACCAAAAACTCTTTAGGAAAGAGCAAAGTCCGTTACGCAGATCGCCATTCTGGCAGATCGAATTTCGGATCGGGATAGGTCGCATCGACATAAGTGCGCCCCGCTGCGACGCCGAGCTCGTGCAGCAGCTCCATATTCTCTTTCTTTCCGTTAGCCATGAGGTCGAGCGCATTCATCGCATCGGCGTCGAGTTCGCGTCCCAAGAGACGTTCCATCGGAGTCATTGGCGGCACAGGATCGGTGGCGCGTTTCCGCTTCGGCTTGGTGTCGAGCACTAAGTCCATCCGCTGGTAGTCTAGAAGCGGCGCGCCGCTGACACAAACGCCGGCCATGTCGCCGATCTCGGAATTGATGCGCCACGGCTTTTTCGGGTTCGAGAAGGCCTGCATCATCATCACGCCCTGCACTTGCGTGTCGTACACCATCGCGCGCAGCGCATGAACGCCGCGCAGGCCCGGCGGAAGCGATTGGAACGCCTTGCCGTCGACTGTTGGTCGCCGCGCACCGGTGCCGCAGGACGTCATCATCAAGCTGTCGCCGCCAGCCTTCCAACCGAATTTGTACGATGGCTCCAGCGCCATCATGAACAATTGCATGCTCGGATTGTTGTTGGCGCTCACGGCGCCATCGATGAACGCGCCGCGCTGGACCGGGCGACGCTTCTCGTCGTAGCCGATGTCGATAATGATCTCGTCGAAAAACGTCGGCGCCGCAGCGCTGGCGAGCACGAGATCGATCAGCCGATAGCGCTTGTTCGGATAAATGCCCGTCTCTTCGGGTGGGTCGTAAAAGATGCTCAACGGATGATTGGTGAGCGCCCATGGCGAGCCGGTGTCGATGCGCTTGGCGTGGATCGCTAAGCCCGTGCGCAAATCTTGCGAGCCCAGCGTTTTCGTTGTCAGCACCGGCTGCAGCGCGCGGCGGAGTTTCTTTGACTCGAATTTGTTCTGCAGCAGCAGCCCGTCGCCAGCCGAGCGACCGAAGACGTCCGGACCGAGGCGCAAATAGAGCGTCGTGATCTCTTCAACGCTCAGCCCCAGCGCCAGCGCCGTCGCGATGATCGCGCCGGTCGATGTGCCGCCAATGAGATCGTAATAGTCACAAAGCCGGAACGCGTCGCCCGCGCCGGAACGCCGGCGCAGTTCATCCTCCAGCACTTTCAGCATACCGAGGGTGAAAATGCCTTTCACACCGCCGCCATCGAGCGCGAGGATGCGCTTGGCGCCGGTGTCGGGCGAGAGGTGCTCGAACAAAGACTTGGGCATTGGTCCCCTAATGCACCCTAGTCTTAGCGGCGGGACGGGATCAAAAGAAGGCCAAGAGCGCCGGGTCTCGCCCTAAATGAACGGCCTTGAATTCCGCCGCCAAAAACAACCCGCCAGCGACGTAAATGGCGCTATTCGCGCCACGCGCGAGCGCCAAGCGGCGGGCATCGGCCACGCTTTCCGCCGTGGTTATCTCCGCTTCAGGATGAATGTGGGCGGCAATCGAAGCGATCAGCGCCGCTGGCGCGCCCTTGTGACGCGCAGCGGCGCAAATGATGACCGGAAACTGCGGCGCCAACTTTCCAATGATTTCCCGCTGATCTTTGTCGAGCGAGGCGCCGCAGACGAGGATGCCGTCACGCTCGCCCCTTATCTCTTGGAATCCTGAAAGCGCGGCACGGACGCCATCGGGCGTGTGGCCGACATCTATGACGATCAGTGGAGCTTCGTTGATGGTCTCGAGCCGCCCAGGCCATCTGACATTTGCGAAGCCCCGCGCGCGCGCCTCAATGCTGATCGGCGCTATGCTCTCAGCAAGCACGCGCGCGAGCGCGGCATTCTGACGTTGGTGAGCGCCCGCGAGCGGCGCCTGCGGAACGGGCGCGACAAAGCGCACATGAACACCACACACAGCGGCGTGCGCCTCGATCGCATCGCGTTCAGGCGCGCAACTTTCGGCGACATAAATCGTGGCGCCCGCGGGCGCTGCGCCGAGTTTCTCGCGCGCGATCTCGGCGAGCGTGTCGCCAAGCAACGCAGTGTGTTCGAGATCGAGGGACGTCAACGCTACGCGACGCGCACGGATCAACGCAACGGGATCAAGCCGCCCGCCGATGCCTGCTTCCCACACTGTGTGTTTGCATCCCCGCTCGGCAAACCAATCCGCAGCAATAAGGAACAGAAACTCAAAGCCTCCCATCTGCGCCGTCAAGCCGGTTGCTTCGATCGCAGCCGAGACACGATCCCAATGGGTCTTCAGCTCTTCGTCGCGGATATCCTCGCCATCAATGCGAAAGCGCTCATTGAGCGCGAGCAGATGCGGTGATGTGAAGAGACCTACCGGCCCGCCGCTCTGCGCGAGCAACGCTGCCGTCATCGCTGCCGTCGAGCCTTTGCCATTGCTGCCAACAATCACCGCGCCATCGACGCCGAAAGCGGTCAAATCTGTGCCCAGCGTCGCGGCGACCGCAGCCACCCGCTCCAAACCCGGGCCATCGCCAAACTTCGGATACGGCACACGCCAAATCCTCATTTGAGCGCCGCCGCGAAATTCGCGCGCCAGATTTCAATAATCAGATCCCAGCGCTGATGCTCCTCCAACGTGGCGATCATCGGATTTGAATTCACTTCGATGACGACTGGATCGCTCAGATCGCCGCCGCGATCGAAGATATCCACTGCCGCCAACGACAACCCAATTGCCGCGGCCGCGTTCAGCGCGATGTCACGCAGCGCGCCTGGAGCGCCATCGGTCACAGCGGACGCCCCTCCGCCCGCCGCACGATTGGCCGGACCATCAAGAATGATCATTTCGTTGCGGCGCGGAATGTCTTGCGCAGACACCTTCTCGCCTCGGCCGTCGCGGCCACGCGGCTTGAGCGGCGGTGCACCGTCTTCTCGTGGTTTTGCGGCGACGAGTTGACGGAGTGTTTGCTCACCGTCGCCGCAAACCCAGGGCAGCGTCTTATTGTATGTGAACAGCGCCACGCCATTGAGCACGAAAACACGATACTCCGGCGCTCGTACAAACGGCTGGATCAGGATGGCAAAATGTTCGGCCGCGACACGCGCCATGTAATCGGCGAACTCTTTAGCGCTGTCGATCACTTCCGCAAAGAGCCCGTTGGACGCCGAGAGGGGCTTGCAAAAAATCGGAAACTCAAGCGTCGCAACATAAGCCAGTGCGTCCTCCGGCTCGCGCCCTGGGGAGCGCATCTCCGCCCATCGTTTGGTCACGAAAAACATGCGGCCCGGAAGAACCGGCACGCCGGCTTGGCGCAACACCTCCGCGCAAAATGCTTTGTCGCGCGCAATCGACGCCGCGCGCGCGTCATTCAGCGCATAGGGTGTGCCCGCGCCCGCCGCGAAGATCGCCGCGCGCGCGCCATCGCGCACCTCAAACAGATAGCCATCGGCCTCAAGTGCGCGAAACGTGTAGCCGCACGCCAAAGCGGCGCGCGCCGCGTAGCGTGCATGCGCGCTCTTCATATCCGTTTCGTCAGGCTTGCCCGAGAACGTCAATCGCAACCGCCTCTAGAACACGACCCTAAGATCTCTGGTTCGCGAGGAAAATGGTACCGCCTGTTGGGCTCGAACCAACGACAGCCGGCTCCACAAGCCGGTGCTCTACCAACTGAGCTAAGGCGGCACATTTCTGTGCTGTCCGCCGCCTAGTGAGGCTCGGACTCTCAAGGGCGCGGAACCTAGCGCCGCACTTTGCCCGAAGCAAGGCGCGTAAAGCGCCCTGTTTTCAGACCTCAGACCGGCCCCCAGCCCTGCTGGTTGATGTAGTTCCGCAACCGGGCGATGCGGTTGTCCGGATCAGGGTGTGTGGAAAGGAACTCAGGCGGCCGCGAGCCGCCGCCCGATTGCATGCGCTCCCAGAACGGGATCGACAGCCGGGGGTCGTAACCCGCGCGCTGCATGTATTGCAGTCCGATAATGTCGGCCTCAGCCTCTTGCTCGCGCGAGAACGGCAGGCTCAGGCCCACTTGGGCCCCGAGACCGAGCGCGGCTATCGCGAGTTGACTGTTAATCTGCGTGCCCGCCGCTTGCAGCGCTGTCTGTGTGGCGGCTTCACGGCTGTAGCGCTCAGCTGCGTGACGGCCGGTGACGTGGCCGACTTCGTGACCAAGCACAGTCGCCATGTAATCGTCGCGGTCGCAAATTTCGTAAAGGCCACGGTAGAATCCGACTTGCCCGCCGGGCAACACAAACGCGTTCTTCTGCGGGCTATCGAACAGCACGAATTCCCAGATCTGACTGCCGCGCCCTGCCGCTTGCACAATGCGGTTGCCAACTGTTTCCAGGCGCCGTTGCGCCGAAGCGTTACGCCATTGCGGCACTTGCTGACGCATCTGCGCCCAAGCCTGAAGCGACGCCTGCTGCAGCTGGCTCTCGTCGATGATAATGAACTGTTCGCGGCCCGTGACCGGATTGGTGGCGCAGCCGGCAATCAGCACAAGCGTGCCTGTCGCCAACCCGCGCAACACATCGCGCCGCTCCATTTTGGCGACGTCCACAAGTTTAGCGCCTTCACTGGCGGCATGGTCACACATGAGCGTCCTCCCAAGAGCGATATCGTAGGAGGTATCTTCGACCGAGCGCCGCCAGAGGCAAGGGCGATCGACCGAATTGCGTCTGGCGTCAGCCATCCGAAGCGCGCGTGTGGATTACGCAGTCCCCGAGCGCCAAGGCTACGGAGGACATCCGTCGCTCGCTTCGCGTGCGAAGGATGGTGCCTGGGGCCGGAATCGAACCAGCGACACGCGGATTTTCAATCCGCTGCTCTACCAACTGAGCTACCCAGGCGAACCGTCAGCCAAACACCCAGAATCTGGGGGTCCGGCGCGGAGGTGGCGTCTATAGCGGGGCGGCCGGGGCGTGTCCACGCCCGGTTCTGAGCTTCCCGGACACAAAAAGGGCGGCCCTTACGGACCGCCCTCCAGTTTCGAGGCAGAAGGTTCAGACGCCTGCTTCGCGCGGCGCTTGGGCCAGCGTGGCCCCGCTTTGGGCGACACCGGCGAATTGCATCGAGAGGCCCGCGCCGTCAGCACCAGAGACGTTCTCGATGACAACTTGCGAGGCCGGGATGCCGCGCGCGATCAGCGTCGATCGCAAAGCCGCCGCACGCTGGCGCGCCAGCGCGCTGGAGCTATCGGCGGCGATCACTACGCGCTCGATTGAGCACACCGAAGCGCTATCGACGGCGTAGCCGATTTCGCGGCGCGCATTGGCGCCGAGAGCCGTCGACGAGGCGCCGAACGAAGCGTTGAGCGAGCGTGCAGCGCAAATGCCGTAGCCGCTCGCGTCAATCGCCTGCGGCTGAGCCGCGGACGCCGACGGCGGAGGGACGGCGGCGCCCGCGGTCGCCGACGCTGAGGCCGTCATCACCTCGCCTTGGCTCGCTTGCGCGAGTTGGCGTTCGGACATGATGGCGGCCACTTGCGTTTGCGCTTGTTCACGCGACGCACCTTCGCAGGCGACGCGCTCCTGGCGATCGCCAGCATTGCGGCACAGACGATCGGCGGCGCGGTCGAGACGGCGTTCAAGCGTGGCTTGGCCACGCGTCGAGTTGAGATCAAGATCGGCGTAGCGAACGCGCGCTTCAGCGTTCTCGCGGCTGATTTCGATGCGGCTTTGCTGATAGCTGGGCGCCGCGGCGTAGGTGGCCAGCGTGGTGTTGCCGGCCGAACGGACCGCATCGCGGGTGGCGTTGCGGATGCATTCGCGCACTTCACGGCGCAAGCGCACGTTGCGTTCGCGCGTGGGATCGCCGCACACTTGGTAGGCCGCCGCTTCAATGCGCCCAAACATCGCCGCAGAACCCGCAGTGGTGTTGAGATCGAGATCGCCATAGGTGACGCGCGCTGACGCCTCCTCATAGCCAAAGCTCTGCGCGCTTGCTGGTTGCGCTAAGAACATCAGGCAGGCCGCAGCGGCCGCTCCTACAAACAGTTTCATAATTACCCCTCCGAATGCGCGTCGCCCTCCGCCGCGATCCGCGAGGCAACGCATGTCAAGAAAGGCGCAAACGGCGCGGCAAACGGGTCATCATGGTTAAGAAAAATTTGCGTGGCGCCCGCCCGCGCATTGCCAGCGCAACGTCAAACCGCTTAGCTCCTGCGGCGTCGGGGGACCGCAATGCACGGATTGCGCAGCATTTTTGCTTGGAAACGTCATGTCTGACGCTGCGCTTGAACGCGAGGCGCTGACGCTGTTCGAGCAAGCGCTCGACATGCCCCCCGCCGAGCGCGCCACTTGGATCGAGGCAAAAACCGAGGGCCGGCTCGAACTGCGCGCACGCGTAACCGCGCTGGTGAGCGCCGATAGCAGCGAGAAAGTGCGCACTGCAGGCGCATTCGCGGCAATTGAAGCAGAGGCAGTCCCATCGCGCGTCGGCGCCTATCGTGTCACCGAACTGATCGGACGCGGCGGCATGGGCGCGGTCTATCTGGCCGAACGCGACGCTGGCGATTTCTCGCGCACGGTTGCGATCAAGATCATCAAGCCGGGCATCTTCTCACCCGACCTCGTCGAGCGCTTTCAACGCGAGCGCCAGACGCTGGCATCGCTGACTCACCCCAACATCGCCCGCCTTTATGACGGCGGCGAGACCGAGACAGGGTCGCCCTACATCGTCATGGAATATGTCGACGGCGCGCCGTTGTTGCAGTGGGCCGAGGAGCGCAAAGCAGCGCGCGCGGAGCGGCTGCGCATCTTCACCGACATTTGTGACGCGGTGGCGTTCGCGCACAGCCGCCTCGTGGTGCATCGCGATCTCACGCCCGCGAACGTGCTCGTCACCGCTGATGGTGTGGCCAAACTCATCGACTTCGGCATCGCACGGCCCACGGACGACGGTGCGCGTGATGGTGCGGTTGCGGCGCTCACTATGACACCGGGCTATGCGGCGCCTGAGCGCGTCACCGGTGCGCCGGTCACGACGTCGGCGGACATTTTCTCGCTTGGCCGGTTGCTCGACGAATTCCTCGTCCCGAAGCGTAACGACAACGAACTGCGCGCCATCGTCGCCCGCGCTTGCGCTCCTGATCCGCAAGATCGCTACCCCAGTGTCGACGCGCTACGCGCCGACCTCACCGCTTGGCGCTCGCGTCAACCCGTGAACGCCTTTTCGACCAAGACTGGCTATCGGCTGCGAAAGTTCGCGGCCCGCCACAGCGGCGCGTTGACCGCGAGCATTGCTGCTTTCGCGCTATTGGCGGGCGGTTTGGCAGTGACGCTGGTCGCCAACGCACGCGCCGAACGCGCTCGCGCATTGGCGGAAGAGCGCTTCGAACAAACCCGCGCCATTGCCAATTCAATGCTCTTCGAAGTGTTCGATGAAGTGTCGCTGACTGCCGGCACGACCAACGCGCGCGAGATGCTGGCGCGCACGAGCCTGACCTATCTCGAAGCCCTCGCCGCCGACGCTAACGCGCCAGTCGATGTGCGCGTGGAGGCGGGCTTGGGCTTTTTGCGGCTCTCACAGGTGGTGGGCGGCGGGCAAGCCAGCGAACTCGGCCGTTACGAGGACGCCAATGCACTGCTCGCACAATCGCAGAGCATCTTAGAGCCGCTCTACGCCGCGCATCCCAATGATCCGGGCGTCGCGCGGGCAATGGTGACGCTGTTGTTGGAACAATCGGGTGCTGCGCTCTACACCGACAACAACGCCGACAACGCACTCGCCCTCGCCGCGCGGGCGCGTGAAATTCTTGAGCCCTATCGCACCGCCGATGCACGCGCGGCGCGTCAGTACATCGCCGCGTTGCAGGCGCAAGCTGACAGCTATGGCTGGAACGATCGCTATGCCGAAGCGGCGCCACTGCACGAGCAAGCGGAGGCGTTCGCCGCGGCCTTGCCGACGAGCCTCAGCAGCGACATCGACGTGATGCGTGCACGCGGCTCTAACTTGCGCCTCCTGGGCGACGCCTATCACCGGCTTGAGCGGCCCGAGGACGCACGCGTGACGCTTGAGCGTGCCGTGGGATTGCAGCGGGCGGTGAATGCCGCCGCACCCAACAACCCTGCCTACATGCGCACCCTCGCCATCGCGCTCTGGTTCAGCGCCGTCGTCCATCGCGCCAATGAGCGCGACCAGGCGGCGCGCGCGGCGATCGAAGAATCCGTCACCGTCGCCCGGCGGATGCGCGAACGCGATCCCAATGACGCCGGCGCCATCCGCATGGTGGCGATCTCAACGGAGGTTTATGCGCAAGTCCTCAGCGACCTCGGCCGCAGCGACGAAAGCTACACGATCGGGCAAGAGGTGATCGCCGCACACCGAGATCTGGTTAGTCGGGCGGGAGGCACGGCGGGCGCACGCCGCAGTTTGGCGGCAGCGCTGATGACGCACGGCGGCAATTCCTACAATGCCGGCTCCTTCGGGCGCGCTTGCGCGGCCTGGGAGGAAGCCACCGGCATCTATGAGGAACTGAACCGTTCCGGCGCGATGTCTGATCGCGACAGAACCGTGACGCTGGCGCAGGCCCAGGACTTTGTGCGCCGCGCTTGCAATCCGCCCCGCCAGGGCCTGGGCAGGCGCGTTTAGGCGAAAATCGCGGCACTTAGGCTCTTCGGCCTGGTTGTAAGCCCGGCGGGGAGACGCCAAACTTACCTCCGTGTCGGCCCAAGCCCCTGACCAGAAACAACTTCTCGTCGCTCATTATGACGAGTTCCGCCGCGTGGCCCGCGGCGTGCTGAACGGCGACGCCGCGAAACTGCAGATCCAGCCGACCGACCTCGCCCACGCCGCCGCGATCAAGATCTTCGATCTGAACCGCATCGACATCCGCGGCCGGACGCACTTCCTGTCGCTCTCAGCGCGTGTAATGCGCCAGATCCTGATGGATGAGCTGCGCCGCCTCCGCGCGGCCAAGCGCCAAGCCCCTCCGGTCACCACCGAATGGCCAGGCGAGGCCGAGGGCGCGCTCGATCTCGAAGACCTCGACGCGGCGCTCACCAAGCTCGAACAAATCGACCCAGAACGCGCACGCCTCGTCGAGCAGCGCTTCTTCGCCGGCCTCACCGTCGAAGAGATCGCCGAATTGGAAGGCTCGTCACCTTCGACTGTAAAGCGCCAATGGCGCGCCGCGCGCGCCTGGCTGATCAGCGAACTCGAACGCTGATCATTGCGTCGCGCGCGACGCCGCCTCGACCTCTCGCACCCGGCGTAGAATTTCGGTTTGCGCGCGATCGTTCATATCGTTCGCATACGACAGCTGCGTCCACGGTCCGCGGATTGAGAACGGAAACACAACGCCGCCACGCGGCGAGCGCGGGGCCAAGCGAAGATCTATGCGGCGCGCACCCACCTCGATCACGCCGATCCCTGGGATTCGCAGGTCAGTCGTATTGAACGAGATGTTGTCGCTCGCCAACACACCATCGGCGACCGCGAACGTGGCGGAGAAGCCCTGGAACGGCGTGCGCGCCTCCGGTGCGATCAATTCGCCGCGCAATGCGTTGCGGATCGTCGTGGCGACGCCGCCGAGATCGACGCCGTGCAGCGTGCCGGAGACGACCTCCAGGTGCACCCGCCCATCACTGGACCGCAGCAGCTCACTCTGCGTCCGTCCTTGCATGCTGGCGCGAATGCTCAGTTCGGCGCGGCCTTCGATGTTGCCGAAATTGATCGCGTCGGTGAGGAAGCGGCGCGCGTCGACGCCGGTGAAGGCGAGGTCTTGGCGAATGACGGGGCTCGCGCCCCGCGCATCGATCTGGAAGGTGCCGCGACCAGAGCCGCCATAAAGACCGATATTGTGCAGTGTGGCGGCAAGATAGCCGTCATTAATCACAAGATTGAGCCGCGCATTCTCAACCCGCATGCGCTGCAAGAGCACGGCGTGCGTCACCAATTCCAAATCCGCGTTGATTGCCTGCAAACCGGCAAAATCAATCGGCGCTTCGCTTGGCGCCTCGCGCACATCGAGCGCGCGCGGCGGCGCTTCAACGACCGCGATTTCCGCCGTCGGAGCACTTTGCGTGGCATCCGGCATAGCGGCCGCTGCTTCGGCTTGTTCTTCAGTTGAAGGCGGCGGCGCTTCTCCGGTGAGATAGGGATTCAAGTCGAAATCGAAGAGCTCGAGACGACCGCTTAGATACGGCTTATCGCGCAATTCCGAGAGCACGAAGTCACCGCGCCCGCGGACATGATCTACAGCGAAGCCGGCGTTAGAGAAGGTGTACGCGCCGCCGCCGATGACGAGACGCCCCGAGACTGCGAATTGTCCAAAACCCGCGCCGCGCAACGGCGTGCCGCTCCATGCAGCGAGGTCGCGCAGGCTGGTCCCTGAAGCGCGCACATTGCCGGCCAGTTCACCGGAGGTCGCCACCGTTTGACCCGAGAACGAGACGTTGATGAGTTCGCTTTCGATCTCGATCGTGAGCGGGCTTAACTCTCCGCGCGACGCAGCGCCTGGACGCGCAACCGTCATGTCGAGTTCGACCGGGCGATCATTGTAAAGTATCGAGCCTTCGACGCGCATCGGCGCGTCGAGGCTTGTCAGCGCCGAGCGCAAATCGACTTCGCCGATCTGCCAGCCGGCGCCACGGCGTGCGTCGAAGAAATTCACCTCGCCATCATTGATCCTGATTTCACGCAGATTGGCGCGCGCCAGATCGATGCCGGGCTCACCAGTGCCCGGCGGCGTTGGCGCCGGTCCGCCCGGTGGCGGCGTGCGCGGGGCAAGCACCCAGTTCGGTTGGCCATCGGCATCGACCTCAAGTGCGATCTGCGGACGCTGAAACACCAGGCGGCTCACCACCACTTCACGCCGGAAGAGCGGGGCGATCTCAACACCGATATCGATCTCGTCAGCAGCGATGAAGGAGGCAGCGCGTCCGCCCTCGACGTTGGAGAGGGTCGTGTCGGTCGCGCGCAGGCCGAGCACCGGCCAGTAACTCACACCGACATTGCCATTGATGGTCAGGTCACGGCCGGTCGCCGTCTCCACGACCCGCTCAATTTCTCCGCGAACATCGAGGCGCAGGACCAGATAGGCCAGGAGCCCCGCCCCCATGAGCGCCACGGCGAGGAGGCCCCCGCCAATGATGATAACCCAGCGCTTCCAGCTCATAGGCGTCTCCCCACGTCTTGCGGCAGCCTAGCGGGTGGCGCGCGGGCCCGGAATAGCTATCTATGCCGGCATGTCAGACCCCGTCCCCGTTACCGTGCTCACAGGCTTCCTGGGCGCCGGCAAAACCACCCTCCTGAACCGCATCCTGACGGAGCAGCACGGCAAGAAGTACGCCGTCATCGTCAATGAGTTCGGCGAGATCGGCATCGACAACGACCTCATTGTCGATGCTGACGAAGAAGTGTTCGAGATGAACAATGGGTGCGTCTGCTGCACAGTGCGCGGCGACCTCATCCGCATCATTGAAGGTTTGATGAAGCGGAAAGGCCGCTTTGACGCGATTTTGGTTGAGACCACCGGTTTGGCGAAGCCCGCGCCGGTGGCGCAGACGTTCTTCGTCGATGCCGATGTACGCGCCAAGACCAAGCTCGATGCGATCGTCACGGTCGTCGACGCCAAGCACGTTCTCAATCAGCTGAAGACCTCGGAAGAAGCGGCCGAGCAAATCGCGTTCGCGGATGTGATCCTGCTGAACAAGACCGACCTTGTGAGCAAGGAGGATCTCGCTGCGATTGAGCGGGCGCTACGCGCCGTCAACGCCACCGCCCGGCTCCACAAGATGACGCGCGGCGATATCGCGCTCGACGCAATCCTCAATCTCGGCGCGTTCGATCTTGATCGCGTGACCGAGATCGATCCGCACTTCCTGCCCGATCACAATTGCGACGACGCCTGCGCGCATCACCACGACCATGATCATCATGGCCACGACCATCACGGCCACGATCATCACCATCATCACGATCATGATCACGTCGCCGCGTCCGGCATCACCAGCGTCTCGCTCTCGACTGACAAGCTCATCAATCCCGAAAAGCTGCTGCCCTGGATCAACCAGATCACGCAGGAGCGCGGGCCGGATATCTTGCGCCTCAAGGGCATCATCGCCTTTCCAGACGAGCCAAAGCGGTTCGTTATCCAAGGCGTCCACATGATCGTTGAGGGCGATACGCAGCGCGATTGGCGCGATGGTGAACCGCGCGTCTCCCGCCTCGTCTTCATCGGCCGCAACCTCGACCGCGCCGAACTCGAAGCCGCCTTCGCCGCGTGTGCGGCGTGACGGCGCAAGTTTATGTCAGTGGCCAGCGTCTCGCGCTCGGCGCTCCGGCAACGTCGGTCCATTGGATCGGCGACACCGCGCTCTTTGCGCTGGGCGACGGCAACGTCCGTACGGCAGGTCTCGAAGCGAAGCTCAGCGCGCCACATCAAGCCAACGATGGCGCAATCCTCTGCGCGGCGCTCCATCCCGACGGCAAGCGCCTCATCACTGGCGGCGATGACGGAAGGCTCACGCTCGTTTCCACAGATGGCGCGACTGAGACGCTGGCTGAACCCGGCAAGTGGGTCGATCACCTCGTCACCAGCGCCGCCTCCGGCGTCATCGTCGCGGGCGTCGGCAAACAAGCGATCGTCATCCGCGAGGGGAGAGAGATGCACCGCTTTGCATATCCGTCAACGATCGGCGGTCTCGCACTCGAAGCTAAAGGCCGCCGCCTCGCCGCGAGCCATTATGGCGGCGCAACCTTGCGCTATGTGCTGACGGCTGACGACAAGGGCTTGTCGCTGCCGTGGGTCGGCTCGCACCTCGCCATCACGATGTCGCCAGATGCGGAATACATCATCACCGGCATGCAGGAGAATTCCCTGCACGGCTGGCGCATGCCGGACAAAACCGATCTGCGCATGGACGGCTATCCCGCCAAGACGCGCTCGTTCTCGTGGGACAAACGCGGCCGTTGGCTCGCCACCTCCGGCGCGAACGCTGCGATCGTGTGGCCGTTCGTCGGCAAGCTCGGGCCCCAGGGAAAGCCGCCTCTGCAACCCGGCGAACGCGAAGTGCTTGTCACGGCAGTGGCGTTTCATCCCAACGAAGAAGTGCTGGCGATCGGCTATGCCGACGGCGCTGTGCATCTTGTGCGCTTCACCGACAATATGGGTATGGAAGCCGATGAAGCGGGCGAAGGCGCCGTCACGGCTTTGGCCTGGGACGCCACCGGCAAGCTTCTCGCGATCGGCGACGAAGCCGGGCGCGGAGCGATCGTCGCGGTCTGAGGTTCAGAGCGCGCGCGTATCCCACGCGAGCCAGGCTGCAACCAGCACAATCGCTACCGCCAATACGCGCCGCACAACGGCAATATAGGAGGACTCCGCGAGCAGCTGGCCCGCGCGCGCTGCGGCAATGACAATCCCGACGTGCACGAAGATGCTGACCAGCAAGTGCGCCAGACCAAGCATCAATGCTTGCGCCCAAAATGGAGCGCGATCAGGGGCGATGAACCCCGGCAGCAAAGCGACGTAGAAAACCAGGGCCTTGGGATTCAGGATGTTGGCGATGAACCCACGCCAGAACGGCGCATGGTCGAAGCCGTTACCATGCCCCGGTGACGGCTCGCGGGCGCCAACCCATGCCTGCCAACCGAGATAGACCAGAAACGCCACGCCCGCCCAACGGAGCGTCGAGAGAGCGAACGGCGCGGTCGCGATCAACTCGGCAACGCCGGCCGCTGCCAAAACCATATAGATCGCCAAGGCTGTCGTGATGCCGAGGACCGCTTTGAAACCAGCACGCCGCCCTTCCGACGCGGACAGCGCCGCGAGGTACCCCATGTTCGGACCCGGCGTCAGCTCGATCAGACTGACCGCCACCAAAAACGGCGCCAGTTGGGCTGGATCTATCGGAAAGCTGTTCAACTCAGCCGCTGCGCTTGCGCCGTCAGCACTTGGTCCATCACCTTCACGACGCTCGCGACCTCATCGACGATGCGGCGGGCGCGCGCAGGATCGACCAGCGGTTTGAACAGGTCGCCCGGCTCAAACAAATTGCCGCCTTCCACTGCGACGAGCAGGTCGCCTTCCTCGAACGCACAGCGGATACGCTTGCCCTTTAGCCCGCGCTCCAGATCGATCAGCCGCTCCATCATCACCGGATGCAGCAGATAACGCGCTTCAACTTGATCCGTGCCCCAAACCTCGAACGCCTTCTCGAACTCTGACGATACGAGCCGCACGCGTTCCAGTTTCTGACCGTTACGTTTGCCACCGCCGAACGCGTTGAACACGCCCGCATCGCGGCGAACGATGGTCACGCCCAAAAACTCACGCGGGAAATGCATGCGTATGAGCTGGCCGCGGAATACAGTCGTGTAGCGCGTGCGGCCCTTGCTATCAGTGGTCCGCTGTTCGAGGTGGCCTTCATAAAGATCGAAGCTCGCGCCCTTGTGGTCGCCGTGGAAGAGATCCTCAAAGTTCGAGCGCGCAAAACTTGGCACCAAACCCATCTCACGCAAGCGCTCGAAAGCGGGCGGTTGGAAACCAGCGAGCGTGAAGTTGGCGCCCATCGCTTCGGCGATGGCGCTGCAATATTCTTGCTTCAGCTTTTTGCCGAGGTTCGCCAGCGGCTGATACGCGATGATGCCGCCAATGATCGCGCCAAAGAACGCAATGATCAGCGCGACCTGCCAATCACGGAGCAGCATCGCAGCAGCCACGCCGCCGACGAGCACGATCGCGGCCGCAATCCAGGCGCGCGACTTGAACTGCTTCACGGCCTCGAGCCGCCCCGCCTCGTTGGATGCAAAACAGGGCTCGATTCGCTGCTTGTAGAGCGCGCTGAACTTCGCATCGTCCAGATTGGTGAGATCGATGATTTCCGTCACGCGGCATGCCTCCCGATGGCGCACACGAAGATGACCGGGCGAGGAGGCAATTGCAACGCGACGTGAGGCGTTGAATGATCGCTCCCATGACCCTACTCGACCGCCGCACCTTCGTTGCAGCTTCGATACTGGCCGCCAGCGCCTTGCCTGCGCGTGCGCAGAGCGCGCCAGTCGCGCGCACACGCCACGGCCGCGTGCGCGGCGCGGCGCTTGACGATGTTCTGAGTTTCAAAGGCATTCGCTACGGCGCACCCACGCGCCGCTTTCAAGCGCCAGAGCGCCCTCGTTCATGGAGCGGCGTGCGCGACGCCTTGGCGTTCGGCTCCGCATCACCGCAGCGCGGCTTGGCGAACGAGCCGCAAAGCGAAGATTGCCTCTTCCTGAATGTGTGGACGCCCGCGCTATCCGGCGCGCGACCGGTGCTGCTCTACATTCACGGCGGCGCGTACAGTACCGGCTCCGGCTCGAGCGCCGTCACCGATGGCGCGCGTCTCGCCGCCTATGGCGACGCCGTGGTCGTCACGCTCAATCACCGGCTCAACGCATTCGGCTACGCGTATCTTGCCGCGTACGGCTTCCCCGATAGCGGCAACGCCGGCCAACTCGATCTGATGCTCGCGCTCGAATGGGTGCGCGACAACATCGCGAACTTCGGCGGCGATCCCGATTGCGTCACCGTGTTCGGCCAATCCGGCGGCGGCGCGAAGATCGCGACATTGATGGCGATGCCGGCGGCGCGCGGACTTTTCCACCGCGCCTGGACGATGAGCGGTCAGCAAGTCACCGCGTCCGGTCCGCTCAACGCAACGCGTCGCAGCGACGCTTATCTCTCCGCGCTTGGCCTAACCGCTGCCAATACGCGCGACATCGCCAATCTCCCGGTCGAGCGGCTTGTTGAAGCGCTCACGCCGACCGATCCAGTGCTTGGCTTCGGCTCGCTCTATTTCGGGCCCGTGTTGGATCAGCGCCATCTGCTGCGCCATCCGTTCTATCCCGACGCCGCGTCGCAATCGCTCAGTATCCCAATGGTGCTCGGCAATACGCACGACGAAACTCGCGGCTTCGTCGGCGCCGATCGCGCCTTGTTCAATCTGACGTGGGATGACCTGCCTGCGCGTCTAGCCGCCGGAATGCGCGTCGATATTCTGCCCGCGCATGTGATCGCCGCTTATCGCGAGCTTTACCCGGACTACTCGCCGAGCGACGTCTACTTCGCCGCCACCACAGCGAGCCGCTCGTGGCGTGGCGCACTCATCGAGCTCGAAGAACGCGCACGCGCGGGCGCACCTGCCTTTGCGTACCAACTCGATTGGCGCGCACCAGCGGAGGGCGGCATCTTCGGCGCGCCGCACACTCTCGATATCCCGCTTGTGTTCGAAACTCTCGAAGCTTCCGAATGGATCGGCGCAAGAACGCCGCGCGCCGAGGCGATTTCGCGCACGATGATCGACGCACTGCTGCGTTTCGCACGCACCGGCGAGCCGGGCTGGGCGCCTTATACGCTCGATCAACGGTCCACGATGATCTTCAACGATCGCTCTCGCGTCGAGAACGATCCGCGCCGCGCGGAACGCCTGCTGTTCGCCGCTGTGCCTTACATTCAGCCCGGCACTTAAAGAGCGCGCAGGCCGTCTTCGACGCTGATAATCGGTCGGTAGCCCATCTCAGCGCGCGCTTTATCGTCCTTCAGAACGCAATCGCGCGACATGATCATGGCGCTGAAGCGCGTCAGCGGCGGCTCACCTTTGAGCGGCAGCGTGCTCCAGAGCGCTTCGCACGTCCCGCCAATCGCGTCCGCAACCCAACCCGGCACGCTCTTATCGGGCAGCGTGATACCGCGCGTCGCAGCGATGCCGCCAATCATCTTTTTCATCGAGCGCACGCCGTCGTCGAGAATGAAGTACGCCTCGCCGCCACGCCCTTGGGTGAGCGCGAGCTCAATGGCGTGGACCAGGTTGTCGATGTGCGTGGTGGAGGTCTGCGCCCGGCCATTAT
This sequence comes from uncultured Terricaulis sp., assembly GCA_964405865.1. GTDB lineage: Bacteria > Pseudomonadota > Alphaproteobacteria > Caulobacterales > Aquidulcibacteraceae > Vitreimonas. The sequence continues at coordinate 5,852 of CAYOPM010000010.1, read as the reverse complement.
CGATCCATTGCCATTGGCCGCTCTTGGCCATGTGTTCGATCACCGGCAGCAACGTCGTGTCGCCAGGCCCCCAGATAAAGCGCGGACGCAGGATGATAGTTTGAAACGCAGCGCCATTGGCGTGTTCCACCAGCTCTTCGGCTTGCGCCTTGGTCGCTGCATACGGATAGGGCGAGTTCGGCGCGCGTGGATAGATCTCGTCTACGCCGCGCAAATGCTGCCCGCGCCAGAGCACGCTTTCGGTGCTGATATGGATGAAACGCTTGGCGCCCGCTTGGCGCGACGCCTCCAACATGCGGCGCGTGCCATCGACGTTGAACTTGCGCCACGCGTCGCGCGGTCCCCATTGCTCGACGAATGCGGCGCAGTGAATGATCGCCTCGGCGTCGCCGATGTTGGCGGCCGTCACGTTCTCCAAGTCACAGCGCACTGGAGTAGCACCCGTCGCACGGATCGTCGCGTCGCTCCTCTCAGAGCGCGACATGGCGCGGACGTCGTGTCCCGCCGCCACCAGCTTCTTCGCCGCAGCACCCCCGACGAAGCCAGATGCGCCAGTGACGAAGATCCGCATCACGCGCCGCCCTGGATTTGCGTCAGCGCGTGCTTAAGCTTGGCCGACGAGGCCGCCGCATCCGCACGGCGCTCGCGCAACTCATCGACAACCTCTTCCGGCGCCTTGCGGACGAACTCGGCATTGCCGAGCTTCTGATCCATTTTGGTGATCTCGCTGTCGAGCTTGCCGATTTCCTTGGCGAGGCGCGCAGCTTCGGCGGGCAGATCGACCACGCCTTCCAGCGGCAAGGCGACAGTCGCGCCATCAAGAACAAACGTCACCGAACCTTTCGGCGCGGCATCGGCGCTGGTCGAATACTCCAGGCGCGCCATCCGATCGATCAGATCTTGGTAGCGCTCAAGGCGCGCATTGGTCGCCGCGTCCGCGCCGATCAGCAGCAGCTGGATTTTCGCGCCAGCCGGCACGTTCAGCTCGGAGCGCGTCGAACGCGTCTCTTCGATGAGACGCACCATCCAGTCGATCTCGGCCTCGGCCGCTGGATCAATGAGATCGGCGCTCAGGTTCGGCCACGCTTCGACGATCAGCATGCGATCACGCTTGGCGCCGAACTCGCCGAGGCGGGTCCAGAGTTCTTCCGTGATGAACGGCATGAACGGGTGTAGCATGATCAGGATCTGATCGAGCACCCACGCTGCCGTGCGGCGCGTTTCGAGCTTCGCGGCTTCGTCTTCGCCGTTCAGCAGCGGCTTGATGAATTCGAGATACCAATCGCAATAGACGTTCCAAACGAACTTGTAGAGCACGCCCGCCGCTTCGTTGAAGCGCCGCGCTTCCAGTTCGCGCGTCACTGCGGCCGCCGCCTTCGCGGTTTCACCGACAATCCACTTGTTGACCGTCTGCTCCGGCGAACGCGGATCGTACTGATCCCACACTGCGCACTCGTTCATCTGCGCGAAGCGTGAGGCGTTCCAGAGCTTGGTGCCGAAGTTTCGATAGCCTTCGATACGCTGTTCGCTGAGCTTGATGTCACGGCCCTGCGCTGCGAGAGCGGCCAGCGTGAAGCGCAATGCATCGGCGCCGTATTTATCGATCAGCTCCAAGGGGTCCATCGTGTTGCCCTTGGACTTCGACATCTTCTGGCCCTTCGCGTCGCGGACCAGGGCGTGAATGTAAGTCTGATGGAAGGGCGTTTCCTTCATGAAGTGCATGCCCATCATCATCATCCGGGCGACCCAGAAGAAGATGATGTCGTGTGCCGTCACCAGCACGGACGTTGGATAGAATTTCTTCAGCTCCGGCGTGTTGTCCGGCCAACCGAGCGTCGAGAACGGCCAGAGTGCCGAAGAGAACCACGTGTCGAGCACGTCTTCATCTTGGCGCAGCGCCACGTCCTTGCCGTAGTGCTTCTTCGCAGCGCTCTTGGCAGCGCTTTCGCTTTCTTCGACGAACACATGATTGTCCGGCCCGTACCAGGCCGGGATGCGGTGGCCCCACCAGAGTTGGCGCGAGATGCACCAGGGCTCGATGTTACGCATCCACTGGAAGTAGGTCTTCGACCAGCTCTCCGGGATGATCTTCATCGTGCCGTCTTCGACGGCCTTGATCGGCACCTTCGCCATCTCTTCGGCGTTGACGTACCATTGGTCCGTCAGCATCGGCTCGATGACGACGCCCGAGCGATCACCGAACGGTTGCTGAATTTTCTTGTCTTCGACACGTTCAAGCAGGCCGAGCGCTTCGATATCGGCCACCACTTGCTTGCGCGCTTCAAAGCGATCGAGGCCGCGATACTTCGCCGGCACGTGCTCGGCGTCGGCCATGCGGCCTTTCGTATCCATCAGGATGTAGAGCGGCAGATTGTGTGCGCGCGCGACTTTGTAGTCGTTGAAATCATGCGCGCCGGTGATCTTCACCGCGCCCGAGCCGAAGTCCGGATCGGGATATTCGTCGGCGATGATCGGAATGTAGCGATCCGCCAGCGGCAACAGCACGCGCTTGCCGACGATACCCGCATAGCGCGTGTCGCTCGGGTGCACGGCAACGGCGCCGTCGCCCAGCATCGTCTCCGGACGCGTCGTGGCGATGGCGATGTAGTCGCGCGTTTCCCATTCGGTCGGATTGCCCGCTTCGTCGTGCGCGATCGGAAACTGATAGGTCTCGCCGTTTTCAAGCGGATATTTGAAGTGCCAGAAGTGGCCGTTCACTTCCTTGTTCTCGACTTCGAGATCGGAGATCGCCGTCTCAAAGTGCGGATCCCAGTTCACCAGCCGCTTGTCTTTGTAGATCAAGCCTTCCTTGTGCAGCTGCACGAAGACTTTCAACACCGCGGCTGAGAGGCCTTCATCCATCGTGAAGCGCTCGCGCGACCAATCGCACGAGGCGCCGAGGCGGCGCAGCTGATTGAAGATCATGCCGCCGGATTGTTCTTTCCACGCCCAGACGCGCTTGATGAATTCTTCGCGGCCGAGTGAGCGGCGGTCTTCGTTGCCGCCGGCTTGCGCGAGCTGACGCTCGACCACCATCTGCGTGGCGATGCCGGCGTGATCCATGCCGGGCTGCCAAAGCACGGTCTTGCCGCGCAGGCGCTCGAAGCGGACGAGGATGTCCTGCAGCGTATTGTTCAGCGCGTGCCCGATGTGCAGCGAACCGGTGACGTTCGGCGGCGGGATGACGATGCAGAACGGATCGGCTTTCGGATCGTTCTTGGGTTGGAAAGCGCCGGATTGCTCCCAAGCCTCGCTCCAGCGCGGCTCGACAGATTTGGGATTGAAGGTGGTTTCGATCATTGCGTCGAAGGCTATAGCAGGGCCTGGGGCGGGTGCGCGAGATGCCATCTCGCACCTGCACAAGCCGCAAATGCAAAGCGCCCCGGACTTTCGACCGGGGCGCTCGTCAATTCGATGGACCTGCTGGCTTAGCGGGCCAGGCGGGCGATCCGCTCAAGTTCCGCTTCGACGCGGGCTTCGACGATGGCCGGCAGGTTGCGGTCCAGCCATTCCTTCAGCATCGGCTTCAGGAGTTCGCGGACGACACCCTCGACCGTTTGGCCGGGCTGTTCGGAAATCTTCAGCGTACCGGCGAGGCGCGCAAGCGCAGCGGCGGAGGCGTTGGTCGTCGGCGCGGCCAAGTAACTGTCAGCCGTCGGCTCGATGGTCTGCGTGCGCGTCGGCGCCGGGGGTGGTTCGTAAGCGGGCGCGGCTGCTGGCACTGGCGTTTCCTCAATGACGGCCTGTTCGACCGCTTCAAATACAATGTCGTCGTCCGTCGTCACCGATGCAGTCGGCGCGTCGGTTTGTGTGAGATCAAGAACGGGCTCGGCCGTCGGCGCCTGTTCTTCCTCGGAGATGATCCGGCGGATCGAAGCCAGGATCTCTTCCATTGAAGGTTCGGCTTGCGGGTCTTGCAGCGCCATTATTGTGCCTCACGAGTTCCAAACGAGTCGCGCGACTCGAAAGCTAAAGACCTCAGTGATTCACGTCCACAGAGCGCAGGCGCGTGCGAGCGGAATCACTGTTCCTGTTCGTGAGCATGCTCTGCGTGATGCGATAAAGCATCGTTAATGCGATGCTTACGCACGTCGTTGCGCACGCAATACGTTAGAGCGCGAACTGATGCGGACGGGTGAGCCCTGGCGCAACGGTCGGAAACGCATCGAACGCCGCGCGATAAGCGAACACATCGCCCGTGCGCGTGTAGATACGCGCGGCGCCAGCGGCGCCATCGCGCACGATCACGCCAAGTCGTCCGCCCGGCGCGAGTTGCTCCAACCAGGCATCCGGAACGATCTCGGCTGCGCCATTGAGCAGGATGACATCGTAAGGCGCCTCGTCCTTCCAGCCGTCAGCGGCTGCGGTCGATACGGTTTTCACATTGGTCAGACCGCTGCCTTCAAGTGCTGCACGCGCGGCGAACGACAAATCCGGATCGGGATCGAGCGTGATCACTTCTTTGCAGCAAGCCGCCAAGACAGCAGCGCCATAACCGGTAGCGCCCGCAATTTCGAGCGCGCGTTCGTTCGCTTGTGGGGCCAGCGCCTGAACCAGCTTGGACAAATCGCGGGCGCGCAGAAGCGAGCGGCCGGGCGCGACTTCGAGCTCAATATCGGCGTAGGCGAGCGCCTTCTTGTGCGCCGGCGCGAAACGCTCACGCGGAAGTGTGCGCATCGCATGGATGACGCGCGTATCCGTCACGTCATTGGTGCGGACCTGGCTCTCAACCATCATGTCGCGGGCGCGCGCGAAATCCATGAATTCTCTCCTTCGCCCCGGTTAAGCCCCCCCGAGCCGCCCCGCAAGCCGCGCTTTGCCGCAACTCAGCGGCAGATTTCGTAACGGCCCATGTCGAGGTGAAAGTGATCCCGGTGGGCTCGGTTGTAGTCGGGCGAGAGCACGGCCTGGAAATGGTCACAGGCGCCGACACGGATCTCGCGCAGAAAGGCCCGCTCCTGCGCTGTCCCGCGCCAGCCGCGCTCGACTCGGAGCACCGTCCCGTCGGCCAGGGTGAAGCCGCCAATATCGACGGCGTTGGCGCTGGCGTGCTCGCTCAAGCGCCCGTCGGCGCGACCGGCAATCGGCCGGCACTGATAGGCAGCCCCCGCAAGCTCGATCCGGGTCACTGGCTGGCCAAGGTGACGCGCTGCGGCAGGCGCAACCACATCGCGCTCCCAAAGCGCTAGGGCGGCCGCCGCCGCGCAGCTTGTCGACACAGGGGCCGAGTAAAGAAACGTGGATTGGGTCAGTTCGACTGCATTCTCGTACCCGCAGCGGCCGTTGCTTACGTCCGGGACGCGCTCCGTCGCAAAACCAGCGCCCTCGAGCGCTGCGCGGCACGCACTGGTGTCCCGCTGAAACGCGGCCAGACGTTCAACTCTGAGCGGGGGCGGCATCAAGTCGGCCTCTTCCGGAGGCGGCGAGGTCACCAGCAACAAGAGCATCATGAGCGCCAGCATAGCCAAGCCGGACGCCGCCCAGATGCGGGCGCGTAGATGCTCCTCTTTCGAGGGCGGCCGGATGAATCCCATGGTCGGCATAAGAAAGTATCGCGCGCCTTGACCGATTCCAGACTTCCCGACTAGGACAGCCGCCCCGAAGCGCCTAGATCAGCGCAGCGGTTAGAGGCCTCGTGGCGGAGTGGCTACGCAGAGGACTGCAAATCCTTGCACCCCGGTTCGATTCCGGGCGAGGCCTCCAAAGTTTTCCACCGTAATCTCAACGCTCTCGTAGGCTTCGTGAACCAAGCCTTGCGCGTTTACGCTTCCTTTACCGGTTAGTGGGAAATTCACCTTGTCTTCCCTTGGAGACACCCCACCATACCCAACGCCTTCGAGGGCCCCGCAAGG
>CAYOPM010000009.1:0-68829 GCA_964405865.1 uncultured Terricaulis sp. | reverse complement strand
GCCGACCGTGCGATAATACCAGAGCCAGGCTTCCGGATTGATCGGTTCGCCGACGCTGCCGATGAGGCGCAAGCTTGCGCGCGACGTGCGCTTCACCGGCTCTTCGCCGTCGCGCATCAGAGCGCGGATGGCAGTCGGCGCGGTGTAGAAGATGTTGACCTGGTGCTTGTCGATGACTTCCCAGAAGCGCGACACACTCGGATAGTTCGGCACGCCTTCAAAGATGAGCGTCGTCGCGCCGTTCGCGAGGGGGCCGTAGACGATGTAACTGTGGCCAGTGACCCAGCCCACATCAGCGGTGCACCAATAGATATCGCCCGGATGATAATCGAAGACGTATTGATGCGTCATCGAGGCGTAGACGAGATAGCCGCCCGTTGTGTGCAGCACGCCTTTCGGTTTGCCGGTCGAGCCTGAGGTGTAGAGGATAAAGAGCGGATCTTCCGCGCTCATCGGCTCGGGCGCGCATTCGGCGGAGACGGTCGCCGCTTCGTCCTCGTAAACAAAGTCACGGCCGTCGTGCATTGGCACGCCGGCGCCGGTGCGGGTGATAACGAGAACTGTTTCCACGTCGGGCGCATGTTCGATCGCGGCGTCGACATTGTCTTTCAGCGGGATGATCTTGCCGCCGCGCACGCCTTCGTCGGCGGTGACTACGACGCGCGACTCGCAATCCTTGATGCGGTTCGCAAGGCTCTCCGGCGAGAAGCCGCCGAACACGACGGAGTGCACGGCGCCGATGCGCGCGCATGCGAGCATTGCGTATGCCGCTTCGGGGATCATCGGCATGTAGATGGTGACGCGATCGCCCTTCTTCACATTGTGCTTCTTTAGCACGTTGGCGAAGCGGCAGACTTCGGCGTGGAGTTGGTTGTAGGTGATCTTCGCGTCTTGGCCCGGATCGTCGCCCTCCCAGATGATCGCGACTTGGTCGCCGCGTTCGGCTAGGTGACGGTCGATGCAGTTCGCGGAGACGTTGAGAACGCCGTCTTCGTACCAACGGATATGGAAATCGGCTTCGTTGAAGCTCGTGTCCTTCACCTTCGTGTACGGCTTGATCCAATCGAGCCGCTGGCCGTGCACGCCCCAGAACGCTTCCGGATCGGCGAGCGCGCTGGCGTGCATCGCGTGATACTTCACGTCATCGACGTAGGCGTGTCTGGCCCATTCTTCGGGGACCGGGATGACGACGGGATCGGACATGAGCGTTTCCTTTGTGCCCTATTTGTCGTGACGCGGGGCGCGGAGACAAGCGCGAACACTCAACCTTCCCCCTTGCGGGGAAGGTGTCACGCGGAGCGTGACGGATGGGGGTGTCGGCGCGGAGGCTTTGAAGCGGCGCCGCCCGTACCCCCACCCCCGGCCCCTCCCCGCAAGGGGGAGGGGAGTCTGGCGTGATGGCGCGTGAGTTCTTAACGTGGCCGGGAATGAGGAGACTCAGATGATCGAAAACCTATTCTCGCTTAAGGGCCGCGTTGCGTTGGTGACGGGCGGATCGCGCGGCATCGGCAAGATGATTGCGCGCGGCTATCTGGAATCCGGCGCCAAGGTTTACATCTCCTCGCGGAAAGCCGACGCGTGCGATGAAACGGCGGGTGAGCTCTCCGCGTATGGGCCGTGCATTCCGCTGCCGCAGGACGTTTCGACGGTAGCCGGTTGTCAGGCGCTGGCCGGCAAGATCAACGATCTCGAAAACGGCAAACTCGACATCCTGGTCAACAATGCCGGCGCTGCGTGGGGCGCGCCGTTCGAAGAGTTTCCGGAGAACGGTTGGGACAAGGTGATGGACTTGAACGTCAAGTCGCCCTTCTTCCTGACGCAAGCTCTGCACGGCGCACTGAAGAACGCCGCGAGCGCCGATCGCCCCGCGAAAGTGATCAACATCGCGTCGATCGATGGCATCCGCCTCAATCCGTGGGAGACGTATTCTTATCACGCGTCGAAGTCGGGCTTGCTCTATCTGACCAGACGCATGGCCGCGCAGCTGATCAAAGATCGCATCGTCATGACCGCGATTGCGCCTGGCGCGTTTGCTTCAGAGATGAATAAAGTCGCGCGCGATCACGGCGACGCCGTTGCTGCGCGCATTCCGGCAAAGCGGATCGGACGTGATGAAGATATGGCGGCTGCCGCGATCTTCCTGGCGTCGCGGGCCGGCGACTATGTCGTGGGCGACTCGATCGCGGTTGATGGCGGCGTCGCTTATGCCAGCATTGCGGAGATTTGAGCGCGAGCCTGAAGGTTAGGGTCCCTTCTCCTGGTTAAGGAGAAGGTGGCGCGAAGCGCCGGATGAGGTTTACGGTGGTGGCCGGAAGAGGCGTTGTTTCGATTGGCCCGATATGGCGGCTCGCAGCAGGCGACTAAATGGGCTAACCTCGCCCGATGAAGCCGATGGCAACCGTCCTCGCAGCCTTGGCCCTGGTGGTTGCCATAGCGCCGCTGGCGCGCGCACAGAACTCCGTGTCGGAAGCAACCATCCGTGAAATCGAATCGCAAGTTGTGATGCCGCGTGGGGCTCGATCGTTAGACCTTTATGATCGTTACTACGCGCCCGACCGAATCGGCGAACGCGAGGTAGTTGTCGGCGTCTTCTTGCTTCGAAGCAGCTTCAGCGGACAAACGCGAGAGGGCGTCGCGCCAGTAACCGCAATCGACAATGTCTTCACGGCTTCGGCGACGCAGCTTCCGGTGGTCATGGATGGTGGCTGCAATGTTGTCACCATATACTTCGATGTGGCGACTCAGCGTTTAATGACGATCCGTCTTGACGGTGCAGATACAGCACCTGAGCTGGGCGCCTGCAATGGGCGCGCGTGAGCGCCTTTGAACCGCGCCCTCAAGGCATCTGCCGGTAAACCTCATCCGGCCCTTCGGGCCACCTTCTCCTTAACCAGGAGAAGGGACGCTCGCCACGCTTCAGTGCGCCACTGACGCCGCGCGTCTGAACACCGTGCGGATGGTGAAATTGCTCACCAGTCTCCGCACGCCCGGCAGGCGCGACAGCGTTTCCTGGTGGATGCGTTCGTATCGATCGTCGTCGGCGATGACGATGCGGAGGAGGTAGTCGCTCTCGCCAGTCATCAGGTGGCAGTCCTGCACTTCGCGGCAGAGCGCCACCGCGCGTTCGAACTTCGCCATCGTCTCGCGGCGCTGATCTTCCAGCGTCACCGCGACGAACACGGTGGCGCTGCGGCCGAGCGCTTTCTCCGAGAGGATCGCCGCATAGCCCTCGATCACGCCCGCCGCTTCCATCGCTTTGACGCGCCGGTGGCAGGCGGAGGCGGAAAGGCCGATGCGTTCGGCGAGGGCGGCGGCGGTGAGCACGCCGTCGCGTTCGAGCTCGATCAAGATCTTATGGTCGAAATCGTCCAGCTGGACGGGAATTTGTTGCGACATGGGGCGATAAATGACCAATTATGAGCGCCGAAGGTCGTCAGAATAGCCGAATATCCAAGAATATGCATCACTCGCGGGATATTTTCCGCCAAATTGCTCGGATGGGAGACCCAACACCCATTCCCGGATGACGGCGAAGCCGGCAGTCCGGGACCCATAAACACAACTGAGCGCAAACTAGGCGCACAAGGTCCCTGCTCAGCGTGGCTGGGCAGGCGTGTTTATGGGTCCCGGGCTCGCCGCAATGCGGCGCCCCGGGAATGGGTGAGAGAGAGGCTCCTAAAGGGCGTACAGGAGGAAATCCCATGCGCGTCGGCTGCCCGAAGGAAATCAAGGTCCACGAATATCGCGTCGGTCTGACGCCGGAGAGCGCCGCCGAACTGGTGCGCGCGGGCCATGAGGTCTTCCTGGAGACCAAAGCGGGCGAGGGCATCGGCGCGCCGGACAGCGTGTACGAAAAGGTCGGCGTGAAAATTCTGCCGAACGCCGACGCGGTGTTCGAGAAGGCCGAGATGATCGTGAAGGTGAAGGAGCCGCAAGCGGTCGAGATCGCGCGGCTGAAGCCGCATCATGTGCTATTCACCTATCTCCACTTGGCGCCGGATCCGGAGCAAGCCGAAGGCCTGATGAAATCGGGCGCGACCTGCATCGCGTATGAAACCGTCACCGATCGCGATGGCCGCTTGCCGTTGCTGAAGCCGATGTCGGAAGTCGCGGGTCGCATGTCGATCCAAGTTGGCGCGTACTTCTTGGAGAAGGCGCACGGTGGCCGTGGCGTTCTGATGGGCGGCGTGCCCGGCGTGCAGCCGGCGAGCGTCGTCATCCTCGGCGCCGGCGTTTCCGGTTACAACGCCGCGCAGATCGCCGTCGGCATGCGCGCACGCGTGCAAGTGTTCGATAAAAATCCTGGCCGTCTCGAAGAACTCGATCGCGAGTTCAATGGCCGTCTTGAAACCGTGTACTCGACGTCTGCGGCAATCGCCGAAGCGATCAAGGAAGCGGACGTTGTTGTCGGCGCCGTGCTGGTTGCGGGCGCTGCCGCGCCGAAGCTGATCACGCGTGACATGCTGAAAACCATGCGTCCGGGTTCGGTTCTGGTCGATATTTCGATCGACCAAGGCGGCTGCTTCGAAACCTCGAAGGCGACCACGCACTCAGAGCCGACCTTCGTTGTCGACGGCATCGTCCACTATTGTGTCGCGAACATGCCGGGCGCCGTTTCGCGTACGTCGGCGTTCGCGCTGAACAACGCGACGCTGCCGTTCACGCTGGCGCTGGCCAACAAGGGCTACAGACAAGCGCTGCAAGACGATCCGCACTTGGCGAACGGCTTGAACGTCTACGAAGGCGCGATCACGCACGAGGCGGTCGCGAAGGATCTGGGCAAAGCCTACAAGCGTCCGAGCTGGCTCAGCTAAGCGCGCGCGGACAACGCCGCGTGGCGCGCTTGCTGGCGCCACGCGGCTCTGTGCGCTATACTCACACCGCGACGGGAGTGGGTGTATGGCTCAGATTGTCGAGAAGTGGCATCAGCATTGCCGCTGTAAGCACGGATGTCCGACGAGCGCGACGCTGATCCGTTGGACCTGCAGCTGCGTTACGGTCGAGATTCATAACAATCGCGATCGCGGCTCGGACTGCACCAACTTCACGGCGATGAAACGCTACTGCTCGAAATCCGGCTGGCCCGACGGGCACTAATCGGCGTTAGCTTGCCGTCGCCGGCGTAATCTGGATCGCGTCTGGCGCTGCGCCGTCGGCGCCCGGCGTCCAGCTTACGATCATGTAGCGCACGCGCTCGCGGATAACGTCGTCGGCGCCCATCGTGTGGTCGAAGAGTTCGAGATTCACGCGGCCCGGCGCGTCCGAGATGACGCGATACTCTACGAAGTCGCCGAGCCGAAAGACGCGCCAGCCTTCGGCAGCGCCTTGATAGAAGGCAATGTGCGTGTAGAGCCCGTTCATGGCGGGATCGCCCCCGGCCGTGCCAAAGAGCTTCACGCCAGCGCTGCCGCCTTGGTTCTCCAGGAAGTTGACCATCACCACGGAGGCGGCCCATTGGACGCCTTCGCTGTCTTCCGTCACCGGTTGCACGGATTCTGGCGCGCCGGAGGCGGTGAGTATCGTGGACGGGGGAGGCGGCAGCTGCGCGTCGCTCGGCGAGGCGACGAAGGTGCAGGCAGAGAGCAAAAGGCTCGCCGCCGCCAGAGTTAGAACGCGCATGTGTGATCCTCCCAGAGCGCTGAGTATGGCGTCGCCGCGCCAACTCCGCCAGTATCAAGCTCATGGCCGTCACAAAAGCGAAAGTCCGCAAGCTCGCACTCGCGCTCGAGGGCGCGAGCGAGGTCGTGCACGTCGATCGGCCCGCGTTCCGCACCGTGCGCAAGATTTTCGCCACGCTGCCGCCGAACGAAGACCATGTGAACCTAATGTTCGATCCGGCAACCCAGGACTTCTTCTGCGAACAAGCGTGCGGCGTCATCGCGCCGCTACCCGGCGGCTGGGGCCGCATGGGCATGGCGTATTGCGATCTAAAGCGCGCCGATGAAGCGCTGGTGCACTCCGCGCTGAAGGCAGCGCACGCACTGGCGCTGCCGAAGCCGAAAGCGGCGAAGAAGAAGAGTGCGAAGAAGCGGGGTTAGCTCTCGCCGATCTGGTCCATGATCGCTTTGGCGGCTCTGCGCTCTGCATCGGTGTCACCTTGCTTGGCCGACTGGCGGATGAGCGCGCGCACGCTGGGCTCATCGTTGGCAGCGGGCACTGCGAGGCCGGCGATCGCGACGGCGCGGACTGGGCCGAGTGAGTCGCGCTGCGGTCCTGCTTGAACCGCTTCGAGCAATGCAATGGTTCGCTCGGGCGACTGTGGCGCGTCGATCAACAGGCGCATAACGCTGGTGCGCGCTTCGACCATGCGCACAGCGCCGTTTAGCGCGCGCCGTGCTTGATCGAGTTCGTAGACTTGCCGCTCCGGCCCGGCGCCACGGATGGCCTGCACGACCTCCATGACTGCTTCGCGATCGCGCCGTGGCGTCATCGCGCGGCGCAAAAGTTCATCGTGGAATTCAGCGCTAGTCGAGCCGCCTTGCTTCATCCGCAACGCTTTGGCGGCGACCTGAATCGCTTTCGGCTGCGACGGATCCGAGAGCTCGCCGAGCCGGATGACGTCGTATTCCGGGAAGGCGAGAACAGCCGCTTCGTCTGCCTGCCAGGCGCCATCATCGCCGCGGCGCACCAGCTTCCTGAATTCGGTCTTCTCGATGAATGGGTCGAGGCGGTTGAGCGAACCGCCATTAAACAGTTCGCGCTGCTTGGCGTTGCGCGCCGAGATGCCGAGTGCTTGCAGCAACGCTGCGAGAAAGACGAGGTCGACGAGAACGCGCGTCGAGAACATGACGTGCCGCGCCATCGGATCATTGCCGATCTCGATGCCGGCGCTTCCGTGCACGTTGTAGATTTCAGCCCAATCGACGAACGGCACGGCTTTGGCCAGCTCGGCGCCGAAGAAGGCGATCCAATCGAGCATGTCATTGACGTTGCCGTTGGTCATATTGAAGATCGTCTGCCAGCCTTCGATCTGCCGCAGCGCAAGCGGAACGAGGAAGAACATCGACATGAAGCTCAGCATGGCTTCGTCGCGCAGGTCTTGCTCGAAGCCGATGCGCAGATGCGTGCCGACGAACCGGCCATTGAGCATGGCGAGTTCGCGATCGTCTTCGACCCATGCCCAGCGCCGCGACATCGAGATAGCGACGGCGAAACCTGAAGCCAGGGGGATTAAACCCCACGGCGCGGCGAGCCAGTAGCCCATGAAGGCGCATGGCAGCAGAAATCCAGCAAGGATGAAGTAACGCATCTGCCAGCTGTGCCGCGACGCGCCCGCAGCGGTCGCGACCACGAAGACAAGCAGACTGTCGATGATGCTCATCAAGAGGCCGAAGGGGAGGACGAGCGGGCGCAGGATCGCCAACGCCCAGCCAGCGCGCTGCCCAAGATTCCAACTCGGCGCCCAAGCCGCGAAGATGAAGAGCACGGCGAGGCCAGCCGTAACGCCGATGCCCCACGCGGCATTGATCGCGCGTCCGCCGCTCGGACTTGCCGCGGCCCAAAGCGCTAGCGCCACGACCAAAGAGATCGGAACTGCAAGGAGCAGGAAGGTCCAGCCGCTAATGTGATTGAGTTTGGGCGTCGCGCCCGGCCGCCGCGGCAGGCGACCCGCGAGGATCGAGACGACCCACGACGTGATCAGCGCTGGCGCACAGGCGATGCCAAACGCAGCGGCCCAGTGCCAATCCTGCACCGTCCAAGGCAGCACACTTCGATAAAGTGGCCCCGCCGCTACCGCGACCAGCAGCACGACGCTCGTCACGCACGCCACGGATTCCCAATCGATCCGGCGCGCGGGCGCGCTGATCGCTTCTGCTTCGCTTGTCATGACGCCCCCACGCCGTTTTCGGCAGTTCAGCGCCGCCGCAGCGAATGTGGCAAGCGAAATCCGATGCTGCTCTTGCGAACGCCCCAAACCCACTCTGTCACAATTCGCGCGCGCAGAGCAGAGTGGCGATCACGAATGTGTGGACGCGCGTCTGTGCTGGACCCTGACGGCATCTGGGTAGTTACATGCATGCTGAGCGCAGAAAGGTTCTGTTCAGCATTAATGCAGTAATATGAAAGGCGTTGGAGTTCCGACCATGCTCGAGAAAAAAATCGGCGAGCCCTGTCCGACCTGCCAGACGCCGCTTCAGCGCCGCGCTTCCACATTCCGCACTATCGCCGGCGACGTCGCGTTCTGCGCGCGCTGCTGTTCGTCGTTCGAGATTTCGCTCGACGAAGACGACACGGTGCTTGGCTTCGGACCGGAGTTTGCGCCGGGCTAAGTCCGGCGGTCAGTGTAACCCACGTCATCAGCTCGTCATTCCGGGGCAATGCGAAGCATTGAACCCGGAACCCAGAGGCCAACGACGTACTCGTGGCCCCTGGCTTCCGGGCTCGTTGCTGGCGCGACGCGCCGGAATGACGAGTGTGATTCAGCGCTACATGCGTGCGCTCACCGATTGTCCAGTTGCGCGCGAACGGCGGCTAAACCGTCGCGCGTGATCCGATAAGGCCCGCCGTCACGGCTCATGATAAAGCCGCGCCGGCGGAGGCGCCGGAACACTGAGAGCGTGCAATCGTCCAGCCGCCAGCCATCGCGGTTGAGACATTCGATCTCGATGATGTCGCCCTTGTCGTTCTTGTAATGCTTGATGAGCCCGCCTTGAGCGAGCGCGTGCAGCGTGCGCTGCTCGTACTTCGATATGTTCACTGGAAAATTTGCCTGAACTGAACGTGCATCGTCGCGCGCTGCGTGAGCAGCGGCGTTTGGTTCAGAGCGGGTGCGCGTTAAACGCGGCCCGCAGGTTCAGGCAATCTCAGCTGGCATCCTTAACCCCATTGGGGTGAACCCGCACTTTGCCATTGCAAGGTGCGTGCTTCAAGTTGCGCCACGATCACGTTCATGAAACAGTGCGCATGCGGTCTAAACGACTGCGCATAAGCGAGAAGCGGCGCCAGCCGCTGGCGCCGCCCGGCCCCGATACGGGGACAACAAGGGAGGCAGCCTCATGCCTGAAAACAAAACAGCAAACGTGGTGAGGGCTATAGCCGTCGTCGGTCCGACCGGAGCGGGCAAGACGGCGTTGACGCAAGCTCTGGCTTCAGCCGCTTCGGGTGGTTCGGGCGCAGTCCCGGCCGCGGCGGGCCAATCCACTGAAACCCAATTCACCGCCATCGATTTCATGGGCGATCACTACGCTCTGATCGACACCCCCGGCGCGGTGGATTTCCAAGCTGACGCGGACTTCGCGTTGCCTGGCGCCGACATGGCGCTGATCGTTGCCGATCCTGATCCGGATAAGGCCGTGCTGCTGCAGCCATTCATGAAAGCGGTTGAAGAACTCGGCATTCCGCGCGCGATCTTCATCAACAAGATCGACACCGCGCGCGGTCGCATTCGCGATTTGCTGGAAGCGTTGCAGCCATTGTCGAGCGTGCCGCTTGTGGCGCGTCAGATTCCGATTTGGAAGGATGACAAAGTCACCGGCTACGTCGATCTCGCACTTGAGCGCGCTTACCAATACGAGGCGGGCAAGCCGTCCAAGATCATCGACATTCCGAAAGACTTGGCTGATCGCGAAACCGAAGCGCGCTTTCACATGCTTGAGCAGATCGCCGATTATGACGACGCGCTGATGGAGCAATTGCTCTCCGACGTGACGCCGGAGCGCGACGTGATCTTCGCCGATCTCGTGCGCGAAATGCGCGAGGGCCTGATCGTGCCGGTGTTCTTTGGCTCGACGGCGCAAGGCTACGGCATTCGCCGGCTGCTGAAAGCGTTCCGCCACGATACGCCGGCGCCGGAGCATGCCGCCAAGCGCCTCGGTCTCGAGGGCGGTGGCGCTTATGTGATGAAGATCTCGCACGCCGGGCAGGCCGGCAAGCTCGCCTATTCGCGCGTCTTCGGCGGAAAGATTGCGGATTCCGACACGCTTACGCTGAGCGACAATTCGAACGCACGTCCTGGCGCACTCTTCTCCGTGCAGGGATCGCAGACCAAGAAAGTGGCGAGCGCGCCGGAAGGCGATGTCGTTGCCATCGGAAAGCTCGATCCGGTGGCTGCTGGCGATCTGCTCGGCCAGAGCAAAGCGCTCAAGATCGAACGCAAGAAGCGCTTCCCCGTCTATCAGCTCGCCATCGCCACCAAGGACCGCAAGGACGATGTGCGGCTCTCGGGCGCCTTGCAGAAGCTGGTCGAGGAGGATGCGGGGCTCGAAGTCGTGCACGATCAGACGACGCACGAGATCCTTCTGCGCGGCCAAGGCGAACCGCATCTGCGCTCGGTGCTGGAGCGCCTGAAAGGCCGCTTTAATGTAGAAGTCGCAACTGCTCCGCCATCGACGCCGTACAGGGAGAGCTTGCGGAAGCCGGCGCAAGTGCGCGGGCGTCACAAGAAGCAAACCGGCGGGCACGGTCAGTTCGGTGATTGCGTCATCCAGGTAAAGCCGCTGCCGCGCGGACGCGGCTTTGAGTTCGTCGACGAGATCACCGGCGGCGCCATTCCACGCCAATGGATCCCGGCGGTTGAAGCTGGCGTTAAAGACGCGATGACGAAAGGCGCGATTGGTTATCCGGTTGTCGATGTCTCGGTCACGTTGATCGACGGCTCGTTCCATGCCGTGGATTCAAGCGAGCACTCGTTCCAGCAAGCCGGGCGCCTCGGCATGCAGGAGGCGATCGAAGCATGCGGCACGGTGTTGCTTGAGCCGATCGAGAAGCTGACCATCTACACGCCAAGCTCCGGAACGCCGAAAATCAACTCGGCGGTCTCTAGCCACAATGGCCAAATCCTCGGGTTTGAGCCGCGCGAAGGCTGGCAAGGCTGGGACAAGGTGGAGGTCTATCTGCCGCAATCAGAACGGCAGAACTTCATCATCGAGCTGCGCTCGCTGACGCAAGGCTTGGCCACGTTCGAAGCCGCGTTCGATCACATGGTTGAGGTGAGCGGGCGTCGAGCTGACGATGTGGCGAAGCGTTCGCAGGCAAGCGCTGGGTAGCAGAGCGAAGAACCGCACTCATTCCCGGGGCGATGCGGAAACGCATCGAGCCCGGGACCCATAAACACGCATGGTTCAAACCGAAGCGCGGACCTCAATGCAGATGTGTTCAGGGGTCCCTGACTTGGCCTGCGGCCAATCCGGGAATGGGTGCTGTCGTTTGACGAGGGGGAGACATCACATGAACCGCATCATTCTCGCCGCAGCGCTCACGCTCAGCGCATGCGCATCAAGCTACGATCCGCTCGCTGATCTCTCTGGCGCGCAGCGCCGTCTCGACGAGCGCGGCATCGGCTTCGGCGTTACGCGTGTGCCGGGTCATGACGCATACGCGTTTCAAATCCGCTTCAGCACGTCCGATACCGAGGGCGAGCTAAACACCGATCCGCGCGCTGCAGCGGAAGCTGCCGCGCCTGAAGGCTGCACCGTCGCCAGCATCGCCGATCAAGGCGATGGAAACTATCGTGTCGAGTACGATTGCTAACCGGCGTTGATTGAATTGACCGCATCGAACGCGCCGGCCGTCAGCGTGCCGACGCCCATGCCGATCAAGAACGTGCAAATGCCGTTCGACATCTTGATGACCGAGCGCGCCGATGTGCGCTTGAACAAACGCTCGATCATGCCTTGCTGACCGGCGATCGCCTGCACTGCGGCAATGGCGAAGCAGGCGATGGCGATCCACACCAAGTTCGAGCCTTGCAGCAAGCTGCTGGCGAGCGTGATCGATAGGCCCGCGCCGCCGAGGCTGAAGGTAGCGAATTGCTCGAACAGGCGCGATTGCAGCTCGTACGGCAGATCCGCGCTTGTCTCTTCGATCCGCTCCGGCGGTTCTTCCTTCTTCGCCATGTCTCGTTCCTGTTTGTCGCTCTAGCCGCGAGGCCAGAGCACCATTTGCGTTTGCGTCACCAGCGCAACGGCTTTCCCGTCGGCGGTGTCGATTTTGGTTTGCCACACGCTGGTATTCTTGCCGCGATGCGCCGGCGTGCTTTCGCCGCGGACCGTGAGGCCAGCCTTCGCGCCGCCCAGAAAATTGGTTTTGCTCTCGATTGTCGTCGTCGAGATCGCACCTTGCGGCAACGCCATGAACGCGCCGACGGCGCCGAGTGCATCGGCGAGCGCCATGATGGCGCCGCCGTGCAGAAGGCCGCCCGCAGTGCAGAGATCATCGCGCACGACCAGCTCGCCGATGACGCGGTCTGCGTTCGCTTCGATGATGTTGACGCCCATCAGCTTCGCGAATGGCATCAAGTCGGCGGGATTGGTCATGGATGCGGCTCCGGCGTCAGCTTAGCGGCGATGCGGCGTTCGTCCCACGCCGCCCACAAGCAGGCCCCGACGATCAGCGCTGCGCCCATATACAACTCAACGCGCGGGACTTCCTGGAAAATCAGAAAGCCGATCGCGCTCGCCCAGATCAGCTCGGTGTAGTGGATGGGCGCGAGTTGCTGTGCTTCGGCGCGGGCGTAGGCGCGCGACATGAGATACATGAACACAGCCGCCAGAGCGCCCATCAGCACGAAGTAGGGCCATGTTTCCATTACCGGCGGGGTAGCGAAAACGATTGTCGGGATGATGAGAATGAGCCCCGGAAAGAAGCTCGTCATCAGCCCTACAATCGGCGCGCCATCTTTCTGCGAACGCTCGCGCAGCAGCACCATCGCGATCGAAAAGAAGAAGGCTGAGATTAGGACCGCGATTACTCCAAGATCGTGGTGCGGCGATTCCGTTTCGCTCGGCGCGCCTTGCATGGCGACGATGACCCCGGCAAAGCCAAAAAGCGCGCAGATAACGCTCGCGGGCCGAATACGCTCTTTGAGGATCACCGCCGCCACAAACGGTGCGAGCAGTGGATAGATGAAGGAGAGCGTGACCGCTTCGGCCAGCGGCAACACCGAAAGCGCCCAGAAGAAGGTCACCGCGCATGTCGCGATCACGAAGCCGCGCAGCCCATGCGCACGCCACATCTCGGCGCTGATCGGCGGGCGGCCCGCGCGCCAATAGATTAGGAAAGAGAACAACGCACCGAACAGGTAGCGCCCGAACGCGACCAACAGAACGTGGTTGGTTTGCGTAAGAAATTTTATCGTCGCGTCCATCGACGCGCCGGCCATGATCGCCAGTGTGAGCACCAGCGCAGGCGGCAGCGCGCGGTCGAACATGAAAACTCCCCGCGCGCTTACTGGCGTACGGGGAGTTCCATTTCAACGACTGATCGCCGAACGCCTTACGGCGTGGTCGGGGTCGGTGCTTGCGTCGTGGTGCCGTCGCCTGGCACAGCGTCAGCGCCGTCGGCCGCTTCATCGATGGCTTCGCCAGCTTCTTCGCCAGGGCCTTGGCCCAGATCGGTAGTGCCGGTGGTGGATTGTTCGTAGGCGGTGTCAGCCGCTTCACCGGCTTCTTCGGCCGGACCTTGGCTGCAAGCAGCGGCGCCCAAAGCCAGCGCGCTGGCCGCGATCAAAGCGATACGCATGTGTGTCTCTCCTCGGTTGTCCCGTTACGGGTTTGTGTTGGGGTTGCCGTCGGTCGCGTCTTCGACAGATTCCGCGGCATCCTCGCCGGCTTCCTCGATTGAGTTGCCCGCGTCTTGGGCGGCATCCTCGAGTTCTTCGCCGGCGTTTTCGATGGACTCAGCTGCGGTCGGGTCTTGCTCGATGCGCGTTTCCTGCGTGCAGGCGCCAAGCGTTACGAAGCTCGCCACGGCAAGCGCGGCTAGAGCTGGCTTCAACATGAACTCCTCCTTAAGCGATGATCGCCGGGGGGAAGAACGCGGCGTCAGCGACACGGTTCCGCAATGACGGCAGGAGGGCGCCGAAGCGCTTGAAAATGCGGATTGGCAAAGCCGCTTTGCGAGTTCCCGCACTGGCTTGGCGCGCTGACCGGGCTATAAGGCCGCAACGAGGGAACAATGGCCGCCGAACTCAACGAAGACCAAAAACTGATCGTCGATACCGCACGCGCTTTCGCGATGGATCGCTTGCGTCCGAACGCTGCGCGCTGGGAAGAAGAGGGCTTGGACCGCGGCGTGCTCGAAGAACTGGCGGCGCTGGGCTTTGCTGGCATCTATGTGAAGGAAGAGCACGGCGGCTCCGGCCTCACGCGCCACGACGCGACGTTGATCTTCGAAGAACTTTCCCGCGGTTGCATTTCGACGGCGGCGTTTCTCTCAATCCACAATATGTGCGCGTGGATGATCGATAGCTTCGGCAGCGAAGAGCAGCGCGCTCAATGGGTGCCGCAGCTCACGCAAATGCAGAAGGTCGCGTCCTATTGTTTGACCGAGCCTGGCTCGGGTTCGGATGCCGGCGCGCTGCGCACGACGGCGAAGCCGAACGGCAACTCGCAATACGTCATGAATGGCTCCAAGGCGTTTATCTCAGGCGCGGGCTTCTCTGATCTCTACGTCGTCATGTGCCGGACGGGCGAAGATGGACCGAAAGGCGTGTCCACGATGCTCGTTGAGAACGGCACGAGCGGGCTTTCGTTTGGCAAGGCCGAAGACAAGATGGGCTGGCGCGCGCAGCCAACAGCGATCGTGAACTTCGAAGATTGCAAAGTGCCGGCTGAAAATCGGCTTGGCCCCGAGGGCGAAGGCTTCAAGTACGCGATGAAGGGTCTCGATGGCGGGCGCTTGAACATCGCGGCGTGCGCGCTCGGCGGCGCACAGGATGCGTTCGATCGCGCTCTGCAATACGTTCAAGAGCGCAAGCAATTCGGCAAACGCATCGCTGATTTTCAGAATACGCAGTTCCAGCTTGCCGATATGGCGACCGAGCTCGCAGCCTGCCGCGCGCTGTTGCACCAAGCGGCGCAGAAGCTCGACGCGAAAGCGCCGGACGCGACCAAGTTCTGCGCAATGGCCAAGCGCTTCGTCACCGACACGTCGTTCGCGATCGCAGACAAAGCGCTGCAGCTGCATGGCGGCTACGGCTATCTGGCTGATTACGAAGTTGAGCGCATCGTCCGCGATCTGCGTGTTCACCGGATCCTGGAAGGCACCAACGAGATCATGCGCGTCATCGTCTCCCGGGAGCTCTTGAAAGGGTGACGGTTACGTTCCGCACCGTCCGCGCGATCCTCTGGCGGGATTGGGATCCGATCGGGTGCGGCGTGCCGGAAGACGAGTACGACGATTATGTCCCGTCGGTCGTCGCCATGTTGACTCAAGGCAAGGGCCGCGATGACGATACGGACTATCTGCGCGTGACGGCGGTAGAAACCATCGCGTGTCCGGTGAGCGAAGAGAAGCTTCTGCATGTCGTCGATAAATTGTTTGCGCTGAAGACTTGAGCGATAGGTGGGTGATGCGGCGCAGAGATGTTTTGATTGGCGCCACGGCGCTGGCGGGGTGTGCGAGCATGGGTGAAAGCACGCAGACGCGGCGTCCGATCGTCATCGCGCACCGCGGCGCCAGCGCGTATCGGCCTGAGCACACGCTTTCCGCGTATCAGCTGGCGATCGAACAAGGCGCGGACTTCATCGAGCCCGATTTGGCTATGACGCGCGACGGCGTGCTTGTGTGCCGGCACGAGAATGAGATTTCTGGCACGACGGATGTGGCTGATCGCCCGGAATTCGCCGATCGCCGCAAAGAGAAGACCGTCGACGGCGTGACCGCGACGGGATGGTGGGTCGAGGACTTCGATCTCGGCGAATTGCGCGATTTGCGTTGCAAGGAGCGCTTGCCGCAACTTCGGCCGAGCAACACCGCCTATGATGGGCAAGACTATATCCCGACATTCCTCGATGCGCTTGCGCTCGCGCAGCGCTCAGGCGTCGGCATCTATCCAGAGCTGAAGCATCCGAGCTTCTTGCAAGCGCAAGGGCTCGATCCGGTCGCAGCGCTTGTGAATGCTGTGCAGCAGATGGGCGGTCAGCGCGCGGCCGACATCATCTATGTGCAATGCTTCGAAACCGGCGCGATCGAGGCTTTGGCGCGCATGTCGTCATTGCGTTGGACGTGCGTGCAGCTGCTGTCGTCATCCGGCGGACCGTGGGATCGACGCGAGACGAGCTACGCGTCCATGCTGAGCGATGACGGCATGCGCGCCATGCGCGATCGCGGCGTCACAGGGCTCGGCGTTGAGAAGACGCTCATCATCCCGCGCGATTCCTCGGGCCGTTCTTTGCCAGCGACGGATCTTGTCGCGCGCGCGCATGGGCAAGGTTTCGTCGTGCATCCCTGGACGATGCGGCCGGAGAACTTCTTCCTTCCGGCCGAACTCCGCCGCGGCGACACCGGCGCGCCGGACTATATGCGTCAGCACGGAGACTTCGCCGCGGAACTCAGAGCGTTCTACGCGGCGGGCGTCGATGGTGTTTTCAGTGACGCACCGGATGCGGCGGTCGCGGCGCGCTCTTAAGCGACGCGGCGCACGTTCGAGCGGCGGTTCAAGATCGGACGCTGCGCTTCGAGCACGTCGGCCTCGACGCGTTCGCGCGTGGCTTCGTCCTTCACCACCAGAATGTGAATCTCTTTGGCGCCGAGATTTTCCGCCGCCGCCCACATGTCGTGGCGCGCCAACGTCTTGGCGAAGTCATCGGTTCTGCCGGTGAAGAGCGTGATCGGGCCGCCCCAATCGTGCGTCGGCTGATCATGCGGCTTCACGAACATATAGACGCCGCCAACCGGCTCCCACACGCGCGCCGCACGGACGATCTCGAACTCGTACCAACGGCCGCTCGCGCCTTGCCAATTGTAGGTGTTCATAGATGCCCCTTCGGATGCCTGACCGAGGAAGAATCTAGAGTGAGTCGGCGAGAGGCAAAGGGATGCCGCTCAGGCGGCGGGATCGATGCTCACAGAGCGAGCATCGGAAGCGTCGAAAAATGCAGACCAGAAACGATCCAGCGCTTGCGCCTGCAAAGCGGCGTGATCGGGCCGGTCAATGGGAACAATGCGCAGATCGACTTGGGAAAAATCGGGGGCGGATGTGGGTGAAGCGCGCACCCATGCGGCATAATCCGCTTCCGGAACATAAAGCGAGAAGCGATCGGGATCGTGTTCCAAGAGATCAGACATCAGCACGAGCCGACGCCGCGGGATCTCAGCGCCGAAGTCCGGATCCGCAGCGACGGCGCGCAAGCCGGCGATGATCGGCGATGCGCGCGCCGGGCCAGCGGCGCCTGCACTGCGCAGCGCACGATCGAGTGCTTCGGCGAAATCCTCGTCCCAACGCTGCTGTGTGAGCCGCGCATTCTCGAACAGCGGATTGGTTTGCTCCGGCGGTCGCGGCAGGCATTTTGAGAACAGGATCGCCGGTTCCTGCGGGCGGCGCACATTGATGCGCATGATGGTGAGGCGATCATATTGGCCGAGCCGTGCGCGCTCTTGCGCCAACACAGCTTGCAGCTTGCGGCGGTGACGTGTCTCAAGCCGATCGGTCGCATCCACCAGAATGATCGTGTGCGCGCCGATCGGCGCGTCGGTGCGGCAGAGTGTTTCTGCGTCAGTCGGCGGCGCGCGCAACAGGAACGACGCGGCGCCCAGGCCGCCAAGCACCAAGGCAGCGGCGATGATCAGCACAACGCCCAGCGCGCTCCGCGCTCCGGCGCCGCGCCTGCGGCTCACGCGCTGTGTCCTTGATCGAGTTGCGTCGTGGTTTGATCGAGGTCAGCAAGGAGCCCTTCGAGCGCTTGTGCGGATTGCGTTTGCGCCTCGATCATTCGCGCATGCGCTTCATCGATCATCGCCGCGGCGCTGCCCAGAGCATCGAGCGCGGGGCCAGCCGCCGGCGGCGGCGAGCCGAAATAGCCCGGCGCGGGCGTTGCACGCGCGGCGATGTTTTCCTGGCGATAGAAATGAATGGCGTCGGCGGCGGCTTGATCGAGCGCCCGCGCCTGAGCGTCGAGTGTCTCGATCTTGTCGGCCGCCGCATCGAACGCGCGCTTCATCGCCTCGTACTCGGCGCGCATCTTCTCCATCCGCGCTGAGAGCGCTTCGCGCGCGGCGGTAATCGGCTTCTCCAATTCGAGCCGCGCCTCGGCGCGAAAGTCGGACAGCGCATCGCCTGCGTCACGCGCGGCGCGGTCCATCTTGCCGTAATCGGGATAGGGATCGTCGAAGCCCGAATAGCCTTTGAGCGCCGCAAACACCCAGACACCCGCGCCCAGCATCAGCAGGATGATGGATTGCGGTGAGTCCAGTTGCAGCAGCGACCACAAATGAAAGCTCGCGTCCGAACCCATATCGACTTGCCGCCCGGCCAGCGCCGCCAGCTGATCGCGCCAGTCAGCGGCAAACAGATTGAGCATCAGCGCCAGCAGCGTCACGCCGGCAAAAACCAGCGCGCCGAGCGTTTTCATCGGCAAACGTCGGTGCTGCATATAGCGCAGGCCCAGATATCCCGCGAGATAGCCGAGCGTGACGTTTGCGCCCGACAAACCGATCGCGGTGATCGCGCCGCCGAGCAAGCCGCGCGCATCGTCCTCTGCGAACAAAGCCGCACTGAACAAGGCTTCGAACACAGCCGCGCTGAACAGCATGCCTGTCTGCAGCAGCGTCGACTTCGGATAAACAGCGGCGCGGCGCAATTCGTGTGCGCGCTTGAACGCGTCGAGATCGCCTCGTCCCTGCGCTGCGCGCGCCGCCGCTTCGCTCCAATCGTGCGCCAGCCGTCCGGCGACTTGCTTCAGCGACAAGCGCGCATCGAGTGCGGGGCCGGCGAAATCTTGCGGCTGCGGCGCCAGGGTTCGCAGACGACGCTCGGCGTCGGCACGCGCGTCGTGGCGTTGCTGATCCACCTTGGCGCGTTCGCTGCCGACCGCCTCGACGATGGCGGTCTCGGTGGCCGAGAGGTTCATGTCATCCTGACGCGGCAGGTTGCGCCCGGCGTCATCGCGGGCGCGTTTCTTGATGCCGAGGCGTTTATCGAGCGCGCCGAGGCTCATGCCTTGCGGTGGCTTCACCGCAGGCGGCGCCTTCGCTGTCCTGGCAGACCCGCCGTCCATCGCCAGCTCCCGCGCCCTTAAAGCGCGGATGACGCGCTTCTCCAAGCGCAAAGGCCGGGCTATCAGGGCTCGTGACCAATCTTTCCGAGCTCTTGAGCCTTGCTGAAGCCGCTGCGGCGGAAGCGGGCGCTGCGTTGCTGGCCAATCGCAAAGGCTGGAGCGTGATCGAGGCCGAAGAAGGCCGCGAGGTGAAGATCGAAGCCGACAAGCACGCAGAGAAGCTCATCCTCGCCGCCATCTCGAAAGCCTCGCCCTATCCGATCATCTCGGAGGAGGCCGGTTGGGTGCGGGCGCAGCAGGCGGGTGAGCGCTTCGTCTGGGCGATCGATCCGCTGGACGGCAGCGTCAACTACCTGCGCGACTATCCACACTGCGCCGTCTCGATCGCCTTGCTCGACCAGGGTGAGCCGCTGCTCGGCGTTGTGGATTGTTTTGTGCTCGGCGAGCGCTTCAGCGGCGTCGCTGGCCAGGGTGCGACGCTCAATGGCCGCCCCATCCGCGTCTCCGCGATTGGCGAGCCGGCGCAGGGAATTCTCCAGACAGGGGTGCCCTCGCGCGCCAGTCCGGAGTCGATGAAGCTGTTCGAGGAGCGGCTCACCACCTGGCGGAAAGTGCGGATGATCGGGTCCGCCGCCACGGCTTTGGCCTATGTGGCGGCTGGAAGGGCCGAAGCGTACCGCGAATCCGGCTCGATGATCTGGGACGTGGCAGCCGGTTGCGCACTGGTGAAGGCCGCTGGCGGCACGGTTCGTATCGCAGGCGAAGCGCTCGATAAGCCACTTGAGGTCTCCGCAGGCAATGGGCGTGTGCCGCTGCCTGCCTAGGGGGCGCTGCAGTCACGCCGACGGAAGAAATCGTCGCCGTCGTTAAACTCACGAAAAGGTTGTGTGGGAACCTCAGCACTGTGGTGGACGGGTGATTTGCCCCCGCCTAGAGTTTGGTCACGCAGGGTCAGAGGGGCGGGGATGCCACTCAAAACAGTCATAGTTGGCAATGCCGACGCGGTTCGCGCCGCGTACGCGCAATCGCGCGCGTGGGCTGGCTTTGACGTTATCGGCACAGCGCTGATTGGCGCCGGCGAAACCGATCTCAAACTGCTCGCACGCGCGCCGGTTTGGGAAGCGATCGATGTTGCGGCGCTCGACGCACAAATCCTCGTCCTTGCTGAACCGCCGGCGGATGGCGCGACCGCGCGCGCAATTCTCGAACGCACCGCCGATGCGCGCATGAAGCTTATGCTGATCGACAATGGCGCGCTGCGTCGCGTGCGTTTGGACGATCTGCTTGGCCGTCCGCTCGGCGCGGTTGATTGGGCGCGCATTCGCACCATGATCGAAGGCAAGCGCATACTGATTACCGGCGGCGGCGGATCGATTGGCGGAGAACTCGCCCGCTCGATCGCATCGCTCGCCCCGGCGGCGCTGGCGCTGATCGATAGCTCCGAATTCAACCTCTATCGCATCCATCGTGATCTGCCTGAGGCGCGCATCGCGCTGGCGGATGTACGCGACGCTCACGTCATCCATCGCTGGATCAGCGATGCGCGCCCGGACATCGTCTTCCACACTGCCGCGCTGAAGCAGGTGCCGATCGTCGAGACGTTCCCGAGCGAAGGTGTGCTCACCAATGTCGTCGGCCTGCGCAATGTCGCGGAAGCCGCGCACGGCGTTGGCGCCGATCTCATTTTTGTCTCGACCGACAAGGCTGTCGATCCTTCCGGCGCGATGGGCGCGTCGAAGCGTTTGGGCGAGATCTATTGCCAGGCGCTCGATCGCGCGGGCGATCGCCGCGCCATCCCGGTGCGTCTCGGCAATGTGCTTGGATCGACGGGCTCGGTGTCGCCGATCTTCGAGGAACAGCTCGCCGCGGGCGGACCGCTCACCGTGACCGATCCTGAAGTCACCCGCTTTTTCCTCACCATCCCGCAAGCCGCGAACGCGCTGCTGCAAGCAGCTGCGATTGGCCTGGCCAATCCGCGTCAGCGTGGTGCTGCGTTCGTGATTGAGATGGGCGAGGCGCTGCCGGTTGTTGAGCTGGCGCGTGAAGTGATCCGTCTTGAAGGTTTGCGTCCCGAGGAGGATGTCGCCATCACGTTCACGGGCCTGCGTCCGGGTGAAAAGCTTCACGAAGCGCTGATCGCGTCCGACGAGTGGCGCGAAGACGATCTGGCGCCTGGCGCGATCACGGTTGCGTCGGCGCCGCACGGCCTTGCGGATGTGCGCGAGCGGATCGAGCGGCTCGCCATGCTGGCGCGTCAGGGCGCCGACGAAGCCGTGCGCGAAGCTCTGTTTGCCGCGGTCGCTACATCAGCTGCGCGCGACGGCGAAGAACGCGCCGCCGGCTAGTCCAAAGTCCGCCGGAAGCGCAACAGCGCCAACGAACCCAGCACCAACAAGATCGCCGCCAGCGGCCAGAGGTCGTTCACGATATCGCCAAGCCCCGCGCCTTTCAGCACGACCTCGCGCACGATGCGCAGAAAGTGCGTGATCGGCAGCGCCTCGCCGATGGCTTGCGCCCAGCTAGGCATGGCGCGGAACGGAAACATAAAACCTGAAAGCAGGATCGACGGCAGGAAGATGAAGAACGTCATCTGCATCGCCTGCATCTGCGTGCGCGCCGCGGTCGAGATGAGATAGCCGAGCATCAGATTGGCGAAGATGAAGAGCGTCACCGCGATCAGGAACGCGAGGAACGAGCCGGTAAACGGAATGCGGAAGAGCAAAGTCGCCACCGTCAGCACGATCGCGACTTGAATGGCGCCCACGCCGATATAGGGCGTGGTCTTACCGATCATCACTTCAAGCGGCCGCACCGGCGTTGCGAGCAGATTTTCCATCGTGCCGCGCTCAGTTTCGCGCGTGAGCGCGATCGAGGTGATCATCACCATCGTCATGGTCAGGATCACGCCGAGCAAAGCAGGCACGATATTGAACGCTGAAACGCCAGCCGGGTTATAGCGGCGATGCACGACGATCTCATAAGGCGGTGGTGCTTGCTGCAGATAGGCGAGCGGGCCCTGAAACTCTGGCGCGAACGCCGATTGCGCGATTCGTTCGATGGCGCCGATCGCGCCTGACGCCGCAACAGGATCGCTCGCATCGGCGGCGATCAATATTTGCGGGCGCTCGCCGCGCACTAAGCGGCGCTCGAAGCCTTCGGGGATTGAGATCAGATAGGTCGCTTCGCCCGAGCGGATCATTTGCTCCGCTTCGTCGCTCGTGTGCGCGACGGCGACGATATCGATGAAGCTCGACGCATGCAGCGAGGCGAGGAAGGCGCGCGTCATTGGCCCGTCTTCACGCATCTCGATGACGGCGGGCAGGTGGCGCGGATCGGTGTTGATGGCGAAGCCGAACAGAACGAGCTGCATGATCGGCATCATGATCATGATCGCAAATGTCGGCCGATCGCGCCGCATCTGCACCAGTTCTTTCAAGAACACAGCAAAGACGCGTGACCAGGAGAGGTCGATGAGGGCGGGCAATGTCATTGGAAATTGTCCATCGCGCCGGACATGAGATAGATGAAAATCTCTTCGAAGCCCGCTTCGATCGGTTCGATCTCGACATGCGGCTGCGCTTCTTTCACCGTACGCACCGCGCGCTCAAGTGCGCCCGCATCTTTCGCGCACGCGTGAATCTCGGCGCCGAAGCGCGCGACGAGATCGACGCCGGGCGCTGCTTCCAGAAGTTCCTGCGCCTTCATCAGCGGACGCCCAGCGATGCGCCAAGCGTGCAAGCCGATTTGCTTTGGGATGCTCGCGGTCGGCGCGTCGATCAGCTTTTTGCCGTAGGCAATGTAGGCGATGGAATCGCACTGCACGGCTTCGTCCATGTAGTGCGTCGAGACGAGGGTGGTGACGCCTTGCGCGGAATAGCGCCGGATCGCGTCCCAGAAGTCGCGGCGCGCTTTCGGATCGACGCCGGCTGTCGGCTCATCGAGCAGCAGCACTTCCGGTTCGTGGATCATGCAGGCCGCGAGCGCTAAGCGTTGCTTCCAGCCGCCGGAAAGCTTGCCCGCAAGCTGTGCTTGCCGTTCGCTCAAGCCTAAATCTTCGAGCGCGCGATCAACGCGGCCGGCGCGATCATCGAGGCCGTAGAGGCGGGCGATGAATTCTAGATTCTCGCGGATCGAGAGATCTTCATACAAAGAGAACTTCTGCGTCATGTAGCCGACGCGCTCTTTGATCTTCAGGCTCTCCGCCAAAACATCAAAGCCAAGCACTTCGCCTGAGCCGCTCTCCGGCTTCATCAGGCCGCAGACCATGCGGATCGTCGTCGTCTTTCCCGAACCGTTCGGACCCAAGAAGCCGTAGATCGCGCCGCGCGGCACTGAGAGATCGAAATTGTCGACCACTTTGCGTCCGCCGAAGCTCTTGGTGAGCCCGCGCACATCGATGACGAGTTCATCACTCATCGGCGAGGCGCACATCAACGGGCATGCCAGGTCGGATCGGGCCGGCTGCGTCGAGCCGCGCTTCCACCAGGAACACCAGCTTCTCGCGCTGATCGAGTGAGTAGATCACCGGCGGCGTGAATTGCGGCTCTTGCGCGATGAAGCTGATCGTTGCTGCTTGCGGCGCATCGCAGCCATCACAGCTCACCATCACCCGCGCGCCGACGCTAAGCCGCGCAAGCAGCGCTTCTGGCGCGAAGAAGCGCACCTTCATGTTCTCCGGCGAGAGCAGAGCGGCGATCGGCTGACCTGCGGTGACGATCTCGCCGGGACGCAGATAGATTTGCTCGATCGTGCCAGCGGAAGGCGCAGCGCCGCCGAGATCGCTGACGCGTTGACGCGCCAGGCTGCTCGATGCGCTAACCGCGCCTGCTTCGCGGCGCGCTTGTGCCAGTTGCGCGTTGGCAGTGTCGCGTGCGGCGCGGTCAGAGTCCAAGCGCGCGCGTGGATAGAAGCCACGATTGAAGAGTTCGAGCCCGCGCGCGTAGTTCGCTTGCGCCAATGTCGCTTGCGCTTGCGCGGTGCGGATCGCCGAGCTTGCCGCCGCCGCTTGCGCGTTGGCGCTTTGCACGTTCAGCGACAAGCGCTCCGGATCGAGCGTGAACACGCGCGCGCCGGCTTCAACTGTGTCGCCCTCGCGCACATAGAGTTCGCCCAGCACGCCGGATTCTTGGCTGGCGAGGTAGATGTAATCCGCCTCGCCATAGCCTTGCATGACGTTGGCGGGCTCGCGCGAACACGCGGCGGTGAGGAGCGCGAAGGTGACGATAACAAAGCGCTTCATGCGCGGTTCTCCAGCCCGCCCAGCAGAATGTCGAACTGGGATTCGATCAGCTTTTGCGGGTCGCCCAGAGCGGATTCTCCGCCCAGGACATGCGTCCAGAGGCCCTCGAATAGAAGCGGGCCGATGAAGGCGCGCGTCACGGCTTTAGTGTCGACGTCGCGGATCACGCCCTTAGCCTTGCCGGCTTCGATCAGCGCTTCCAACGCGGCGCGCGCTTTGTCGACGACGTGCGTGCGATAATAGGCGGCGATTTCCGGAAAACGTCCGGACAAGCCGATGACCAAGCGCGGCACCGCGAAGACGTGCGCATCGCCGATGCGATGCGCCGCTGCCGTGGCAAGCATTCTGAGCGCCATGAGCGGATCGGCGAGACCCGACAGCGCAAGTGTTTCGACTTGGCGCGCCAGCGGCGCGACTTTGGCCTCGATCAGGGCTTCGAGTAGCGCCGTCTTGGATGGGAAGTAGAGATAGATCGCCGCTTTGGAGATGCCAGCGGTCTTGGCGATGTCCTCCATCCGCGCCGCCTCGAAGCCGCGCGTCGTGAACTCGGCCAGGGCCGCATCCAGGATTTCCTCCGGCCGCGCCTCCGCGCGCCGCCGCCAGCGTGGCGCGGGATTGGCTTTCGGGGCTGCAGAAGGGCTCATTTCGACTATATAACTGACTGTTCAGTTATTTGCAAGTGGTACTGCCCACCCATTCCCGGATTGCGCGGAGCGCAAGTCCGGGACCCATACATTCGCTTGGTCGAAGGCTTGGGAGAGGCTGCCGACAAACGTGGTTATGGGTCCCGGGCTCGTCGCTTCGCGCCGCCCCGGGAATGGGTGGAGCAGGGCCAGCGCGCAAAAAAAAATGGGGGCGGCTTGCGCCGCCCCCAGCCAGGAAGAGCTCTGAGAAGTAGTTTCCGTCGCTTAGTAGCGCGCGGTGAAGACGAGGCTCCAGGTTTGCGGCGCGCCGTAATAGACGGTGCGGATGTTGCCGACCGAGGAGAATTCCTGACCTTCGGTCTTGTAGACTTCGTCGCCGAGATTGCGGCCGATGAGGCCAATGCTCAGCACGTCGTTCGGCCGATAGGTGACGCTGGCGTCGTAGAGCCAATACGAGTCTTGGAAGAGACCAGGCACTTCCGTCGTCGTGCCGACGGCGCCGATGATGAACGTGTTGTCCACCGCGAGCGCCATTTCCGAACGATAGCGCGCCGACGCGCCGAGCACGACGTCGCCAGCGCCGCCCAGATCGAGCGTGTAGGCGCCGCCGAAGCGAGCGGTCCATTCCGGCGAGAAGGCCGGCGTTTGGAAAGCGCGCGAGCCGCCCGGGAATCGGACGTCGTCGAACTCGTTGTACTGCGCGTCGAGGTAGCCGATTTGCGCATCGAGCGAGAGTGCGCTGATCGGGTTGAAGTTCAACTCGAGTTCGGCGCCGTTCATTTCGAGTTCGCCGGCGTTGATGACGGTGAGTTCGGGGCTCGGCAGGCCGGTGCCCGGATCTTCGACCGTGCCCGACACGCGCGCTTGGAAGTCTTCGAAGGTGTTGTGGAACACCGTGAAGTTGGCGCGCAGACGGCCTTCCATCCAATCGCTGCGGACGCCCGCTTCGTACGAGGTCGCCACTTGCGGATCGTACGGCGCTTGTTCGCCGGGATTGTTGGCGCGGCCGTTGAAGCCGCCCGATTGGAAGCCGCGCGCGGCGCGGGCGTAGATCATGATATCGTCGGTCAGCTCGTAGTCAGCCGAGATCATGGGCGAGAGGTCGTCCCACGTCTCATTGATGTCGAACGCGAACGTCGCGTTGAAGGCTGGCGCGCCGTAGAAGGTCGACGTCGTGCGCGTGTAATCCTTCTCCTCTTCGGTGTAGCGCAAGCCACCCGAAATGTTGAAGCGGTCAGTGACGGCATAGGTCGCGTTGGCGAACGCGGCGAAGCTGCGTGTCTGCAGGTTATCGTCGATCGTGCGCGTGAAGCTGAGCAGCGGGATGCTGAACAGCGAGACGCCGGCGACAAGATCGTCGGCGTAGGCTTCTTGGTGCGAGCCGATGTCTTCCGACAGGTAGAACAGGCCGCCGACAAACGTCACGCGATCCGATTCATAGATCGCTTGGAATTCTTGGCTGAGCTGGTTCTGACGCACGCCGACGAAAACGTCGCCGAGTTCGAGCGCGGTGGCGTCGATATCGACATAATCATCGTAATCGAGATCGCGGAACGCCGTGATCGAACGCAGCGTCCATTCAGGGCTGACTTGCCACGATGCGCGCAGCGAGACGCCACTGTGATCCAATTCTGACGAGTTCGGCAGGCCGGGCGTCGCTTCCGCTTCGAAATTGTATTCCGGTTCCGACGGGATTGGCAGCAGCACCGTACCGAGCAAGTCGGTAAGCGGTGTTTGCGCTTGGCCCATTGTCAGGGCGGTGCTTTCGCTCGCCGTGTCAGCCGAGATGTCGATCGAGAAGTTCGGCGTGACATCCCAAGCGAGTTGAGCGCGCGCGCCGAAGGCGTTGCGATTGTTGTACTCTTCGCCGGTCGTCGGGTTGGTGACGTAACCGTCGCGCACCGCGCCGAAGAGGGCGCCGCCGATCGAGACGTTCTCGCTGAGCGGCGTCGAGCCGACGAGACGGCCTTCCATCTGGCCGTAATCGCCGACGGTGAACTGCGCCAAGCCGCGCGGCTCATCGCCAGGGCGACGGGTCACCACCTTCACCGCACCGCCGACCGTGTTGCGGCCGTAGAGCGTGCCTTGTGGGCCGCGCAGAACTTCGACGCGTTCGATGTCGAACATTTCCATCTGCGTGCCGCGGATACGCGAATAGTAGACGTCGTCGACATAGAAGCCGACAGCGGGATCGAAGGTTTGCAGCGCGTCCGGCTGGCCGACACCGCGAATGTAGATGTTGGTGGCGTTCGAAGAGCCGCGGCCCTGAACGATGTTCAGGTTCGGCACGGCGCCTTGCAGGCCCGTTGAATCCGTTGCGTTCAAGCGCTCAAGCGCTTCTTCCGAAAACGCCGAAACCGATGCAGGCACGTCCTGCAGACTTTCCGCCGTACGGCGCGCCGTGACGATGATCTCTTCATCGGCATCTTGCGCCATTGCCGGCGTGCAGAGCGCGAACGGCGCTGCGCAAACCGTCGCGAACAAAAGCGCTTGCCGCGCCGTATCCCCAAACCGCTTCATGTGACTACTCCTCCGCTCCTCAATTCGGGCTGTCGCGTTTGTTTGCGTGCGAAAGCCTCGACTAAGCTAAAAAACTGATCCGGCGCTTCGAGATGTGGAATATGACCGGCGCCGGCCATCACCACGCGCTCAGCGCGCGGCATCGTGTTGGCGACAAAAACCGTCGCGTCGTCAGGATAAACTTGGCTGTCGCCGCCATGGATCACGAGCGTCGGCGCATCGATGCGCGCCAAGCGCTCGCGGAAATCCTCGCCCGCCATTGACGCCCAAAACGGCGCCATCGCTTCGGGATTGGCTTTTGACATTTCGCTCACCGCCCAAGCGACAAGCTTTGGATTTTTCTCACGCGCGCCCGGTGCAAACATGCGCGGCGCAAAGCGCGCGACGTAAGCCGGCCAGTCGGCGTTGATCTCGGCGAGCGTGCCGGGAATGTCAGCTTCGCTGTAGCCGGCGAGGCCGCCTTGCCAGTTGGCATCGTTCAAGAGGCGAGGGCCCATGTCTTCGACAATGAGGCCGGCGAACTTCACGCGATCGCTGGCGCCCCAGAGCGCCATCGCGCCCATCGACCAGCCGAGCGCGACAGCATCCTTAAGTCCGAGCGTCTGGATGAAATGCGCGATATCGTCGGCAAGTGTTTCGATGGTCAGCGGCGCTTTGCCGTTTCCCGATCCGGGATGGCCGCGCAGACTCGGGGTGAGGACACGATGCTTCTGGGAGAGACGGGTCTTCAGATCGTCGAAGAAGCCGCCGTGGGCGGCCCAGCCGTGCACCAGAACGATGGGCGATCCCACGCCATCATCGGCGTAGGCCATGGCGGCCCCGTCTGGCAAAACGCACACCGGCAAACCGGCATCCCCCTATTCGGACCCGTTCTCGGGCCGATTTTTTCGTTGTCTTGCCTGCCCGTATATCGGAGACTTGAAACATGAGTCAACATTCAGGTTCCGAGGCCGAGGAAGAGACCGGCCCCCAAACCTCAGGCCCAAAGACTGAGCGCGGCAGGCGGACGCTACGGAAGCTGCTGGATGCGGCGGGCGAGGAGTTCGGCGCGCGCGGCTACCACGAGACGGCCATCTCAAACATCACGGGCAGGGCCGGCGTCGGGCTCGGCACCTTCTACGTTTACTTCAAGAGCAAAGAGGAAGTGTTCCGCGCGCTCGTCGCCGACATGGGCGTGCGTACACGCCATGCCTTGAGCGAAGGCGTGAAGGACGCGCCGAACCGCCTTGAGGCCGAGCGCCTTGGCATTCAGGCTTATCTCGATTTCGTGCGCACGCACCAAGCGCTCTATCGCGTCGTCATGGAGGCGCAGTTCGTTGCGCCGGAAGCCTATCGCGACTACTACCGCACCTTCGCCGCCGCTTATCGCCAACAGCTTGCGCACGCGGCGGACCGTGGCGAAATCAGCCCAGGACAAGACGACGAAGTGCGCGTCTGGGCGCTGATGGGCGCATCGAGTTTCTTGGGCATTCGTTACGGCGTGTGGGACGTGGAAACGGATTCCGCGACCATCGCTGCGGCCGCATCGGATCTGATGATCAACGGCCTGGCGCCGCGGCCAAAGAAGAACGGCGACGCGTCCTAAGAGACGCGCGTTTTGGGAGGAGTGGTCATGGGTGTCGGCCTGGTCGACATCACTGCAAAGCGAGCGGCGCTAACGCCGAACCGCGTCGCGTTCGAACACGCGCTGACCGGCGCGACTTTGACCTACGCTCAGCTTGAAGATCGCGCCGCGCGTGGCGCCGCGATGCTGGCGGCTTCTGGCGTCGAGCGCGAAGATCGCATCGCGATCCTCTGTCGCAACCGCGTGGAATTTTTCGAACTGATGTTCGCCTGCGCCAAGATTGGCGCGATTTATGTGCCGCTGAACTGGCGCGCGCCCGCTGGCGAGCTCGAGCCGATTATGGCCGATTGCACGCCGAAAGTGTTGATTTACGGGGCTGATGACGCAGAGACGGCGCAGCAGATTGGTGGCGGTTTCCGCGCGATCGGGCTGGATAGTGACTACGAAACTTTGCTCGCCGCGCATGCACCGCTCGTCACTGACGCGCAATGGCGCGACGATGCGGTTTGGACACTGATCTATACGTCCGGCACCACCGGCACGCCGAAGGGCGTGATCCAAACGATGCAGATGTCCGCCGTGAATGCATTTCACGTCGCGCATGCGTTCGGCTTGGTCGGCGGCGATACGACACTCAACTTCCTGCCGCTCTTTCACACTGCTGGCATTCAGCTTGTCACGCTGCCGACTTTGATCGCCGGCGGCACAGTGATCTTGATGCCGGCCTTCGATGAAGCGCGCGCTCTTGAATTGATGCCGCGTCTCGATGTCTTCTTCGGCGTGCCGGCTGTGTATCAGCAGCTCGCGTTGCATCCGGCATTTGAACGCGCCGATCTCGCGCGCGTGCGCGCATGGGGTTGTGGCGGCGCACCGTTGGCGGATGTGTTGGTCGAGCGCTTCGCGGCGAAGGGCGTGCGCGTTTGCAATGGCTACGGCATGACCGAAACCGGCCCGACAGCGTTTATCGCCGCGCCCGAAGATGCGTTGAGCAAGATCGGATCAGTCGGCAAACCGCAGATGCTGCTCGAAGTGCGCATCGTCGACGCGAACGGCGTTGAAGTCGCAAGCGGCGAGACAGGCGAGATCTGGATGCGCGGGCCAGGGCTCACGCCCGGCTATTGGAAGCGTCCAGAAGAGACCGCGAAAGCGATCAGCAAGGATGGCTGGTTGAAGAGCGGCGATATCGGCCGTGTTGACACGGACGGCTGCTACTACGTCGCTGGGCGCATCAAGGAGATGTACATTTCCGGCGCCGAAAACGTGTACCCGGCCGAGATCGAAAACGTGCTCGCGCGCCATCCGAGCGTGCTGGAAGCCGCGATTGTCGGCGTTCCGGACGAAAAATGGGGCGAGGTCGGCCACGCCTTCATCCTATTGCGCCCAGGCGCGGAGGCGCTCGCCGCCGCAGAGGTGATTCAGTTTTGCCGCGCCAATCTCGCTGGCTATAAAACGCCCAAGCATGTGACGTTCGTGGATGAGTTTCCGCGCACGGCCGCAGGCAAAATACGAAAACACTTGCTCGCGCCGCCGCTCTCCGCGCCGTCGCGCTGACAAGCGAGGGAGACGCGAGACGACCATGACCAACGTGTTCAACACGTCGCGCCGCGCATTGCTCGCGGGCGTCTCCGCTTCTGTTTTCACGAGCGCCTGCGCGTCGATTGAGACGCCTTTTTTTCAGCGTGGCGATGACACCGGTAACAGCGATCTGCGTCGTGAGACGCTACGCACGATGAAGCGTGCAGCGCGTTTCATGCGTGAGCGCGTGGCGTATCGCGGCGGCTATGTGTGGAGCTACGCGGCGGACTTCTCGCGACGTTGGGGCGAGATGGAAGCGTATCCGACGATGATCTGGATGCAGCCTCCAGGCACGGCGACTGTTGGCCATCTCTATCTCGATTGCTTCCACGCGACGCGCGATGAGTTTTACTACCAATCCGCGATGGAGGTCGCTGAAGGCTTGGTCGCCGCGCAACATCCGGCGGGCGGATGGAATTATCTTCACGACTTCGCAGGCGAGGAGAGCACGCGCCGCTGGTACGAGACGATCGGCAAGAACGGTTGGCGGCTCGAAGAATTCCACCATTACTACGGCAACGCGACATTCGATGACGCGGGCACATCGGAAGCATCGCAATTCTTGTTGCGTCTCTATTTAGAACGCCGCTCCTCGCGCCTGCGCGAACCGCTCGAACGCGCGGTGCGCTTTGTGCTCGATAGCCAATACGAAAACGGCGGCTGGCCGCAGCGTTTTCCGCGTGCCGAAGGCGAGGTGGAATACGCGCCGTACATCACGTTCAACGACGCGGTTGCCGACGAGAACATCAAGTTTCTGCTGATGGTCTATCACACGCTGGGCGATGAACGCGCGCTCGCGTCGATCCGCAAAGCGATGAACGTGTTTCCCGCCACGCAGCAACCAGCGCCTCAGGCGGGTTGGAGTTTGCAGCATCACCACGAGACGCTCGCGCCGATGGGTGCGCGCTCCTACGAGCCACTCAGCCTCGCCACGCACACCACCGCGGGCAACATCGCGCAGATGCTCGACTTCTACGAATGGACCGGCGAGCGCCGCTTCATCGAACGCATTCCTGAAGCGCTGGCGTGGCTCGACGGTCTGCGCTTGCGCGATGATCAAGTGCAGGTGCAGGGCCGTCACTATCCAACCTTCATCGAGATCGGCAACAACCGCGCGCGCATCAATCATCGCCGCGGATCGAACTCCGGCAGCGGCGAATATTATTGGAACTACGACGTGCGCCGTCCGATCACGCACTACTCGCAATGGCGCGCGCTCAACGTCGACGCGCTGCGCGAGCGTTACAATCGTTTGGCGAGCGAAAACCGTGACGCGTTGCTCGCGCGTTCGCCGCTCAATCCGCAACGCGATTTCCGGCTGCCACGCCTCTTCACCACCGAGACGATCGACGTTTCCGATCTCAATTCCGCCGTCGGCGCCGGCACAACAGAGCGTCCGACAACCGAACGGATCATGGAGCTCAACGCCAGCCTCAATGCCGAGGGTTACTGGCCGACGCCGCTAACCGCCACCAGCAATCCCTATGCAGGCGAACCGCCCGCCGCCGCTTCGGACGGCGATTTCGCGCAAACGCTGGTCGGCGACCGCTTCGACACCTCGCCTTACGTCACACAAACGCCCGTAACCGGCATTTCTACTGCGGCGTTCATCCAGAACATGAGTTCGCTTCTCCTCAGCGTCGATTCAGGCGAGTAGGAGGAGGGTGGATATGTCCCCGGGCGGGGATTATCCTCGCGGGGACGTGGGGAACTGAGCTGTGACAGACCAAGGCGAAGAGCGCGCCATACGACTGGCGTCGATCGTAGCGATCGACATTGTCGGGTTCTCAAAAATGTCGGAGCGCGACCAGCGCAACGCAGCGCGCAAGGTTGAAGGCCTGCGCGCGCGGATTGAACGCGTCGCCGCCGCCAATGGCGGCCGCTTGTTCAACACGGCTGGCGACGGCTTCATGCTGGAGTTCGGCTCCGCAGGCTCCGCGCTTGGCGCGATTCAAGAATTGCTCGACCGGCGCCCGCGTGGCGAGCCGCCGATCCGTGTTGGCGCGCACGTCGGCGATGTCGTGGTGACTGCGACGGACGATTTGCTCGGGCACGGCGTCAATGTCGCCGCACGTTTGCAGGAATTGGCGGAGCCGGGCACGGCGCTCGTCTCGGCTGAATTCCGTTCTATGGCGCGCACCAGCCCGTCGGCGGCGTTTCAGTCGAAGGGCCAAAAGCCGCTCGATAATATCGAGCAGCGTGTGCAGACGTTCGAAATCCTGTCGCGCCGCCAAAAGTTCGCGCGCGGTGCGCGCCGCTATAGCGGCTTCGCCATGGCTGGAGCGGCGGTTGTCGCGCTTGCCTACTTTAGCCCGACGATCTGGAACTTCGCGCAGAGCTACATGGAGCAACAGCGGGTCGCTGAGGACGCGGCGTCGCCGGCTTCACCCGATGAAGAAGCGATCCGTCAGGCTGCCGTCATCGCTGAAGAAGCGCCCGTTCAGCGCATTGCGGCCGGCGAAACCATCCGCGATTGTGACAATTGCCCAGAAATGATTGTCCTCGCAGGCGGCCTCTTCACGATGGGCTCGCCCGCGACCGAGACTGGCCGTGCCCGCGATGAAGGCCCGCAACGCGAAGTGTCAATCGCGCCGTTCGCGATGAGCAAGACCGAGATTACGTTCGCGCAGTGGGATGCTTGTCTCGCCGGCGGCGGCTGCAACGGCTATTCGCCGCCAGATCATGGCTGGGGCCGCGGTGATCGTCCGGTGACGAATGTGTCGTGGGAAGATGCGCAAGCGTATCTCGATTGGCTCAACCAGGAAGTTGGCGCGCAGCGTTATCGCTTGGCGACGGAAGCGGAATGGGAGTACGCGGCGCGCGCTGGTCAAGCTGGCGCCTACGCTTACGGCCCACGCGTGACGCTGACGCAAGCTACCTATCGCGCACGGCGCACGACGCCCGCTGGCGCACATGAGGCCAACGCGTTCGGTCTGTTCGATGTGCACGGCAATGTCTCCGAGTGGGTGGAGGATTGCTACGCGCCGAATTACGACTTGGCGCCGATCGATGGCGCGGCTGTGCGGGCCGACGATTGCCAGCGCCGCGTCTATCGTGGCGGCGGCTTCGCCGATCAGGCGCCGGTTTTGCGCGCCGCGGCGCGGCGTTTCGCGCCGGAAGATGCGCGCACCCAGGGCGTCGGCTTCCGCGTCGCGCGGGCGCTCGACTAACGACCTTGTGACTGCACGAGTGTGACCGCGGGCACAGACAATGGGTGTCCGCCGTCACATGCTCCGCGCTACAGGCGGGAAACAACGCCGGGCTAGGGTTGGAGCATGGGCAGCAACACGCGATTCACACTCGCGCAGATTTCCGACACGCATGTGCGCGCCGATGACGGCGGCGTCGCTGCGCGTCAGCTGAAGAAAGCGCTGGCGCAGGCGCGCGACTATCAGGCGGATATAATCCTGATCACTGGCGATCTCGTGAACGACGAGCGTCCCGATGAATATGCCGTGCTTGCCGATGCGATCGCCGATCCGCCGGCGCCGCTGTATTTGATGCCCGGCAATCACGACGAGCGCGGCTTGATGCGCGAGATGTTTCCGGCGCACAAATACTGGCCGCGCGACGGCTTTCTTTCATACGCGATCGAAGATCACCCGGTTCGGATCGTGTGCGTCGATCAGATCGTTCCGGGCGAAACCCATGGCTTGCTCACGCAGGAGCAAGCTGCGTGGCTCGATCGCACGCTCGCTTCGGAGCCGGAAAAGCCGACAATCGTGGCGCTCCACCATCCGCCGTTTCTCACCCACGACTTGCTGTTCGATAAAATCGGCCTGCTCGATGGCGCTCTGTTCGCATCTGTGATCGCAGGGCACAGGCAGGTGCAGCGCGTTATTTGCGGCCACCACCATCGCGTCAGCTTCGGCCAGGCGGCGCATGCGCCGGTCGTCGTCGCACCCTCAACCTCCTGGGTTTATGGACTGGCTGCGCATGAAGGGCAGCCGATCGCACCAAAGACCGACGAACAAACGGGATGGATGTTCCACATCTGGAACCAGGGCCAAATGGCCTCGCATTTCATGGGTTTGTGAGCTGCCTCGGATAGCAGTTGGGCCGGATCGGTGGCGATCCGGCCCTATGCTGCGGTTGGCGCCTGGGCGGGGGGAGTAGGTCGGCGCCGGGCAATCAACGCGCCCCAAGTGGTGTCGTTCCCGCCTCAGACGAAGTTTTTTTGAGCGCTGACGGCAGGCGCCGGGGAGAAGAGCGCCTGCCGCCTTGGCGTCGTGCTAGGGTGAACGTGCGCCGGACCCAACCCGGCGGGCCGGCACACGCTCCGTCAGCCCGATCCCCCAGACCGCGCGCACCTGACACCAGCAAAAATCCGGACGCAAGCGTGTAAGCGCTTTTGTACAACACGCCGCGCAAATTGTTTGCGCGAATTGATCCAAACAACACACGCATTAACGCGCAACTTGATCGGAATGGTGATGTACTCATCAGAAATCGTGCTGATGCGAAAAGTACACACCGCGTCATCGCGGCGTACGAAACTTTGTTGAACCGCGGGGCCGATTGTGTTTGCTGGTCTCGCGCTCATCCCCCCGGCAATCGAGCGGTTCTGAAACAAAATGAAATCTGGCGTGATGCCAGCAGAAAGCATGAGGCGACGCATGACTTTTAGACGGGACGGAAACCTCTACGAGCTAAAGCTCTCGGGTCCGCAAAGCACGAACCTCTTCAACGGCGTCGACAAGACGATCGAGAACCTTGACCAGCGCAATGTGTGGGCGCTGTGCGTGAACGAACTCAATCCGGATTTGCCGGAGATTCTTAAAGCTGAGCGCTGCACGCAATTCGTGTTCACGCGCTTTCGCCGCGATCTCATTCTGAAGCGCGATGACGAAGAAGGTCTGTGGGTGCTCGCCAAGCGCGACACGCAGAAAAAGCCAAAAGGCGGTGACGGAGACGGCGGCGGCGCACCGCCCCCGAACGACGGCGGCGCCGGCCCAAGCGGTGGCGGCGGGCAAGGCGGTGGCGGCGCGCAAACGCAGCAACTGCCGCAACCGCCGGTAGTTGAAGTTCCTGATGTGGGCGATCACTACCGCCCGATCAGCAACGTGCCGCGCAGAGCGCGTGTGCGTCGTGCGTCGCGCGCTGCGTTTCGGTGGATAGCCTTGGAAACGCTCCGCCAAGCACCCACTTTCCGTCACACGCGCCGCGTAGTTGCAAAGGCGATGCGGCGCGCGAATGACGCCGTACGGCGTTTCGCCGAGCGAGCGCAGAAGGCGCTGCTTCTCTCGCTCGGTTGGGATCCGCTGGCCTGCGAGTATGGCGTTAACCTCGCGGTGACGCCCGCTGGCCATCTTGTACAGGATGGACGATTCGGCGCGGTGCTTGAGCCCCGCGTCATCGAGCGGGGAGCCCTCAAGCTCACCCTGTGGACGTTTAGTCCGTACGACAAACCCAGATGGGAGTTATGGCTTTTCGGCCGGCTCACCGAGGACGAACAGTTATTTTATGAAGTCAGTTAAGGCCCTCAGACGTAAAGCCGCCGCGCGCAAAGCGAAGACCGCACCGGTCTATTCGACCTCGGAAGCGCGCGCGAATTTCGCTGAGACCCTTGAGACTGTGCAGGCAGAGAGCGCGGTGATCGGATTCGATCGCTACGGCAGAACGGTCGCCGCGCTTGTTCCTATCGAAGCCATCTACATTCTTGCCGGCATGGGCGCGTCTGTTGCGCCAGACATGCGCAATCGAATACACGGCGCCGCTAGTGATTTCGTCGACCAAGTACCCAACCGCGTCGGCAAGAGCATCGAGCGAAAGCGCGTGACAAAAGCGGCGGTCAAGAAGAAACGCGCCGCGGTCGGCCGCGCCAAGGCGAAGGCAAAGGCCCGCCGCCGCTAGCATCGCCGCCGCCGCGCGCTATAAGCGCCTCCAACGGAGGCGTATTCATGAAAACCAGAGCGGCTGTCGCATTCGAAGCCAAGAAGCCGTTGGAGATCGTCGAGCTCGATCTCGAAGGCCCGAAGGCGGGCGAGGTTCTGGTTGAGATCAAGGCCACCGGCATCTGCCACACCGACGCCTACACGCTCGACGGTCTCGATAGCGAAGGCATCTTCCCGAGCGTGCTTGGTCACGAAGGCGCCGGCATTGTGCGCGAGATTGGCGCGGGCGTGACGAGTGTTGCCGTCGGCGATCACGTCATTCCGCTCTACACGCCTGAATGCCGCCAGTGCAAAAGCTGCCTCTCGCGCAAAACCAATCTCTGCACCGCCATCCGCGCCACGCAAGGTAAAGGCGTGATGCCGGACGGCACGTCGCGGTTTTCGTACAAGGGCAAACCGGTCGCGCACTATATGGGTTGCTCGACGTTCTCGAATTTCACCGTGTTGCCCGAGATCGCGCTGGCGAAGATCCGCAAGGACGCGCCGTTTGATAGCGCGTGCTACATCGGTTGCGGCGTCACCACGGGTGTTGGCGCTGTTGTAAACACGGCGAAGGTCGAGCCGGGCGCGAACGTCATCGTGTTCGGTCTCGGCGGCATTGGCCTCAATGTGATCCAAGGCGCCAAGCTCGTCGGCGCCAACATGATTGTCGGCGTCGACATCAATCCAGCGCGCGAAGAGTGGGGCAAGAAGTTCGGCATGACGCACTTCGTCAATCCGAAGACGATCAGCGGCGACATCGTCCCGCATTTGGTCGAGCTCACCGGCGGTGGCGCCGACTACACGTTCGACTGCACCGGCAACACGACAGTGATGCGCCAAGCGCTCGAAGCCTGCCACCGCGGTTGGGGCGAGAGCATCATCATCGGCGTCGCCGAAGCCGGCAAAGAGATCGCCACACGACCGTTCCAACTGGTGACCGGCCGCGTCTGGAAAGGCACCGCCTTCGGTGGCGCGCGCGGCCGCACCGATGTGCCGACGATCGTCGATTGGTACATGGACAAGAAAATCGCCATCGATCCGATGATCACACACAAGCTGCCGCTTGAGCGCATCAACGAAGCGTTCGATCTGATGCATAAGGGCGAGAGCATCCGGAGCGTGGTGGTGTATTGATGCTGCGCGCGTTTGCTTTCGCATTAACATTGTTCGCGCTGACGCCTTTGCAGGCGTTCTCGCAAACATCGCCGCTCAGCAATCTCTACATCAACGATAGCTACAACCCACGTGCCAATCCGTATCGCGACCTCGAACGCGCCTTGGAGCGGGCGGAGGCGGAGAATAAGCGCGTGCTGATCGTTGTCGGTGGCGATTGGTGTGGTTGGTGCGAGATTCTGGACAGTTATCTTACGCGCAACGCCGATGTGCGCGCTGCGTTTGAAGCGTCATTCGTAATGCTGAAAGTGAATTGGAGTCCGGCAAACGAGAACGCAGCGTTTCTGAGCGGCTTTCCACGCTCGCGCGGCTACCCGGATTTCTTCATCCTCGATAGCAATGGCACGTTCCTGCGCCAACAAGACACTGGTCTGTTGGAGCATGATGACGACTATGATCGGGCGCGGATGCTGGCGTTCGCAGAGAGGTGGCGGCCATGACGGATTGGAAACTACCGTGGCGG
Organism: uncultured Terricaulis sp.; assembly: GCA_964405865.1. Classification (GTDB taxonomy): domain Bacteria; phylum Pseudomonadota; class Alphaproteobacteria; order Caulobacterales; family Aquidulcibacteraceae; genus Vitreimonas. Next base: position 30,840 of record CAYOPM010000009.1, on the reverse strand, counting down.
GCATCATGTCTGTGCGGGCGCGTCACGATGCGCATCACTGCGCCGCCGATGATCGCGATGGCGTGTCACTGTCGCGGTTGTCAGAAACTGACGAGCGGACCGTACTCGCTCTCGCTGATGTTTCCCGCTGCGGCGTTGGAAGTGAGTGGCGAGACGGAAGTCGGCGGTTTACATCGCGATGAGAGCGTTCATCACTTCTGCGCGCACTGTAAGAATTGGCTCTTCACCGGCGGCATCGCTGGCGGCCAGTTCGTGAACTTCCGAGCGACAATGCTCGATGATGCAAGCTGGGTCGTGCCGTACATCGAATCCTATGTGTCGGAGAAGCTGCCAGGCGTCGTCAGCGGCGCGCGCATCAGCTTCGATCAATTCCCAACCGCCGACCGCTATCCCGAACTTATGGCCGACTACGCGCGCATAGGCGCGCATCCGCAATGAGCGTTGAGATCAGAGCGCAACATCGCGTCCACGGCGGCACGCTCACTTACGCGCAGCACCAAAGCGCTGCCACCGGCACGCCGATGCGGTTTTCCGTCTTCACGCCGGCGGGCGAGGGGCCGTTTGCGTATTTGATCTGGCTCTCGGGGCTCACCTGCACCGAAGATAACTTCACCACCAAGGCAGGCGCCTATGGCGCGGCGGCGCAGCACCGCGTTGCGATCGTTGCGCCCGATACGTCGCCGCGCGGCGAAGGCGTCGCCGATGATCCGGGCTACGATCTGGGCCAAGGCGCAGGCTTCTATGTCGATGCAACGCAAGCGCCGTGGGCGCCGCACTTCAAGATGGAGAGCTACGTCACGCGCGATCTGATCGCAGCGGCTGAGGGCGCGTTTCGGTTGCAGGCCAAGCGCGCGATCTTCGGCCACTCGATGGGCGGTCACGGCGCGCTGACGCTGGCGATGAAGCATCCGCAGTTGTTCAAGAGCGTATCTGCGTTTGCGCCGATCAGCTCGCCGACACGCTGTCCGTGGGGCGAGAAAGCGTTTGGCGCTTATCTCGGAGCGGACCGTGCGGCGTGGAAGGCGCACGATGCGTCACTGCTCATCGAAGCTGGCAAAGCCAAGCCGTTCGACGACATCCTCGTCGATCAAGGCTTGGGTGATCAGTTCTTAGCGAACCAACTCAAGCCCGAACTGCTCGAAGCCGCCGCCGCACATGCTGGTCAGAAGCTGACGCTGCGCCGGCACGAAGGCTACGATCACTCGTACTTCTTTATGGCGACCTTTGTCGCCGACCACGTCGCCTTTCACGCCGCGCGCTTGGCTTGATGTTCAAGAGATCGCCGGGGTTCGACTTCGGGCGATAGGTGCGCGCGAGCCACGCGACGCCCATCAGCACAACCGCCAAGCCCAACATCGAGCCGAATTGCGCGATGCCGGTGAGGCGCGTGAGCGTCAGGTAGAACACGAACACTGTGGTCGCGAGCAGGATCGCGAGGCCGCTCCAGCGCAGCAACGCGTCGCTGCGTTGCATGCCGAGGCCGAAGATGATCGCGCCAAGAATCGCCCACGTCGCGGAGTAGGACCACATCTCCGTGTCAAGCGCGGGCGCTACGCCGATCGCATCGCCGTGGAAGAGCCAGCGGACTAGGATCGTCGCGCCGACAAGCACATGGCCCAGCGCTGCTATGATCGCGGCGTACTCAAGCTGATCGCCCCAGCGCGCGTGCGGCACACGCAGTGCTCCGAGGCTGAGCATTGCTGCCGCCGCGAACGCCAAAATCACAACGATGGCGGTGAGCACCGTTTGCACCGCAACGGGTTCAGCGCCCCACCATGGATTGAAATAGAGCCACAAGCCGAAGCCGGCGTAGAGCAGCGCTGGCCATACGGCCGTGCCCCAGATCGCTTGTAGATCGTGCAGATAAGCGCGCACTGTGTCGCGCCCCGGCGCGCGGGCCGTGAGCTCGGAGGCGCCGAGAACGAGCGCGAGCGGCCAGAGTGCGTGCGCGAAACCTTCGAGGCCATTTGTCGGCAGCGCTTCATCCATCGCGCCCGCCTGCGCCAGCCAGCGGATCGCCGCGTGTCCGAAGCTCCACGCGAGCAACGCTGCGAGCGATGCGGCAGCAAAGCGCGCTGGGATGAGCGCGTTGGCGATCGAGAGCATGCGGCCGAGGAAGAGTGCGAGCAAAAGCGCGACGGCCTGGGTGAGTGTCGCGAGCCCAGTTTGAAGAGCGCCGGTCGCGCCGGAATCGTGCAGTCCCCAAATCGGGTGATAGGTCAGCAGCAGGTTTATCCCGCCGATGACGACGCCACCCCACGCCGCGCCCTGCATTATACGCAACAGATCTTGCGCCAGCGGCCCGTCACTTTGCTTCGCCGCGCGCCAGCGTGCGGCTGCGGCGAGGGCAAGTGCTGCGCCTAGCCAGAGCAAACCGTAGCATTGTCCTTCGAACAAGCCGATCGGTGCGATGTGCATCTCGTCGCCGTGGAAGGCGCGCCGGATCTGCAATGCCGCCCACAGGAACGCCATCAACGCGCCGGCGCCGCCATAAATGCGCGCCATCATGCGGTCGCGGCCGTAAAGGCGCTGCGACGCTGCGAAGGCAAGCATAGCGGGTGCTGCGAGCGCGAGTGTCAGTGTGTCGAGCAGTGGTGGTCCGAGCACCGGGTTCGGGCCGCCCCACCACGGATTGAAGATCACGCCGCCAGCGAACAGTGCGTAGAGATAGCCCAGCGCCATCAACACATGACCGCGCCAGCGGCTGATGAAGCCGAGCGTCTGGCCAGCGCGCGGCAACAAGATGTGTCCAGCAGCCATCAACCCGATAGCGCGCAGTGCGTGCTCGCTGAGTTCATCCAGCCTGGCGCCGGCGCCGCCCGCTGCGATCCAGCGCAACAACAGGAACGCCGCAACAACGATCGCGATGACCGCCGCCGACGTGAGCGCCTCGCTCCACGGCGAACGCTCTTCTTCGTCGGCAAGGAAATAGGCGGCGGCAAAGAGCAAGGCGGCGGAGGCGCCAATGATAACGAGCGCGCCCCAAATCGGGATCGCGCCACTCAATGCAGCACCCGCAAGCGCCGGCGAGAGCGTGTGTCCCACGCTGATTGCAGCGGCCGTCAGGGCGACGGGACGCAAGACGCGCCAGCCCCGCCACGAATGTCCGAGCGCGAGCAGCAAAGCGAGGCCCGCGTGCGCGGCGGTGCGCGCGGCTGCCGGCACGGCCGACTCGATGCCGAGAATCATCAGCGCAACGCCAGCGCCGGCCCAAAAATCGACGGCAAGGTCAGCGCGCGCGTCCCGCGCCTCTTCTTCCGTACGCCAGGCCGCAGCGAAGAGGAGAGCTGCGCCGATAAACATCGGCGCCCAAGCGGCGAGGCTGTGCCACTCCGCCCGCGAAGCGGCTGCGAGTGCAGTGAGGAGTGCTGCGCCGACGGCGCCGGCAATCGCGATGGGCGCGCGGCCGAGCCGGTGCGGGCGCGCTGTCAGCGTGCAAAGCACGATCACGAACGTCACCGCGAGAATGGTCGGATAGAAGTCACCGCCGAGCGGGCCGAAATGGATGCGGGCTTGCAGATACGCGACAAAGCCCAGCACGGCGGCCGCGACTGAAACCACCAGCGCCCAATAATGCGCGAGCCGCGCGCGCACGGCGTAGGATGCAAGCGCGATATGGAATGCAGCGATAAGCGCCGGGCCGGCGACGCGGCCCGAAGGCAACGGCACGACTGCAAGCCACACCCACAAGAGCAGCACACTCGATACGGCGATCGCTACGCTCGGCGCGTAGGTGCGCAGATCGTGCCAGTGGAAGCGCGCGGGCGCTCCATCGGGGAGCGGCGCACGCAATGCAATGAGGGCCGCGCCAAGGCTTGCGGTGCTGAGGAACGCAAGGGCGCGGCGGATGTCGTCTTCGCCGATCGCGGCCCAGAACCAGAAGTATAGGCCAACCAACGTGATCGCGGCGACCCACGGCCAGCGACGGAGATAAGCGAGGCCAAATCCGGTCGTGGCCATTGCGCAGATGAAGAAGGTCAGCGCCGGAGGCGGCCAAGAGACACTGTTCGCGAGCGCCGGCGCCAACAGGGCCATGATGACTGCAAGAATGCCGAGTGCTTCGCCGTGCAGGAACGCAAGCCCGATGAGGATCGCGGCGCAGAGCGCCAACAGGAGCAACGCGGTTGTCGCGTCAGCGTAATTATAAAGTCCGTGCGCTGCCCATGAGGTCGCGTAGAGCGCGACTACGCCCGCACCGGCAAGCATTGCGGCGACCAGCGGATGCCCGGGCGGTTTGACGATCGAAACACGCCGCGCCCACTCGCTTGCGCCAATGAGTGCGATACCCAACGCAACGGCGCAGAAGAGCTGCACTTGCGGCGTGAACCACGCTTGTTGCGCGGCGAACGAAACTAGGAAGATCGCGCCCAACGCAAACGCGCCGCCAGCGAGCCAAGCAAGACCGTTCTCCGCGAGCCATTGTTCGAAACGCCGATCTGGTTGTGCCTTCGGTCGCGAAAACGGCGCCGGACGCGCCGCTTCCGGGATCGGCGGTAGGGGCTTTGCAGCCTCATCTTCGTCGTTCGACGCTTCGGGCAGTGGCGTATCGAGCAGGAGCGGCTCGCGGTCGTCTTGCGGCAGCGGTTGATCGAGCAGTAACGGCTCGAGCTCTGGCTCCGGCGCCGGAGGAGGCGCTAATGGCGGCAGGCGTTCAGTGAGCAACAATTCAGGCAGCGGCGGTGGCGGCGGCGGCGGCGGCGCGGGCGCGGCCGCCAGGTCAAGCTCGCTCACGCGCCGCTCAAGCGACGCCAGTCTGCCTTTCAGCGTTTCGATGGTCCGCGATTGCAGCGCCACCCAAACACCGAGGCCGACAATCAGCAGCCATTCCATATACGCGTCCGCCCCTCGCGGATGGGACGGCGACGTTCGTCCGCCGCGCGCGCGCGTGCAAGCCCTTGCGCCGCAGCAGGCGCGGCGCTTCCCCAGCCAAGAGAGTTTGCACGCCAGCCGCGCGCATGCTCAAAGCGTGGTTCATGACTTACGCGTTTGAACCGCCGGTACAGGCTTCCGTCGCCATCGTCGGCAGCGATGCACGCTTTCCCGTGCGCCGGATTTTCTGTGTCGGGCGAAATTACGCCGAGCATATCCGCGAACTGGGGAATGACCCCAACGAGCAGCCGCTCTTTTTCACAAAGCCAGCCGATGCAGTGACCGAGAGCGGCGCTGCGATTGCTTATCCGGCGCACACGTCGGACTGGCATCACGAGGTCGAACTCGTAATCGCGATCGGTAAAGGCGGCGCGAACATCGCTGAGAGCAGCGCGCTCGATCATGTTTGGGGCTACGGCGTCGGCGTCGATCTCACTTTGCGCGATCGCCAGTCCGACGCGAAGAAAGGCGGCAAGCCGTGGGACGTCGCTAAAGCCGGCGATAATTCCGCGCCGATCAGCGCGCTGACGCCGGTGAGCGCGAGCGGGCATCCGAACGCTGCGCGAATTTGGCTGAGTGTGAACGGCGAAACGCGCCAGGACGCGAATACAGATCAGATGATCTGGAAGCTGCCCGCCATCATCGCATCGCTCTCACGCATTTGGACGCTGCAGCCCGGCGATCTGATCTACACCGGCTCGCCCGCCGGCGTCGGCCCGCTTCAACGAGGCGATGAGATTGTGTGCGGCGTTGATGGATTGAGCGAGCTTCGGTTTTCGGTTCAGCGCTAGAGGTCGGTACGCGCGATGAAAGTGTTGCGCGCATTCTTGATCTTCGCCTTGTTTGTCTTCGTGGCGACGCCATTCTTGGCGGCGGCTGTATTGTGGTTCGACGCGGGCGAGGCGATCGCGGATGCAGAGCAGGCGGGCGCCTTATCTTCGCCTGCGAATGATGCGCCTCTCAGCGTTGCCGAACATGCGATCGTTGCGATTGAGTTTGGGCGCGTGTGGAATGTCCGGCCTGCGCCATGCCGTGCATTCGTCAATCTGTGGGAATACCTAAGCGGTAGCGATGTGCGTACGCTCGCAGGCGCCAGCCCGTCGATTGCCCTCGCCACTCAGATGCTCAACCAGCAAGCGCCGGAGCGCACGCTACATCGACAATTCAGGCGCGTGGCTCTGGCGTGCCGCCTGGAAGGGCGCTTCACCGATGCGCAGATGCTGCGCGCATGGTTACAAAGCGCATATTTCGGCGTTGAGCCTTTCGGCATCGAGCGCGCGTCGCTTGTTTTGTTCGGCAAACCCGCCGCTGCGCTCGACGCCGCCGAAAGCGCCCGTCTCGCCGCTCTACTGCGCGCGCCAAGTCTGCGCCGTGACCCGGCGCGTTGGGAGGAGCGGGCGCGACTGGTCGAGGAGCGCGTGGCGGCGTTTCCACACCCCTAAGAACCGGCGCAAATCTGCCCGAAATTCCGCTCACACCTGCTATCGCAGCGCCTCAAACTGTGGCTAAAGCTGCGCCTTAAGAGGCTGGCGGGGGATTCGAGCCGGTCCACATTGCGGGGGAATCCGTGCGTTCAGCTTTGTTTGCATTTGCGCTTTTGGCGGCCACCATGTCTGCGTCGGCGCAGACGCCCAATCAGCCGTTGAGTGGCGAAGTCACAGCCGCGCAGCCGCGCGTCTCGTTCCAGATTGAGTTGCGCGAAGGCGAACCGGTCACGCTCAGCACCGCATCGGCGCGCACGACGTTCGACACCATCCTCACGCTGAACGGCCCCGATGGCCGCACGGTTGCGGAAAACGACGACACCGCGACGGCGCTGACCTCGCAGGTCATCTATGTGCCGACGCGTACCGGCCGTTACACTGCTGTTGTCTCCGGCTACGGCGGCGCAGTCGGCACGTTCGAACTGAATGTTTCGAACGAACTCGACTTCGGTCTGTCGCACGAAGCGCGCGTCGTGAGCCAAGAGCGCGTGACGCTGACACGTTCGCGGCGCGAGCAGCGCATCAGCGTCGATCTCGTCGAGGACGAAATCTTCGTCGGCTCGACCTTCGCGCTCGCCGCGACCACCGATCCAACGCTCACGCTCACCGATCCGAGCGGTGAAGTTGTTGCCGCGAACGACGATCGCGGCGATGGCTCGCTGAATTCGCAAGTCATTTATCAGGCGCCGCGCGCTGGCCGTTATCAGCTGACCGTTGGCACCTATAACAATACTGGCGGCGAGATGATCGTGTCGCTGGCGATCGACCCGCAAGCCGATGCGCCGTTCAATTTCGATGCGATCGAAGGCACGCCGCTGGCGCGTCACGAAGGTTCGCTCAACGCGCAGCAGCCGTCGCGTGATTATCCGCTGCAGCTGACCGCGGGGCAGACGATCCTGGTTCTCGCCGACACGACGAGCGGCGATCTCGATCCCGTCATTCGCTTGAACGATGCGAACGGCGATCCGGTCGCGGCGAACGACGATCGCGGCGATGGCTCGCTGAATTCGGCGTTTGCCTTCACAGCGCCTGCAAATGCTACCTACACGCTGAATATCGAGCGCTATCGGCGCTCCGATACGAGCGGCAATTATCTGTTGGTTATCACCAACGTCGATCGCTCGGTCGTCGATACTATTCAGGCGCTCGCCGAAGACTCGGTTTCGCTGAGCGGCCCGGAGCTGACGATCGAAACGCGCGATTTCCGCGTGCACTACACGCTCGACGGCGTCGACGCGACGACGACCGAATACGCGCAAGCGACGGCGGATACACTGCAAGAAATGTTCGAAGTGCAAGTCCGCCGCATCGGCTGGGCCGAGCCAATCCGCGATCCGGACGGTCGCTATCGTGCTTACGTCGCCGATGCGCTGGGTTCGATGGGCTATACCAAAGGCGTGCAAATGGTGTTCGACAACCCGAACACAGCCGGCGTCCGCGAGCGTGCCGCTGTGCGCACGGTGTTCGTCGTCGATAACGGCTTCGTCGGCATGAACCGCACGGAATCACCGATCGCCTTGATGCGTGCAACCGCGACGCACGAGTTCAACCACGTCATCCAATTTGGCTATGACGGCGAAGAGGCGCTGAACTGGTTGTATGAGTCCACCGCGTCGTGGACGGAGACCACGACCGTCGGCTCCGATCAGGACGCAACCAACTACACCGAAACCGACTTCGCCTCGCCGCAACTTTGCTGGACGACGTTGGAGCCGGGCTTCGATTACTCGCAGTGGACCCTGCTGCAATCGATCGCCGACGTGCACGGCGACAGCATCGTCGTGCGCATGTGGGAAAACGCCGTTCGCTATGACGGCTTTGAAGTGATGACGCGTACACTGCAGCCGGTTGGCACGGATATTCCGTCAGCTTTGGCCCGCTGGCGCGCGCAGAACTACGCGCGCGATTACGATCTGGCGCCGGTCTTCCCGCGCGCGGTTCGTGAACTTGCGCTGCTGTCGCGCCAAGGCGAGTGGTCGACGAAGGATGGCCCGGAGCAACTCGGCGCCAACTATCTGGGCTTCGGTCAGAATCTGCGTGGCAAGTACACCTTCACGCTCTCGGGCGATGACGATCTGGAGCTTTACGGCCTCGGCGTCCGCAATGGTGAAGTGCAGGTCTTCCGTCTGGGCCGCGGCGGCGTGTTCGATGTCGGCGCGTTCGATAACGCGGCGCTGATGGTGTTCAACCGCGCGGTGCCGAACGAGCCGGGCGCGTGCAGCGCCTCCGGCCGCTATCGCATCAACGTGTCGGAAACGACCGACGCGATGGCCGCGCCGCAAACGCGCTTCAGCGCGCGCCACTTCCAAGCGCTGCGCCGCGAGCCGTCACAGCGCAACTAAGCTTCGAGCGCCAACAGCGCAAACGTCGCCAACCAATGCTCGCCCATGTAGTCACCCGCTACATGGGCGAGACTTGCGTTGATGTGCGTGTTCGCAGCTTCGCGCGCTCGCATCGTCACGGAATCACGTTCGTCCAACGCCCGTGCGATCGAACGCCAGCACCAGGCACGCGAGAAGTTCAGCCCATCAAGATGCGCGATCTTCCCGTCGGTCCGATCGCTAACGCGCGCGGGTGTGAAGAGTGAAGCGGGCGCTGCATCGCGCGCGTAAGGCAGAAAATCCGCGAACCACACGCGGAACGCTGCCGGCGCCATGAAGCGGCGCATGCATTCGGCTTCCATCAGCGTCGGCGAGAGAAAGTCATCCTGGCTCGGCTCCCAAGCCTGCGCGCCGCGATCTTCGCCGAACCACGCGAAAGCTTTGTCGCGCATCAGCGCGAACAGTTCGCCGTCATTCGGCTCAGCGTAATCGGCGGCGAGCCGCAGTGCGAACGCCATGGAAGAATGGACGCCAGTGCGGATCGGATAGTCGCAAAACGGCAGGAACGCGCGAAAGCGCGTAGCGAACATCTCAGCCAGTGGCCGCAGCGTGTCAGTGGCGCGCGCGCCGGCGCCATGCTTGTGCTGTTCAAGTTCTGCTTGCAGCGCCAGCAGCCACCCCCAACCGTATGGACGCTCGAACCCGCGTGATGTCGGTCGTTCCAAATAGGCGCACTCGACGGCGACGTTCGCCTTCGTGATCCGCTCGTCAAACAGCGCCACGATCTCGCTTGCTTGCTTCAAATCCGGAAAGCGCCGCAAAACGCGCGCCAGCAGCCAATAGCCGTGCACGCACGAGTGCCAATCGTAGCTACCGAAAAAGATCGGATGCAGCGCGCGCGGGCCCTGCACCTCGCTCGCGTCCGCCATGACGTGATCGAGCTTGTTCGGATACTCGCGGCCAACGTGCGCCAGCGCGAGCGCTGCGAACTTCTCGGCGATGTCTTTGGTGAGTGTGGTCATGGGAATGCCAGCAAGCGCATGAGGATGATGTTGGCGATGAGCAACGGCAGCGCCGTTGGAATTTGCGCGCGGATCACACCATTGAGCGCAGCATTACGGTCCGGCAGTTCAAGCAGGTTCGCTGGCACGACATTGAAGTTCGCCGCCATCGGCGTCATCAACGTGCCGCAGAAGCCCGCGAGCATGCCGATCGCGCACACGCGCGCCGGATCGCCGCCGAGTTCATTGATCACGAAGGGCAAGCCCACCGCCGCTGTCATCACCGGAAACGCCGCAAAGGCGTTGCCCATGATGATTGTGAAGAGAGCCATGCCGATACAATAGGCCGCGACCGCCATGGTGCGGGTATCGAGCGGGATGTATTCGGCGAAGATTTGCCCGACTTGCTCGCCGACGCCAGCCGCCAGAAACACAGCGCCAAGTGCTGCCAGCATTTGCGGCAGAAGCGCTGCCCAGCCGACCGAATCCATCAGTCGCCGACCTTCCTGCAATGGCGCGAGCAGCGGCGGTCGCAGCCAGATCATCATCACTGCAACCGCGATCAACACGCCGATGACGAGCGACACGAGCGTCTTGTGTTGCGCCTGAATGAGCAGCGGCCCCCATTCGGTATATTGCACCACTAAGGTGCCGCCGAGTGCTACGGCTGGGATAATCAGCGCGGGCAGGAAGAGAGCATTGCCGCGCCGCTCAGCGCTCGCGCGGCGCTCTTCTGGTGTGGTCGTTGGCGGTTTTCCTTGACCCAGGCCGATTGCCGCAAGCGCAACAAGGCCGAGCGCGAGCAAGCCGTTGCCCAGATCGCCGATCAGATGACCGGCCCAAAAGCTCGTCGCCAGCAGCGCCCAGAAAACCGCGGTAAGGACACGCCGTGGATTGGCATTGTCGCGGACGGTTAGGATGGCGAGCGCTGCGAAGAAGAAGCCACCGACGATGTAAGCGTGATCAAGCGTGATCATTGCGCCGGCTCCGCTGGAGTGGCGTTCGCGAGAATGCGCTTCAAGTGCCGATCGAGCATCCAGAGTCGGAAGCTGTGAATGAGGAGTGCAGCAATCGCGGTCGGGATCGCCCAGACCGAGAGCTCCAGCGGCTCAACGATGATGCCGTTGGCTTCGAGGAAGCCCTTGATCAGCAGGATCGAGGCGATTGCGATGAAGATGTCCTCGCCGAAGAACAGCCCGATATTGTCGGCAGCGGCAGAGTGTGAACGAATGAGAAAGCGCTCGCGATCAGGTAGCGCTCCGAACTTTGCTTCTGCGGCGCCTTCCGCCATAGGCGCCACGAGCGGGCGCACCATTTGCGCGTGACCGCCGAGCGAGGTGAGGCCCAGCGCTGATGTGCCTTGACGGACGATGAAGTAAACCCACAGCAAGCGACCAACGGTCGCTGCTTTTATCGTGGCGATGGTGATTCGTGCGCGTTCTTGCAGGCCGGCGCGTTCTAGCAAACCGATCGCGGCGAGAAGTATCCATGTGAGGCTGATATAGCGTGCATCGTTGAAGGCTTTGCCGAAACTGGCGAGCGTGTCGCTACCAGCGGCGCTCATCACTGCGAGATCGGCGTCAGGCGTCCACGCTGCGGCGAGCCCTGTTGTGAGTGCAGCCGCCATGACCACAAGCAATGGATTGGCGCGGACGATGAAGCCGAAGACAACAACGCCGATGCCCAGCAATACCAGCATGCTTCCCCCATTGCGCGCGTTCAGCGCGCGCCAAATCCACCGCCGCCCGGCGTTTCGATCACGAACACATCGCCCGCCTGCATGTCTGTCTTGCCGCGCGCGGGTAACTCCTCGACGCGCCCATCCACGCGTTCGATGCGATTGACCCCAGCCTTGCCTTCGCCGCCGCCATTCAGACCGTGCGGCCGCGTTGCGCGGCGATTGGAGAGGATCGCCGCCATCATGGCTTCGCGGAAGCGCACGCGCCGTGTTGCGCCGTCACCGCCTTTGTGTGCGCCGTCACCGCCGGAGCCGCGCCGCACACGGAAGTCTTCGACCAGAACGGGAAAGCGTGTTTCCAGAACTTCCGGATCGGTGAGGCGCGAATTGGTCATGTGTGTTTGGACGACTGAAGCGCCGTCAAAGCCGGGACCTGCGCCCGCGCCGCCGCAAATCGTTTCGTAGTACTGACGTTTTTCGTCGCCGAAGGTGAAGTTATTCATCGTGCCTTGGCTCGCCGCCAGCGCACCAAGCGCGCCGTAGAGCGCATCGACAACGACTTGGCTCGTCTCAACATTGCCCGCGACGACTGCGGCGCCTCGCTTAGGATTGAGCAGCGAGCCTTCGGGCACGATGATCTCAATCGGCTTGAGGCAACCTTCGTTGAGCGGAATGCTGTCGTCCACCAATGTGCGGAACACATAGAGCGTCGCCGCGCGCGTGATCGCGAGTGGTGCATTGAAATTGCCGCTGTCCTGCGCGCTCGTGCCGGTGAAATCGACTTTGACCGTTCGCTTGGCGTGATCCGGCGCTACGGAGACGTGAATGTTCGCGCCGATATCGAGCGGAACCTCGATTGAGCCGGGTTGCAGAGTATCAATCACACGCTTGATCTGCTCTTCGGCATTGTCCTGCACATGCCGCATGTACGCCGCGACGCCCTCGCGGCCGTAGTGTGCAACGAGGCGCTTCAACTCTTCGGCGCCGCGCACGCAGGCCGCGATCTGGGCGCGGAGGTCGGCGATGTTGCGGTCAATGGCGCGTGCCGGATGCTGACCGCTTGCGAACAGTGCGCGCGTTTCGGCTTCGAGTAACGCGCCATCGCGCACCAGCAAGAAGTTCTCGATCAACACGCCTTCGTCTTCGATCGTGCGGCTGTCGGGCGGCATGGAGCCGGGCGTGATGCCGCCGATATCGGCGTGGTGACCGCGTGCGGCGGTGAAGAAGGCGGGCGCTGTCTCGCCATCGAGAATGATCGGCGCGATTACAGTGATGTCTGGCAAATGCGTGCCGCCGGCATGTGGCGCATTCAGCATGTAGATGTCGCCAGCGCGCATTGTTGCGCCGCGCTGGCGGTTGATTTCGCGGACGCTGTCGCTCATTGAGCCCAAATGGACGGGGATGTGCGGCGCGTTGGCGACGAGGCCGCCGGTCTCGTCAAACACGGCGCATGAGAAATCGAGGCGCTCTTTTATGTTGACCGACGAGGCCGTCGTCTGGAGCGCCAAGCCCATTTCTTCGGCGACCCCCATGAAGCGGTTGTTGAACACTTCAAGCAGGATCGGATCGGCTTGCGTGCCGATCGCCGTGCGCGCGGTGCGCGGATTTACGCGTGTAAGGATGAGATCACCGTGTCCACTCATCGTGGCGCGCCAGTCCGGCGCGACGTAGGTGGTTGCGCCGTTTTCGATGATGAGAGCGGGGCCGGAGATGGTGTCGCCGGTTGCTAGTGAGGTGCGCGCGAAAGCGGGCGTCGCGTCTGCACTTCCGGAGAAGATCTGTACGGCCGTCTTGCGCGGCGGCGTTGGCGCTGGCTGCGCAGAGGTCGCTTCCGGCGATTGCGCCACGGCTTCTGCTGATACTGATGCAACGATGATCCGTCGCGTGGGATCAATGAACCCAAAGCGCTTCTTGTGCTCGGCTTCGAACCCCGCGTTGAGCGTGGCCACGTTATCCGCGGGCACGGCAATCGTAGAATCCGCGCCGTCGTATTTCATGTGCGCGGTGACGCGGACGGTGACGCCCTCTGCGCCTTGGGCCTCCAGAGCACGGCGCGCGCGCGCGGTCAGCGCCGTCGCTGTCGGCCGCCAATCATCCGCGCCTTCCACCGTCGCTTCCGCAACGGCGCGGACATCGGCTAGGCCCATGCCCCACGCGCTCAACACACCCGCAAGTGGGTGGAGCAAGATCGTGTCGATACCCACCGCATCCGCGACCGCGCACGCGTGCTGACCGCCGGCGCCGCCGAAGCCGACGAGTGCATATTCGGCAGGATTGTAACCGCGCTGGATCGAGATCTTCTTGATCGCTTCGGCCATGTTCAGATTGGCGATGGTGAGGAAGCCTTCAGCCGCCTCTTCCGGCGAAAGCCTGCGCCCTGATCGCGCTTCGATCTCTGCGCAAAGCTCGTCGAACTTTTTGATGACGATGCCGCGATCGAGCGGTTGATCAGCATTTGGTCCGAAGATCGCCGGAAAAAACTCAGGCCGCACGCGGTCGAGCAACACGTTACAATCCGTAACCGTCAGCGGTCCGCCGCGCCGGTAGCAGGCGGGACCAGGAAAAGCGCCTGCGCTTTCGGGGCCGACGCGCAGACGCGCGCCATCGAACGAGCAGATCGAGCCGCCGCCGGCCGCGACCGTATGAACTTGCAGCATTGGCGCGGAGAGCCGCACGCCCGCAACCATTGTCTCGTTCGTCCGCTCGAACGCGCCGGCGAAGTGTGAGACGTCGGTGGAGGTGCCGCCCATGTCGAAGCCGAGCGCCCGGTCGAAGCCTGCGCGCTTGGCTGCTGCCGCCATGCCAACCACGCCGCCGGCGGGTCCGGAGAGTACGGCGTCGCGCCCGCGGAAGGCGCTGGCGCTGGTCAAGCCGCCGTTCGATTGCATGAAAAGGAGGTTCGGATCGCTTTCGCCGCTGAAGCCGCTGGCGAACGAGTCCACGTACTTGCGCAGCACTGGCGAGAGGTACGCGTCCGCCACCGTCGTATCGGCGCGCGGGATGAACTTGATCAGGCCGCTAATTTCGGAGCTGACCGAGATTTGCGTGAAGCCAATCTCGCGGGCGAGCGTCGCGAGGCGCTGTTCGTGCGCGGGGTAGGCCCAGCCGTGAAGGCAGGCAATGGCAGTGGCGCGGAAGCCCTCAGCGTAAGCCGCCTCCAACGCCGTCTGCGCCTGCGCCTCATCCAGCGGTGTGAGCACTTCGCCTTCCGCTGTCACCCGCTCGCGCACTTCGATGACCCGCTTGTGCAGCAAGTCGGGCTTGGCGATGTGAAGCGCGAAAATGTCCGGTCGAGCTTGGACGCCGATTTCTAGCGCATCGCCGAAGCCCTGCGTCACGACCAGGACGACGTCCGCGCCCTTGCGCTCCAAAAGCGCGTTCGTGGCGACGGTCGTGCCGAGCCGCACCTCGGCGACGGCATCGAGCCCGGCGCCATGCTCTTCAAGGATCAGCCGGATGGCCTCGAACGCGGCGTCGTCATACCGACCGGGGTTCACCGAGAGCAGTTTGCGAACGGTTTGCACGCCATTGGGCGCGCGCGCGACCACGTCGGTGAACGTGCCGCCGCGGTCGATCCAGAAACGCCATCCGTCAGTCATTGGCGCGGGACCATGCCACCCGCCGCGCGGCAAGCAAGTGTTAAGAGATTGAATGCCTTGCACCTATCGCGCGGGCGGCTAGGGTTGGCGCAAAGCAGAGGGAGGACGGCCGCTTGAAGCCGACCGATATTCGCGACCCGAACTACTTTCACAAAGTCGTCGACTGCCAGTGGGCGTGTCCAGCGCACACGCCGGTGCCGGAGTACATCCGTCTGATCGCCGATCAGCGTTATGCCGACGCCTACATGATCAATTGGAAGTCGAACGTCTTCCCCGGAATCCTCGGCCGCACATGCGACCGTCCTTGCGAACCAGCGTGCCGGCGCGGGCGCGTTGAAGAGGCGCAACAGGAAAAGCCGGAGCCGGTCGCGATCTGTCGCTTGAAGCGCGTCGCCGCCGACAACAAAGGTGAGATCGAAAATCTGCTGCCGAAGCCGGCGGTCAAGAAGAACGGCAAGCGTATTGCGTGCATCGGCGCGGGGCCAGCATCGCTGACGGTCGCGCGCGACCTGCTGCCGCTGGGCTACGAAGTGCACATCTTCGACGCCGAGCAAAAAGGCGGCGGCATGATCCGCACGCAGATCCCGCGTTTCCGTTTGCCGGAGAGCGTGATCGATGAAGAGGTTGGCTACATTCTGCGCTACGAGCCAGTGACGCATTTCGGCACGCGCATTGACTCACTGAAGAAGGTGCTCGCGGAAGGCTGGGACGCCGTGTTCGTCGGCACCGGCGCGCCGCGCGGGCGTGACCTCGGCTTGCCGGGCCAAAAGGAAGCCGCCGCGAACATCCATATTGGCATCGATTGGCTTTCTAGCGTTTCGTTCGAGCACATCGACAAGATCGGCAAGCGCGTCATCGTTTTGGGTGGCGGCAACACCGCCATGGATTGCTGCCGCACCTCGCGCCGCTTGGGCGGTGAGGACGTGAAGGTCATCGTCCGCTCCGGCTTCGATGAGATGAAGGCTTCGCCCTGGGAGAAAGAGGACGCCCAGCACGAAGGCATCCCGATCATCAACTTCCTCAATCCGCGCGAGTTCACGCACGAGAACGGCAAGCTCACCGGCGTCTGGTTCACCAAGATGCACTGGGCTGACGAGGGCGGTAAGCGCAAGCTCGTGCCGTCGGGCGAGCCTGATGTTCATATTGAGTGCGATGACGTGCTGATGGCTGTCGGCCAGGAGAACTCGTTCCCGTGGATCGAGCGCGACATCGGCATGAGCTTCGACAAGTGGGACATGCCAGTGGTCGATCCGGTCACCATGCAATCGGACATCAAGAACGTCTTCTTTGGTGGCGACGCTGCGTTCGGACCGAAGAACATCATCTGGGCCGTCGCGCACGGCCATGATGCAGCGGTTTCGATTGATCTCTACTGCAGCGGTCAGGATGTGACGGTTCGGTCGCCGCCGGGCGTGTCGATGATGTCCACCAAGATGGGCATCCACGAATGGGCCTATGACAACGATGTCTCTCTTGACCTTCGCTACAAAGTGCCGATGGTCGAGCCAGAAGTGGCGCTGCGCAATGTGAAGGTCGAGGTCGAGAAGGGTTTCGATCCGCTGCTCGGCTACAAGGAAGCGCAACGGTGTTTGAATTGTGATGTGCAGACCGTGTTCACGGCCCAGCTCTGCATTGAGTGCGACGCCTGCGTCGATATCTGCCCGATGGATTGCATTACCTTCATCGAGAATGGCGAGGAGGCTGAGCTGCGCACGCGGCTCACCGCGCCAGCGCTTGATCCAACGCAAGATCTCTACATCCAGGACGGCCTCAAGACCGGCCGCATCATGGCTAAGGACGAAGACGTCTGCCTCCATTGCGGCCTTTGCGCCGAGCGGTGTCCGACGGGCGCATGGGATATGCAGCATTCTTACATTGAGATGACGCACGCCGGATGCGCACCGAAAGCGCCGAAGGTGAAGCGTTCGCCGCAACTCGCGAGCGCCAAATGAAGCCGATCAGCGCTACGAACGACTTCGTCGTCAAGTTCGCCAACGTAAACGGCTCGGGTTCGGCTTCGGCCAACGGGCTGTTCGCGAAGATTGTGTTGCGCATGGGCGTGCCGGTTGGCGCGCGCAACATTTTCCCATCGAACATCCAAGGTCTGCCGACCTGGTATGAAGTGCGGATCAGCGAAGACAATTGGCTTGGGCGCCGCGGTGGCGTTGACCTCATGGTCGCGATGAACCCGCAGACATGGGAAGGCGATGTGAAGAGCATCGAGAGCGGTGGCTATCTGCTCTACGATTCATCAAAGCCGCTGCCCGCATCGAAGTTTCGCGACGACATCACCATTATCGGTGCGCCACTCACTGAACTGATCGCGTCCGAGTTCGCCGATCCGCGTCAGCGTCAGCTGTTCAAGAACATTTGCTATATCGGCGTGCTGGCGAACCTGCTGGGCTTTGAGCCAGAGCTGGTGAAGACGCTGCTCACGGAAGAGTTCAAAGGCAAAGACAAGCTGATCGAGCCGAACTTCAAAGCGTTCGAACTCGGTCGGAAGTTCGCCGAAGATCACCTCGCGCCCATCGGTCTGAAGGTGAAGAAGGCCGACAAAGTCGGCGATCGCATTTTCGTTGAAGGCAACGAAGCCGCGTCGCTCGGCGCGGTGTTCGGTGGCGCCACGTTCTGTGCCTGGTATCCGATCACGCCGTCGACTTCGCTCGCGGAAGGTTTCGAGAAGCATTGTGCCAAGCTCCGCGTCGATGCGGACGGCAAACGTCGTTACGCTATCGTGCAAGCCGAAGATGAGATCGCTTCGATCGGTATGGTGATGGGCGCAGGGTGGGCCGGTTCGCGTGCGTTCACGTGTACGTCCGGCCCCGGCATCTCGCTGATGAACGAGTTCGTTGGCTTCTCGTACTACGCCGAAATCCCAGCCGTGATCTTCGACGTGCAACGCGGCGGTCCGTCCACCGGTATGCCCACACGCACGCAACAATCTGATCTCACGCTCGCCGCATACGCCTCGCACGGCGACACCAAGCATCCGATGCTCTTCCCGGGCAATCCGACAGAAGCGTTCGAGTTCGGCGCGCAGGCGTTCGATCTGGCGGACTTCTTTCAGACCACGATCTTTGTCATGCTCGAACTCGATATCGGCATGCAGGAATGGCTGACCGAGCCGTTCAAGTGGGACGACAAGCGCAAGCTCAATCGCGGCAAGGTGTTGACGCGCGAACATCTCGACGCGGGCGTCGAGTTCGGCCGCTATCTCGATGTCGATGGCGACGCCGTTCCGTATCGCACCTATCCCGGCACGCACCCGAGCAAGGGCTCGTACTTCACGCGCGGCTCCAGCCACGATCGCTACGCGCGCTATAGTGAGAAGGGCGAGGACTACACTGACGGCATGAACCGCCTGCTGCGCAAATGGGAGACGATGAAGTCTCATGTGCCGGCGCCGATCACGAAGAAGGCGAGCCGCCGCACGCCCGATGGCGTGATCTATATGGGCTCCACCGATCCGGCGATGGAAGAAGCGCTGCATACGCTAGAAGCGCGCGGCGTGCATCTCGATGCGATGCGCATTCGCGGCTTCCCGTTTCAAGACGAAGTGTTCGAGTTCATCCGCAACCATGAGCAAGTGTTCGTCGTTGAGCAGAACCGTGATGGTCAGCTGAAAGCGTTGCTCGTCAACGAAGGCGGCATCCATCCGGCGCGCCTCGTTTCAGTGTTGCACTATGACGGCACGCCAATCACGGCGCGCTTCATCATCAAAGACATCGCCGAAAAGCTCAAAGCCGGCGCATCGCTCACGGAAAACGCAGAATGACGTACATCGCCAAACCGAAGCTGCATCACCCCTCGCTTGAGCGAAACGCGCACGGCTATACGCGCCGCGACTATGAAGGCCGCATCTCCACGCTCTGCGCCGGTTGTGGCCACGACTCGATCAGCGCTTCGATCATTCAAGCTTGCTTCGAGATCGATCTCGAACCGCATCGCCTGGCCAAGTTCTCCGGCATCGGCTGCTCATCGAAGACGCCGGACTATTTCGTCGGTCCCGCGCACGGCTTCAACGCCGTGCACGGCCGCATGCCGTCCGTGCTCACTGGCGCGAACATCGCGGCGAAAGATCTGATCTATCTTGGCGTCAGCGGTGACGGTGACACAGCCTCGATCGGCCTAGGCCAATTCGCGCACGCGGTCCGCCGCGGCGTGAACATGACTTACATCGTCGAGAACAACGGCGTGTACGGCCTCACCAAAGGTCAGTTCTCCGCCACCTCCGACAAAGGCTCGAAGGCCAAGAAGGGCGCCGAGAACAAGGACAGCGCCATCGATCTCGTCATGCTCGCGCTGCAACTCGGCGCGACGTACGTTGGCCGCTCATTTTCGGGTGATAAGCACCAGCTCGTGCCGCTGATCAAAGGCGCACTCTCGCACAAGGGCACGGCGATCCTCGATGTGATCAGCCCATGCGTGGCGTTTAACAACCACGTCGGCTCGACCAAGAGCTTCGATTATGTGCGCGAGCACAACGAAGCCGTGAACCGCATGGACGTCATCACCCCGCGCGCGCCGATCACTGCGGATTACGCGCCGGGCGAACTCAAAGAAGTGCGTCAGCACGACGGCTCAATCCTGCGCCTGCGCAAGCTGGAAGACGATTACGACAGCACCGATCGCTACGCCGCGCTGAGCTATCTCGCGCGCAAATCGGCGGAAGGCGAGATCGTGACGGGCTTGCTCTTCGTTGATCCGGAAGCGAGCGATCTGCACGACTCGCTCAACACCGTCGATTGCGCGCTGAACAAGCTGGAAGACGCAGAACTCGTCCCGTCGCAAAGCGCGCTGGATAAGATCAATGATGGGTTTCGGTGAGCGAAGGACCGTGCAATGTTCGAGCGTGCGCCTTGGTGTGTCGCCGCACTTTCATCCATGGCCACGTTAAGTGCGTGCGTTAGTGCTGCTGGAGAGAGTGCGGAGCTAGAACCGTTGCCGACTTCAACTGAGGTTGAATCTTACGTTCGCGGACACTGGCCAGAATACGCAGGTCGACTAGTCAGCTTCGCGCCGGGGGAACGTCCGACTCTAGAGTCGTTTCGGCATGACTCCTGCGAATACAGAAATTCTCTGCCCGATTGTTCATTCTATGTAACGGTGCGATTTGCCGACGGGTCAGTGCGAGAGCGCCAATTTTGGACGCAGTTTGATCGGGATGAAGCAGGGAATTTGCGAGAGGTGATTTTTGTAGGCCACTGACACTGGTAAGCTTGACTTACCCAAACCGCTCAACCCTAAACGGCGCAAGATCAAACGCCGGCGCCTTATCCGTCGCCAGCGCGCAGATCACTTCGCTCGTAATCGGCGCTTCCGTTAGCCCAAGATGCGCATGGCCGAACGCGTAGAGCACGTTCGGTGCACGCTCCAAGCGTCCGATCGCGGGCAGAAAATCCGGCAGTGATGGGCGCGAGCCGACCCAGCGTTCCGGCGTCGGCGAGAACTGCAAGCCAAGCTCATCGATGCGCTGACGCAAGCGTCGCCACTTGCGCTCGTCGCCCGGTGCATCGGGTGAGCCGAACTCCACGAAGCTGGTGCAGCGCAGGCCGGTGGTGAAGCGCGACACGGCGATAAAGTTCTCGTCGAACACTGTCGTCGGCAAATCGCGCGGCCAGTTCGTTTCCGCGCTCTGCAAATGATAGCCGCGCTCGCCGATCACCGGCGCATGCACGCCAAGCATCGCCATCACACGCCCCGACCACGCGCCCGCTGCCACCAACAGCGCATCCGCTTCACGCGATCTGCCTGATGCCAACACCGCGCGCGCTGGCGTAGCGCTCAAGCCCACAACACTATCCGCAACGAACTCGCCACCGCGCTCTTTGAACGACGCCAGCATCGCATCGCGCGCGCCCTGCGGGTCGCTAACCTGCCCAGTGCCGCTGAACACCGCGCCCGCCTGCGGCAAACGACTGAGCACGCCGCCATAGCGCGCCAACTCGCTTGCCTTCATCTCGCGCCACGTCGCCTTGCCCCATTGCGCTTTCGCGAACGCCGCCAAGCCACGCTCGGCGCCCTCGCGCGTCATCCACGCGGTCACATGCCCGTGCGGGATCACCATGTCCGGCTTGCCGACCAAATCGGCGATGCGTTGCCAAGCGGGGAGTGAATCTTCCAACAGCGCCGACAGCGCCTCGCGCCCGCGCGCGAACCGCGCCGGATCGCACGCCGCCAGAAAGCGCATCGACCACGGCGTCCAAAGCGCCACATCCGTCCAGCGAAAATCGAGCGGCCCACCCAGGCCGAAGCTCGACCGCGGCGCGCGTAGCACATTCTCCCACGCCGACCATGGGCTAACTTGCTCAGAGCCGATGTGCCCCGCATTGCCGTATGAGGCGCCGCGCTTCATGTCGCCCGGATCGATCAGCGTGACCGCGACGCCCGCCGCCTGCAAACGCAGCGCGCACGAGACGCCGACGAGGCCGCCGCCGATGACGAGAATGGATTTCATGCGCCGCTGGGATCGTATAGGTTCGCGGCGTTTGCAAGCGAGGTTTTGCGATGCAGGTGAACTGGGCTGGCGTTTTTCCGGCGGCGACGACGCAATTCGCGGCCGATCTCTCGCTCGATCTTAATGCCACGCAGAAGGTGCAGGATGCGCTGGTTCGCGACGGCGTTCACGGGCTCATTATCATGGGCACGGTCGGTGAGAACAATTCGCTGGAGCCGGATGAAAAGCGCAGCGTGTTGAAAGCGGCAGTCGAAGCCGTCGATCGCCGCGTGCCAGTGATCGCCGGCGTTTCCGAGTTTGACACCAAACGCGCCATCGCCTTCGCGCGCGATGCGGAGAAGGCAGGCGCCGATGGTCTGATGCTGCTGCCGGCGATGGTCTATGTGCCGGCGGAGGCGGAATTGGTTGCGCATTTCCGCGCCGTGTCGGAAGCGACCGGCCTGCCCATCATGCTCTACAACAACCCGCCCGCCTATCGCGTGAGCGTCAGCATCGAGGCGATGAAGCGGCTGGCGGATCGGCCGAACATCGTGTGCCTCAAAGAAAGCGCGCCGGACACGCGCCGCTTCACCGATCTCTACAACGCGCTCGGCGATCGTTTCATTTTGTTCGCTGGTCTCGATGATGTAGCGCTCGAGGGCTTGGTGCTCGGCGCGAAAGGCTGGGTCTCTGGCCTCACCAACGCTTTCCCAAAAGAATCCCTCGCGCTCTACGAAGCGACCATCGCCGGCGATCTCGAAACAGCGCGCGCGATCTATCGCTGGTTCATGCCGCTCCTGCACTTGGACGCCGAGCACGATCTCGTGCAATCGATCAAACTCGCCGAGCAGGTCATGGGACGCGGCAGCGAACGGGTCCGTCCGCCGCGCTATGTGCTGACCGGCGCGCGCCGCGCCGAGGTGAGCGCACTCGTCGAACAAGCCGCCGCGACGCGCCCAAAACTTAAGAGCGCCGCGTGAGACACACGTTCCGCTGTATCGACGGGCACACCGCCGGCAATCCGGTGCGCCTCGTCATTGAGGGCGCGCCGGAGCTGCGCGGCTTAACGATGAGCGAGCGGCGTCAGGATTTCCTCGCGCGCCACGATTGGATCCGTACTGGCCTCTGCTTCGAACCGCGCGGACACGACATGATGAGCGGCGGCTTCCTCTATCCGCCAACAAGCGCCGAAGCTGATGTCGGCATTCTCTTTATCGAAACGAGTGGCTGCCTGCCGATGTGTGGCCACGGCACGATAGGCATTGTGACGTTTGGTTTGGAGAACGGCCTCATCAAGCCGCGAACACCGGGCCGCTTCATCGCTGACGTTCCGGCCGGTGCGATTGCGCTTGAGTACATACAAGAAGGCGCGAAGGTGCGCAGCGTACGCATCCGCAACGTGCCAAGCTTTCTCGCGGCGGAAGACGTGCGCATCGACGTGCCAGGCTTCGGCTCGCTCAGTATCGACATCGCCTATGGCGGAAACTTCTACGCCATCATCGAACCGCAAGGCGCTTATCGAGGTCTCGATGATCTCGGCGCGGCGCGCATCCTGCAACTCTCGCCGATTATCCGCCAACTTGTGCGCGAAAAAATCGAGCCGGTGCATCCGCTCGATCGAACCATTCGCGGCGTCAGCCATGTGCTCTGGGCCGACGCGCCGAAAGGCGACGGCGCGCATGGGCGCAACGCCGTGTTCTATGGCGACAAAGCCATCGATCGCTCACCGTGCGGCACTGGCACATCAGCGCGCCTCGCGCATCTACACGCCAAGGGTCAGCTCAAAGTCGGCGATGCGTTCGTACATGAGAGCTACATCCAGAGCCGTTTCATTGGCCGCGTTGAAGCCGAGACTGAAATCGCAGGTCAACGGGCGATCGTCCCATCGATTGAGGGCAGCGCCTGCGCAACCGGCCGCAACGAAATCTGGATCGACGAGAACGAGCCGTTCCCGCACGGCTTTCAGGTCGTCTAACGCCGCTTGCGCCGCCGAAACGTGCGTGATGAACTGCGCCTGTTGAGCAGGGGGCGATCACTGTGCGTGCGGTTTTCTTCACGATTGGGGCCATGATCATGCTGGCTGGCGCAGCTCAGGCGCAAACGCCCTCGCAGCGGCTCTCGGCGCTGTTCGACGCGCAATACCAGTTCGATCTCCGCGAAGACCCAATCGGCGCGACGTCTGCCGGCGTCCGCATCTATGATGACCGCCTCTCTTCCGAAACCGCCGAAGCGCGCGCCGAAGCGGATGCCGCCTATCGCGGTTTCCTGCAAGAGCTTGAGCGTATTGATCGCAGCGCGCTCTCGCATCAAGAGCAGATCAGCTACGATCTCTTCTCGTTTTCGCTCAGCCAGCGCGTGCGTCTCTCACGCTATGGTGGCTGGCGCATGCCGCTGAACAGCGACAGCGGCTTTTACTCCGGCATCCTGATGATGCATCGCGCGCACAATCCGGAGAACGTGCGTGACTACGAGACATACATAGCGCGCCTCAACGACGTGCCGCGCTATTTTAGCGAGCATATTGCGAACATGCGCGAGGGCATTCGTGATGGCTTCACGATGCCATCCGAAATTGTCCCTGGTGTCACGCAAGTTATCGGCGGTTTCCGCTGGGAACGACCCGAGGACATGAGCCTCTATACGCCGTTTGCGGCCTTCCCGGAAAGCATCCCAGAGTCGGAACGCGCGCGTTTGCGTGAAGCAGGGCGCACGGCAATCGCCGATTCCGTCATCCCCGCGTTCGATGAATTTCGAATCTTCTGGGAAACCGAATACGCACCACGGGCGCGACGCACCATTGCAGCGAGCGCCTTGCCCAATGGCCGCGCATACTACGCCGATCTCGTGCGCTACTACACGACGCTGCCTGACGCGACACCGCGCCAAGTGCACGAAGTCGGGCTGCGCGAAGTGGCGCGCATTCGCACCGAAATGGAAGCGATCATCCGCGAAGTCGGCTTTGAAGGCACATTCGAGGAATTTCTCACGTTCCTGCGCACCGATCCGCAATTTTACGCGACGACGCCTGAGCAATTGCTGCGCGAAGCCGCGTGGATCACGCGCGAGATCGATGCGCGCATGCCCGACTATTTCGGCCGCATCCCGCGCACGCCTTACACTGTTCGCCCGGTGCCTGCCGAGATCGCGCCGAACTATACGACCGGCCGCTATAGCTCCGGGCGCTTTGGCGCTGCTGGCGAGTATTGGGTGAATACATACGCGCTCAATGTGCGCCCGCTCTACGTGTTGCCCTCACTGACCGCGCACGAAGCTGCGCCCGGCCATCACACGCAAATCGCACTCGCGCGTGAGCTTGAAGGCTTGCCGACGTTTCGCGGCTATTTCTACCCGCACGCGTTTGGCGAAGGCTGGGGATTGTATGCTGAGCGTCTCGCCGGCGAGATGGGCATTTATCACACGCCGTATCAGCGTTTCGGTCGCTTGACGTACGAGATGTGGCGCGCGTGTCGCTTGGTCGTGGACACAGGCATGCATTCGATGGGCTGGTCGCGCCAGCGCGCGCTCGATTATCTCGAAGAGAACACTGCGCTCTCGACGCACGAGATCCGTACCGAGGTTGATCGCTACATCGGCTGGCCGGGGCAGGCCCTCGCTTACAAGATGGGTGAGCTTCACATCATCATGCTGCGAGAACGCGCGGAGGAAGCGTTGGGTGATCGCTTCGACATCCGTGCGTTCCACGACGCCGTGCTCGCCAATGGCGGCGTGACGTTGCCGGTGCTGGAAGCGGAGATCGATGCGTACATTGCGCGTGCGCGCGCGCAGCCGGCGAACTAGCCCTTCAACATATCCAGCATCGCCATTGCGGCAGCCGGATTGCGCTCTTTCGCGCCGCTGATGAAGTAAAGATAGACGTCGCCCGATTTCTCCCAATCGCGCGCGGTCTTGAGCCACTTCTTCAATGCCGCCTTCGGATATCCCGTCGGCTCATCGGATTGCGTGAGCTCCAGCCGCGCATACGCAAAATCCGCAGTTGGCTCGACGATCAGCGGATGTTTCTCGCTCTCGACCGTCACCACCGCAATGTTGCGCTCGCGCGCGATTTTAAGAAACGCCTCGTCCGTGAAGCTCGCGTGACGCACTTCGATCGCGTGCTGCAGCTTCAGCTTGCCGAGCTTGGCCGGCAGCATGTCGAAATAGGCGTTCATTTCCGCGGCGTCGAACTTCTTGTACGGCGCCATCTGCCAGAAGATCGGCCCCAACTTCGAGCCGAGTTCGCTGACGCCGCTATTGAAGAACCATTCGATCGATTGCGCCGCTTCGCGCAAGTCCTTGCGCTGCACAGCGGCTCGCGGCGCTTTCACTGAGAACTTGAAATCGTCCGGCGCTGACTTGGCCCATTTCTGGAACGAAGTGGCGCTCTGCGTGCGATAAAACGTGGCGTTGATCTCAATCGCGGTGACTTTGCTGGCGGCGTACTCAAGCTGCTTCGCGGCGGCGAGCTTCGGCGGGTAGAAGCTCTCTTCCCACGGCTCGTAACTCCAGCCGCCGATACCGACGCGAATCGTCATCTCATTCGCCCGTGAATTTCGGCACGCGTTTCTCCGTGAACGCGTCCACTGCTTCCTTGTGATCGCGCGTCTCGTGCGCCAGCGCCTGGAAGGCTGCGGAAAGCTCCAGCACATCGCTCAAACGTCCATGCTGCGCCTCGCGCAAGAGGCGCTTGGCCAAGCGCACCGTGCGCGGTGGGTTCACCGCCACGCGTTCGGCAAGCTTACGCGCTTCATCCATGAGTGCTTCATCGGCCACGACGCGTGACACCAAGCCGATACGCGCTGCTTCCTCCGCGTCGATCGTATCGCCAGTCAGCACCAACTCCGCAGCGCGCGAGGCGCCGATCGCGTTGGTCAAAATCCACGCGCCGCCATCGCCCGGAATGATGCCGACCTTCACAAAGCTCGACGCCATCTTCGCCGATGCGCCTGCGAGGCGCATGTCGCACAAAATGCCGATGTCGAGTCCAAGCCCAATCGCATGGCCGTTGATCGCTGCAATGGTGGCGACCTCGACTTCAGCCAACGCCTTGATCACCGAGTGGACGCCACGGCGATAGTTCGCGCGCGTGCCGTCAGGCGTGGCGCGCGGGCCGATGCCGGAGCGTTCGCGGATCGCTTTCAAATCGCCGCCGGCGCAAAACGCTTTGCCCGCGCCAGTCAAGATCACCGCGTTGATCGACTCATCGTCGTTAGCTTTCCACAGCGCACCAGCCAGATCGTCGCAATCTTGCTGCGTGGCGATCGCGTTGCGACTTTCAGGGCGATTGAGCGTGATGGTGGCGACGCGGCCAGATTTTTCATAGGTGGCAAACGTCATGGGTGCTCCTCGATATGTCCCGCGTCGCATAGACGATCGGTGTAATCCCGACAATCGCTTACTCTGTAACGGCGTCGCCGAGGACATAGGCGACAAACTGCTCACTTTGAGGGGCGCGCATGCCGGACACGTTCAGTTGCGCAGTCCCGTCGGCCCGAGAATCGACGAGGTAAGCGAACTGTCCACTGGTGAACGTGAAGGTCACGCCGCTTGGCGTTGTTTCTTCTATACCGCCGCGCACTTCCGCCGAGAATGTGCTCGTGTGGCCGTTTTCGGACACCTCGATCGGTTGCGCGTCCGCCGCGCTGGCAAAGTCGTACGAATGATAGAGTAGGTCGCCGTCGGCATCTTCGCTGACGACAATTGCGCGCCGTCCTGTGAAGCCCATAAACCGCGTGCGCGGCATCCAACGGCACGAAAGCTCCCGCTCGCCGATGCGGACGGAGGAAAATACTGGCGTGTACGCGCTTGCTGGATTCTCGATCATGCCGGCATTGATCTCGCGCACATGGCCGACCTCGGCGCCGTTCTGCAGTAACGCACGATAAGTACTGCCGGCGGCCCCGTCGCTTGCTCCCAAAGTGTAGCTGGTGCGCTGAACAATGGCCCCGCTGGGCTTTTCGTACTGCGCCACCTCGGTGACGCCGTTCGTCTCGGCGTCGAACACCAAAAGCACCGGCGCGTTCAGCGCATCGCAGATGAACCATGGCGCTTCGGTGACGCGTTGCGGCGGTTCCGGGAGCGGCGGCGGCTCTGATTGGCCGCACCCGGCAAGAAGGAAGGCGGCGGCCAGCCAAGCGCGCATGAGCGATCTCCTAACCGGTTCATACTCGTTCGGGATCACGGCGCAAGTTTGATGGACCTAGTCGAGCCCGAGTTTTGCGCGCGTCGCTTTCGTGATCTGCACGGCGTTTTTGGCGTAGTCGGCCCAAGGATCGGGTTCAGCCAAGCGCGCGCGCATGTCTTTCAGTTTGAACACAGACGCGGACGGGATCGTCTTCAATTCCTGCCATGTCACCGGCACGGCCACAGGCGCCATGCCGCGCGCGCGGGGTGAGTAAGGCGCGATCGCTGTCGCGCCGCGTCCGTTGCGGAGATAATCGACGAAGATGCGTCCCTTGCGGCGCGCTTTCGACATGTTGGCGACGAAACGCTTCGGATCGAGCGCTTCGATCTGCTCGGCGACATCGCCGGAGAACTCTTTGATGTATTCGAACGTGTGCTTGCGCTTTAGGTTGAGCACGATGTGAATGCCCTTGCCGCCTGTGATCATGGCGTATGAAGGCAGGTCGGCGCTTTCGAGCAGCGCCTTGATGTCGAACGCGGCGCGTTTGACGAACTCGAAGTCGAGCTCCTCATCAGGATCGAGATCGAAGACCATGCGGTCGGGATGATCGAGATCGTCGTTGCGCGAGCCCCAGAGGTGAAACTCTAGCGCGCTGATCTGCGCAGCGGAGACGATGGCCGTGGCGTTCGGCAGCGTGAGATAGTCTTCCGCCTTGCCGTCACTCTCGGTGATGGCGACGAGCTTAATGTCGTCGGGCATGCCTTTCATGGCGTGCTTTTGAAAGAACGTCTGCTTGCCGACGCCGTCCGGCGCGCGCACCAGGCTGACGGGGCGGCCGTAAAGATGCGGCCCCATGCGATCGGCGGCCATGTCGAGATAGGCGGCCAGTTCGGCTTTCGTGACGCCCGCATCGGGGAAGAGCACTTTGTCGGGATGGGTCAGCCGCACGCGCGTGCGCATCGCGGGCGCCGCTTGTTCGGCGTGGACGTCTTTGGCGGATTTATCTCCGCGCAAACCCAGAAACACGCCGTGCCGCACCGCGCCTTCGCTCGTGAACTCCGCGAAGCGCACTTGCGCTACGAGCTTCGGCTCGACCCATTTTGCGCCTCTCGCTGCTTCGCGCGGCACTGTCAGCGCTGGCTTGGCACGTTCGATCTTCGAGAGCTTCTCGCGCAGCGAGGCGAGCGTCTTGTCGTTGAACCCTGTGCCGACATTGCCGCGATAGCGCAGCTTGCCGTCTTCTTTGTCGGCCAGCATAAGTGACGCGAACGCGCGGCCTTTCAGCGATGGCTGATAGCCAATGATCACGAACTCCTGCTCGTTGATGCACTTGATCTTCAGCCATGAATTGGTGCGTCCGCTCTGATACGTCGACGACGCTTTTTTCGAGACGATGCCTTCCAGGCCCTTGTCGTGGAACGCCTCCAGCACATCCGGCCCGCCACCTTCGAAGTACGGGCTCAAACGGATCGGCGCTCTGGCTTTGGCAAGGAGCTTTTCCAGGTGCGCCTTACGTTCGATAAGCGGCGTCTTGCGCAAATCGTTTGCGCCTTCCGCTAGAACATCGAACACGAAGTACGAAACGCCTTTCGCGACGCCATTCTCCAGCGAGGCTTGCAACGCCGAGAAGTCCGTCTTGCCGCTCGCTTGTGCGACCGCTGCTTCGCCGTCGAGCAGCACGTCTTTCAAATTGAGCGCGGCTAACGCGTCCGCGATCGGCTGGAACTTGCCGGTCCAATCGAGGCCGGTGCGGGTGAAGAGCTTTACGCTATCGCCGCTTGCTGCCGCCTGAATGCGGTAGCCGTCATACTTGATCTCGTGAATCCACGCGTCGCCCTTTGGCGCGACTTCGACGCGTGTTGCGAGCATTGGCTCAACGAACGCCCATTTCGGCGGCTTCGCGGCTTTCGGCGCGCGTTCGCCGCCTTTGCTCCACACGCGCGCGCCGCCGGAGCGGACGTCTTCGATTGTGCGGCCGGAGACGATGCTGGTCACGTTGCGGGCTACCGGATCTTCTTTGCCCGCGAACGCGTCTTTCGATTTGAACAACAGCCAAGGATTGCCGCGCTCGCCTTCGCGCGGCTTGATCTTGACCATGTGGAACTCGCCCTTCAGCCGCTCCCCGGCCAGAACGAATTTCAACTCGCCTTTGCTCATGCCCTCATCGGGATCGAGCAGCCACTTCACCGCGCCGGTATCCCAGATGATCACCGAGCCCGCGCCGTACTCACCCTTCGGGATCACGCCTTCGAACGATCCGTATTCGAGCGGATGGTTCTCTGTGCGCATGGCGAGGCGCTTCACCGCCGGATCGAGCGAGGGGCCTTGCGGCACCGCCCAGCTCATCAGCACGCCATCATGCTCTAAGCGAAAATCATAATGCAGCCGCGTCGCCGCGTGCTTTTGCACGACGAACATGCCGCCGGCTTCTTTGATCGTGCCACCGGCTGGTTCGCTGGTTTTTTTGAAGTCGCGCTTGCGATTGTATTCGGCGAGATCGCCGACCGTGTCGCCACTCTTCTTGGGTGTGGATTTGCGCGCCATCACACACCACCCATTCCCGGGGCGGCGCGATAGCGGCGAGCCCGGGACCCATAAACACGCATGCTTAGGGGCTTGCGCTCAACGCGGGGAACAGTTGGGGCTATGGGTCCCGGACTTGGCGCTGCGCGCCAATCCGGGAATGGGTGAACTAAAGACGCCGCCATAGCATGTGAGCAGAGCTATTTCTTAGCGCGTTTCTTCGCGGCCGGCGCCTTAGCCGGCGCTTTCGCGCGCGGCGTTTTGGTGCGTTCGGCAGCGGCGCGGCGCTTCGGCGCCGGCGCTTCCTCGTCGTCAGACGCCTTCGGCGACTTTTTGGCGAGCGACTTCTTCAGTGCATCGACCAGCGACACGACATTATCGCCGTAATCCGACGCCGGCATTTCCTGGTCCTCAAGAACCAGCTCGCCGTGGCGTTCGATTTTCTTCTTCACCAGGCGCTCAAGTGCGATGGCGTATTCGTCCTCGAACTTGTTCGGGTCGAACTTGGCTTTCTTGCGCGTGATCAGTTCTTCGGCGAGGTCGATCAGATCGGCGTCAAGTTTGCCGCTCGGAATTTCATCGAAGAAGTTCTTCGCCGCGCGCAGCTCTTCGGCGTAGTGCACCGTCTCAACGATAAGGCCGCCTTCATACGGCTTCACCGCTGCGATGTACGAACGCCCGCGCATCGTGATTTGGCCGAGGCCGACGGTCTTTGTCTTCTTCAACGCTTCGCACACGACGCGATACGGCTCATCCGCCATCTTGCCGTCGGGCAGGGCGTAATACGGCTTGTCGAAATAGATCGGGT
>CAYOPM010000008.1:0-157790 GCA_964405865.1 uncultured Terricaulis sp. | reverse complement strand
GCGCCAGGCGGCGGAAATCGATGCGACGTGATTTCCTGGCAGTTAGCGCGAGCTCAGGTAACCCGCACTTGAAACGCTTGTGCTGCTGCATTGAGGACAAGGGCCGCTCGTCCAACAACCGACCAAGCTGGAGCCAAGGCGGTCCTTCGCACAACCAGTGTGGCCACACTTATCGCAGCGATAGAACGTGCCATCGGTTCGGCCGCAGCGCGGGCAGGGCCCAATCATGTTTGGCATGCGCGTCTCCGTCTTAAGGCATTTCCCGACGGTATTTTGGTACGTCTCTTGCGCTCGTAATCAAAGTCGCGGAACGCGAGCTGAGATCGAATTGCGTAGCTGGAATTACCGCCCGGCGCTCGCCACGCGCGCTTGCAGCTCACGCACTGTCTCGCCCGCGGGTGCGACTGGCGTGTCGCGCAGCAACTCATCGAAGTACGCGATGGTCTTCTTCAGGCCTTCGTTGAGCTGGATCGTCGGTGTCCAATCGAGCAGCTCCTTCGCCTTGCTGATGTCCGGCTGGCGTTGGCGCGGATCGTCGTGCGGCAGCGGGCGGGCGACGATCTTTGAGCGCGAGCCGGTGAGATCGATCACGGCTTGCGCCAGTTCGATGATGCGAAACTCGTTTGGGTTGCCCAGATTGATCGGGCCGGTGACCTCCGGCGGTGAATCCATCAGCTTCAAGAAGCCGTCGATCAAATCGTCGACGTAGCAAAACGAGCGCGTCTGCGCGCCATCGCCGAAGATGGTGATATCCTCGCCCTTCAGCGCTTGCACGATGAAGTTCGAAACCACGCGGCCGTCATTCGGATGCATGCGGGGCCCGTATGTATTGAAGATGCGCGCAACCTTGATCTGCAAATTATGCTGGCGGTGGTAGTCGAAGAACAAAGTCTCGGCGCAGCGTTTGCCTTCGTCATAGCAAGAGCGAATGCCGATCGGATTGACGTTGCCCCAATATTCCTCGCGCTGCGGATGCATTGCGGGATCGCCGTACACTTCCGACGTCGAGGCCTGAAAGATGCGCGCCTTCAGCCGTTTGGCGAGGCCGAGCATATTGATCGCGCCATGGACGCTCGTCTTCGTCGTTTGCACCGGATCGTGCTGATAGTGAATGGGCGAGGCTGGGCAAGCGAGATTGTAAATCTCGTCTACTTCCACATAGAGCGGAAACGTCACATCGTGGCGCATGAACTCGAAGCGCTTGTGACCGATGAGATGCTCGATGTTGCGGCGCCGACCGGTGAAGAGATTGTCGGCGACGACGACTTCATCGCCGCGCGCCAGCAATCGATCGCACAGGTGCGAGCCGAGAAAGCCTGAGCCGCCAGTGACGAGAATTCTGCGTGGATCCTGCACGAAATGGTCCCTTTAAGCGGCGTTGGCGATGGCGGCGGCGTCTGCCGGCGCTGGCCACAAGCGGCCGTCAGCAATCAGCGGACGGCGTGCGTCGAGTCTCGCGAGTTCTGCGCGGTAATGGGCGTGATAATCGGCCATCAGGCCGATCTCCGCGGCGTCGTGATCGAAGCGCGCGCCGATTTCGAGATAAGCGGAGAGATTAGCGAGTTGAGGCTGCGGCATCTGTCCGGTCGCATACTCGGAGGCCATCTGCGCATAGAGCCGCTCCAGATTGCGCGCGAGACCGTCAATGTCGAACAGCGTACAGGTATCGCGTCCGGCGATGATCCGTTCGCGGATGCTGGCGAGGCTGAGGCGGTCCGTACTGGCAAGCTGTACTGCGCGCGAGACGAAATGCTCCGGCGTCTCGCAGATAAGCTCCGGCGCGCCGGCTGACCGCACCAGCGACGAACACACGCGCGACGCGAAGCTCCGTCCCGGCAGTGTCAGCACAGGCACGCCCATCCACAGCGCGTCGGACGCTGTCGTGTGTGCGCCGTAGGGGATCGTATCAAGGAACAGATCGGCCAGCGGATAGCGCGCAAGATGGTGCGCGTTCGCGATCTTCTTTGCAAAGAAGATGCGCTCCGCCGCGACGCCGCGTTCAGCGGCGGCGGCGCGAATACGATTGTTGGTCTCGCCGTTGTAGTCGAGCAGCCAGAGCACGCTCTCCGGCGTTTGCCGCATGATCTCCATCCAGCGTTCGAACGAGAAACGCGTGATCTTGTGTGCGGCGTTGAAGCAGCAAAACACGAACGCGTCTTCTGGCAAACCAGCCTCAGCGCGGCTCGGCGTCTGCGGGTGAACTACGCGCTTTCGATCGTTTGGCTGGTAGCAGGGCAGGCGCAGAACGCGTTCGGAATAGTAGTGCTCGTGATCCGCCGGGATCACGGCATCATCGGCGATGATGTAGTGGTGGAAAGCGCTGCCCATCGTGCCCGGATAGCCCAGCCAGTTCACAATAATCGGCGCCGGCCGGCGCGCGAACACGCCAAGACGCGCCTCGCGCGTGTGGCCGTTCACGTCGACGAGAATATCGATG
The DNA here is from genome assembly GCA_964405865.1 of uncultured Terricaulis sp. GTDB lineage: Bacteria > Pseudomonadota > Alphaproteobacteria > Caulobacterales > Aquidulcibacteraceae > Vitreimonas. The sequence continues at coordinate 155,353 of CAYOPM010000008.1, read as the reverse complement.
CCGTCCTTTGCGATGGCCGCCGCGGCTTCATCGTCGCTCATTGCGCGGATGTCGGTCCAATGTTCGACATCGCCTTTGATGCGGCGGTTGATTTCGTCGTCAGCGGGAATGCCGCAATAATAGACGAACGTCTCAATCATATTGGGATCGTGCGCCTCGAACAGATTGGCCATCAAGTAGCCAACAGCATGGGCGCGCAGATCAGACGATACATAGCCAATGCGCAGGCGCCGCCCGCTCTGGATAGTCGCATTGCGACGATCGCTGGCCGCTGAGATGTCGCCCTCGGTCAGTGCCTGCACATAGCGATCGGCGAGGCCGAGCTGATAGAGCGGGTCGTCCGCATAGGCGCAGGCCGAGAGCGGGTGGAAGTTCATCAGATAATTGCGCCGGCCGATTTTCGGCGCCACGGCCGCGTTCGGCCATTTGCATTGCGCCAGCCGCGCGGCTGCGAATTGCTCCAACACATCGCGTTGCGACGGGTTGAGATCCAGCGCCTGCGCGAGCGCTGCTTCAGCGCCTTCGTGCTGCTGGTTATCGCTCATCACGCGGCTGATCTGCTTCAGCAGCGTCAGCTTGTACTCGATCGAGTCGCCCGTAACACTGCTCAGCCGCTCAAGCCCGCTCTTCCATTGCTCGACCGCTTGCGCCGCTGCGCCGCGTTTCTCCAACGCGCTGCCCAGATTGACATGCGCGGGTGCAAAATCCGGATTGCGCGCCAAAGCCGCGCGCAGCGAGGCTTCAGCGCCAGCCGCGTCGCCCAACGCCGTTTGCAGCGTCGAGCAGTTGAAGTGCGCGATGAAAATCAGCGGGTTGTCGCCATTCATGGCGATCCAGACTTGGTAGAGCTGCCGCGCCTGATCCGGCTGGCCAGCGTTCGAGGCAGCCTGCGCCGCCGCGATCAGTTCGTGCAGACTGAGGCCGCCAGATGTGATCTTGTGCAGCGCGGCCAGGAAATCGTTGTCGGCCATGAATGCCCCCGCGCAGGGGCACTCCCGCGCGGGCGCGAAGCTCTCGTGATTTGTCTTGCCGAAGCCTTAATGCGCCAGGCTCTGGGCGACGGCCGTTAGGCCGCCGCGAGATAGGCCTCGATCTGATCGCCCTCGAGGCTGGCGACCTGGGTCGACGTGAAGGCGTAGAGCTGGGTCTGGTTGAAGGCGCCGATGCTGGTGGTGGAGAGATGATCCAGCTGGGTTGCGGTCAGCGACGGGATTTGCGTCACCGTCAGCGCTTCGATCGTCGCAGTTTGCAGCTCTTCGATCACCGTCGTCGTCCAGGCGGCGATCTGCGTGCCAGTCATCGCACCGATTTGGGTCGCGTCGAACTCCGCGATGTCGGTCGACTCGAGGGCCGCGATCTGGGTTGCCGTCAATGCGCGGACCTTGGTGGCGTCGAGGGCGCCGAGCTGGTTGGCTTCGAAGGCCTTCAACGTCTCTGTGCCCAACGACGCCAATTGCCCTGTGGTGAGCGCACCGACCTGCGTATCCGCCATCGAGGCGACATTGGTCGCGGTCAGTGACTGGATCTGAGTGTTCGTCATCGCTGCGATCTGTGTGGTGGTGAACTCGGCGACGTCGGTTGCGGTCAAAGCGCCGATCTGCGTGGCGGTGAAAGCGCGCACTTGCGTCGTTGAGAGTGCGCCAATCTGATCCGAGTCGAGCGCGGAGAGGTTGGTTTCGTTGAACGCCGCGATCTGCGAAGCGGAGAATGCCGCCACTTGCGTCAACGCCATCGCCGCGATTTGCGCTTCCGACATGGCCGCGACGCTTGACGCTGCGAGCGCTTGTAGCTGCGCCACGGTCAGCGCCTGCACTTGTTCTTCGCTGAGCGAGGCCAGGTTGGTGTTATTGACGGCCTTGATTTGTGTCACCGAGAAGGCGGCGACTTGCGTTGCGGCGAACTCGCCGATGTCCGTGGTTTCAAGGGCCCCGATCTGTGTCGTGGTCAGCGCCGCAACTTGCGAAGCGGTGAGCGCGGCGACTTGACTGTCAGCAAACGCTGAGACGTTGTCGGTCGAGAGCGCTTTGATCTGCGTCGCCGTCAGCGCCGCCACTTGCGTGTCGGCTAGGGCGGCGATGTTAGTAGCGCCAAGGGCTTGCACTTGAGTCGTGTTCAGCGCTGCGATCTGCGATGCGCTGAACTCAGCGAAATCGGCCGATTCGAGCGAAGCGATCTGCGTGCCAGTCAGGCCGCGAATCTGCGTTTCATTGAGCGCCGCGACCTGGGTGGCGTCGAGCGCCGAGAGGTTATCGTCCGAGAAGGCGCGCAGTTGCAGTGTTGAGAGCGAACCGATCTGCGTGGCAGTCAACCCGGCGACTTGCGTTTCGTTCAGGGCGGCGATCTTGGTCGTGTTGACCGAGGCGAGCTGCGTCACGGTCAGCGCCGCCAGCTGCGTCTCGGAGAGTGCCGCGAAGTTGGTGGCGGAGAGGGCGGTGAGCTGCGTCGAGGTGAATGCCGCAACATGGGTGTCGGTGAACTCCGCCATGTCGTCTTCGTCGAGCGCTGCGATCTGCGTGGTGGACATCGCCGCCACTTGGGTCGCTGCCATCGCGGCCACTTGCGTGTCGCTGAGTGCGGCGAAGTTCGTGGCGGTCAGCGCTTGAACTTGCGCGGTGGTGAGTGCTGCGATCTGCGTTTCGGCGAGGCTCTCGACATTGTCTTGCGAGAGGCCGGCGACTTGAGTCGTCGTGAACGCCGCGATTTGTGTCGCCGCGAACTCGGCAATATCGCCGGTGGCGAGCGAGCGGATCTGCGTCGTCGTCAGTGCTGCGGCTTGTGTCGCCGTGAGTGCTGCGACTTGCGTGCTGTCGAGCGCGGCCAGGTTGTCATCGGTGATGGCGCGGACCTGCGCCGTTGACATGGCGGCGATCTGCGTTGCAGTGAGCGCCGCCGTCTGCGTCTCGGTCATTGCCGCGACATTGGTAGTCGAGACCGCCAACATCTGTGTCGCCGTCAGCGCGGCGACTTGGCTATCGGCCAGAGCCGCGAAGTTGGTGGGGCTCAACGCTTGAACCTGCGTGTTGGTGAAGGCAGCGACCTGGGTTTCGAGGAACTCGGCGATGTCGGTCTCGTCGATGGCTGCGAGTTGCGTCGCCGTCACGGCGCGGACTTGCGTCGCGTTGAAAGCGGCGATGTGCGTGGCCTCAAGCGCGGCGAACGCGGTGACGGAGAGGCTGCCGATTTGCGTCGTCGTCAACGCGCCGGCTTGCGTTTCGGTTAGAGCCGCGACGTTGGTGGCGTTGAGCGATTGCACCTGCGCGGTGGTCAGCGCCGCGACCTGGCCCGTGGTCAACGCTGCGATCTGGCTATCGGCCAGGCCGGTCAGGTTGGTGGTCGAGAGCGATTGCAGCTGCGTGTTGGTGAAGGCGGCGATCTGCGTGTCGGCCAATTCCGCCATGTTTGTTTCGGTCAACGCGCGGATCTGCGTCGTCGTCAGCGCGGCGAGTTGCGTTGCACCGAGCTCTGCCACGTCGGTGGCGCTGAGTGCTGCGATCTGCGTTGCGGTCAGCGAGCGCACTTGCGTGACGTTGAGCGCGGCTACCTGTGCGGCGTCGAGCGCCGAAGCGGCCGTTGCGCTGAGGTTGCTCAGCTGCGTCGAGCCGAAGGCGGAGATCTGCGTCGCCGTCAGTTCGCCGATGTCGGTCGAAGTCAGGCCGGCGGCCTGCGTTGAGGTGATTGCTGCGAGCTGCGTGGCGGTGAGCGCCGCTGCCTGGGCGCCGTCGAGCGCCGAGAGCGTGGTAGCCGAGAAAGCCTGGACTTGGCTTGCGCCGAACGCCGCGACTTGCGTGCCGCTGAGCGAGGCCATGTTAGTGGCCGTCAGCGCTTGCACTTGCGTGCGGTTGAGCGTCGAAAGCTGCGTTGCCGTAAACTCGGCGACATCGTCGGCATCGAGCGCTGTGATCTGCGTGCTGGTCAAGCCGCGCAACTGCGTGGCGCTGAGGGCGGCGACCTGCGTTGCTTCCAATGCGGCCAGCGCATCGTTGGTGAAGCGCGCCAGTTGCGTCGAGGCGAACGACTGGATCTGCGTCTCATTGAGCGATGCGACGCTGGACGACGAGAGCGAGGTCATCTGCGTCGAAGTCAGCGCCGCCAGCTGCGTGGCGCCGAACTCGGCCACATCGGCTGCGGTCAGCGCCTCGATCTGCGTCGCACTCAGGGCGCGGACCAAAGTCGTGTTGAGGGCCGCAACTTGCGTTGCGTCGAAGTTGGCGATGTTCGTTTCCGAGACTGCGCGGATTTGCGAGGCAGAGAGCGCGCCAATCTGCGTCGCGGTCAACGCCGCGGCTTGCGTCTCGTTGAGTTCGGTCAGGTTCGTGGTGGAGAACGCCGCCATTTGTGTGGCGGTGAACGCGGCGACCTGGGTGTCAGCCAAATCGCCAATCGTCGTTACCGACAGCGTGCGGACCTGTTGAGCGGTGAGCGCTGCGATCTGCGTCGTAGTCAGCTCGCCAATGTCGGTCGCGTCGAGGTTTTCGATCTGCGTGGTCGTCAGATTGGAGATCTGCGTGGCGGTCAGTGCAGCGGTCTGCGTGGCTTCGAGAGCGGACAGGTTGGTGGCGTTGAAGGCGCGGACGTGCGCTGTCGAGAGGCCAGCGATCTGCGTCGCTGTCAGCGCCCCGACTTGCGTTTCGGTCAGCGCCGCCACTTGCGACGTGGAAGCGGCGGCAAGCTGCGTCACCGTCAACGCTGCAATCTGCGTGTCCGCGAAGGTAGCGAAGTTGGCCGTGCCGATCGCTTGGATTTGCGTCGCCGTCAGCGCGGCAACTTGCGTCTCGGTCAGTTCGGCCAGATCGGTAGATTGCAAGGCGGTGACCTGGCCGGCCGTGAAGGCGCGAACCTGCGTCACGCTCAGCGCCGCCATTTGCGTGTCAGCGAGGGCGCGAACATTGGTGGTGTTCAGCGCCGCGAGCTGCGTCACGGTCAGCGCGCCGACTTGGGTCGTCGTCAGCGCCTGGACGTTGCTTGCGGCGAGGCCTTGGACTTGCGCAGTCGTGAGCGCGGCGATCTGCGTGTTAGCGAGAGCGGCGATCTGAGTGTCGGCGAGCAGAGCGACATTGGTGTTGCTCAACGCCTGAACCTGCGTGGCGGCGAGCGCGCCGATCTGCGTTTCGTTTAGGGCGCCGACATTGGTGGCGTTGAGCGCCGTCACTTGTGTCGTCGTGAGCGACGAGATTTGCGTGGCCGTGATTTCGCCCATGTCGTCGGCGTCGAGCGCGCCGATTTGCGTCGCGGTGAGCGCGCGCATCTGTGTGGTATTGAAGGTGGCGAACTGGGCCGCTTCGAGAGCCGAGAGCGCCGTCACATTAAGCGCCGAAACCTGCGCCGCCGTAAGGCCGCCAACCTGCGTTTCCGTCAGCGCGCCGATATTCGTGGCGTTGAGGCTGGCGACTTGAGCGGTCGTGAGCGCGGCCATCTGCGTCGATGTGAGCGCCGCGATCTGGGTGTCGGCCAAAGCCGTCAGAGCGCCGGTTTGCAAGCTCGAGATCTGCGACGCGGTCAGCGCTGCGACTTGCGTCTCGGAGAGGCTGCCGAGGGCGGTGTTCGAGAGCGCCGCCAGCTGCGACGTAGCGAACTGGCCGAGCTGCGTGGTGGTGAATTCCGCCAGGTCGGCGCCGTCGAGCGCCGTCATTTGCGTCGCGGTCAGCGCGCGCAGTTGGGTGGAATTCAGCGCATTGGCTTGCGTTTCTGACAGCGCCGCGAAAGTGGTCGCGCTCAGGACTGAGATTTGCGATTTGACCAGCGCGCCGACTTGCGTGGTTGAGAGCGCCCCGATCTGGGTCTCGTTGAACGAGCCGAGAATTGTCGACGTGAGCTGGCTGACCTGCGTGGCGGTGAACGCCGCGACTTGCGTGTCGACGAGCGCGTCAACCGTCGTGGCGTTCATGCCCTTGATTTGCGAGCCGGTGAGCGCGGCGATCTGCGTGGTGGTGAAGGCGCCGATCTGGGTGGCGTCAAACGCCGCGATCTGAGTCGTCGTCAATGCCCCGACTTGGCCGGCCGTCAGTGCTGCCACCTGCGTATCGGCAAGCGCGCCGATATTGGTGGCGGAAATGCCCTTGAGCTGGGTGGTCGAGAGCGCGGCGATCTGAGTCGTCGTGAACTCGGCCATGTCGCCGGTGCTGAGGGAGGAAAGCTGCGTCGCTTTCAGCGCGCCGACTTGCGTCGCCGTCATCGCGCCAACTTGCGTGTCGCTAAGCGCCGAGAGCGCCGTGGCGGTGAGCTGTTGCAGCTGCGTCGTGGCCAATGCCGCGACCTGCGCTTCCGAGAGCGCACCGATATTGCCGGCGGTGAATGCCTTGACTTGGGCCGTCGTCAGCGCAGCGACCTGCGTCGCTGTCAGCGCGCCGAGCTGGCTGTCGCTCATGCCTGTGACAGCGCCCGTCGACAGCGCCTGCACTTGAGCGCCGCTGAACGAAGCGATCTGGGTTTCGACGAGTGATCCCAAGCTTGTCGCCGTGAGCGCGCGCATTTGCGTCGTCGTGAACGCGGCGAGTTGGGTGTTGGCGAATTCGGCGATATCGCCGGCGCTGAGGCCCGCGAGCTGCGAGGTGGTGAGGGCGCTGGCTTGCGTCGCCGTCAAAGCGGTGACTTGCGTGTCCGACAAAGCCGCCAGATTGGTGGCCGTCATCGCTTGCAGTTGCGTGTTGGTGAAAGCGGCGATCTGAGTGTCGGTCAGGGCGCCCATGTTGGTGGCGGTGATCGCACGGACCTGGGCGGTGGAGAGCGAGGCGATTTGGGTGGCGGTGAACTCAGCGACATCGTCGCTCGTCAGCGCTGCGGTTTGGGTGACAGTGAGACCGACCAGCTGCGTGACTGAGAGCGCGGCGGCTTGGGTGGCGTCGAGGGCGTTAAACGCATCGGTGGTCAGCCGCGAGAGTTGGGTTTGAGTGAAAGCGCGGACCTGGGTGGTCGACAATTCGCCAATATCGGTGGCGGTGAGGGCTGCGACCTGGGTGGTGGTGAGACCGGCGATCTGCGTGGCGGTAAGTGCTGCTGCCTGGGTTTCATCGAGCGCCGAGACGTTGGTCGCGCCAAGCGCCTGGATCTGAGTAGTCGCCAGCGCCGCGATCGCGGTTGACGTGAAAGAGCCGACTTGGCCCGTCGTCATCACGCCAAGCTGAGCGCTGCTGAGCGCCATTAGCTGCTGGGCGCTGAACACCACTTCGCTGGAAAAGTTGGGAACCTGCGTGACCGTGAGGGCCCGCATCTGTGTCGTCGAGAGCGCCGCGACCTGCGTGCTGGACAGTGCGCCAATACCGGTCGCGCTGATCGCAGCAACTTGCGTGGTCGCCAGTGCGGATATGGTTGTCGCGCTGAGGCCTTGGATGGCCGTGACGGACAGGGCGCCAATCTGCTGCGCAGACAAACTCGTGATCGACATTCGCGGACCATCCTGGTCAAATAGCGAGCCGACATTCGGTCGGCCCACGACCACTCCGCTCGCTTCTGCTCACGGATGGACGCGGTTGTTATTTACGATGAATGCGTTTCCGAGCCGTTACGCGCAGAGCCCTGCTTCGTAAGCAAAGCGTGAACGCGGCACGGCATTTTCCCCAAAACTGCGAGTCAACGCCGCGGCCTCTGTCTCCGCCGTTTATCTTGTGGCAACCTTCCCGCGTGGACCCGGTTATCTATCTTCGTCGTCGAAGTGCGATCGCGCGCAGCGAGCGCGAGTGGCGGGTCGAAGACGACGCGCTGGTGACGCGCGGTGGCGGCGGCGGCGAGAAGCGCTACCCGTGGACCGACTTTATCAGCATCCGCCTTTGCCATGAGCCGACACGGTTCAAGCCGTGGCGGTATGTGTTCGAGTTGCAGCCGCGCAAGGGCGCAAAGCTCGTGATCGACAACGCCCACTATCTTAGCGTTGGCCGGTTCGAGAACCGATCAGCCGCCTACGCGCCCTTTGTTCGCGCAGCCTTGGACCGGCTGGCCGCAGCGAAGCCGGGTGCAACGGCCTTGATCGGTGAGACTCCCAAACGCTATTTCTTTCTGCTCTTATTCGCACTGATGGGGCTCGGGGCTATCGCCTACGCGCTTATTGCCGTGCCGACGCCGCTTGATGCGCTGCCCTTTGCCGGCATCGTGAAACTCGCCATCATTTTGCTCATGCTGCCGATCTTTTGGGCTTGGGTGCTCAAAGCTATGCCGCGCGGTGTGCCGCTCGACGCCATTCCGTCTCGAGCGTTGCCGCCAAACGACGCTGGTTAAGGCAAAGTTTACGGCGCTGGCCTCATATCTGCACGCTGAGGTGTATCCCCGTGCGTAACAAAGATGGCCGTCGCGACCTTTCGCTCATCCGCGCCAGCGGCTCTACAGCGCGCGTGCTCAATCTTGCGCTGACGTTCGAGCGCTTCGGGGAGACCGAAGATTATCAGCAGCGGCCGATGTTCAAGAATGCGCGTCTCAATCGCGCGCTGATCGTCAAGCATGTCGTCAGAGCGCACGAGCGCGATCTGTTCACGCGGCCGACGATGGCCGCAACCAAAGTGATCCTGCCCTATGCCGCCGCTCAGCTGGAACTGGGCGGCATCAGTTTTATGGTGGGCGAGACGCGCTTCGAGCGGTTGATGCGCGATGCCGCCGGCCAGTATGAAAGTGAAGCGGACTTCGAGTCCGACGCTGAATTGCTGCGCGTGCTTGCGTCTCTGCCATCGTTCGATCCGTTCTTGATGCGTGAGCGCATGCGCACGATCGGCGTCGAGCCCGCGCGTTGCTACTTCGATATTGCGGAGGCCGATCTTGGTCGGATGCGCGCCTTCGTCGGCAAGGAAATCGCCCAACTCGTCAGTCTCGCTTTCGCGACGGGTGGCCGCGACGCCGGCGATCTCGCCAAGCGGCTCGCCGAAAAGCTGATGACGGACGAGACCGCCAAGTCGCTCGACCCGCTCCGTGCGACTCTCCGCCTATCGGGCGAAGAGTACATGGAGGGCGTCTTCGCCTGGAAAGGCTTCCTCTATTATAAGTGGTTGATGGACGAGATCCGTCCGCAGCTCGGTGATTTCAAGCCGCGCTTCGCGGGTCTGCGCATTGTCGGCGCCGATAACGAAGAGCGCCGCGCCCTCGCGGAAACCCGGCGCGACATACTCGATAAGATGGCCAAGGCGATCTCCAAGGTCGACGAGACCCTGCTTGAGTATGGCGCGGCATTCGCAGCGCTCGCCGATGGCCAGCCGGCCGCCTTCCGCAGCTTCCTGCTCAAAGCGCCGTCGCTGTTTATCCCGATGGGTGAGGCGGTGGGCGTGGTGCGCCACATCCACTCCTTCTGGCGCTTTCGCTTCCCAGACGCCGCCAGCCCGATGATGGATGCCGACGAGGCCATCGAAGTCCTCCATGACTTCGAGACCACGATTGCCGGCGTCGATTTCGTGAAAACAGCGGCCAGCGCACCCGGCTTGGCGCGCTAGGCTGCTGAGGTGCGCCTGGGCGGCTTGCCCTCCGGCGCTCCGGCGCGTAGGAAACCGCCCTCCCGCCGGGCCCGCCCGGAACCGGGGCCGCTTTAGCTCAGCTGGTAGAGCACCGCATTCGTAATGCGGGGGTCGCGTGTTCGAGTCACGCAAGCGGCACCACTTCTTCCTCGCTGCGAGGAGGGCGATCTCAACGTGACGATATCTGAGAAGCCCCGCCGCACGCTCGATTTCGCACCAGGCGTCAACACGCAAAGCGGGCTCTGGCTCGGCGACTTCCGCTACGAGGACGGCCGGATCTTCGTGAAATCCACCGGCGTGTGGATGAAGAACGACTGGCAGCTCTGGTCCGACATCGGTCGCTGGCTCGGCTTCTATGCGCTCATCCGCGCCAAGAGCGTTTGGAATCTGCTCACCTTCAAAAGCGGCCCGCGCATCTGGTTCACGCCGCACCAGCCGCGGCCTTGGTACATCGTTTGGGCCGCAAGCGTGTGGGCTGGCGTGAGCTTTGCGCGCTCAGCCGAAGACGCGGACGCGGCGTTCTATTTCGAAGATCAGACCGTTGCTGAACCGCCAGCGCCGAACCACGCGCGTGCGTTCAACTTCGGCTGCGGCGACGTCTCAAAGTCTACTGTAGCTGCGGTCACGGAAGCGGCGTTCGGGTATCCGCTGGGGCTCGATCCACGCACACATCGGGGCGAGGCGGTTGAGAAAAGCGAACTCAACGGCGTGCATGATGGACGGCTCGTGCAGTGCCCTTGCGAGCCCGCGCCGGGCAAAACGTATCAGCGTGTCATCAAGACCGAGGGCGATGATGGCGTCGCCCTCGATCTTCGCACCGCATGCGTGGGTGGCCGCGCAGTCGTGGTGTTCGTGAAGACGAAGCCCGCGGGCGCGCGGTTCTCGATCCAGAACACGGCGGTGGCCGCGATGTCACCAGAGGCTGTGTTCTCTGTGGAAGAACGCGATCAGATCGCGCGCTTCTGTGCCGCGATGAAGCTCGACTGGGGCGGGCTTGATATTCTGCGCGAGCGCTCGAGCGGGCAGCTTTACATTGTTGACGTCAACAAAACCGACACTGGCCCGGCGGTTGTGCTCTCCTGGCGCGACCGTGTGTTCGCAACGCGTCGGCTGGCCAAGGCGCTGACTGAGATGGTCAGCCGTTAGCGCTTCACCGCGACGAGGCCGACCACGGCGATGCGCTCGACATCGGCATAGTCGCCGCGCTCAAGTTCTTCACCGAACACGTCCGGATCGATTTCCTGATACTCGACATCGAAGTCGCTCAGTGCGTCGAGCAACGCGGCTTGAAGCCGATCCTCACCGTTCACGATGGCGCTGCCGGTGTAGAGCAATAGCGCGCCACCGGACTCCAATCTTTCAGCCGCCTCGCGCGCCCAACGCAGCGACAGCGCACCGCCATGCATCGCGCCGCCATCGCGGTAGAGCCGGTGCGCTGGGTCGGCGATGTAAGGCGGGTTGGCGATGATGCAATCTATCGAACCTTGCACGGAGGCGAGACCATCGCTCTCGACGAAACGTAGTTCCGCTGAGGCTGAGATCAGAGCGTTGTTGTGCAGTGCATTGACGCGCGCCAAGGACAACGCGTTTGCATTGATGTCCGCAAAAGTGACTGCTGCGGCCTTCGCCGCGCCCATCGCGACGATAGCGCCGACTCCACTGCCAGCGCCGACATCGACGATGTGCTGGCGAGGGGTTAGGCGCGGCAGCGCGTGTTCAAGAAATGTCGCGAAGCGATAGGAGTCTGGGCCGAAAAATACGGCGTCCGACGCTGATGTCGGATAGGCGGAGTGCAGGAATAGCAGATCGCCCAGCGACGAAACGCGCACCGAGCTCGCCCAATCGTCACCACGGCGTGCGAGCGCGCCCGATGTTTCGAGCAAGTCGAAGATCGCCGGATCTATCGCGTCCGCTGCGAACGGTAAGCTCCAGCCGAAAATGTCGCGCAAATCCCGCGCACGTTGCCGCCGTGCGATGACGCGTGCGTGGGTCGCGGGCGTTGGCGTTACAAAGCGGTACTGGCGTGCGCTCAGCGCGGCGAGCAGCTGGCGCAACGCATCGCTTTGTGCCGCGTTCACGCATCCTCCCACAGATGCGCCCGGTAGGTCTCAAAGCAACGCTGCCCGCATATCAGCCGCATCAGCGCGCCCTCGGCGATCGGGCGCGCAAGTGCTCCATCTTCGGCAACAAGCGGGCGGATGACTTCGCGCAACCAGGCCTCGGCGTGCCGCACATCGAGCGTCGCGTGCAGGTCGAAATAGCGCCGCTCGGCTGGCGCCAAGCCTAATCGCTTCAAGCCGGCCGCGACTTGCCGCGCGCGCCCGGGCGCTGTCAGCTCGATCGCGCCCAAGGCGCCAATAGAGTGATACGCATAGCGCCGATTGGTCGCGAGGCCGACCATGATGACGCTCAGCGTCAGCGGGGCGGCGCCTGTTGTCTCGATCTCGGCTTCGATATCGAGGGCGTCGGCCAAGCGGCCGAGCATCGGGCCGTGCATGCCTTTGGCATTGCCGCGTCCCATCTCGTCCCAATAATTGCGCGCCAGTTCGAGCTTGGCGCGCTCGGGCATCTTGATCTGAGTTAGCGCGACCAGGTCATCGAACCCCGCTTCGCCAGCGACCTCCTGTTCCAAGAACCAGCGCATCTCGTCATACGATGCGTGCTCGGCCAACCACGGAAACAGCGCATCGCCTTGGCCGGGACCATTCTGCTCCAACGCTTCGAACCACGCTGCGAAGCCATCCGCATCGTCCGGCGCTTCCGCTGCGCGCGCAGTGATCGCGGCGCGCGCTTGCTCAATGACATCGCCTTCCGCGAGCGCCATCGTGTGATCGTGCTGAAGCTCTGCGCGCCATTCCGCTGATGGCGTACGCGGCGAAAGGCGCGCGCGATTCCAATACGAGAGCTGGCGCATTAGGCCAGCGTTGGCGGAGAGGTCGCGCGAGACGGGCGGCGCGGCTACGCGGCGTGCGGTTGGTTCCATGTCCTCACCCTGCCGCGCATTGAACCGCGACGGAGCGTCAACGCAAATCAATTCCGCAAGGTTGCAAACTCAGGCGCCGCCGAGCGTAGTGGCAATCTCGAAGCCGTCTTTTAGGGCCAGCGTCACTGGCGTACGCTCCGCGATCTCGCCCAACCGCGCGACCTGCTCTTCGTTGAGCGCGCCGCTCACTGTAATCTTGCGCTCGATCCGCCGCCGCAGCTCGCCAGCGTGCAATGCAAGGTCGACCTCGACGCCGGCAAGCGGCCACGTCTTGCGCTCTGCGTACATCTTCAGCGTAATCGCGGTGCAAGCGCTTAAGCCCGAAAGCACGAGCGCGAACGGAGAGGGCCCAGCGTCTGCGCCGCCCAATGTCGGCGGCTCATCGGCTACGAGCGCGTGGCCATTTGCGTCGATCTCAGTTCGATAATTCGGCGCACTCAATGTCGCGTGGACGCGGGATCCGGCCATGATCGCTCTTTCCTGCAAAGCAAACGGCGACCCATCGCTGAGCCGCCGTTTCATCTTACATGAACTGAAGCGTCTTAGCGCACTTCTTCAACCTCAACATCGTCTGGCGCGGTTTGCACTGCGTCGGTGCGCGGCGCGGTCAGCGCTGCTGCCGGCAGAGCGAGCACTGGCCCAAGCGCATCATTGCCGCCGCGTTCCATGCGCGGGTGGATCAGCTGGCCGCCATCGCCGAAGACGTAGACGAGGCGCGCCCAGTCGCTGTCGTCATACATGAAAGCCGGGCCTTCCGGATCGAGGTCCGACCAATCGGCTTCACGCGGCGCAGCAGCGGCTTGCGCCAGCCAAGTGCGTGCCGCGTTCTCATCGCCGCGTCCGCGCGCGACCTGCGCGAACAGGATGCAGATGCGCGACGACGGATTTTCGCGATAGGCGTCTTCGAGATGCGATTGCGCAGCGCCCCAGTCGCCGCGCTCCATAGCGAGCTCGGCCTGGATGATTTTCGACTCGCGATGATCGCGACGCTTTTCCGCCAGCGTACGCATGCGCTCGGCGCGTTGCTCGCGCGTCTCGCCCGGCATCAGATCGCGATAAGCGTGCGCGAGCGCCGGGTGCGGGCCGTTCTCCCACGCTTCCTCGACGATAGCGGCAGCACGCTCGGCCTTGCCTTCGCCGACCAGCAAACGCGCGGCCATTGCACCTGCCGGTGCAAACGCCGGCGCCATGCGGAAGGCCTTTTGAGCCATGTCCGCTGCCTTATCGGCGCGGCGTTCGCGTTCCAGCTTCGCGGCTTGCGCCGTCATCAGCACAGCGCGGCGGCGCTTGGCGATCTTGTCTTCAACTTGCTTGCGCTTGTCGCCGATATCGAGCGCTTCGATTGCGTTCTCCCAATCGGCCGCCTGAACGGCGAGATCGAACGCGTATTGGAACGGCCACGTCGCGGTTTTCGACGCTTTCAGCGCGGCTTCAGCGTGCGCGCGAGCTGCGGTGCGATCGCCGCGCTTCAACGCCGCCAACATCAGGCCCTTGCGGCCGAGAACTTCAGTGTCCTCGTTCTGCAGCATGCCCGAGTAAGCGCGCTCAGCCGCGGCGGTATCGCCTGAGACTTCCGCCGCGCGCGCTTGCAACAGCAGCGCAAGGCGCGGCTCGTCGATCAAATCTTCGGCCTTGTCAGCATGACGGCGGGCGTCTTCGAACTCACCCGCTTCGGCCGCGATCAGGCCCAACGCCAACGCTTCTTGGCCGCGGCGCACGCGCGCGCGCTGGCTGGCTTTGCCGAGACGGCCCGGCGCATCCATCAAGAACATGACCAGCCGCAGCAGCGGCAACGCAACCGCCAGGATGAACACCAGAACCAGCAACGCGAATAGCGCGCTCGTCGTGATCTCGGTGCCGAACCAGTTGATCTGCACCGAACCTTGGTCAGTCGTGATGACTTGCCAGGACAGCAGCGCCGCAGCGACAGCGACAATGAGCAGAAGGGCGACGCGCAACATGGCCGGTTAGCTCCGCGACAATTCTTGTCGGATCGCCGCGATGCGCTGGTCGATTTCGAGCCGGCGCTGGGCGTTGTTGATCCATTCCTGCGCAACGCGCTTCGGCGCGGCTGGCAGGCGGTTGAGTTCTTGAATGGCGTCGCCGAGGCGATCGGCGGCGAGATATTGTTCAGCGCGTTCGACGATGCCTTCCGGCGTATCGCCCGTTCCGGTGCGGCGGATCACGATCCACTGCGCCAGCGCCGCTTGAATGCGACCCCAGAAGCCCGCACCCGCTTGGCTCTGACGCGCGGCGCGGACGATCTCGTTGTCGATGCGTCCGAACTGATCGCGCAGTTCAACGCGCGTCGGCGCGCCGGTGCGTGAGAGCGGTTCAAGTGCTGCGACATTGGCGTCATTCGGCAACAATGCCGCGAGCGCTGCATGTGCTTGCTCGAACGGGCCGGACGAGCGCGCCGCTTCCGATGCAGCCACGACTGCATACGACGCACGCGCGGCGGTCGCGGCGGAACGTGCTTCAGCAGCGACCGCCGGCAACTCTTCCTGCAAGCGCCGCACTTCCGTGACCAGCGCCGAAACTTCTTGCGATGACGGCATGGCGCTCAAGCGCGTTTCAACATCGCGCAAGCCGGCCTGGATGGCGAACACACGCGCAGCGGTGCCCGCATCGCCAGCTTGATCGCTCGCAGCGACCGAAAGCGGCGTGTTGATCAAAGCTTCGATCGCGTCGAGGCGCTGATCGAGTGAAGCGACGCCCTCCGTCGATGTCGCCACCGGCTGACCATCAGGGCCCTGCAGCGGGAACGAGCTCTCGAGCGCCGATTGAACAGCCGGCACGCGCGGCGCGACTGCGCCGCCGGCGGCGCCTACGCCTGCCGCGACAATCGCCAAAATCGCCGCTGTGCCGAAGCCGATGCCGCTGCGCCGCTCTTCGCGGTAGGGCTCGTATTCAACGTCGATCGGCTCGCCGCGCACGCGCTCGCCATCATCGTCGTCTCTGCTCATCGCACTCCCCAAGCCAACTTCCGCGACTTTTCCCGGAACACCTTATTCCCAAGACTTTTCCGCTATTTCGAGCGGGCAACGAGTCGGGGTCGAACGGCGAACTTAGGGCCCGCGCGAGGGCTGCTCAAGCGCTTGCGCCAGCGGGGGAGTTTTGCCCCCCAAGCGTTGCAGCCAGAAGCGCCTCTTCGCGTGGCGCGGGCGCCACGATGATTTCTTTCCAACGGGCAAGACGCGCGGCCTCCGCCACATTTGGGCTGAGGCATCCAGCGATGCGTTCGCCCGCTCGCGGCGCGCCCAAGGCTGCATAGGTCTCGGCGGCGCGTGCGCTGTGGAAGAGCACGATATCGACGGGCTGCAACAGAGCGTCAGGCAGCGCCGTTGCGGCGATTGAGTCGAACGCGATGCGGCGTTCGTAAGTGAAGCCCGCCCGCGTCAGCTCGCCACTCAAATCGCCAGCGACATGCGTGCCTGCGACATGCACGATTGGGCCGGCGTTTGGATCATGCGTTTGCGTGATGAGCGCGCCGAGCGCCTCCACATCGCCAGCGGCAGAGCGAACCGACTTGAACCCTGCTTGTCGCGCTGCATGCGCCGTGGCGTCGCCTACCGTGAGCACGTTGGCGCTTCGCGCGCTGGTCGCGTCAGCGAAAGCGGCGACGCCATTGGCGCTGGTGAACACGAGCGCTTGTGCGCCGGTGATATCCGTATCGAACGCGCGGATCGTGATGGAAATCAGCGGGGCGATGATAGGTTCGGCGCCGAATGCGCGAACGCGCTCTGCCGTCGTCTCAGCCTCGCGCGCAGTGCGTGTGATGGCGACGCGCAGTGTCACGCTTTGTCCATGACGATCGCGTCGCCGGCTTCCTCGCGAATTTCGCCGCCCAGCTGGAAACCGACATTTCGCGCTGTTTCTATGGGATTTGCGCCAAGTTCGACGCTGGCATTGCGCCGCCAGCGCGCTGTGCCGTCTGGCGTCAGTGCTTCGCCGATGAAGTTGAGTGCGTTGCCGTTCACGCGCGCCAAGGCGCCGATCGGCGTGCGGCAAGAACCATCGAGTGCTGTAAGAAACGCGCGCTCTGCCTCGATCTCCACCCGCGCTGTCGCGTTTTCGAAGCCTCTCAATTGGTCGCATGTCAATGAATCGTCCGCACGCGCTGTTATGGCGAGCGCGCCTTGGCACGCGGCGGGTGGCATGTCGTTCGGATCGATCAAGCTCGACGCGCGGTCTTCCAGGCCTATGCGCCTCAATCCGGCGATTGCAAGAAAGGTCGCGTCGGCGTCGCCCGCTTCGAGTTTGCGCAGGCGCGTATCGACATTGCCTCGGAGCGTCACGACGCGAAGGTCGGGCCGCGCCGCCAGCGTCTGCGCCTGACGACGCAGGCTCGCCGTGCCGATTGTCGCGCCGCTCGGCAAACCGGCCAGGGTGTTCGCCCGCAAACCGATGAATGCATCGCGCGGATCTTCGCGTTCCGGGACGCAGGCCAGGATGATGTCGTCCGGCAGCTGCGTCGGGAGGTCTTTCAAGGAGTGCACGGCAATATCGATGCGGCCCTCCCGCAGCGCTTCGTCCAATTCCTTGGTGAAAAGCCCCTTGCCGCCAGCTTCGATCAGCCGGCCGTCCTGGAGGCGATCGCCGCTGGTGGTGATGGGGATAATCTCGATCCCGTCGGGACGAACGCCGAGGCGGGCGGCCAGCGCGTCGCGGACCTGGGTGGTTTGGGCCAGGGAGAGCTTGGAGCCACGGGCGCCGATACGGAGAATAGGAGTCGTCACACCACCCTCATAACGCACAAAAGCCCGCCGGGCAGGGCGGGCTTTTGGGAACGAAAGGTCGTTTCGTTCAGCAGGCCTTCCAACGCGCCCGGGCGGGTAACCGGGCCTCGTCAGGGGCAGAGGCTTAGGCCACCACGCGGGCGGCAGCGAAAATCACCGGCGCCAGCGCTGTGGCGACCAGTGCGATCGCGACCACGAGCGACAGAGCGCGGGCGGTGGCAGGCAGGTCATGCGCAGACATTTGAAATCTCTCTTTTTGTCAGTCCCGATGCTGCGGTTGCGAACATCGTGTGGCGGTTAAATGCGCCTTTGTAATCACAGTGTGTAGCCGGTAAATCACGGGTGCAGATATGCATTGTTGCGGCGCCTAGGTTAATTTCGTCCCGTTAATGCAGACAAAGAACAGGCGCGAGGCTTTCGCCTTCGCGCCTGCACAAGGACCTAAAGGGCGCTGGGAGGCGCCCAATGGGCAGAGCTTTGGGGGCAGAGCTTTTAGGCGACGACCTGAACCGCGGTTTGCACCAGCGGCGCGGCGGCGGCGGCAAACAGGGCGGCGGCGGCGAGGACGAACGCGGCCATGGCGAGGATCGAGGGGCGGTTGGCGGTCATTGGGCTACTCCAGGGGCTCGGGCTTCGATGCATTATGTATAGCATCGCCCTGGATGATGAGCAATGAATAAAACGATTTTCGTTCACTAATCCGGTGGAATTATGTAGTCGCCGTTTCGCTTTGCCGGTTGCGCGAGGCCACGCCAGCTGCCGGGCGCGCATAGAGGCCGTTCAGCAGCAGGTTCAGCACGCCTTCGAGTTCTCGCTCGAGCCGCGGCAGCGTGAGCTTTGAAAACAGCTGCGGGACGCTGAACTTCATCATCGCCGATTGCATCATCTCGGCGGTGAACATGTGATCGCCGGGCGCGAAGATGCCGGCCTTCTCGCCATCCTCGAGCACGGCGCTCAGAAAGACGCGCTCCAACGCCAGCTGTTCGTTTGAAAACAGCGGCCGTTCGCGCGTCAGAACCTCCGCCACCTCAATGATTTTGGAGTTTTCCGAGAACATTTGGAAATTGTCGCGCATGCGCTTGAAAAACAGCTCGCGGATGCGCCGGTCAGCCGGCCATTCTTTCTTGCGTGCGATCACCTGCAGTTCAGCGCGCTCGGCTTCGTAGTGCTTGCGCGCCATCGCTTCGGCGATGTCGATCTTGGCTTCGAAGAAGCGATAGATGTTGCCCGGCGACATGTCGCAATCGGCGGCGATCTCGGCCATGGTTGTCTTGCCGTAGCCGTAGTGCTTGATGCGGGTCATGGCCGCGTGAAGGATGCGGTCCCGGGTCGCGAGTTTTTCGTCCATCCCTACAAGGTAGCGGGTTTTGGCTGAACGATCAATGAAGCATTCAGAGGCGTTTGGCAGCGTGGCGGTGCTGGGCGGGGGTGCCTGGGGCACGGCTTTGGCCAATGTGGCTGCGGCGGCGGGCCGGAAGGTGACGCTCTGGGCTCGGGAGCCGGAGGTGGTCGAGGGGGTCAACCAGGCCCGCGAGAACCCGCTTTTCCTGCCCGGCATCCCGCTCAACGCCAATGTTTGTGCTACGAACGCGCTCGAGGAGGCGGCGGGGGCGGATCTGATCCTCGCTGTGCCGCCGGCGCAGCACATGCGTTCGGTGCTGAAAGCGCTGAAGCCACACCTCCAAGCCGGCGCGCCGCTCGTGCTCTGCGCCAAGGGCGTCGAGCGCGGTTCGCTGGCGCTGATGACGGACGTGCTGGCCGAGGAAATTCCAGACGCAACGCCAGCCGTACTCTCGGGTCCGGGCTTTGCCAAAGACGTCGCCCGCGGCCTGCCGACGGCGACCACGATCGCCAGCCCGGACGAAGCCTTGGCGCAGCGCATCGTCGCCACGATCGGCCTGCCGACCTTCCGCCCGTATGTCGCTGATGATCTTGTCGGCGCCGAGATCGGCGGGGCGGTGAAGAACGTCATTGCGGTTGGCTGCGGTGTCGCCGAAGGGCGCAAGCTTGGCGATGGCGCGCGCGCGGCGCTGATCACGCGCGGTTTTGCAGAGCTGACGCGGCTCGGACTCGCGATGGGTGCTAAAGCGGAAACACTGTCCGGGCTATGCGGACTTGGCGACCTTGTTTTGACCTGCTGCTCGATGACCTCCCGCAACACCTCGCTCGGCGCAGCGCTCGGCGAGGGGCGTTCGCTCAAAGACGTGATGGCCGAGCGGCGGTCAGTTGCTGAAGGCGCCGAGAGCGCGCCGGCCGTGGTTGCGCTTGCGGCGAAGTATGGCGTGGAAATGCCGATCTGCGCTGCCGTCGATGCGATCGTGGGAGAGCGCATCAGTATTGACGAGGCGATTGTAGCGTTGCTCTCGCGCCCGTTCAAAGCGGAGCACGCGTGAACGGCTACTATCCCGGACAAGTCCTGGCGCGCGTGGATGAGCTTGCAGATCCGTGCGCCGTTGTCGTTCACACCGATGAGTACGTTTCCCTGATCGTCACGCGCCGCGGCGATACGTTTGCGGCGTTTCGCAACAAGTGCCCGCACGCGGGCTACCCGCTGCAGCGCGCCGATGGGCGCGTCATCCTGCAAGAAGGCCGCTACATGGTGTGCGCGGCGCATGGCGCCAGTTTCGGGTTGAGCGACGGCGCTTGTGCGGGCGGGCCGTGCAATGGCGATGGCTTGGAGAGCGTGGCGATTGTGGTGCGCGACGGCGTGGTGAGCGTGGCGTGACTACGCTTCGCCAGCGGGAATGAGCCAGCTGAAGAACTCACCGAGGCAGGCGCGCTGCTCTGGCGGCATGTACTCGAAATTGCGGCCGCGATCGACGATTTCCCAGAAGTCCTTGTTCTCGACTGCCGCGAGTTGGCGCTGGATGTGCTCCAGGCGGTCTCGCGGTTCTTCGCGCATGTCGTGTGCGATCGCGCGGGCGCGTTGGATCTCACCGACAGCGATGTAATAGGCGGCGAGCTTCGCCTGCGCGCGCCGCACGCCCATCAAGGCTTTGTCCTGCGCCCGTACGAACGGCGCGCGATCGAGTTCGAGGAAGTCGGCGAGGATTGCGCTCTCGGCCGGCGAGTTCAGTTCGTTGGCGTGTTGCGCCAGCGCCGAAAGATCGTAGCCAACTGTTTCTGTGACAAAATCCAGACCCATCTCGAAGCCGACTAGTCCGTAATACTTCATGTGCTTGACGCCCATGCGCGCCGCATCGTGCTGGCCGTGCTCCAACATTGAGCTGACGAGCTTCCGATACTGGTTCAGCACATTATAGACCGTCCGCACGTCGCGAGCATTGAGCGTCGAGCGCAGATACGAGTTCATGAAGCGGAAGACCAAGTGCATCAGCTCTTCGTCGTTCGCTTTTGCGGCGGCTTCGCCGATATAGCGTGTGTCGATCGCGATGACGTAGTTCACGTCGCGCATCGAAGCCAGCGCTTCATTGTAGATGGTCAGATACTGACGCATCACTTTCCACTCGACCCAAGTCCGGCGCACTTCGATATCGGCGAGCGCTTCGGGGTCCATGGCCACGAAGTCTGGATTGGTGCGGATTTGCGGGCCGATCGAGAACCAAGCGTCGCTCGCTTGCGGCTTCAGCTTCAAATAGTCGAGCGCGAAATCCTTCAGCGAGTCGACGGCCGCGCTGGCGATGATTTTGTCTTTGCCGGAGATCGAATTGTTGGCGATGTCGGTCAGTTCTTCGAGTGACCGGAGCATTTGGGGCTGCGCCGCAAAACCTTTGCTTTGGTCGTGCTCGATGGCGCCGTTGCTCGCTTGTGCGGCGGCATCCTGACGGACCCGACGAATGAGGTTCTGGGGTTCGAGGAACCAGAACACATAGCCGAAGTACGGCATCATCAGCACGATGCCGCCGGTCGTTAGGCTGAGCAGGAGCGCGATCGTGGCGCGTGGTGCGTAGTCCGTGTGAATGGCGAGCACGAGCCAGGCGCCGACGACGCAAGTGATCACATAATAGGCGGCAACCCGTACGTTGATCTTGTCGCGCAGGAACATGCGCGCAACGCCTGTGTACCGGTCGGCGGTCAGTTGCACGATGATGCTGGCGACGGTGATGACGATCGCAAAGACCGCGGCGTTTACGCCCGCGAGCGCAGCAATCTGATTGGAGTCCGGCTGGAACGTGAAGTAGCGCGAGAGCGGGCTATCGAAAGCGCTCTCGCCTGGCGCGAAAAAATGATCGGCGGCGTAGATCGCCCAGAACACGAGCAGCGCCGCCCAGGCGAGGACAGCCATGCGCGAGGCGAAAGTCCGGAAGACTTCGTTCGGTGCGCTGATCGGGTTCATGCGCACGCCCGCCGCGCGCACGAAGTTAGCGCCGCCTCGTCTGCTTTTGTAGATCGCCCGCTCATGATCTCGCCGCCCGCCCGCGTGCTTACGCCGTTGGTTGGGCCGTTCAACAGAATTCAACCGGCAGACAAAGCGTCAACGCTTCGGGACACGCGCGGAAGTACGCGCGCGCGTGGAGGGCGGAGACGCGAGAGCTTGCGTCTTAGGGTAGTCTAGTGCGCCATTGCTGGCGCCGGACGCTTGCTCACGCGTCTCCGTGATCTGCTTCATCGGCTCGGCACGGGGAGGTTTTTCACTCCCTTGGCTCGATCGCCGATCGCGTGCTGGTCCGCGCTGTTCGCGCAAATCCCAGGTGCTTGCTCCACACGGTTTTTATCCCGTGGGCTTCCGCGGCCGTTGCGTTACGGATCCTGAGTAACGTCCATGGGTCTGTCCGTCTCAGGTCCCGCCTTTGCGATCGCCTGCAAAGCATCGGTGGCGTCACGCTCGATCACCTCGTCCGCGCGTTAGCTGAACAGTGGCCAACTGCCCTCCATGCGAGAACGATGCGTGATCATACGACGGTTCTCTATGCGGTCGGATTTGCGGTGATCTATCCGCGCTTTCGGTTCTGCTCGGAGTGCGCGAAATCTCGCGCGTCTGCGGCGCGCGGCTCGATCTATCCTCCGATCATAACCGCCCCTAGCGCCGTCATTCCGGACGCGCGACGCGCGGTCCGGAACCCAGGGGCCGCAAGCTCGCCGTTTGCCCCTGGCTTCCGGGCTCAATGCTCCGCATTGCCACGGAATGACGGAGCTTGCATTTGGCTTCGGAGGCAAGCGCCAGTGTCTGCTTTTCGCCGGTAGCGGATGTTCGACTACCGGCGCTAGATGGGGCCAATGCCGAGGCGAAAAGAACTCCGTGGAGCAGCGTTTGGCCTGCTGGGCTCCTTTGTTAGTCGCAACAACGACGTGAGCGGCTACTGGGCCTTGGGCAAGCTGCGCAAACTCGCAGTCAAGACCAACGTCTCCACTGTGCGTGTTGATCTACTCAATCTGATGGTCACTCCGCCTAGCGAGGATTTTGCCCCTATGGCTAAGCGCTTTCAGCAGATGCTCGGCGCTCAGCTAAAGGCGCGGCGCATGCCGGTTGAGTGGGTTAGTGCGGCCGCCGTCTCTGTGGAGTTTGCGCTGGATGACGCATTCAAGTGCGCTGTGGTGATCGCAGACGACAAGGGCCGCGAGCATCGCGCCACGACGAGCGGGACGTCTTGGGTTCACGATCCCGCCAGGGAGCTGAGGAGCACCCGCGCTTAGTCCGCTTCGGGCCAGAAGCGGACAGCCGCGTGCGCGGCTAGTCCGCGTCCAGCATCCGTTTACGCTTCCTCTTCTTCCTCATCGCGGCGCTTGCGCATCATGAGGAAGCCGGCGATTGCGAGTAGCAGCACGCCGAAGGCGACCCAGGGAAACCAGCCGGCGAGGCCGCCGAACGCGGTTTGGCCTGTGCCACCCGCCGCGGCGGCGGGGTCGGCGACGGCTTGCGGGTCTTGCGCGGCGACGCCGGTGACGAGGCCTGGGATCGAATAGCGGCTGACTTCATCGCTCGCCGGTTGGAAGTCGGCGTGGCGCTCGCCTTCGTTGAAGCTCAGCATGCCGGCGATTTCGGCGGCGGCCGCGGTGATCTCCGGCGCTTGGTCGGCCGTGCCGATTGAGGTCAGCGTCGAGACGCCGTGGCGGCCGAGCTCTTTCAGTTCGTAGCGATAGTCTTTGCCGCGCGAGCCGGGCGAGAGGATGCGTTCGGCCCAAGCGAGCGACGGATCTTCGGCGACGAAGGCAGGCGGTGTCGCGAAGCCTTCGAAGGTGCGGTTCTGGGTGCGTCGCGCTTCGCGCACGTCGCGCTCGAAGTTTGCATCGGTGAGGCCCGAGGCGGTTTCGGGCTGCACGTAGCCGATCGCGTCATACGAGATGACGGTGGCCCATGTATCAGCCGCGTTGATGTCAGCGTCGGCGCGCGCGACCATGCCGTAGATCGTGCCGGCGGGTGCTGCTGCGTTGTTGCGGTTCAAATAGGCGCGCGCCTCGGGCTCGCCGTAGAAGCGATAGCCTTGCGGCACGTTGATCGAGAGATTGTCGCCGAGCGGAATGACGCCGGTGCGGCCTTCGACAGCGGCAGGTTCGGCGACCGGCGCGGGCGCCGGTTGGGCAGGTTGCGGCGCGGGTGCGGCCGGGCGAACAGGTGGTGCGGCCACATCGGGGCCAGCTTCGCCTGGTCCGTCTGCAAAGGCTGGCGCTGCGATGGCGAGCATCGCGATAGCGGCCAGAGCGTGCGTCAGATTCTTGCGCATAGGGTCGTCTCCCTCGCCTCGCGGCGTCTCCCGATTCGAGGGATTAGCGAATCTAAGCGCGCTTGTCGCCAGTTCAGGCCACGCAGGCGGTGCGCAGTTCAGCAGCAGCAGCAGCCATCGCCTCATTGATGGCGGCGCGCCAATCGTTGAGATTCGTGGCGTTTTGTGCGGCCGGCGGGTAGCTGACGGCGCGGGAGGAGGAAACGATGCCGCCCTCCAAACCCTTCGGCGTTTTCACAAAACCGGCCACAGCGTCGGTCGCGGACGCGCCCTGGGCGCCATAGCCGGGAACAAGGAACAAGGAACGTGGCAGCGTCTCGCGCAGCGCGCGAGCCTCTTCTGGGTAGGTGGCGCCCGCGACGACCATCAGGCCGGACCAGCCGGATGCGCCCTGCAGCCGCGCTTGCAACGGCGAGAGCATTTCCGCCACCCGCCGCCACACCGGTGCGCCGCCGACTTGCAGATCTTGCACATCGCCCGCGCCGGGGTTCGACGTGCGCACGAGTACGGCAACGCCTTTAGCATTGGCTTGCGCAGTGGCGATGAAGGGCTCGAGCGTGTCTAGGCCCATGTATGGATTGATGGTGACGCAATCGGCGTTGAAGCCGGGGGCGGCTCCGAGTGAGGCGCGTGCATAGCCTTCGGCCGTCGTGCCGATGTCGCCGCGTTTGGCGTCGAGCAGGACGATGAGCCCTTGCCCGCGCGCTTGTTCACAGATGAGCCGCGCGGTGGCGTAGCCCATTTCGCCGAACTGTTCGAACAGGCCGAGCTGCGGCTTCACCACCGCGCAATGATTGCGCGCGATCTCGACGATCGAAGCGAAGAATTTGAGAACGGCTGACGTATCTTCGCGCGCATTGCCGAAGAAGGCAGGGATTTTCTCAGGAAACGGATCGAGGCCGACGCAGAGCGGTGTGTTCTTGGCGCGCACCGCTTCGATAAGGCGATCGGCGTAACTCATTCCGCTCCTGCTACACACACCACCTGCGCCACCGCAAGTTCGCGGCGGAGATTATCCGATTCCTGGCCGTAATTTTCCGCCGTCAGACGCGGCGCCGGTGCGCCGGTCGCGTCCACGCGCTCGACGCGGAGCATGCGCAGGATCGAGGAGGGTGCGGCCGTATAGATGCGGCCACGGCGAGCGGACTCCGCAACCGTGACGCCGATAACTTGCCCATTTGCAGCAAGTGCTGGCCCGCCGCTAATGCCGGCGAGTGAGCCACGCAGATTACCGGTGCGGCCAAGTTCGGCCCAAGCGAGCACCGGTTCTTCGAATTCATAGCGGCCGGTCGCGACCAGCGTCTCGCGGCCGATCAGGCGCGAATAGGCTTCGCCAGGCCGGCCCTGTGGGAAGCCGACGTGAAAGGCGCGCTGGCCGATCTGGAATTGCCGCTCGGTCGTGTCGATGGCGAGCGCCAGCGGCGCGCGGTCGGTGCGCAGCAGCGCAAGATCGGCAAAGCGCGCGATCCGCACCTCAAGCACTTCAGCAGCGGCGCCGTGGCTAACAATCAGGCCGACACGCTCGCATGCATCGACGACGTGGCGCGCGGTGATCCACCAGCCTTCTTCGGAAATCGCAAAGGCGCTGCCGAGACCGGATGACACGGGGCCGACTTCGACGAGCACTTCCGGATCGTAGATCGACGGCGGCGGCAGGAATGCGCCGGCTTCAGTCTCCGCACCCGGCAACGCCTCCGGCGCATCGGCGCGCTCGTCGATGCGGAAGAGCACAAACACCACCGCCGCGATGACGATGATGTAGAGCAGCCAGTCCGGGATGAGCCGGATCATGCTTAGCCCATCCGATAGACGGACATGCTCGGATCAGCGATGGCGCCCGAGATGATGAGAGCGATGCCGATCTTGACGCTCATGAGAAAGACGGCGGCCGCGACATCGCCTTCAGCGATGCGGCGCGGCAGGCCGCGCAGGAACATGTCGGCGAAGCGGAACGCCAAAAGCTGCAACAGCAATGTGACGATGCCCCAGATCACCAGATCCCAGAGGCCGAACGCGTAGGCGAGGCACGAACCCAGGGGGATGGCGAGACCGACGACAACGCCGGCGAAGGCGAGTGCTGCGGATGGGTTGCCGGCGCGGATGAGCGCCAATTCTTTGTGCGGCGTCATGATCACGTAGATGATCAAGGATGCGACGAAGAGTCCGAGCGCGACTGCGAGTTGAATGATGAAATCGGGAAAGCCGGCCACGAAGGCGCTGAGCGGCGCGGTGAAATCCATAAGCGGGCATCCCTCATCGGCCGCGTGGCGGCTATATGAGTGCTTGCGCTAGCGGTTCCGGCGGACCGGCGCAAGACAAGCGGCGAGAAGGGAAGCAGATGAGCGAACGTAAAGCGGCCTTGGTGACGGGCTCAACCAGCGGCATCGGCCTGGGGATTGCGACCGCCCTGGCCAAGTCCGGCATGAACGTCACGCTCAATGGCTTGGGCGACGCTGCCGAGATCGAGAAGATCCGTTCGGGCCTCGAAGCGGAGTCCGGCGTCTCCGTTCGTTACGATGGCGCGAACCTGATGCAAGCAGAGGCGTGCGCCGCGTTGGTCGCCGGCGCCGAAGCCGCGCACGGCCGCTTGGATGTCCTGGTCAACAATGCCGGCATTCAGTTCGTGTCGCCGATCGAGGACTTCCCGGTCGATAAGTATAACGCGATCATCGCGCTCAATCTCTCCTCGGCGTTCCACACGATCCGCTCTGCTATGCGCGGCATGAAGGAGCGCAAGTATGGCCGCATCATCAATATCGCTTCGGCGCACGGCCACGTCGCTTCGCCATTCAAGTCGGCATACGTCGCAGCCAAGCACGGCATTATCGGCCTGACCAAGACGGTCGCGCTCGAAGGCGCCACGTTCAATGTGCGCTGCAACGCCATTTCGCCCGGCTATGTGTTCACGACTTTGGTCGAAGGCCAGATCCCCGACACGATGAAGGCGCGCGGGCTGACGCGCGAGCAAGTTATCAATGACGTGCTGCTGGCGGCGCAGCCGACGAAGCAATTCGTGAAGGTTGAGCAGGTCGCTGGGTTGGCGCTGTTTCTCACCTCGCCGGCTGCGGACGAAATCAACGGCGCGGCGCTCAATATTGATGGCGGTTGGACGGCTCAGTGACAAAGGGCGCAGTGAAGAAGCGCATCTCGCTCGCGCTACAAGGCGGCGGCGCGCTCGGGGCTTACACCTGGGGTGCGCTTGATCGCTTGCTTGAAGATGAGCGGATCGAGTTCGCGGCGGCGTCTGGGACGTCTGCCGGTGCGATGTGTGCGGTCGTGCTCGCTGACGGGTTACACCAAGGTGGCCGCGAGGGCGCACGCGCCAAGCTCAGAAGCTTCTGGGAGAACGTCGCCAAGGCAGGCGAAGCCAGTCCCTATCGCCGCACGCCGATGATGGCGTTCCTCAACGCCTTCAAGCCGGGCTGGGCGGCCGAGAGTTATCTGGCGCTCTGGGCCGATGTCGCCGCGAAGTTTGCCTCGCCGTACGATTTCAATCCGCTCAACATCAATCCGCTAAAGGACGTGCTGAACGAGCTGGTCGATTTCGAGCGCGTGCGCGCTTGCGATAAGATGCAGCTCTTCATCGCCGCCACCAATGTCGAAACCGGCCGCGTGCGCGTGTTCGAGCATGGCGAACTGACCGCCGATCACGTCATGGCCTCGGCCTGCTTGCCGCAACTCTTTCAGGCGGTTGATATTGACGGCGCGTTTTACTGGGATGGCGGTTACACCGGCAATCCGGCGCTGTTTCCGCTGTTCGGCGTTGAGGACACGCGTGACATCGTCATCGTGCAGACGCACCCGATCGAGCGCCCCGGCCTGCCGCGCACAGCGACGGACATCACCGCCCGCATCAACGAGATCAACTTCAACGCCAATCTGCTGAGCGAGCTTCGCGCCATCGACTTCGTCGCACGTCTCATGGATGAGAGCCGGCTGCCGGCAGGGCGCTATCGCAAGATGCTGGTTCATAATGTCAGTGAAGGCCAAGCGCTGACGCCTCTGGGCGTCGGCGTCGATCTCAATACCGATATCAGCTTCTTCACTGACCTCTTCGATACCGGTCGTGCCGCCGCCGATCGCTGGCTGACCGCGCATTTCGATGCGCTGGGCGAACGCTCAACCGTTGATCTGGGCGCAATGTTTCGCGCGACGCCCGCGCCGGACGACAGCGAGCCGCTGCGCTAACGCTTCTTTCACTGCGTCGGGCTGAATGGTGGAGACATGCGTCTCCACGTCACCCTCGCTTTGCTTGCGCTGGCCGCCGCCCTTGCAGGGCCGGCGTCTGCGGCTGGCGGCGGCAGCTCAAGCTCCAGCAGCACGACCGCGGAACAGGCCCCGGCGACGCGCCAAGAGCGCCTGACCAGCGCTGAGTCGTTCGTGCCGATGCCGACGCTCTCGGCCGGTGTTCTGCAGCGCAACGCCAATCACGGCACCATCGTGCTCGATATGGGCCTCGACGTGCCGGATGAGACGCTGCGGCGCCGCGCGATGCTCAATGCGCCGCGCCTGCGTGATGCGTTGCGCACGGCGCTCGCGACCTACTCATCGACCTATTATCGCAGCCGCACGCCGCCGAGCCCTACCGAGCTCACGCGTCTCCTGCAGCAATCAGTCGATCGCACGCTCGGCGCTGAAGGTGCACGCGTGCTGCTGGTCAACATTATCTACCAGCGTCAGCAGCAGTCTTAAGGGACCAGAGTCCCGCCACGGCAGGCGATCGGTAGCGCCAGCGCCACCGCGCTCCAGCGTTGTGGCGCCCGGAAGACTTCTGGCGGATTTTCGCGCTGCAGTACCGCGTCGCTGCTGCCGAGAATTTGGCGCTCGGCGATCGAGAACGTCTCGTCGTTGCAGCGGAAGCGATAGTGCAGGCGCGTGCGCGTGTAGCGCACGGTGATGACGCTGGTTTCGGTCTCGCCGGTGAAGAGCTGTGGCGCGCCGTGGTCGGTTTGGATCCAGATGTTGGCGACCGTGCCGTCGACACTGCGGGTGATGGTGCGCTGATTATAGAAAACCTCGCCATACGGGCAGCGCTCGCCCTCATCTTCGTTGCCCGTGCAATCGCGCTGGCGCGCGATCGAGATCCAGTCCGGGCTCATGCGCGACGTTGGCAGCACGACGCGGACTTGCGCCGCCGGATCAGTCGGCAGCGGGACCGCGGGCGCTGCCGGTTCCGGATCGCCGCAAGCGGCTAGGCTAAAGAGTGCGACGAAGGCGGCGAGGAAACGCATGGGTCGGAACATGAACACAATGTTGGGCGAGGCAAGGGCGTCGGCAAATCACATAGCTGAGATGCCGCCGTCCACCTTCAGTTCCGCCCCGGTGACGAAGCGGCTTTCGTCCGACAAGAGATAGAGTGCAGCTGCAGCAATCTCTTCCGGCTTGCCGATGCGGCCGAGTGGCACTTGCCGGCCGAGTTTGGCCTCGGCTTCGTCCTTGCCGAACATGTTGCGGATCGGATCGAGGATTGGCGTGTCGATGAAGGTCGGGTGGATCGAGTTGGAGCGGACGTCCAAGCCTTTCTTGGCGCAATAGAGTGCGATGTTCTTGGAGAGCAGCCAGACCGCCGCCTTCGAAGCGTTGTAGCCGGGCGAGGTGTGGTTCGCGATCAGGCCGGCAATCGAGCTAATGTTGACGATCGAACCAGGCTGGTTCTTGGCCAGATATTTGATGCCGTGCTTGGCGCCGAGAAAGACGGAGTCGACGTTCACGCTCATCAATTTGCGGAAGCCTTCGAGCGAAAGCTCTTCAATGCCGCCTTCGCGCGAGCTGATGCCGGCATTGTTCACCAGGCCGGAGATGCCACCCATTGCACCGTTCGCGCCTTCAAGCGCTGCGATCCAATGGTCTTCGTTGGTGACGTCGAGCGCGTAGGCGAAGGCCGTGCCTTCGCCGTGCTTGGCATTGATCGCTGCTGCGCGCTCTTCGACGCCATCGACATTGATGTCCGAGAGCGCAACCTTCGCGCCTTCCGCCGCGCAAGCTTGCGCCATAGCGAGGCCTAAGCCCTGCGCTGCGCCGGTGATGAAGATCTTCTTGCCTGCAACGCGCCCGCTCATGGACGTCCTCCCGTTTTGTCGCGCGACTGTGTGGCGCAGCGCGGCAAAGCGCAAGCTGGCGCGGCGTGAGGGCGCGGCCTAGATTGCGGTCCGACGAGGTTCGACATGGAATGGGACGCGCTGCTGCTGTCGCGGCTGCAATTCGCCTTCACGATCGGCTTTCACATCATCTTCCCGGCCTTCACGATCGGGTTGGCGTCGTTTCTGGCTGTGTGTGAGGGGCTTTGGCTCTTCACCAAGAAGCCGTTATTCAAGAACCTCTATCTCTTCTGGGTAAAGATCTTCGCGCTGTCGTTCGGCATGGGCGTCGTGTCGGGCGTGGTGATGTCCTACCAGTTCGGCACGAACTGGAGCGTCTTCTCGGCGATGACGGGCAGCGTCATCGGCCCGCTGCTCGCGTACGAAGTGCTGACCGCGTTTTTCCTGGAAGCTTCGTTCCTCGGCATCATGCTGTTCGGCTGGAAGCGCGTCGGGCCGGGCTTGCACTTCTTTTCGACTTGCATGGTCGCCATCGGCACGTTGATGAGCGCGTTCTGGATTCTCGCCGCCAATAGCTGGATGCAAACGCCGCAAGGCTGGGAATGGGCCGCCGACGGCACGATGGTGGCGACGAGCTTCTGGGAAGTGATCTTCACGCCCTCCATGCCAAGCCGCTTCGCGCACATGGTGCTCGCCGCGTTCTTGACGACGGCGATGGTCGTGGCCGGCGTTTCGGCATTCGCGCTCTTGAAGAACAAGGCTCTACCTGAGAGCCGCACGGCTTTGCGCATGGCGGTGCTGATGATGGCGATCGTAGCGCCGCTGCAAGTCATGGTCGGTCACGAGAGCGGCATCGTCGCGGGCCACCATCAGCCGGCGAAAGTCGCAGCGCTCGAAGGCTGGTGGACCACACGCACGCAGCAACCGACGGTGCTGATCGGCTGGCCTGACGAAGAGGCCGAGACCAACCATTTCGAGATCGCCATTCCTGGCTTCGGCTCGACGGTGAACAATGCCGGCCCCGATGTCGTGCTGCCGGGCCTTGACTCGTTCGCCGAAGAAGATCGCCCACCAGTTTGGATCACGTTCTGGGCGTTCCGCGTCATGGTCGCGATGGGCTTGGCGATGGTGGCGCTTGGGATTTGGGGCGCAGGCGCGTGGGCGCTGAAGAAACTCGATACGTCGCGCTGGTATCATCGCGCCTTGGTGGCGGCAGCGCCGAGTGGCTTCATCGCTGTGCTTGCCGGATGGATCACGGCTGAAGTCGGCCGCCAGCCTTTCGTCGTCTATGGCGTGCTCCGCACCGCCGATGCTGCGTCGCCAGTGAGTGCAGCGTCGGTGGCGACGTCATTGCTCTTCTTCATTGTCGTCTACGCCATCGTGTTCAGCGCGGGCGCGCTCTACATCTTGCGCTTGATGGCGAAAGGGCCGGAGTCCGACGAGACGCCGCCGAAGGATACCAACGAACCGCCAGGCACGCCCATGGGCGCCGGCGTGCAGGAGGCGCACTAATGTTTGGCCTCGAACTCTCCATGATCTGGGCGGTGTTGATCGCCGTCGCGGTTTTTCTTTACGTTGCTCTCGACGGTTTCGATCTCGGCGTCGGCATTCTCTTCCCGTTCGCCAAGGATGCGCGCGAGCGTGACCACATGCAGGCCGCTATCGCGCCCGTATGGGACGGCAACGAGACATGGCTCGTGCTCGGCGGCGGCGGTTTGTTCGCGGCGTTTCCAAAAGCCTACGCGGCTTTGATGCCTGCGCTCTACATTCCGATCTTCTTGATGCTGCTCGCGCTGATCTTTCGCGGCGTTGCGTTTGAGTTCCGTCATCACGGGCGCGGACGCGGCAAGACGTTCTGGACGGCGGCGTTCGCCGGCGGGTCGATCGTTGCTGCGATCGCGCAGGGCTTCGTGCTCGGCGCGTTCATTCAGGGCGTGAATATTGTCGACGGCCAGTTCGCCGGCGGCGCGATGGATTGGCTGACGCCATTCTCCATGCTGACGGCTGTTTCGCTCGTTGCGGGCTATGCGCTGCTGGGCGGTTGCTGGCTGGTGTTCAAAACCGAAGGCGAGCTTTACGAGCGCGCGCGCAAATGGGTGGCGCAGCTTGCGGTGCTGACGGCGTTGGCGATGGGCGCGGTGAGCTTGGCGACGCTTGGCGTCGATTCGCGCGTCACCGAACGCTGGGGCGTGACGATGACGAGCGTCGACTGGTCATCGTTCAGCGTGCTCGCGCCGCTGCCGATAGCGGCTGCCGCGATTTGCTTTGCGTTGTGGCGGCGCTGGAAGGGCGCGCCGCATATTTTGCCGTATCTGTTGGCGGTTGGGCTTTTCCTGATCGGCTATCTCGGCCTCGCGGTTTCGCTTTGGCCGTACATCGTGCCGTTCGCGATGACGCCCGCTGACGCGGCCGCTGCGGACAATGCGCTTGAGCTGATGCTCTGGGGCGCGATCCCGATGCTGCCGATCATCCTCGCTTATACGGCCTATGTGTACTGGATCTTCCGCGCGAAAGTGGACGACGATGCCGCCTATCATTGAAGGCCCGCCCGAAGAGGGCGAGGCGCAACGGCCGTTGGGCAAGCGGCTGGTGTGGTTTGCGGTGTTGTGGGTCGGGAGCTTGTGCGCAGTGGCGGCGGTTGCGTATGCGTTGCGGGCGCTGATTTTGTAAGACTCGCGCTTCGGCGGTTTATGGAGGAGGTGCGAGTGGACCGATGCGGGAACTGCGGAGGCGCTGGTCGTCTGAGTTGCGGCTCGTGCTCCGGCGGTGGGAAAGTGTCATGCAGCCAGTGTGGAGGCGCCGGAGAAGTGGCCGGCATTATTTCGTCAGACCCGCCGCGGCGGTGTTGGGCTGGCTGCAATGGCTCGGGTCGCGTTAACTGCTCCGTATGCTCCGGATCGGGAAGTGACTCTTGCTCTTCTTGTTGTGGAACGGGATCGGTTTGATGGCGCGTGCCAGCGACAAATCTGATGCGCTATCGCCTTGGCGCCTCAGCCTCTGCGCCGAAACGCAAAGAACAGCGCCGCCGCCAGCGCGAGCCAGTATGCGACATCAACAAACCACGGCGAGCCGTTGAAGCCCATCATGCTCATGATGGCTTCCGGGATTGTCTCGAACGCTTCTTGCGTCGCGGTGGGCAGGTGGCGGTCGGAGACGTTGTAGACGACGGAGAACGCAAACACGCCCATGCCGATTGAAATGAGCGCCCAAGCTCCGACAAGCACTCGAAGAAAGATTGTCATGCTGGCAGCTTAGCGGCGCAGCGCCAATGCTCCAGTGACTTTGGTCTCATTCTTCGATCGCCTCGACGCCAAGCCGATCCAGCTCCGACAGGCGGTCGCGCATGTGCTTCAGTTGCTTCGGCGGATGGCCGGTCCATTCGCTCACTTCGCCGACGACGCGTAAGCCATCTGCCGTGCGATAGGATTTCGTTGGGTTGCCGGAGAATTTCTTGTCGGTGAGGTTCGGGTCGTTCTCGAACGCGCCGGTGGGCTCGACGATGTAGATGCGCTCGCGGCCATCGCCTTGCGCCAGCTCAGCGCCCCAGATCGCGGCTTCCAGGGTTGCTGCGAAATAGACGAAGCGCGCATTCTTCCGCTGGCCGTAGTTCGAGGCGTAGCCGGGACCGAGCATGTCGCCGGCTTTTAAATCGGCTTTTGTCCCGTGATAAAATGGGCCCGTGTGTAGTGCTTCGGTCATCGCGTCTCTCCGGTGCAATCGGTGGACGCGACCATCTCCAAAATCAGTGTGCGCGCAATTCTTGAAGGCAAATGATTGCGCTCCATCTCTAGGATGGCGGACAGCCTTCCCAGTGCATGCGCCGTACGCGCGCCCAGGCTTCTTCGCCATTCACATGCATGTCTTGCAGCACGAGCCGGAAATCGGCGTACCCGGGATGGTTCGGCTGATCGAAGCGCGCTTCGACGATGTGGCCAAGCTGTGCATCGAGCCAAAGTTGACCCGTTAGTCCGCCGCTCACATCGAAACGCAGCGTATCGTAGCCAAGGTGTTTTTCCGCGCCAGCATAGCGCGCCTCCATGAAGCCGAGATTGCGGAAGGGGCTTGCCGCGCCGTCCTCCGGCCAGATCAAGGCCACCGCGTAGCGGAAATCCTCGCGCGCCGGCGGACGGCCATAGAAGAGGCCGTTCAATTCGGAGAGATCGAAATCGTAGATCAGCCAAGGCTCGCCATCGATAGCGACCTGCTGATCGATACCGGCGGCGGGAACGCGTGCATGAAGCCGGCGCGCCTCCGAATCATAAGCGAGCCAGGCGAACGCCTCTTGCGAACCATCGCGCGCAATGCGTCCGCCGACCAGTTCACGCGGTTGGCCGCGCGCGGGATCAAGCTCCGCCGTCACGAATGCTGCATTCTCGCAGCGGCTGACGATCTTGCCGACTTCGACATGCGTGGCGTCTGGCCTATAGACGTAAATCTGCTCCGGCAGCGTCCCGTCCTGATTGGAACGGATGTAGCTGAGCATCGGCGCGTCGAGCGTCGACTCGGCGGCGGTACAGGCGGCGAGCAGAAGTGTGGCGGCGAGGGCGAGGTGCTTCATGGCTTGTGAGATGCGGGCTCTGGACGTTCGGATGCATCAGCGATGTCAACGACAGGGATCGAACCTGCACCCCTAACGGGGCGGACCGTGTAATCCGGCGTCTACCAATTCCGCCACGTTGACGGATGAGTGTAGCAACCCATGACGACCGCGCGCAGCCGCCGATTTTGGGCGGCGTCACTCTTTGTCTCCTGCTTCACGCCATTGGTGTGGGCCGATGAGCGCTCGCCCGTCGGCCTATGGGTCGGCCAAGTGAGTTGGAGCGATCGGCGCGTCAGCTATTCGTGGCAGATCAATCCCGACGGCACGTTCACCAGCGGCCGGGCTGGCCGCGGTCACGATGGCGGCGGCGCATGGAGCGCCAATGGCGATCGCCTGACGCTGAAATACGAGGATGGCTTTCGATACGAGGGCGTGCTGCGCGACGACCGCTATAGCGGGGCCGCCTATCGTACCAACGGCCGCCAGCTCGGTACGTTCGCTATGTGGCGCGCCACCGAGGAATCCGTCGACTAGCTGACGATTTTCGCCGCTGCCTCATCCATGAAATGCGCCAGCGCCACGTCCTTATCGGTGACGCCGCCGCTATCGTGCGTCGCGAGCGTGACCTCGACGCGATTGTAGACGTTGGTCCATTCCGGATGGTGATCGTGCTTCTCGGAGAAGAGCGCCACCCGGCTCATGAAGCCGAAGGCGGCGTTGAAGTCCTTGAAGCGGAATTCTTTGGTGATGGCGTCGCGGCCCTCGGCGGCGTGCCAGCCATCGAGGCGGGCGAGTGCGGCTTCGGCGCCGATCTTTGCTGCTGGCATGGGAGCTTCTCCGGTCAATTTTCTCTTCTAACCCAAACGCCAAGCTGCCGCTGGCGATCCTTTGGCGCCGGTTTCGGTGTCAGGTTGCAGTGCAGCAACACCCGATGGTCTCAGCGGCCTTGCGGGTTATGACGGGGCGGTTAAGGTCCGCGCCCAATTGCGCGCTTTGGCGCGGGGGAGACAATTGTATGGGTGGTCGCTTATTCGCGCGAAAACCAGTCGCGCACGTCCAAGCAGAGTTTCATACGGGGGAGATGAAGCGGACTTTAGGTCCGTTCAATCTGGTCAGCCTCGGCGTCGGCGCCATTATCGGCGCGGGTATTTTCGTTATGACGGGCCAAGCGGCGGCGGTTTACGCCGGTCCGGCCGTGGCCATTTCGTTCGTGATCGCCGGCATCGCCTGTACCTTCGCGGCGCTCTGCTACGCCGAACTGGCGTCGACCATCCCGGTTTCGGGCTCAGCCTATTCTTATGCTTACGTCACCATGGGCGAAGTTTTCGCCTGGACGATGGGCTGGTTGCTGCTGCTTGAATACGGTCTTGCGGCGTCAACGGTCGCGGCCGGTTGGACAGGTTATGTCGTCAGCTTGCTGCACGATTTCGGCGTGATCATCCCACCGCAATTTGCGGAGTCGATGTTCCAGTATCAGGACGGGGCTCTGGTCAACACAGGCCACATAAACCTCGTCGGCGCGGCCGGCATTCTGGCGGTGTCCTTGCTGCTCGTCGTCGGCGTTTCGGAGTCCGCGACCGTCAACAACATCATCGTCGCGATCAAAGTCATTGTGCTGCTGGCCTTCATCGCCATCGGCGTGACCTACGTGAACCCAGCAAACTGGGACCCGTTCGTGCCGCCGAATGAAGGCGGTGCGCATTTTGGGCCGCAGGGCGTGCTGCGCGCGGCCTCGGTCGTGTTCTTTGCCTATGTCGGCTTCGAAGCGGTTTCGACCGCCGCTGGTGAAGCGCGCAATCCGCAGCGGGACTTGCCGATCGGTATTCTCGGTTCGCTCGTCATCTGCACCTTGATCTACATGGCCGTCGCCATGGTGATGACGGGCGTGGTGCCGTTCCGCGAACTCGGCGTGCCTGCGCCGATAGCCGTCGCCATCGATCGCATGAACCCGGAATGGGCAATGATCCCGTGGGCCAATAGCGAAACGGGAACGCTCAACATTCTCTCGCTGCTGATCAAAATCGGCGCGTTCGCCGGTCTCACTTCGGTGATGCTGGTGCTGATCTACGCGCAAACACGCGTGTTCTACCAGATGGCGCGCGACGGTCTGATTCCTGGCTTCTTCGCCAATATTCATAAGACCTTCAAAACGCCGGCGATGGGCACGATCGTGCTGGGTATTTTGATTGCGATTGCGGCGGCGTTGTTGCCGCTGGGCGTTTTGGGCGACCTTGTCAGCCTCGGCACGGCGCTCGCTTTCGCGATCGTCTGCATTAGCGTCATGTATATGCGCAGCGCACACCCGGAGATCGCGCGTCCGTTCAAGGTGCCGCTCTATCCGATCACGCCGATCCTCGGCGTCATCGCCTGCGTGATGTTCATGATGGGGCCGATCCTGATTGGTCTCGCGTCACAGGCGACAGGCATCGACTTTTGGGCGGTGATCTTCGGCGGCACCGGTACGGTGACGCGCGAATATCTGCCGACCATCCTGTTGGTTTCGTATGTCGTGATCGGCGCGCTCGTGTACGCCTTCTACGGCTTCCGTAACTCGAAGATCACGCACGGCGACAACGTGAAGTAAGTTGCTGGACGTTACAAACTGAGAGAGGCGCGGGCTTCGGTCCGCGCCTCTTTTGTTTAGAGGTTGGGTGCTGCCCAGCCGCGGCGCGCGCAGGCGGCCAGTACGGTGTTGCGCAGCAAGCACGCGATCGTCATTGGCCCAACGCCGCCAGGCGAGGGCGATACAGCGGCGGCAACTTCGATCGCTTCCGCGAAATGCACATCGCCGACGAGCTTCGTCTTGCCCTCGCCTTTCTCCGGCGCGGGCACGCGATTGGTGCCGACATCGATGACGATGGCGCCAGGGCGAACCCAATCGCCGCGCACCATTTCGGGACGTCCCACAGCGGCTACGAGAATGTCAGCGCTGCGGCACACCATGCGCAGATCGCGCGTTTTCGAGTGCGCGATGGTGACGGTGGCGTTCTGCTCAAGGAAGAGCAAAGCCGCTGGTTTGCCGACCAGGATCGAACGGCCGATGACGACGACGTTGGCGCCGCTCAAATCAGGCCGTTCGCCCTTTGCCAGGATCACGCAGCCAACCGGCGTGCAAGGCCGCAAGCCCGGCTTACCGAGCACCAACTTGCCGGCGCTCGCTTCAGTCAAGCCATCGACATCCTTCAGCGGATCGATTGCTGCGAGCACGTTGGCTTCGCTGATGTGCTTCGGCAGCGGCAACTGCACGAGAATGCCGTCAATGTCCGGATCGCTTGAGAGTGCCGCGACGCGTGCGATCAGAGCGGCTTCGCTGGTATCGGCGGGCAGACGGATTTCGACCGAGCGCATGCCGGCTTCGGTGGTCTGTTTGGCCTTCGACGCGACGTAGACATGGCTCGCCGGATCGTCGCCGACGAGCACCACCGCGAGCGCCGGCTGTGAGGGCAGCGCTCTCACCGCGTCCGCGATTTCGGCGCGAAGGTTGGCGGCAACGGCTTTGCCGTCGATGCTGCGGCCGGTCATGGCTTCTCCTCGTAGCGGTCCAGGAACGCGGCGATCTCCGCGTCGCTCGCGCCGTCGATCTCTAGCACTTTGAGTCGCGCGGTTTGACCACGCGACACGCTGACTTTTCCCTTCGCCACGCCGAACGCCTTGGCGATCAGCGCTTCAAGGGCGCGATTGGCTTCGTTGTTCTCGGGCGCGGCGCGCACGCGGGCTTTAAGGTAGGTCATTCCGTCCGCATTGCGTCCGCGGCCAACGATGCGGTCGGTGCCGCCGGAGGGCGTAAGGCGGACGGTCAGCCGGCTCAAGGCAGCGTCGGGGTTCCGGCAAGAACGGCATAGAGCCACCACCAGAGTGGCAGCACCAAAAGCTGGATGCCGAGGATCAGCACCAACACCGAGAGATCGACGCCGGCGATCGGCGGAATCAGGCGGCGCAACGGGCGCAGCACCGGATCGCTGATGCGGCGCGTAAACTCGTACACCGAGTAGATGAATTGGTTGCGGCGGCTGACGATATCGAAGGCGAAGAGCCAGGAAATCACGACATAGACGATCAGCACGACCATGAAGAGCTGGATGATCGCGTCGACCAAGCGGAAGATGATGAGAAGAAGTCCGGCGGTCTGCATGGGCAGCGTCTAGCCCGGACCGAGAGGATTCGTCCATCCTTCGCTGCGCGTGAGCAGAGCGTAGGATGTCCGCCGAAGCCTTGGCGAAGGTGGACTGGTGAATGCCCTGGCGCAGCTACGGATGGCTGACGCCGCCGAGGTAAGGGCGATCCGGCGCCGGCCGCATTGACGGCCAACCGCCCCCGGCTCTATATCGCGCCTCCCACTGGACGGGCCCGTAGCTCAGCTGGGAGAGCGCTGCGTTCGCAATGCAGAGGTCAGGAGTTCGATCCTCCTCGGGTCCACCATCTCCCCAAGCGTCCGAAGGGTGTCGGCTGGACATCGAATCTGGGCGAGGTTTCCACGCTTTACGAAACCATCGTGAGCCAGAGACGCCGCTGCGATTGCAGACATAGGCGCTTTGGGTTGCAAATCCGGGAGATTGTCCCTGCGGCCTGGAGTGTTCGCTGCCTACGGTGTCGGGGAAGTTTGGTATCATGCGGTCCCGCAGATGGCTGAGGCTGAGCGCCAATGATTGAAAGCGCCGGATACGATCAAATCGTCAGCCTCGGTCGTGCGTGCCAACCCGCGTATCAGCTCCGGCGGTTGACCGGTGTGAAAGCCGCGCATGTGTTTGATTGGATTATCACGCAGGACGAGGGGCTGATCCGCTGGATCGAGACAGACCTTGATGGCTTTTTTTCCCGCGATCGTCTTGTGGCGGATCAGGACGGCGTGGTGATCGACGAGCCGACAGGAACGCAATTCATCCACGAGTTTCCGCCGGGCGCTGAGCTCGAGACGGCCCACAGCGAAAATGTCGGGCGGTTCGCGATGCTCGTTGAGCGTTGGCGCGACTTGTTGG
This sequence comes from uncultured Terricaulis sp., assembly GCA_964405865.1. Classification (GTDB taxonomy): domain Bacteria; phylum Pseudomonadota; class Alphaproteobacteria; order Caulobacterales; family Aquidulcibacteraceae; genus Vitreimonas. Next base: position 116,029 of record CAYOPM010000008.1, on the reverse strand, counting down.
CGTCGGATCAGCGGATTCTTTTTGTTCGACAACATGGATGGGGCAATGACGCGAGAGCGGTTGCGCTGCGCCTGCGTGAGACCATTGCAGCACAGGCGCCGCGCTTACGCTTCGACCTCCTCTACCTGACGCCGGACGAGCAGGGAGATTGGGGCGAGCCGGGTATCATCAATCGGCTTTTACGTCAGCCGGAGCCGTATGAATGGACTGGGGACGACGATGCATGGCGTGAGATTCTCGGCTATCCGCCGCGGGCGGCGCCAATGTTGGGCACGCGCCACGTTTTCATCTGCGGGCTGCATCGCAGCGGCACATCTGCTTTGCATGACATTCTAAGGGCGCATCCGGATGTTACGGGTTTCAATGAGACAAACGCTCCGAGAGATGAGGGGCAGCATCTCCAGACCGTCATCGAGACCGACGCAGCGCTTGGGGGTCCCGGCGCGTTTGCATTCAATGAGCGGGCGCGCCTCACTGAGGCAGATGTACCGCATTATGCCACGCAGCTTGGCACGCTGCGGACGGAATGGGCCGCGCGATGGGATCACCGCGCAATACGCGTTGAAAAATCGCCTCCGAACATCATACGCACGCGTTTCCTGCAGGAAGTGATGCCGGATGCGCGGTTTGTTTTCATCGTTCGTCATCCGCTCGCGGTTGCGTTGGCGACTGTCAAATGGATGAAATCGAAGAACGTCGAAGAGCCATTCCGCCATTGGTTTGCCGTGCACCACGCCATGCTGGAAGACGCGCGCAAGCTGAGGCGCAGCGTGTGCGTGCGCTACGAGGACTTGGCCAGCGACCTTGATGGTGCGCTTGCCCGTATCTGGCCAGTTACGGACGCCGCACCGATGGCGATGGATGCTGCGGCGTTTCAGGATCACAACGTGAACTATTTTTCCCGTCCTCACCGTTTTGAAGTGACCAGTGCGGACCGGCGCCTGCTGTCGCATTTCGGCTATCGGCTTGAGCCGCCTTTCGTCGAGACGAACCGCCGCTTCGGCTGGTGATCAACGGCCCGAAACCGGCGCCATCCAAAGGCCGCCGTCCTCGAGGTGAGGCGGAGAGTACTCGCGGCCCGGCGGCACCGCCTCAAGCGCAGCCCCTTGCTCGTTCGCGAGATAGTCATAGCCAATAGGCTGAACGGCGCTGTCCGGATCGAGGGCGCTGTAGAGTGCTGCGCGCGCGCGACGGCGGGCAGGCGCGATCATCTTGAGATGATAGAGATTGATCGCCGTGTCGTTGAGGCGCGGATCGGGAATGAATGCTGACCAAGGGAGATGCAGATCGCCCTCCGGCCGTCGCAGCCCCGCACGCAGATCGATCAAGCGCGGTTGCCGCTTGATTCCCCACAACCCATCAACGCGGTAGTGGAGCGGGCCATACATTTCGCGCAGCGCAAACGTGTGCGCCGTTGCTTGCGGATGCGCGAGCAAAGCGGGCATCAAAGCGTGCAGGCTGCGCTCAAAGCGCTCATCCGGATCGACTGCAAGAGCCCAATCCGCACCCGCCTCGCGCGCGGCTTCAAGGAGCGACAATCGTCGCGGCACCTCCGGTGTAAACACACTGACCGACGCGCGATCATCGAGTGCTACCCAACCATCTACAAACGGCGCGATGTTGGCGAGCAAGCTCGGCACGAGCTGTGCGTCGTAGCGATAGGAAAACACGGCGAGCACGCGTGGCCGGCCTGTCGATACGATGTTCACCTCAATCACGGGCGCGGCCTCGCTGCCGAGAGTGCGCCTCGAGCATAGGCGATGTTGCCCAGCGCGATGAGAGGTGCGGCCAACCGGACACGCCAGCGTTCGTTGGCTGGCGTGAAACGCAACGCCTCGACAAGGATGCGCCGCGTTCTCGCAACAGCATCGGTGGCCACCGTCTTGTTTGTCGCACCTCCAATCGCCCTTAGGGATTCCGCCATTCGACGGCCGCGCTGACTTTGCGTCGTGAGGAATGCACCGAGTGTTTCAGGCCCCGTGTGGATTGTCTGAACATCGGGCCGCCAGATCGGCTGTTCGATCTCCGCCAGGCGCTGGTGAAACTCCGTGTCCTCGCCGCCCTCAATGTCCTCGCGGAAGGGTCCATGCCGATCGAAGAGCGAGCGCTGGTACGAAGCGCCATAGCGCAGCGCGAGATCGGCGGATGCACCCGGCAGCCGGCGTGTGTAGAGGCTAAGATGCGCGGCAAACGCCACCAGGTTGCCCGGCCTGTGGCAGAGGAGCGCGCTCGACACGCTCGCTGCGCCGCTCTGATGCGCCGACAAGCGTGCCTCGACCCATCCCGGTTGTGCGATGCAGTCATCTGCTAGGAACGCAACTATGGGTGCGCGCGTCGCGGCGATGCCGGCATTGCGTGCGGCGCCTGGAAAGAGGCGCGTCTCTGACCTGATCACCCGGACGTTTACGCCCGCTTGCGCGAGATGCTCTGCCGGATTTCCTTGGCCGGAATGGACAACGACGATTTCCGCTGATGGCCGTTGAGCGGTGATGGACTTGACCGCGGCGGCCAAAGTGGGTCGTAGGCCATAGGCCATCACGACGACCGCGATCGGTGAACTAGATGACGTCACGACCGCTCACGCTGGCGTGCGATGAACGTGTGGCTGCCAAGAGCCCCACTTGGACTCGAAGTACGCTTGATTCCGTTGCCAGAGTGAATCGTACTCGCCGTTCTCGATGAGCTTCTTGAACGCCGCTTGTCCGAAGTGATGGATGTAGACGTCTTCGGCGCAGACTATGCGGTAGCCCGCCGCCTTTGCGCGCATGCTGTAATCGTCATCCTCAAACATGCCGACGCCGTAATTCTCATCGAGCGGACCAAGCCGCACGAACACGTCTCTGCGCATAGCGAGGCAGAACATGGCGAGCATGCGAATATCGAAATGCCTTCCCGAGAGCGCGTGGCGACGCTGGTCTGCGTAAGGCTGAAGGCCGGTAATGTCGGCATAGTCCGGAACGACCTTTGCCTCATTGCCCACGGCGTTGGTCACCGGTCCGAGCAAACCGATCTCTGCATCCTCCAGATGGGCCAGCAGGCCGGATAGCCACCCGCGTGGAACAACAGTGTCGTTATTCAGCAGGACGAGCACATCGCCGGAGGCCAGCGCGAGGCCTTGATTGTTCGCCGCAGCGAAGCCCCGATTGGCATCATTGAGAACGATGCGAACATTTTCATGATCACCCGCGAGTTCGCGAAGATAATCCGGAGTGCCATCAGTGGAGGCGTTGTCAACGATGATGACTTCGAAACGTGGATGCTCAGTGTCGCGCAGAACGCTGCCGAGGCAAAGGCGCGTGAGGTCGAGGTTGCCGTAGGTGACAACCACGATCGACACCATTGGGTACAGCGCTGTCAGTGCGTTGCTGTAAGCCTCAAAGCGCTGGCGCCAATCGTTCTGCGCAGCGAAAGCCCGACGTGCTTCGGCTTTCTCCGGCGTGTCATGCGCGAGGTGATCGGCGAGCGCGCGTTTGAAGCCATCGGCCGTCTCCGCAAACGAAACATACTCGCCAAACGGCTGCAACTCTTCCAACGGCGTGGAGACGACAGCCTTTCCGCCGGCCAGGTACTCGTAGAACTTTACCGGATCGACCGCGTGCGTAATCTTGTTGAGCTTGAAGGGGATAAGGCACGCGTCGAAATTGAAGAGGTAGCGCGGCATGTCCGCGTATGGGCGCAGGCCGAGGAGGTGCACGTTGGACTTGCCCTTGAGCAGATCGACTTCAGCAGTGAAGTGATCGCCGATCAGCACAAATGACCACTCGGGCGACGCATCGGCGAGGTCGGCGAGCAACTGGAAGTCTACCCACTCCGCCAGCGCGCCGTAGTAACCTATGATCGGCCGAGAAATGCCGGCGAGTAGCGTGTTCGGCGCCAATCGCTCCGCAAAGAAGGCGTTATCCACGCCGTTGCGAATGAGCATCGCCGTGGGCGCTGCTTCTTGCCATTTTTCCAGCAGCAACTGGCTCGTCACCGTCACCAGATCGGCTTCGCGAACCAATTCATGTTCAGCGGCAAGCAGTGGCGCGCCGATTTTCGGGAAACTGTCCCACTCATCCATGCAGTCATAAGCGACGCGCCACCCTCGGGTCTTCTGAAAGTCCAGCGCGAGTGGCGTCCAGAATGGCAGGTGAACGATTTGAACCGGTGCATAGATGCCATAGTTCTGAGCAAGTGCCGCCAGCGATGAAGCGTAGCTGGCGTGCATCTCCGCGCTCATCGCTTCAGCGTAGTGGTCTGGCATCGCGTCGACGTTCAGCGCAACTTGGACGACGTTCTCGGCGATCTGCTCGACCGAGTAGGTCGCGCCATCCGGCGGCTTGCGCGACGCGACGATGTAAAAGACGCGATGCCCGGCGCGCGCGAACTGCAGCATCATTTGCTGCGGACGCTGAAAGCGCGCCGCCCATTCAATGTTGGCATAGCAGATGATGTCAAAGCGCCCCGGAAGCGCATCGAACCGGCCCCCGCTGACAATCGGCGCCGGCAACTCAGTGTGCGAGGGTTTTGCGGGGGCGTCGCGGCCAGAAAGAAGCCCGTGCAGCCGCTCGCGGATCGGCAGCGGGATCGCGCTGCGCACGGCTGTTCTTAGCAGAGGCGATCGCTTTGCGAGTTCGCCAAGTGCGGATCGCAGCACCGATCGAACGCCGCGCCTTGGCGGCCTTGGAGCCGTCCCCCTTCGACGCGCAAACGCGAGCTCCGCCTGCAACCACGCGATCGCTTCGTCGCGAGAGGCAAGCGTTCGCTGCAAATGATCAATGACATGTGCGTCCTGCTTGGACGATCCTACTGTGGACTCGGCGACGCTTCGATAGCGCGCCACTTCGCTCTGCAAATGATCAAGCTGTTCGGATTGTGCATCGATCAGATGTGCGAGCGTATCGATTTCGGCGGCAAGTGCATCGGTGGCCGAGGACTCCGCGGCGCGCTCGACCGCCAGCAAATGCTCGGCATGGCGGACGCGCGCCGCTAACTCCGCGTAAGCGGCGCCCTCAGCGGGCCAGTCGCCGCGATCCGCGGGGCGCCTATCTGGCGACGCCAGCAACTCTGCATAGCGGCGCTCAAGGAAGTCCAGACGCGGTCCGATACTGAATTCGCGCAGCACACGCTCCCGCAAACCGGAGAGATCTGTGCTCCGGGCACGCGCGATTTCTGTAGCCAAGTGGGCCGCGGTGATCGGCGTTCGTGTGGCGCGACCGGAGAAATTGCTGCGCATGGCGCGATCAATCGTCTCGGCGGTCAGCAAGCCGTCGCTGCCATGAATGTCGGCCATGATGCAAGGTCGCCCACACGCCGCCGCCATCAGCGCTGTGCGTCCGATGGACACCACGATGCCGTAGCGCGAGAGCAGTTTGCTATCGATCACGGCGCTCACGCTCTCGATCCCAAAATACTCCGGCTCGATCTCGCCCGCGGCGCGCAGTTCGGTGAGCGCGGTTGCGAGTTCTGGGGCGACATGGTTGCTGACCACGGCGACTTTGATCAGGCCCGCCAGATCAGGCGGCGCCAATGACGCCGCGCCAGGGTCATCGAACCAGTTTCGGAAGATCTCGATAGGCGTCGTATTGAAGGGCGTGAAGGCGATGCGTTCCGCTACCTCTTCGGAGATCGCCAAGCCGAGCGAGAACATGTCGGCGTCGAGCGGCGGCGCTTCCAACGGTGTCAGTACGCCGAGCATCCCGTGGATGCGCACGGCGCCCATCGTGTAGAGCCGAAGAAAGTGGGCGCAGGGCGCGTGGTGCGTGTGAACAATCTCCGCGCCGAAGAGAATGATCTGATCGCCCTGCGTGTCGTCGAAAACGGGAATGCCGTGCTCACGGGTGAGTTGTTCCGCCAGCGCGCCTTTGAAGAATGTGAAAACCGCTACGTCATGGCCGCGCGCCGCCAGGCCGCGGGCCAGTTCGCAGGTCGCCAGTTCCGAGCCGGATCGAGCCGTAAGCTGATGGTTCGATAGTAGAATTCGCATGCGCGTTTTAGGTGCGTCGGCTGAGCAAATTACGCAAGCGCTCTATCTCTTTTGCTGCATTGACGTTGCCCTCGCGCAGATCGGAAATTGCGGTTCGCATGCCCTCCAGGTCCGGCAGCGGCGCGTCCGCATCGTCGCGTTGGGGCTTGGCTCGCGCCGTGCAAACCACAAAGTCGCTCGGCAGATGACCAGTATCGATGAGCGTATCCTCGATGCGGAAGAGCATATCGAGCACCGCCATGGACTTGGGATCATCGGCGCGAAAATTGCCGGCGATGCCGCTTAGCAAGAATTGAAGCAGCGTGCCGCCAGAGGCGTTGAGCGCGAGCGTATCGAATAGGGTTGTGACCACTGGCAAGATCGCGCTGGAGCGAACTGCTTCCGAGGGATCGGCACGCCGGACCTCTTCGGGATCGGGGAGTGGAGGAAGCGCGGCGACCTCGCCCATATCATGCGCGGCGAAACTCTTGCGGTAAGTCTCGGGAATGAGCAGAAATGCACGCTCGATGGCTTCGCGTTGCACTGATGGAAAGGCAAAGCGGTCGGCGCCAACGTATTCGTGCAGGAAGAGCAGTCCGCCGGGCTTCAGCGCTCTGCGCACATTGCTCAGCACGACCTCCAGCGCTTCAATATGATGAAGCGAACCGTTAAACCAGATCGCATCATAGAGGCCGTCGCCAAGATCGAGCGCCTCGACGTCGCGCGCCGCATAATTGATCGTGCGAATGCCTGCGTCCGATGCGGCTTTGCGCGCCATCTCGATCGCGCCGGGTGCAATGTCGAAGGCGTCACACGCTTCGAATGCTCGCAGCGTATGGAGTTGCCGTTCAAGCGCGCCTTGCCCGCAGCCGATGCTCAACATGCGCTCGGCGGGCGTATAGGGCATGAACTCGTTCAAGCAGTACTCGACCCAGGACGGATAATTGCGCCCACCGCAACTGCGTCGCTGATGGCGCGCTTGCACCGCGGGAATGGCAAGCCAGTACAATTGCGGTGAGAACGCATCAAAGACGACCGCGCTGTCAGACCAGCGCACGGCGACTTTCTCCTTGTCTGTGACCTGTCCCATAAAAAACGTGTGCGCGAGACTTATTCCGCACGCAAGCGCGCCGAGACCCTCCGATGTCTGATCCGAGGAGCCACGGGTGGCCGGAGGCTAGGCCGGGGTGGCGTGGTTTTCAGTGGTCGCACCCGTGAACTCGGATGGCTTAAGCCAACAGAGCACTCAAGCTGCGTCGCGCTCCGCCGAGTGCGCTGTCGTAGCGTCCGAAATGTCGCCGGTGATGAGCCGGGCGCCGCGTTCGAAGGTCAGGTAGGACCACGCCCAGTCGAGTGCTACGGCGATGCGGTTCTTGAAGCCGATCAAGAAGTAGATGTGCGCGACGCTCCACAGCACCCAGCCGATGAAACCGCGCAGGTGCACGAAGCCGAAATCCGCCACCGCCGCTTTGCGGCCGACAGTGGCGAGATTGCCGACGTCGAGGTAAGCGAACGGCTTATCGAGCGCCTCGCCGTTGAGCGTCGCAACGATCGCGCGTGCTGCGTAGGCGCCTTGCTGCTTCGCCACTGGCGCAACGCCCGGGAGCGGTTTTCCGTCCTTGCCATTCACCGCCGCGCAATCGCCGATGACGAAGATGTTGTCGTGTCCTGGCGCGCGGAGATCGCCGCCGATCATGGCGCGGCCGGCGCGGTCGGCCGGAATGTCGAGCCAGCGCGCGGCGGGTGAGCTTTGCACGCCTGCCGCCCAGATCACGCAGCGCGATGCGATGCGTTCATTGCCGAGCATCACGCCGTCGGTATCGACCTGTGTCACCGGTTCGCCGAGACGAACTTCAACGCCCAGTTTTTCCAGCGAACGGCGCGCATGCTCAGAAAGATCGTTCGGAAAGCTGCTCAGAATGCCCTTGCCGGCCTCGACGAGAACAATCCGCGCCGATTTCGGATCGATACGGCGATAGTCGCGCGCCAGCGCCTTGTTCGCGAGTTCAGCGATGGCGCCGGCCATTTCAACGCCCGTCGGCCCGCCGCCGATGACGACGAATGTCGTCAGCCGCTTGCGCTCTTCCGGATCCGGCTCGAGCTCCGCGTGTTCGAAGGCGAGCAGAATGCGTTTTCGCTGATCGGTCGCGTCTTCCAGCGTTTTCAGACCCGGCGCAAAGCGCTCCCATTGGTCATGGCCGAAATAGGCGTGTCGCGCGCCGGTGGCGATGATCAGGAAATCATACGGCACGCGCCGATCGCCGAGCACGACTTCGCGTTTGGCTGTGTCGATGCTTTCAACGGTGCCGAGTTCGACCTTTGCGTTCCTCTGGTGGCGCAGGATTGCGCGGATCGGCGTGGCGATCTGGTTCGGCGCGAGACCGGCGGTCGCGACCTGATAGAGGAGCGGCTGAAACAGGTGGTGATTGCGCCGGTCGATCAAAGTGACTTGAACGGGCGCATTCTTCAGCGCCTTGGCGGCGGTCAAACCGCCAAAGCCAGCGCCGATAATCACCACGCGCGGACGGTTCTCAGCTGCGTTCATGAGCGAGTCTCTTTGCTCACATCAATATAGGTCGCTTCGTTCGCCGGTGCAGCATGGCGCGCCGCCCCTGGCCATTCTTTGCGAGCGCTTTAAGGTCGCAGGCATAGGGGAGGCAGCTTTTTGATCGGACGGTTCTTGAGCGCGTTCGCGACGGCCGCTGATGCGCCGCTGCGCGATAGTCAAAGCGAGATCGACGCGCTCTACCGCAAGCATCGTTGGCGCGTGCTGCTCGCGATCACGCTAGGCTATGGCTTCATCTACACCTGCCGCCTCGCCATCGGTTTGGCGAAGCCGTCGATGATCAATCAGGGCATCTTCACGCCCGAAGAATTCGGCCTGATCGGCTCTGCGCTCTTTTACACCTACGCGCTCGGCAAGCTCACCAACGGCTTCCTCGCCGACCACGCCAACATGCGCTTCTTCTTGCCGTTCGGCTTTGCCATGTCGGCGCTGTGTAATTTCGGCATGGGCTTCGCCGATACGGTTCTGCTCGCCTGTATCTTCTGGGGCCTGAATGGCTGGTTTCAGGGCTTTGGCGCGCCGGGAAGCGTAGTGGCGATCTCGTCGTGGTTTTCCAATCGCGAGCGTGGGCGTGTGTACGGGCTTTGGATTACGTCGCACTCGATCGGTGAGGGGCTGACGTTCTTTGTCATCGGTTGGGTCGTTGCGACTCTTGGCTGGCAGTACGGCTATTTCGTTCCGGCGCTGATCGGGATTTTGACGGCGATCATGATGTGGTCGCTGATGCGCGATCGGCCGCGCACGATGGGCCTGCCTGCTGTCGCCGATTGGAAGAACGATCACCTGCCCGAAAGCGAAGCCAACAAAGCCAAAGGCACGATCGCGCTGCAGTTCTCAATCCTGCGCTATCCGACGATCTGGATTCTCGGTCTCGCCAGCGCCGCCAATTACGTGACGCGCTACGCGATCAATTCGTGGGGGCCGCTCTACCTGCAGGAAGCGCGGGGCTGCGACGAGATCGCGTCAGGCACGATGTTGATGATATCGACGCTTGCGGGGATCGCAGGCTCCGTTGGCTACGGCCTGATCAGCGACAAGTTCTTCAACGCGCGTCGACCGCCGGCGAATTTGTTGTTCGCGCTCTGCGAGATCGTTGGTTTGCTGCTGATCTTCTTTGGGCCGGCAAACAACGTCGTGCTCGTCATCGGCATGGTGCTCTTTGGGCTCGGCCTAGCCGGCCTCGTTGCTTCACTTGGCGGGCTCTTTGCTGTCGACATTTGCCCCAAGCGCGTTACCGGCGCTGCAATGGGCGTCATTGGCATCTTCTCGTATCTGGGTGCGGCGATGCAGGAGAACATCTCAGGCTCGCTGCTCCAGCGCTTCTCGCACATGGTCGGCGACGATCGCGTTTACGATTTCGGGCCGGTGATCTGGTTCTGGATCGGCTCGTCGGTGCTGTCGATGCTGCTGGCGGCGACGCTCTGGCGCGCGAAACTGCGTGACTAGCCCGGAACAAAAGGATGTGACCTTGCGGCCATAGGCAAAGCGCGCCCGCGCCGCTAAGCACGCGCCTCCATGCTCGAGATTTCGGACCTCACCTATCGCATCGGCCCCAGGCCGCTGTTCGAGAACGCCAATGCGTTCATCGCCGAGGGCTGGAAAGTTGGCCTCGTCGGCAAGAACGGCACGGGCAAGTCGACGCTGCTGAAACTGATCCGCGATGAGGTCGGCAAGCCGAACGCCTCGATCCGGGTGCGCCGTGGCGCTCGTATGGGTTTCGTGGCGCAGGAAGCGCCGCAAGTGGATACGCCGCTGATCGAGCTTGTGATGGCGGCGGACGAGGAAATGACGGCGCTGCTGAAAGAAGCTGAGACCGCCGAGGATCCGCAGCGCATCGCCGATATTCACATGCGTCTGGCCGAGATCGACGGCTATTCCGGTGAAGCGCGCGCCAGCGCCATCATGGTCGGCCTCGGCTTTGAGCAGGAAGATCTGACGCGGCCCGCGCGCGAATTCTCCGGCGGCTGGCGCATGCGCGCAGCACTCGCGGGCGTGTTGTTCTCCGCGCCTGATCTGTTGGTGCTCGACGAACCGACTAACTATCTCGACCTCGAAGGCGCTGCCTGGCTCGAAGAGTATCTCCGCGACTACCCGCATACGGTGGTCTGCGTCAGCCACGATCGCGAAATGCTCAATCGCTCGGTGACGCACATTCTGGCGCTCGACGATAAGAAGCTCGAAGTCTTCGTTGGCGGCTATGATGCGTATCTGAAGAAGAAAGCCGAGCGCATGGCGCTGGCGCAGGGCATGAAGGCCAAGCAGGACGCACAAAAGGCGCACTTGCAAAAGTTCATCGATCGCTTCCGCGCCAAAGCGTCGAAAGCCGCGCAAGCGCAGAGCCGCATCAAGCAGCTTGAAAAGATGCAAGACATCGCCGTGCCGCTCGAAGAGCGCACGATCCCGTTTCACTTCGAAGATCCGGTGCAGTTGGCGTCACCGCTTGTTGTGCTCGATGACGCTGATCTCGGTTACATTGAGGGCAAGCCGGTCCTAAAGAAAGTGTCGCTGCGCCTCGATCATGACGATCGCATCGTCATCATCGGCCCGAACGGGCAGGGCAAGACGACTTTGGTGAAGTCGATCGCCGCACGCTTGACGCTGCTGCAGGGCAAGCGCGTTGCGTCCGGCAAAGCCGTGATGGGCTATTTCAGCCAGGATCAGTTGGACGAGCTACGCGAAGGCGAGACCGTGCTTGAGCACGTCCGCGAGTTGGAGCCGGATTGGGCGCCGCCGCGGCTGCGCTCGCTCGCGGCGCGCATGGGCTTCGGCCAGGAGAAGATTGACACCAAGGTTCAGAATCTGAGCGGCGGCGAGAAGGTGCGTCTGCTGCTCGGCCTCATGGCGCACCAGAAGCCGCACGTTCTGATCCTCGACGAGCCGACGTCGCACTTGGATATCGACAGCCGCGAAGCTCTGATCCACGCGATCAACGAATACGAAGGCGCGGTGTTGCTAATCACGCACGATATTTATCTGGCGGAAGCGTGCGCTGATCGCCTCTGGCTCGTCTATCATGGCCGCGCGCGCCAGTATGACGGCGACCTCGAAGATTATCGTAAGCTCGTCGCTGCGGCTGACCGGCCGAAGGATGATGCGCCGGCGAAGGTGGAAGAGCTTGTCGCGAAGGCAGAGCCAAAGCCGAAGCAATCGAAGTACACGTTGCAGCGTAAGCTTGAAGCAGCCGAAACCGAGATGGAGCAAGCGCAAGCAGCGCTCGCGCGAATCGATGCGGCGCTCGCCGATCCGGACTTGTTCACGCGTGATCAGAAGCGCGGCGAGAGCTTGCTGAAAGAGCGTGCGCACGCGGCGACGGCGTTGGCGAAGGCGGAAGCGGCTTGGCTCGAAGCGAACGAGGCTTTGGAGGGAACCTAATGGCGCTGAAGGGAAGCTGTCTCTGCAAGGCGGTTCAGTATGAAGCGGACGCCCTGGCCTCACCCATTGGACATTGCCATTGCCAAACTTGCCGCAAAGCCAGCTCTAGCGCTTACACCAGCACGGCGCGCGTCGCGCGCAGCGCGTTCCGGTTCATCTCAGGCGAGGACAGACTGACAGCCTATGAGTCGACGCCGGGCAAGGCGCGTCGTCATTGCTCTGTGTGCGGTACCGAAGTGTTGGCTGAATGGATTGACCAACCTCACGTCATCCTGCGCGTGGCGACGTTGGACGATGATCCTGGCGCGCGGCCTGTCGTGCACATTTGGACGTCGCATGACGCGCCGTGGCTCGTCGACGTGGGCGATGTGCCGCGTTTACCTGAAGGCATGAAGTAATCGCAGCAAACGAAAAGAGGCGCGTGTGCAGGAACACACGCGCCTCCATACTTCAGTCGCTCGCTTAGCCGCGCGGCGGCGGCGCTTGTTGCGGTTGCTCTGGCGCACCGGTGACGCTGTCGAGTTGCTGCATGTTTTCACCAACGGCTTGCGCGGCGGCTTGCGGATCGATCAGCTGGTAGCCGGCTGGAATGCCGAACAGCGACGCTTGCTGCTCACCGCGCTGAAGCGATGTCGCTTCCCAGAGCACGGCCTGATTTTCGCGCACGCGGAGTACGATGCCGTCTTCAGTGATGCACGCGGTGCGCTCAACGCCCGGCGCAGGGGCTTCGCGCGGCGTCCATTCGTGGCCTTCTTCGCCGGCGACTTCGCAACGGCCAACGCTGCCGGCATTGTCACCGCCGAGCGCTGCCCACGCCGTTTCGAGCGGCTGCGGTGCGTCGGCATTGTCGATACGCACGGCGACGCCAGCGACTTGCGTCGGCGCGGTGGCGACAGTTGCACCAGGTGCGGAGGTGGCCGTTCCGGGTTGAGCAGGCGTTGCAGTGCTGGGCTGTGCAGGCGCGGCCGGTTGAGCGACGCTCTGTTGTGCGGTCGGCGCGGCAGGCTGCACGCTAGGCGCGGTTGCGGTCGCTGCGGCCGTCGGGTTCAGCACATAAGCAGCGTTGGTGCTTTCGTCATAAACGATGGTGGCCGCGCCGTAGTTCGGCAGCGTCGCCTCGACGCGCATTTTCGGGCCGTCACGATAAATGACCGTTTGCGTTGGCGCGCCGCCATTGGCGGAGGCGGTCATGCCTTCGATCCGGTAGGAAGTCTCGGAGAATTGCGGGTATTCGGGCGCGCCGATGCCGCAACCGGCAAGCAAAGCTGCGCCGGCGGCGGCGGCGAGGAACATCTTACGCATGTGCGGTCATCCTGTGTTGTGATGGCGGGCGAACGCTTGCGCTGCGTGAGTGTTCCGGCGCCGCTTGTTCCCGCGCGCAGGCAATGCGAAAATGCGTATATGGACGGCCTTGCACGCCCCGATGTGACTCAATTGCTTGCGCGCGGCGTGACGCGCTTGCTGTTGGATCACGCGCTATCGCCGGTGCTCGAAGTTCCACTCGCCAATGGCCGCCGCGCCGACATCATGGCGCTGACCGGTAACGGCGAAATTTGGATCGTGGAAACGAAGTCATGCCTCGCCGATTATGCCTGCGACTCGAAGTGGCCGGATTATCTTGAGTATTGCGATCGCTTCTTCTTCGGTGTGACCGAGACCTTTCCGCTCGATCTCATTCCGCAAGAATGCGGCCTGATCGTAGCGGACGGCTTTGGCGGCGCGATTTTACGCGATAGCCCAGTGCGTCCGCTCAATGCGGCGCGACGCAAGGCTGTGACGTTGCTCTTTGCGCGTTTGGCAGCGCAGCGTCTGGCGCTGTCTTAGTTAGAAGCACGGAACGCGCCGCACACGTCGTCGCGCGCGACTTGGGCAGCGGCGTTGTAAGTGTCGAGATCGGGCGCCAAGCGGCGGATTAGCGCGACGCCGCGCGCTGTCGGGCTTTCGACCACTTGCGCAGCGCCTTCTGGCGGTGCGCGCCCGCGGCGAACGAGCGTGATGTTGGCGCCGCCGCGCGCTTCGCGATCATCGACCACGAAGTAATTGTCGCTGTTGGCGGCATAGAGCGAGAGCGACCAATAGCTATCCCACGGCGTCGCCGTGATGGTCAGCGGGCCATCGCTCAGATCATAGGCGCACGCGGAGTAGGCGAAATCCGGCGAAGGGCGAACGATTGCGCGCGAAGCCGGCGTCACCCTGTCGGAGAAGGTCCAGGCATTTGTGCCGGTGGCGGCGCTCAGACGATCGAGCGCGACACTCATCATCACGCGCGGCACGGCGTGAACGACCGCGAAGTGCGCCAAAACGGCAATCACGGCGGCGGCGAGTATATATTTGCCCCAACCGATCATGGCGCTTCTCCGAGGCAGGAGAGGCGTGTCGGCGTCGGCAACGTATCTTCGGCGGCGCGGAAATCGCGCTGCGGGTTATAGACACGCAGCGTCAGTGAGAAGTCGCGGCCGGCGTTGCGCGAAGAGAGCCAATAGATCGCGTCGCCACGCACGGTGGAGATGCGCGCCCGCCAGCGGCGATCGGCGCCGACAGTCACGTCCGAGGCGTCGATCGAGGCTGCGTGATCTTCGTTCTGTGCGAGGAAGCTATCGTCGGCGTAAAGCGTCACCGACCACCAACGCGCCGCGAATTCGCGGCCGGTCAGTTCATAGACGCAGTTCTCGACCAGCGCCTCGCCCTGGTCGTCTTCAGACAATGTGAAATAGAGCGCTTCACGCGCTGAGAGCGCCAGCAGCCCGTCGCGCGCGATGATGGCGCGGGTGTAAGGGCCGGCCGCGGTCGAGCCGGCCGCGCGGCTATGGCGCCAGGCGCCGTATTCTTCGCCGAAACTGGAGCGACCGAACTCAAGCGCCGCCCATGCCGAAGCTACGCCCAGCACGAGCCCCGCGATCACGGCCGCAACCCAAGCCAAAACCCGCCGCAGCATGGCCCACTAATCCCCGACTTCCAACAAATGTCAGGCGGAACCCGCCTCCACAGGCGTTTTGAGGTTCAGCGAGAGCGCGTGCAAGCCTGTTTCGAATTCTTCATCAAGCGCTTGGTAAACTAGACGTTGCCGCGCGACGCGTGTCTGGCCCTCGAAAGCCGCCGACACGATCACTACATGATAGTGTGTCTCGCCGCCTGGACGCGCGCCTGCGTGTCCTGCGTGCTTGGCGCTTTCATCCGTCAACACAAAGTGAATTGGCGCCAAAGTGTTGCGCAGTGCGTTTTCAATGCGCTCAGCGCGCGAAAGATGTGTTTTGTCCGCTGTCAATGGATTGTCCGCTTAACCCTTGGCGCCCCATACTCGCTGATCCGCAACTCTACTGGATATATGTCAGACGCTTTCGCCTATCGCCCCAAGTTCGTTGATATCCGCGTCAAGAAGCCTGGCGCGGCGACGGCCGACCGCGAGCCGGAAGAGCGTCCTTGCGACCATATAGGATGTACCCGCGCCGGACAGCACCGCGCGCCAAAGGGTCGCGAGCGTGAGAACGAGTTCTGGCACTTCTGCCTTCAGCACGCGTCCGACTACAACAAACGCTGGAACTACTTCGCCGGCATGAGCGATGCCGAGCTTGAGGACTATCAGCGCAAAGAAGAGACAGGCCACCGCCCGACATGGACCTTCCGGGGCGGAAAGGGCGATCGGCTTTCCGCAGCGATGCGCAACAACCAGGCAGGCAAGCGCGCCGACCCGTTCGGCATGTTCGGCTCTGGTGCGGCCAGCAGCGAACCCGTCCGTGCGGCGAGCCGCCGGTTATCGAAGCTTCAGGCCCAGGCGCTTGACGCGATGTCGCTGGATGAGAACGCTCAGCCGTCGGACATCCGCGCGCGCTACGCCGAACTGGTCAAACGCTGGCACCCGGATAGCAATGGCGGTTCCCGTGACGCCGAGGCCAATCTCCAGCGGGTGATCAAGGCCTATCAAATGCTGAAGGCCGGCGGGCTCGTCTAAGCCCCTTGCGTCAGGCGGGCTGAACCGCCAATTCGCCGCCTTTCTCTCGCATAGGCGAGCGGCTAAGCTTACACATCCGCAAATCAATGACCGCCAAGACCCGAGCCCGCATGACCGCCGCTGACGATCTCCTCTCCGCCAAGCCCGACAAGACCATCTCCGCCAAGGAATTCGGCGTTGAGTCCGAGATGAAGATCCCGGCTTTCTCGAAGCGAACGGAATATGTGCCGGAGATCGACGAGGCTTATCGCTTCGATCCGCAGACGACGTTAGCGATCCTTGCCGGCTTTGCGCACAACCGCCGCGTCATGGTGCAGGGCTATCACGGCACCGGCAAATCCACGCACGTCGAGCAGGTGGCCGCGCGGCTCAACTGGCCGATGGTGCGGATCAATCTTGATAGCCACGTCTCGCGTATCGATCTCGTCGGCAAGGACGCGATCGTCTTGAAGGACGGCAAGCAAGTCACCGAGTTTCGCGAAGGCATGCTGCCGTGGGCGCTGCAACGCCCGATCGCGATCTGCTTCGATGAATACGACGCTGGCCGTCCGGACGTGATGTTCGTGATCCAGCGCGTGCTCGAAGCGAGCGGCAAACTGACTTTGCTCGATCAGAACCGCGTCATCGCGCCGAATCCGTTCTTCCGTCTGTTCGCCACGACGAACACGATCGGCTTGGGCGACACGACCGGGCTTTATCACGGCACGCAACAGATCAACCAAGGCCAGATGGACCGCTGGTCGATCGTCACTACGCTCAACTATCTCGATCACGACGCCGAAGCCGCGATCGTGTTGGCGAAGACGCCAAACTACAACAATGCCGACGGCAAGCGCACGATCATGGCGATGGTCCGCGTCGCCGACATGACGCGCAACGCTTTCATGAACGGCGATATCTCCACCGTCATGAGCCCGCGCACCGTGATCACCTGGGCGCAAAACGCCGAAATCTTCGGCGACGTCGGCCTCGCGTTCCGCATGACGTTCTTGAACAAGTGCGATGAACTCGAACGCCCGACCGTGGCGGAGTTTTATCAGCGCGCGTTCGGCGCCGATCTGCCGGAAGCGGCGACGCGGGTGAAGGTGGCCTAAGTTAACTCGGATTGCGCAGCCGAGAGAGCGCCGGTTACGTCAACGACATCCGGCGCGATCATCACTGCCTCGCGCAGATAAAATCGCGGCCGCGCCGCATTCTTTGTGCGCATCTTGAGCAGGGCGTGCGTCGGTATCACCGCGGCGCGCAGCACAGTGAAGTCCTCTTTGAAGACAATCTCCGCAAGCGCGTCGAACTCTTGCACGTCCCCGGCAGGGAGATCGCCAAGCTGAGTGGATGTATTCGATCGGGTGATCCGGCGCGCCTTGATCTGGTAACGCAGTCCGTCTGCGTCGTGCGCGTCGAACCCTCTTGATGCATTGTTTTCCAGCGTCCATCGCATCGCGCGCGCGAACAGGTGCGCAGCGTAGCACCCGACGACGTTGCGCGTTCTGATCACGCCGCGCTCGTGCAACGCGTCGATGCTGTTTGCATAACTGCGGAGCAGCTCGAGCACGCTTGTTTCCGTCATTCTCCAACCCTTGTAATCAGCATTACACCTTAAAGTTGAACGCTTGGCGTTCCCAGGCTAGCATTACTCATAAGTAAGCTAGGCGGTGGGGGACCGACATGCTGATCGTGCGACTTTTGACCTTCCTGTTGTGGCCGATCCGGCTGCCTTTCATCCTTATTTCCAGGCTGTCGCGCGCATCGCGTACGCGTGTCGGCGAGGCCGCAGTAGCGGGCGGCGCCAGCAAGCTCGCAAAGCGCGGCGATCAGGAAGACGTCCGCTACAGCGGCATCTTCAAGATCATCAACCTGGAGCCCAGCGACGAGACGGTCATCGAGCCCGACCAAAACGAGATGGCGGCTAAGATGGCTGAGAAGGCGCAGGTCTACTACAAGACCAGGCCAAATCTGTTTCCGACAAAGGATTTCTATGAAGAAGTCGAGGCGGATTTCGTCGAAGGCGTGACCCGCATCGACAATGAAGGCGCCGAGGATCAGTTCGTCCGCGTGCTCCGGCGTGCGCGATGCGTCGCCAATGACAATGCCAGAATTCTGTTCTGCGAAGTGGCGCCGTTGGCGTTGTTCGTCGTGCTCGTGTGGCACTGGGCGATGATGCTATTCGATCCATTCGGCATGCTTCATGTGCCGGGGAATCCCGGGACGATCGAGGCCTATGTACGCGAAGGCGCAAACGCGATCGCTATGGCCGCTGGCGCACTCGGCGTGGGCGCGCTCTTCATGGCGTTCGTCTATCAGTTCTCGTACACGCATATTCAGCGCCAAAACGCGCTGGATCTGAACAGCTTCATTGTCACAGAGTTCTCGCGCCTAAACGACATGTTTCGCGTCGCACAGCGCGAATGCATGCAGGCCGAGACTCGTTTGGACAATACTCAGCACGATCAAGTAGGGCCGCTCGCCTCATCGTGGGCGCTCACTTATCACTGGATTGGCGTGCGCCAGTTCATGGAAGAGATGGTCATCCGCAACAACATGTTTCAAGTGCGCCGAAACACAGGACTTTACATGTTGCTCGGCGTGGTGCTTTGCGTCCTGATCAGTGCGATCGTCACCGTTGGGGTTGTGGCATCCTCGATCTGGTGGGACGGTGCGCAGACGCCGTGGTGGGTTGCACTTGCGCACACCGTTGTCTTGGCGGGTCTCTTCACGCTCGTGGCGTTCGGTCTGATCATGCGCCGACCGTTCGCGATCATCGCGTCGCGCTTCCGCAAGGACGAGTGGAACCGGTTTGATACGCTGGCGATCGGGAAAGCCGTCGCAGAGCAAGTCTCACGCGATAAGCTCCAAATCGTGATCCAGCGGGATACGCGGCGCTAGAATGGTCGTCAAAGTGTTGGGCGCCTGTCGCAAGGAAAGGGCCCAACTCACGCCGACAATTTGTCGCGCCGACAGTACCTGCTTCGCGTCGCGCAGTGCTTCGGCGCTCTTCGGTTTGTTCGAGCAAGCACACATGCCGTTCTTGTGATACGGCGCGGCAAACTGCAGTTCCGCCGCCGCGAGCAACAGGCTAAGATCAGGTCGTGCCGCTCCGCAGAATCCTTGCTTGCTGTATAGGGCTTGCCATCGCGGGGCTGGCGTGTGCGCCAGCGGCGAATGCGTGCACGCCTCTGCGTTATGTCGATGGAGTTTCCTACGCTGACGGCGATTTCGCCGAACAGATCGCCGCCAGAGCGCACACGATTCAAATTGTCGAAGTTCGCTCGCGCCATCTTCTCGCCCGTTACGACACACGGGCGGAGTTGTTCTGGCAGACGGGACGGTGGCGCACTGATGGAACCGCAGTTTCGCGCTATCGCGACATTTATGTGTTTGAGCTGGAAGCGGTTGAAACCCTGAAGGGCGGCGCCGGCGATAATGCGCCGATCCGAGCGCGGGCGCTCTCTCTCGACGACGATCCGACACTCTGGCAATCGCTCGGAGCCATGGTCCGCATGATGCTTGATACCCCCTCGCGAGACGGCATGGTTATCCGTCCTGTCGCTGTTGATCCTTACAGCGCCACGTCGTGTTCTTCGGCCCTCGCGCTGCGAGAGGGTGACCGGTACCTGATCTTGCGTGATGAGCGCGGAAACATCCTCACGCCGACATACGAAGACGGCGAGTGGCGAAACGTCCTGCCGATCAGCGTGCGAAATGAGGGCGCCGGCGAGACTTTTGATATCCAGGCGCCCGGTGTGATGGAGGTGTCGCCCGCGACCTCAGAGTTCATTGCGCGCATCCGCGCCGCGTTGCAGGCTAACTAGATGTCCTCCCGCGAAACCCCTGCCGAACTGTTCAAGCGCTCGCTGGCGCAGACGACGCGCGCGCTCGCGGGCGCAGAGGAGGAGCTTGAGGTTACGTTCGGCGCTGAAGGCCCGCGGCTCTCGGCAGGCAAGATCGTGCTGCCGCATCTGCCGCGCGTGATCTCCGATCCGGACGCGCAACGCATTCGTGGCCAAGCTGATGCGCTCGCGCTGAAGCTCGCGCATCACGATGATCGCGAGCACGCCAAGCTCCGCCCGAGCGGCGCCGAAGGGCGTGCTGTGTTCGACGCGGTGGAAGAGATGCGCGTGCAGGCGCTGGGCGCGAACGCACTCAAAGGCGTCGCCGGCAATCTGAATGCAGCGCTGACCGATTCACTCGAACGCCGCGGCGCGACGCGCATGGTCGATCGCTCGACAGCGCCGCTCGCCGATGCGTTGGCGCTGATGGTGCGCGAGCGTTTGACCGGCCAAGCGCCGCCGGAGAACGCGCGCGGCATCGTCAATGCCTGGCGCGCCGATATCGAACGCGACGCGGGCGATGCGCTGAACGCACTCGAAGCGGTGGCCGAGGATCAACGCGCCTTCGCGCTGAAATTCCGCGATGTGCTGTCCAATCTCGGCATCGGCGATGAAATCGGCCCGGACGAGCGCAACGACGATAACGACGAGCCCAACGCCGAGCAAACGCCGCCGCAATCCGATAGCAGTGAAGGCGACGACGAGCAGGAGCAGGAAACACCTGCCGACATGGAGATGGTCGAAAGCGACATCGACATGGATACCGATCGCACCATCTCGATCGAAAGCGAGAACGAGGCGGACGAGCAGGAAGAATTGGAAGAGGACGATCCGGGCGAAAAGCCGATCCGTCCGAAATCACGCAATGAGCCGGAAGATCCGAACGCCAACTACAAAGTTTTCACCAAGTCGCATGACGAGGTGATTACGGCGGAAGAATTGTGCGATGGCGAAGAGTTGGCGCGTCTGCGCTCGTATCTGGATCAGCAGCTGAAGCCGCTGCAAAGTGTTGTTGGGCGTTTGGCCAACCGTTTGCAGCGGCGCTTGTTGGCGAAGCAGAATCGCACATGGAGCTTCGATCTTGAAGAAGGCATTCTCGATACGGCGCGCCTGACGCGCGTCATCGTCGATCCGATGTCGGCGCTGACCTTCAAGCAAGAAGACGACATGCCGTTTAAGGATACGGTCGTCACGCTGCTCTTGGACAATTCAGGCTCGATGCGCGGCCGGCCGATCATGGTGGCCGCGCTTTGTGCTGACATTCTCGCGCGTACGTTGGAGCGCTGCGGTGTGAAGGTTGAAATTCTGGGCTTCACCACGCGCGCGTGGAAAGGCGGCACGTCGAAAGAGGATTGGCTCAAAGCTGGCCGGCCACCACAACCCGGTCGCCTCAACGATTTGCGCCACGTCGTTTACAAATCGGCGGACGCGCCCTGGCGGCGCGCGCGGCGCAATCTTGGCCTGATGATGCGCGAAGGGCTGCTCAAGGAAAACATCGACGGCGAAGCCTTGATGTGGGCGCACGAGCGGCTGCTGCCGCGCGCCGAACAACGCCGCATCCTGATGGTGATTTCGGATGGCGCGCCGGTTGACGATTCCACGCTTTCAGCCAATCCCGGCAATTATCTCGAGCGCCATTTGCGCACCGTGATCCAGTGGATCGAAACCCGCTCGCCGGTGGAACTCATCGCGATCGGCATCGGTCACGACGTCACGCGTTATTATCGCCGCGCCGTCACCATCACGGACGCCGAGCAACTAGGCGGCGTGATGATCGAAAAGCTTGCCGAGCTCTTTGATGAAACAGCGCCGGAACAACGTCCGCCGCCACGCTCGCCGCGCGAACAGCGCCAACGCGTGCAGGCCATGAGCTGATGCGTCTGCTTATTGCGCCATTGTTCGCGCTCGTTTGCGCGTGCGCGCCGGTGTCTTCGGCGGAAGATGGCGACATTCCCGATCAGTGGACGGCAGTGCCGATGGAAGCGACGCCGATTGAACTCGGCGCTCAGCGTGTCGGCCGGCTGACGTTTCGCGGCGGCGTCGTGCTGGAGTCGGCAGAGGGCTGGTTCGGCGGGCTCTCCGGCATGGAAGTGCTCGACGGCGATCGCGTGATTTTCATCAGCGATCGCGCCGATTGGTTCGAGGGCCGTTTGCTGTTGGATGAGAACGGTACGCTCGTTGGCCTCGATAACGTGCGAACAGCGCCGTTGCGCGACACCAATGGACGTCTCTTCGAACCGCACGAAATCGGCGATAGCGAAGGGCTAACGCAAATGCGTGACGGTCGCCTCGCCGTGAGCTTCGAAGAGCGCCCGCGCATTCTGATTTATGATGTCAATCGCGATGGCCCGTTTGGTGCGGCGGTCGAAGGCCCGCGTCTCGCCGGTGCTGAGCGTTTGCCATCGAATGCGAGCCTCGAAGCTTTGACCGTGGACGGCGATGGCAACTTCATTGTCGGCGCCGAAGGCGGCGGTGGCGCAACGCCAGTGTGGCGCACGCCGCTCAATGCGCGTGAACCCGTGCCGGCGCGTTACTCGTATCGCATGCGGCTTGGCTATTCGCTGACCGCGCTCGATCGTGGGCCGGATGGCGGTTACTTCGCCGTCGAGCGTTTCTATGCGCCGATCATCGGCGCGCGTGCGCGCATCGTGTTTTGGCCGGAAGACTCGTTCGACGAACCTGGCGAGATCGACGGCGCGCAAGAACTAGCGCTGCTGGCGCCGCCGCTGCAGCTCGACAATTTCGAAGCGATCTCAGCGGTCCGGCGCGCCGATGGCGGCGTGCGTCTCTACATCGTGTCGGACGACAATATGAGCGATCGCCAGCGCACGCTGCTTTACGCGTTTGATCTCGAGTCGAACTGAGGTTCGCTGCGCGCGCCGCGTAGCTCGGCCCACGCCGCAAGGCCAAGCAAGCCAGCGATAAAGAGCGTCCAGATCATCATTTGCGACAGCGCCCAAATCGCGAGGCCACCCGCAACCACGAGACCAACGTAAGCGGCGATCATGCGCGCGTTGCGGCGTGAGACGAGGTAAGTCAGCGCCGCGCGCAAGATGTGGCCACCGTCGAGCGGAAAGCCTGGGATCAGATTGAAGAGCCCGAGGATCAAGCTCAGCCACGCGAACGTGCTGATTGCGCCGAGAATGACGAGATTGGTTTCCGAATAACCCATCGCCGGCGCGAGCAAAGGCAGTGCTGACGCAGCCAGCGCCCATGACGCGAGATTGGCGCCTGGCCCCGCGGCAGAGACGGCGATCTCTTGCCACGCTTCTTGCGGAGGCCGCACGAACTGCACATAACCGCCGAAGAAAGTGAGCACGATGCGCCGGCTCTGAATCTTCAGCGCCGCCGCCATCGCGGCGTGTCCGAACTCGTGAATAAGAATGGCGAGAAAGATCACGCCGACGAAAATGAGCGCCTCACCGAGCGCGCCCGTGCCTTGCCGCATCAGCGCTGAACCGACAACGTAAGCGGCGAGCAACAGGAATGTCGGTTCGATGACGACCGGCGCGCCGGCGAATGAACCGATGCGGACGCCGTTTTCTGGCGGTTGGTATTGTTCACTCATATCGCAACTGCCTGCGCTCCGACCAAGCTGAGTAGGCGACGAAGCCGCCAACGATGAGCGCCCACAAGCTCTCGATCCAAATTGCGTAAGCGACGACGCCCCAGCCGATGACGAAGCCTGCCCACGCAGCGATCCAACCCGCGCGCCCACGAGACATGCGTGTGCTAAGTCCGGCGCGCAAGATGTGGCCGCCGTCGAGCGGAAGTCCTGGCAGCAAATTGAACAGGCCGAGTGCGATATTGATCATCGCGCCTTCGCGGATCGCGTATTCGTACAAAGCGAGTTCGGTGCGTACGAGTGTGATGTAGCCGGGCCGGTAGCCTGGATCGCCTGCGCTTGGACTATTGCCGAGATCGAACACATCCGGGTTTGGAATGTCGACGGCAGCCAACCACAAAGTGACGCCGATCATGAGGTTTGTCGCCGGCCCGGCGAATGCGATCAAAGCTTCGCGATAGCGCGCTGGCTGAAAGTAAAACGACGCGTAGCCGCCGAACCAAGTCAGCGCGATGTGGCGTACCGGAACGCCGAGTGCGCGTGCTGCAAAGGCGTGACCGAGTTCATGCGCAAGCACGCTCAAAGGAATGAGCGCGAAGAAAACGAGCGCGCGCGCAAAGCTATCGCCACTCGCTTGCGTGAGCGAGACGAACACGATCCACGGCCCCAAATAGAGGGCCGACATCTCGATATAGAGTGGAAAGCCAAAAACCGTCCCGGCGGAAAATCCGTGGACGGTGGCGCGCATCTTAGGCGGCTTGCGCTTCCGAGAGCTTCTTCTTCACGTCGCGGCGGATCTTGGCGGCGCGCGTGGAGAGTTCGTCTTCGCTCGCCTTCAGCAGGTAAGCGTCGAGGCCGCCGCGGTGATCGACCGAGCGCAGAGCGGCTGCGGTGATGCGCAGCTTGAACGAGCGGCCCAGCGCGTCGCTCGGCAGCGTCACGTCCACGAGGTTCGGCTTGAACTCGCGCTTGGTCTTGATGTTGGAGTGGCTGACCTTGTGGCCGATTTGACGGTTGACGCCAGACAGCTCGCAACGGCGGGACATGGGACTATGCTCTCGGGACAGGCTCTAAGGCCAAAAATGAAGGGCGGACGCATACGCGAAGGCCCGCCCAGGGTCAAGGCGAGGCCGAAACGGGTGTTGGCTGCTGCGGCCCTCAGTGAGCGCGGCGATGACGGCGACTTGTTTATCGAAGGGGAGAATGTTCACGGCGGGTCCAATTCGGCGTTTGCCGGGATTGGGCTCGGCTCTGGAAAAAATCAGCGAAATCCGCTACATTCACCAGACGGGTCGGGGGCCAATCCCGAAGCAATGATCGGGACTGGCGCGGTTGCCGCGGCGTCGGTCCCACTGGTTGGTTCGAGGCCCCGGATTCGGACCGGGATTTCCGCAGGAGTAAGCTGGGCGTCCTACCGTTAGACGAGCCTCGAAAACGAAGCCGATTCAGGGCCGTAGCTCTCCTTCTCAGGGGTCGGAGCTACGGCCCTTCCTGTTTGTCCTCGCCCCGCGCGCCGGTCGGCTTTGCGGCGGGGCTCCCGACCCTTCTACACATTTCGTACCTCCAAAAAGGTATGGCTTATAGCGCCTACCTGATCTCGCGCAAGACAAAAAAGAGGTATGACAAAAAATCTTACCTTGACGGCGCGGGTGCCCGCTGCGATATAGGCTCAGGAGGATTCCATGAGCGATCAAGCACCGGTGGAGACGCGGCGATTTCGAAGCCCGCCGTACCCGGCAATCGCGTTGGCGAAGGCCATCGACCGCGCTCGCGAATTGTACGCCAAGGCGATGCACCATCCCGTAGGTACGGCCACGATTGCGGATGCATGGGGCTACACCACAAAGAGCAGCGGTCTTTGGGCTACGGCTGCCGCCTTGATTCAGTACGGTCTGCTCACGGACCAAGGAAGCGGCGATAAGCGCAAGTTTCAGCTGTCGGACAGCGCGATTCGCATTGTTCGAGATGTAGACCCGGCATCGCCGAAGCGCCGTGAGGCTGTCCAAAAGGCTGCGATGAATCCGGGCATCTACCGTGAGATTTGGGACCGGTTCGGAGGCGCCGCTGGACTAAGTGAAACCGTGCTCCGGAATTACCTCACGCTTGATCGATCCGACGAGGGGAAAGCGCCGTTCAGCGATGGTGCGGCGGATGATGTGGTTCGAGGTTTCAAGGAGGCGATGGCCTACGCTGGAGTGACGGCGTCGCAGACCGTTTCCGATATGACAGACGAAAAGATTGACAGTGCAACGAATGCCCATACCTTAAATGAGGAAGAACTAGACGACACTGGCGGCGCGGCTGACGAAGAAGTCATTCGACCCGTCCGTAAGCGTCGAGAACCCGCAAAGGCCGGTATGAAAGAGGACGTGTTCACCCTCAAAGAAGGCGACGTGGTTATCCAATGGCCTGAGCGTCTGTCGGCGGACAGTTTCGCGGATTTTGAAGCTTGGACCACCCTCATGCTCCGCAAAATCAAGCGGGAGGCCGTCGATGCCCCGGAGAAGCCCCGCCGGACCACTGCTGAATTGCTCGGAGACGACACTGACGAATGAGGCGCCGAAACGCACTGCGCTGGACGTTCGCTGGAGTCACACTCGCCTTTCTATCATGGGCGGGTGCCGACGAGATGTTAGCTGAGTTTGTTGAAGGGCTTGGCTGGTATCCCGTCTCCGATTTGCTGTTCGAGGCGGCAGAAGCGCGCGTGCCGCTGATCCTCGGCGGACTCGCCGCGATCTTCGGGGCCTACCTCTTCATCAGCTCGGGGATTTCAAAGCAGGACAACTGACTTTGGAGCGTAGGACGAACTCGCTCAAAGACGGGCGACACCCCGAAACGGCCTCCACAGACGCCCCAAGGCCTGACAGGACCCAAAACAGCCCCATTTGGTTCATGTCTGGATCACAGGCGGTTGATTAGGTATCGGGCGCATCCAGGCAGGATCAAGGACAGGGTGAGGATCATGAGAAGCTTAGCCGCCGCAGTTTTGGCGCTGGGTATGGCCGCGACCATCGGGCCGGCGACCGCTCAAACCGGCAACCGCACCTTTGCCGCCGATTACACCGTGATCGCTCGCGGCGTGAACGCCGGCGAGTTCAATTTCCGCTTCAACCAGACTGGCGCCACCTACACCGCCTCCGCCACCCGCGAGATGACCGGCCTGGCCGCCGCCGCGCTCGGCCGGAGCCAGGATTATCGCTATAATGTCAGTGGCGCAGTCGCGGCCGACGGCACGCTGCGCCCCGCTGCTTATGAGCACCAAGGCGGCCGTCGCCGCGATGACCGCCCGAACGGACGCCTGGTCCGTGCGACCTTCACCGCCAATAACGTGGTCACCACGTCCGTTCCGGCCGGCATGAATATGGGCGACCCCCAAGCCACCACCGAGCAGCGCCGCAACGTGATCGACCAGATCACGGCCATCGCTGCGATGGTGACCACCTCGGGCGATCCCTGCAGCCAGACGCTGCGCGTCTATATGGACGGCCGCGCCCGCTTCGATTTCGCTATGACGCCGAACGGCAATGTCACAATCCGCTCGCGCGCCTATGAGGGCCAGGGCGTCCGCTGCCGCGTCGCGTTCCGCCCGATCGCCGGCTTCACCGACCCGCAGGAAGCGGCGACCCTGACCTTCCTGTTCGCCCGTACGCCGAGCGGCATGTGGGCCCCGATCACGATCGAAATGCCGTCGGATAGCGTTGGCATCGTGCGCCTCGAAGCCCGCCGCATCACGGCCAACGGCCAGCGGCTGCAGTAGGTCCAACGGTAGTCTTGTGTGTTACTTAAGTATTAACCACAAGACTTAGCCGTGAACGGACAAGCAACGAATCAAATCGACTGAGTCGCAAGTGATTCGTTCTTGTTCTCTTCTATTGACCGCTTCTCCACAGGCTGCCCCGCTAGATGCCCCAAGCCGGCGCTGGCGGGGTTTGGCTTGAATTCGCCACCTGAGAAACCCACCATCCGCGCATGACGAACCGCGCCAGGACCAAGGCCGTCCTGGGACCCACCAACACCGGCAAAACCCACCTCGCCATCGAGCGCATGCTGGGTCACGGCAGCGGCATGATCGGCCTGCCGCTCCGGCTGCTGGCGCGCGAGGTCTATGACCGGGCAGTGGCGGCCAAGGGTGAGGCCGCGGTGGCGCTGATCACCGGCGAAGAAAAGATCGCGCCCGAAAGCGCGCGCTATTTCGTCTGCACGGTGGAGGCAATGCCGCTCGATCGGGTGGTCGAGTTCCTGGCCATCGACGAAATCCAAGTCGCGCGCGATCTCGATCGCGGCCACGTCTTCACGGATCGCATCCTTAATGCGCGCGGCTATGCCGAGACCATGCTGCTGGGCTCGGACACGATGCGGCCAATGATCCGCAAGCTGATGCCGGACGCCGAGATTATCCGCCGCGAGCGGATGTCGACGCTGCAATATGCCGGGCCGAAGAAGATCACCAAGCTGGCCAAGCGCACGGCGGTCGTCGCGTTTTCGGCCGAGGAAGTTTACGCCATCGCCGAATTGCTGCGCCGCCATCGCGGTGGCGCGGCGGTGGTGATGGGCGCGCTCAGCCCGCGCACACGCAATGCCCAAGTGAAGCTCTATCAGGACGGCGAGGTGGATTTTCTCGTCGCGACAGATGCGATCGGCATGGGCCTCAACATGGACGTCGATCACGTCGCGTTCGCCTCGCGCCGTAAGTTCGATGGCCATAGCTGGCGCGATCTCAGGCCCGATGAACTCGCGCAAATCGCCGGCCGCGCCGGGCGCTTCACGCGTGATGGCACATTTGGCGAGACGGGCGAGTGCGCGGCGTTCGACGAAGAGATTGTCGAGCGCATCGAAAGCCACGAGTTCGAGACCATCGAAGCCGTGCAATGGCGCAATGAGAAGCTGAATTTCAACAGCGTTCAGGCGTTGATAGCGTCACTCGAAACGCCGCCATCGCGGCCAGGCTTGCTGCGCGTGCGCGGCGCTGACGATGAATTCGTGTTGCGGCGCTTGCTTGACGATCAAGATTTGATGGAGCGCGTACGCGCGCCTGAAGACGTGCGCCGCCTGTGGGATGCGTGCCAGCTGCCGGACTTCCGCAAAGTCTCGAAGGACGAACACGCGCAATTGGCGCTGCGCATCGCCAGCTACATTGTAAAGCCGAAAGGCCGCGTGCCGAGTTCGTGGGTCGGCGCCGAGATCGAGAAGCTCGACCGCACCGAAGGCGATCTCGACGTCCTGCACATGCGCCTCGCGCACATCCGCACTTGGACGTACGCCGCCAGCCGCGCCGATTGGCTGGAAGAGGCTGAAAGCTGGCGCATGCGCACGCGCGAGGTTGAGGATAAACTCTCCGACGCGCTGCACGATGCGCTTACCCAGCGCTTCATCGACCGCCGTACATCTGCGCTTCTCAAAGGCTTGAAGCGCGAAGACGCGTTGCTCGCCGGTATCTCGGAAGAGGGCGAGGTGTCGGTTGAGGGTCATTTCGTCGGGCAGCTTGAAGGCTTGGAGTTCAGGCCCGACCCGCGCATCTCCTCCGGCCTCGAAGGCCGCGCCGTCCGCAACGCGGCGCTGAAAGCGCTGCGCCCTGAAGTGTCACGCCGACTCGCCGCGATCGCGCAAGCGAAGGATGAAAGCATTGAACTCGGCCGCGATGGGCGCGTGAAGGTCGAGGGCGTCACGGTCGCGAAGCTCACACCCGGCGCGCCAGTGCTGAAGCCGCGTCTCGATATTATCGGCGCCGAACACGCAGCCGAGCCGCAACGCGCCGCTGCGCGTGAGCGCTTGGAGCTATGGCTGGCGCAGCGCGTCGCGCATGATCTGCGACCGCTCGTAGCGCTCGAAACTGCCTGGCGTGATGGCCGCTTGCCGCCCGATGCGCGCGGCCTTGCGTTTCGGCTGATCGAAAACGCCGGCGCGCTCGATTGTGCGCAGGAAGATATCGCGCACCTCACCGAGATCGGCGCAGCAGCGCTGGCGCGCTATGGCGTTCGCATCGGCGCGCACTCGATATTCCTGCCGTCGCTGATCAAGCCCGGCCCCGCGCACACGCTCACGCTGCTCTGGCGCGCCGCCAATCCGAAAGCCGAGCACGCACTGTTCGCGCCGCGCGCAGGCGCGCTCTCGGCGCAACTCGAACATCGCCGCCCTTGGGGCGAACTTGCCGCCGCCGGCTATCGCGGCTGCGGACGCATTGCCGTACGCTTAGATCAACTCGAAAAGCTGGCCGAAGCCGTCGGCGCCTCGCCGCAACCGAATGACGCGACGCTCGCGCGGATTATCGGCCGCCCTGCGCGCGACATCGCCGGCGTACTCGCCTCGCTCGGCTATCGCCGCTACGATCACGAGGGCGCCAAGCTCTGGCGGCGGGTGCCGCACACGCAGAAGCGAAAGAAGCGCGCGCCGCCGAAGGACAACGCCTTCTCCGCGCTCGCCAATCTGTTGCCGCCCGATCAAGCGCCGCCGCGCCGCAAGCGGGCTGAGCGCGCATGAGCGAGGAGCGTCAGCGCATCGACATCTGGCTCTTCCGTGCGCGGCTTTGCAAAACGCGCGCGGACGCCTCGCGCCTGATTACGGAAGGCGGCGTCCGGCTTGAGCACAACGGCCAGTCGCGGCGGCTGGAGAAACCGTCGGTCGAGGTTGCGGTGGGTGACGTGCTGGTCGTGCCGGGGCGCGCCGGTTTGCGGACAATCGCGATCAAAGGTCTCGGCGCCCGCCGTGGGCCGGCTGCTGAGGCGCGCGCGCTTTATGAAGAGGCCGCCTCAGATTGAGTGCACTTGCGGCGTTGCGCTGGCTTGACGCTGCCTGTCCCGCCCGTCATCTGAGCGCGCCGAAAACGGAACCCGGACAATGACCTACATCGTCACCGACGCCTGCGTGAAATGTAAGTACATGGACTGCGTCGAGGTGTGCCCGGTCGACTGCTTCTATGAGGGCGAGAACTTCCTCGTCATCCATCCGGACGAATGCATCGATTGCGGCGTCTGCGAACCCGAGTGCCCGGTCGACGCGATCAAGCCCGACAGCCAAGATGAGCCGGACGGCAAGTGGCTCAAGGTGAACACCGAGTTTTCCAAGACTTGGCCCAACATCACCGTGAAGGGCACGCCTCCGGCGGACGCCGATGCGTTCAAGGACGAGAAGGGCAAGTTCGAGAAGTATTTCTCCTCGGAGCCCGGTTCCGGCGACTGAAACACCGCCGCTCGACACCCTTCCGAAAAGCCTAAAACTGTGGTATACAATCAGCTGGAACAGGGCGCGCCCGTCGCGCCCGGCAGTTGGATCGCTGGATCACGCCAAAATAAGCCTAGTGGCAGGGGAAAATGAGGGTCGGACGGGGTAAACCGTCCGGTTTTCATTGCTGCGGGCTATTTTTGGAGGCCGGAAACGGTCTGACTGTCCAAAAAACACTGTTGGGACACGGAGCTCACCGAATGCAGACCGCCAATGCGCAAATGCCGACCTCTTTCCGCCCGGGTGACCACATCGTCTATCCGGCGCACGGCGTTGGCCGCGTTATGGGCGTCGAGAAACAGTCGGTCGCCGGCATCGACCTGGACGTGTTCGTGATCTCGTTCGAGCAGGACAAGATGATGCTGCGCGTTCCGATGGCGAAGGCGAAGTCTTGCGGCATGCGTCCGCTGGCCTCGGGCGAAGTGGTCGATCAGGCCATGAAGACCCTCCAAGGCCGCGCCCGCATCAAGCGCACGATGTGGAGCCGCCGCGCCCAGGAATACGAAGCCAAGATCAATTCGGGCGACCTCGTCTCGATCGCTGAAGTGGTGCGCGACCTGCACCGCGCCTCGGACCAGCCGGAACAGTCCTATTCGGAGCGCCAACTCTATGAATCGGCTCTGGACCGCATGGCCCGCGAACTCGCGGCCGTCGACAAGATCAGCCGCGATGACGCGGTGGTGAAGGTCACGGCGTCGCTGGCTTCGAAGAAGCAGACGGCTGCCGCCGCCTAACAGCGTCGCTCTATGACAGATCGGAAAGGCCGGGCGCTAAGCCCGGCCTTTTTTGTTCCTGGTGATGGCGCCCAAACGCCGTCTCACGCGTTCGTGACCTGCTGGCTGCGGATTGGCGCGCATGGGTCGCGAACCTGTCGCCGACTTGGACGTAAAGGGAAGTATGGCGCTCACAGAGACATCCGACCTCCGGCGCGGATCGCAGCGATTTATGCGCGACGCGATGCGCGCGCCGATGCTGTCTGCCGAACACGAACGCAACCTCGCAGCACGCTGGCGCGACCACGGCGACGAACGCGCCATGCACGAACTGATTACGGCATATATCCGCTTAGTCGTCGCGATGGCCGCGCGCTTTCGCCATTACGGCCTGCCAATGAGCGACCTCGTGCAAGAGGGCAATGTCGGCCTCATGCAAGCCGCAGCCCGGTTCGAGCCCGAGCGCGAGGTGCGCTTCTCGACCTATGCCTCCTGGTGGATTCGCTCAGCCATGCAGGATTTCGTTCTGCGCAATTGGTCGATCGTGCGCACCGGCACGACCTCGGCGCAGAAATCGCTGTTCTTCAATCTACGGCGCCTGCGCGCCAAGATCGGCGATGTCAACGATGGCGGCATCAGCGCCGAAGCGCGCTCCAAAGTGGCGCGCGCGCTGAACGTGCCGGAACACGACGTGGACTCGATGGCCGCGCGCATGTCGGCGCCCGATCGCTCACTGAATGCGCCGCTGACTGAAGACGGCGACGGCGAATGGCAGGATATGCTGGCCGACGGAGCTGCCAGTCCTGAAGCACAAGTGATGGAAGCGCACGATAGCGAAGCGCGCGCCACGCTTGTTAGCGATGCGATGCGCGATCTAAACGAGCGCGAACGTCTGATCATCCGCGAGCGCAAGCTTGAGGAAGAGGGTGTGACGCTTGAAGCGCTCGGCGCGCGGCTTGGTATCTCGAAAGAGCGCGTGCGCCAGATCGAGGGCAATGCGCTGGAAAAGCTTCGCCGCGCGTTGATCGCGCGCGTCGGCGATCCGGTGGCGGCGGGTTACGTCGGCTAGTCCGCCAGCACTTCCAGCTGGCTCGCATGCTCCAAGCAGAGCTGCGGCTCATCGCGATAGACGCCAAGCGGCCCGCGCACACGAACGCGTGCGCCTGTTAGCGTGTTGAGCGCAGGGCCATTCCAAGCCGTGAAGTTGTCTCCAAACACCACGATCGCGAACGGTGTTTCCTCCGGCGCGCCCTCAAGCGCTAACGACGCGCGCGTGTCGAACACCTGTGCATCGGAGACCCGAGCTTCAAGCACGCGATAGGGCGCGTCACCGCGCAGACAATTCGTGTTCGCTTCCAAAGCTTGTGTCGCAGCCGTGCGTGCTGTCAGCGCACGATACGCACGCTGCCCCCACAAACCGCGCTCTTGCGCTCGCGCTTGCGCTTCAAGCGCGAGCAGTTCTTCGCTTCGCGCGTGATTGTCCCTGCGTGGCCGAACATAGGCCGCGCCGCGCGTGACCAGCTCATGCTGCAGCCAAAACCAGCGCCCGCCTTCGCTCTTGACGAACACATGCGCGATCGCCGCTTCCGGCGGCGTCTCGGTTTGTCCCTGGCGCGGCCGCGCCACCCAGCGCCGCGTGCCGCCATAAGTCAGCAGCACTTCGCGATGCAGCACGAGCGCTTCCAGCTCGCCCTGCGCCTGCGCGGCGTAAGCATCGTCGCCACGAGGCGCATCGATCTCTGCCAGAAAAATGCGCAAGCCTGAGTCCAGCTCAAGCGTATCCCCGTTATAGGCGCGCACCACGCGCCCTTCCTCACCGCGCTCCAAATCTCCGATCTGCGGGCCGCACGCGGCGACTAGCAGAAGCGCGAGAGCGGCGAGGGCGCGCAACTCAATATCCGCCTGCGGAGCCGTCCTTGCGCATTTCAGTCGCCACTTCGTAGATTCCGTTCTCGTGGCGCATGATCGCCTGATAGCCGCCAAAGCTTCCATCAGCGCCGCGTATGCGATGACCGCGCCGTTCCAGCTCACGGCGCACGTCCGGCAAAACGCCGTTCTCCATCGCGACAAAGCCAACGCCATCTGGCTCATCGCCCGTTGGTTCGGCACCGCCATAGAAGCGATAGCGTGCGGCGTCGCCGGCGGCTTGCAGGTCCATATCGTAGTCGATCAGGTTCACGATGATCTGCACATGGCCTTGCGGCTGCATGTCTCCGCCCATCACGCCGAACGCGAGCCAAGGCTGGCCGTCACGCAATGCGAACGCGGGGATGATTGTCTGGAAGGGGCGGCGGCCTGGAGCATAGACATTCGGATGCCCGCTCTCGAGCGAGAACAATTCCGCGCGGTCTTGCAGCATGAAGCCCAGACCATCCGGCACCAGACCCGAACCCATGCCGCGATAGTTCGACTGGATCAGCGACACCATCATGCCGCTTGAGTCGGCGGTGGTGAGATAGGTCGTGTCGCCATCGATGCGCAGTTCTGCATGCGGCGGCGGCGCCATGGCGCGGTCATTCGAGATCATGGCGCGGCGCTGGGCGGTGTACTCATCCGTCAGCAGTTGCCGTGTATCGAAGCCGGTGAACGCCGGATCGCCGTAGAATTGCGCACGGTCCGCAAATGCGAGGCGTGTCGCTTCGATCTGCGTGTGCAGCGAGTCAGCTGAGAGAAAGCCCATGCTGCGCAGATCGAACGCTTCGAGAATGCGCAACGTCTGCAGCGCGACAACGCCTTGCGAGTTCGGCGGCAGTTCGCACACTTCAACGCTGCGATACGGCGCGCAAATCGGATCGACCCAC
Organism: uncultured Terricaulis sp.; assembly: GCA_964405865.1. Taxonomy (GTDB): domain Bacteria; phylum Pseudomonadota; class Alphaproteobacteria; order Caulobacterales; family Aquidulcibacteraceae; genus Vitreimonas. The sequence continues at coordinate 82,074 of CAYOPM010000008.1, read as the reverse complement.
TCGCCTTCGTGCCGCGCGAGATCGTCATAGCGGAGCCAACCGCCGATACGACGCATGTAGCTGTCGATCGTGCGCGCGACAGGTCCGCGATAATACGCATCACGTCCATCGCGCGCGAGCAGCTCGAGCGTGTTGGCGAGATCGGGATTGCGGAACATGCCGTGCCCGTCGGGCATCTGGCGCTCCTCTCCGCAATTCTCCTGGCAGAAGTAAAGAGCACGCGCGTTGGCGATTTCCTGCAAACGGCCCGCCGTGAACTCAGCTTCCAACCGCCGTCGATTGTTCGCCCAATACATCGCAATCGTCTGCGGGATCGGCGCGCCTTCGCGCGCGTAGCGGATCGTTGGCGCCAGCACATCGCTCATCGGCAAACGGCCGAAGCGCTCGTGCAGCGCAAACCAGCCATCGACCGTGCCTGGCACACTCACACTCGCGGCGCCAAAGCTCGGCACCGCATCGGGATTGCCGCGTCGCCGCGCTTCGCGGCGCATCTCCGCCAGCGACATGCCGCGCGGCGTGCGGCCTGAGCCGTTATAGCCATAGAGACGCTGCGTCTGTGGATCCCAGACGATCACGAAGATATCGCCGCCAATGCCGTTGCCGGTTGGCTCGACCAAACCAAGCATCGCATTCGCCGCGATCGCCGCGTCGATCGCCGAGCCGCCAGCGCGCAAAATGTCGATCGCCGTTTGCGTCGCTAAGGGGTGCGCCGTCGCTGCCGCGCCATTGCGTGCGATCACAGGAGAGCGCGTTGCAAAGCTCTGACCAGAGACACGCTCGCCGCGGCCAAAGTTCGGATCGCGCGCCGGCGCATCTTGCGCGCTCGCACTTGTGGCGATGAGCGCCGCGCCAAGCAGTGCGCTTGCGAGCGCCTTCTCAAATCCCGTCCGCATGAGCAGATCTCCCTGACGCCGCCACTCAAACAGGCGCCACGCACAAGGGCAACCGCAAAGCGACCGCATCGAGTGGCGACCCCGGAGAGATTGAACCTGCTGAGCAAGTTCAAACGCTTAGGGTGTCAAACCTGCCCAATCGCGCCCTAGAGATTTCAGGAGCTTACAAATCCAGTGTCAGACCTTTTGACTGTGCTTGTGGCGGGCCGCGCCAGCGGAGGATCTTCGTCAGCGCTTTATAGTGCAATTGTGGCTGGTGCCTGTGTTGGCTAAAGTGCTGGGCGTGCGAGTCGTTTCAATCGGCAGGCCGATCCGACATGGAGATTGGCTCCCTGTGAGTCTTCGCGATGCTGGATACGGAATGGATCGTACTTGATTTAGAGACAACGGGGTTCTCCAAGCCCATCTACGTTGTCGAACTGGCAGCCCAACGTATGCGGGGGTGGTCGGCTGACGGGGGCCCGTTCCGGCGACTCGTGAACCATGGAGAGGAAATCCCGGGGGAGGCCTCGCGTGTTCATGGCTATACAAAGGAAATCCTTGAGCGCGACGGTTGCCGCCCCTTTGAAGTCTACAAGGATTTTGCGAAGTATGTCGGCCCCAGGCCTCTGGTGTCGTACAATACCTCGTATGACCTCGATGAGGTACTCCATCCCGAGTGGCGACGGCTCGGTATTGGTGCAATAGGAGAGTTTGGCTTTTGCGCACTGAGGCTGACGCAACGTCTTCTCGACCCCACTCCAGCGGGGAACGTCAAACTCCAAACCTTGCGCCAATTCTACAACCTTCCCGAGCGCGGCGCTCATACGGCTGCAGGAGACGTCGCGACCGTCATTGACTTGCTCCAAGCGGTTCTGAGACCGATAGCTGAGCGTCGAGGGCTCACGTCATGGGCAAAGATCAAAGCCTACGCGAAAGAAGAGTGGTTTCCCTCGCGTTTGACCTTCGGCAAGTACAAGGGTCGTGATTTTCGCGACGCAGCGCATGACGCCGACCTTCGTAGCTGGCTTGACTGGCTATCGCGTTCAACAAACGATCGAAGCTCGCGTATGGGCCATTGGTACCTCGGGGCGCTTCAAACGACCGACTTGGAACCGGATGAAGTCCTCATCTCTGCGTCTTCGGTGGCGTCCGACGAACGCAACGAGGTTGGCGCTGGCGTCGTTCTCTTCTCGGATCCCGAGCTGAGAATTCTACGCGAGCTAATTGAAGCCGCACGCGCGCGCTTAGCAAACGTTGAGGCCGAGCACAGCGGTCTACGCGCAGCTGTCGATGAGGTTCAGGGACGGCTATTTGTCCGACTTCAACCGCTCTACCAAGAGCGGGACGCGCTGCGTCTAAGAATTCGATATCGGCAAGTCTACCTGAGACAACTTTTGGAGGCGGGTGACGATGCTTGCGAAGGAGTCCGAGCAGAGTTCGAACGCGAGAACGCTCGCACCGAACGGGAGTACAACGAGGCGGGACGTCACGCGCAAAGCCGGAGGGAGATGTCTTCGGAGGAGCAAGCCGAACTAAGAAGCGTCTATAGAAAGCTCTGCGGCGTCTACCACCCTGATCTCGCCATGCAGGATCCTGAGAGGCGCGCGGCGCATGAGAACCTTACGAAGGTTATCACCGAGGCGAAGGAGAGGGGCGATATTGGGACCCTTCGTGAGGTTTCGCAGGACCCCAAAGCCTATATGGCTGCGCAAGGCTGGACCGCGTTTGATTTTTCCGACGCTGGTCAAGTCAAGGCGCTGCGAAGGCTCTATCGCGCTCTCCAGGCCGACATCCTCGCCTCGCTCGAGGCGCTCGGCACATTAAGGAGCAGTCCCGAGCACGAGCTTTGGCTTCTGGTGCGCAGTCGGCCGGCGGTGCTCGACGAGGTATGCGAGTCCCAGGCGCGCGAGTTGCGTATTGAGATCGCCAAGCTTGAGAAGGAAGCGGCTCAGCTGCGCGAGGAGATTCTCGAACTTACCGGCGGAACGGAGTCCGCAATCTGAGACCAAAGGCCGTGACTTGGCGCGGGTCTCTGTCCGAGACTAGGAGACAAAGATTGGCCAGCGAAAAGGACCGCGGACAACTGACGTCATCACCCGCGAACAGCCGCTATCTTGGTGTCAGCGGAGCCGGGACCATCCTAAGTCAAGTATCGGCGGATGCCTTGGTATTGGCTCTACGGCACACCGCGATGATGGATGCCGCGGCAGTGCGGCGACAGCCCGGTGCCGTTTGGCGCGATCGCATCGCGGGCCTGCCCGATGATGCTCTCCCGGAAATGGTCACGCTCCCGCCTGGAACAATTTTGACAAGTTCGCCAGCGCAATGGTGGATGGGTGGCGATTGCGTGGGAACGCGGCGAGAAAACCGCATCGATTCGATTGTCGCGCTCGGCAGGTATCCTGTGACGGTTGGGGAGTTTGAGCGGTTTTGTAGGCAAACAGGACGGCTCGATGAAATCGATCGTCATCGCGCGGCCTCAGTAGAAGGCGAATATTCAGACCAGTTGCACTGGCGTGATCCCGGTTTTGCGCAAAGCGATCGTCATCCAGTAACGTGCCTGAGTCTGGAAGATCTGCAGGCCTTTATCGGGTGGTTGAATCAAAGCCTTGGCCTTACAGATCGGCCAGATGCCTACCGGCTGCCATCAGAGCTAGAGTGGGATTATGCTCGGCATGCCGGCTCAGAAGCACCTCTTCTTCACGGCGACATAACCACCGTCGCGAGCCCGACGCAGCTACGCCTCAAGTCGTCTGGTGAGGTCAGGCGACCGAATGCGATCAACTACCGCACGTTCAAGCCAGAGCGTGACGGTCTCTTCTGCGCGCGTATCTTTGGCCCGATCAAGGATTACGAATGCCTGTGCGGCAAGTACAAGCGCATGAAGTACAAGGACATCATCTGCGAAAAGTGCGGTGTCCAAGTTACGCTGCAGCGCGTGCGCCGCGAGCGCATGGGCCACATCGAACTGGCCGCGCCTGTCGCGCACATCTGGTTCTTGAAGTCGCTGCCGAGCCGCATCTCGCTGATGCTCGACATGGCGCTGAAGGACATCGAGCGCGTTCTCTACTTCGAACAATACATCGTGCTTGAGCCGGGCCTGACGCCGCTCGAAGCCAAGCAGCTGTTGACCGAAGAAGACTACATCCGCGCTCAGGACGAGTACGGCGAAGATAGCTTCACTGCCTCGATCGGCGCCGAAGCGATCCGTGAAATCCTGATGCAGCTCAACCTTGAAAAAGAGGCTGAGCAACTGCGCAAGGAAATCGCGGAATCGACCTCGGAACTGAAGCCGAAGAAGCTGGCCAAGCGCTTGAAGCTGGTCGAAGCGTTCATTCGTTCGGGCAACAAGCCGGAATGGATGATCCTGACGGTCGTGCCGGTGATCCCACCGGAACTGCGTCCGCTCGTGCCGCTCGATGGCGGCCGCTTCGCGACGTCGGATCTGAACGATCTCTATCGCCGCGTCATCAACCGCAACAACCGCCTGAAGCGGCTGATGGAGCTGCGCGCGCCGGACATCATTATTCGAAACGAAAAGTGGGCGTTGCAGGAGGCCGTATTTGCGCTGATGGATGATGGGCGCGTTGCCGCAGCTCTCGCGGGTGCTCACACGAACGTCGGTGAGGGGGAGCAAAGCCAATCAACCACGACCCCGGTGGGGGCATCATCGCCCAATGCGTTCGGGCTTTACGACATGGGAGACAATGTGTGGGAATGGTGCGAAGAGATTTGGGCAGAGGGTCCGAATCTCGAGGCGTGGTTGTCGGAGAGTGATAACTACCGTGTTGTCCGGGGTGGCTCTGGGAGCCAGCACGAGCGCGTGTCTTCCTCCGAAGGCCGGTTTCCCCTAGATGCCCAGCGCCACGACAACGATGTCGGATTTCGTTTGGCCAGGACAATCTCGGGCCACGTTTAGTCTTGTTGAGAGCGCTGGCGCGAGTCGCCACGGCCAGCTCATTGGTCAGGGCAAAGGGGTAAGAAGAACTCCGAAATCTCTGGAAGCATGCACCGTAAGCCTCGGGGCCGCAGGTGAATTGCCCAGCTCGCTCGCCGCGGCTTCAGACCGAGGGTTCGACGCCGTTCTCGTCACGGTAAAGCTCCAGCGCGCGGACAGCGCGACGTGCGATCCGCGCGCTGGGCGGTCGCCTCCACCCCTCGGCGGCGCAGTCGGCCATGGTCTTGACGACCGCGCCCAATCGCCAATCCTCGCCGCGTGTCGCAAGGCCCCATTCCGCAACCGCGCGCCATTCTGCTTTTGGCACCGCCTGTACGCGGCGCACGAGTTCGAGGTCGTCAGGCGAGGTTGCATCTTCTGTGTCGTCGTCCTCGTCGTGTGCTGCGGCAGGCAGGATTTCTGGAGGTAGCGATGTTGGCAGCGGCGGCAGCTTCGCTCTGATCCCGATCCAGCATTGTTCCTTCTTGGACCATTCTGTCGGCATCTTTTGTCCGGCGGATTCGCGAAGCGCACGGTCGATCAGCGGAGCCCATTGCTCGATCAGTTTTTCCATGTCGCTCGACAACGCCTGTTGAGCCCAGATCCGCTCGAAGTCGATTCGGCCTGCGGTGGCGAAGGAGATGCCTGCGACCAAGTAGGCGGTGATGTTCGCCTGGTAGGCCGGGAATTTCAGCCGCCGCGCTGTCTTCTGAACGGTGCGGAAAAGGATCGCGATTGCGATGAGGCGGCGATACCAAGCCTCGTCCACGCTCGCCGGCTCGAATTGCTGTTCCTTGAGGCGCTGCATAAGCGACTGGAAGTTCTTCTGTCCACCAAAGCAGACTAGATGCGGGTAGCCGTCCCAGGCGTTCAGGTACTTCGCAAGATCGGTCTTGGCGAATCGCTTGTCCTTCGGGCTTTCACTTTTGAAGCGGCGGAGCCGCTGCGCTGTTCCTGACGCCCTGTCCTGCGCCGCCTCGTAGCTGCCGCGCGCCCGGTCATAGAACCATCGCGTCTTCCCGCCGGGGCACCAGACGTTGTTCGCCATCGCCTCGACGCGTACGTGGAACGGATCGTTGGCGGAGAAGTCAGCGGGCTGAACCGTGTTCTGGCTGTTGGCGGAACGAGAGATCGCGGTGACCATCGCCTGGAGGATCTCAGGATCGCCGCTGCGCACGTGGATCAGCTTGGCCGGCACGCGCACCGCCGAGAGATCTGCCTTGTCCACACGGCGCGCGCGGTGCAGCGATGCTGTCGTCTGGCCACCGTTTACGATCTGCAGTCCCGACACGCGCGCAAGCTCAACGGTGCCGTCGGAACGTGCAACCAGCTCAACTTCGTCCACGGTCGCGACGATGCCGTTGTTGTAGGCGAGGAAGTGGTCTGGTGACTTTGTGATCGTTTCACGCAGACCGGAGTTGACGCTCTTGCGACCTCGGATGCCGAGAAAGGCCCGCACGTTGAGCTCAAGCAGGCGTGTGCCGTACCGGTCGTAGACATCGGCAAGCACGTTGCCCGGGAGTGCGGCGAGGTAGGCGTCGTATCCCGCTTCGGCCGCGGGCGCAGACAGGCATGCCAACTCGGATCCGGTCGCGTCGCGGAAGTCGAGTTCGATGTCTTCGCGTACGCGGTTCTTGCCGAGGATCCGGTAGAGCGCTTCGATATCGAACACGTCGACCGCGAAGCGAACCGACTCAGCCACTGTGTCCTTGATTTTCCGGTCGTCGTTCGCGCAATCGGATATGATAGCGATGCGCACGGTGTGGATGCGATCCTTTAGCGTCATGAGCCGATGCGCGAGATCGCTGGCCTCGGTGTTGGAGGGCTCGATCCTGGTATGCAACCCTTTGAAGCTCGCAAGGACGAATCGGGCGGCGTGTGTGGCCGCGTTCTTGAGTTCGCCCGACGCGATTTTCCGCTCCGGTCCGTCGCCGCTGTAGAGTGTCGCAAAGATGACGATGCGCTCGGGATCGTCGTCATCCGGTACGGAGAACCCCGAGATTGCGTAGTTGAGTTTGCCGAACTTGCCGACACCGCCCTGCGGCAAGGCTTGTGGGTTTTCGACAACGCCAGCTTCGCCCAGTCGCTCGAGCACTTGGCGCGTGAATTCGTGTTCTGACCAAGGCTCGCCTTCGCCGGAACTGACGCCGTCCTCGACGTCGGCGGCGAGCTCTGCCGCAAACGCCTTCAGTTCAGGATCCATGGGCCATCCCCGTCATTTCCTCAGCGAGATCTGCGATCGCGCCCGGACCGAGCGTGAAGGGCGAAAGCGCACGAGCGTCGATCCTGTAGGCGGCGTCGGCGACGCCCATCGGTGCGATGGCGCGGGTGAGGGCGGGAAAGCCCTCGCGAACCTCGTAGGCGTCGATCCCGATCCGGCGGAACCGCAGCTCCTCGTATCGGTTTGCATCTTGATCGCGCCAGCCTCCAAGCGCCAGTTTGCCCTCGAGCGCGCCGCAGCCAAGCACGCTGCGAACTCGGCCGACGAGAGTAACAAGAGATTCGCCCTCGGGATCTTCGACTATTTTCACGACTAGAAGAGCGAGCCGGCGCAATGATCGGCCGTCGAGTTGGTCAAGCGAAGAGATGGGGACATGCGCATGCGAACCCGCCGTTGTTTTCACCTCAATGGCTATGCCTTCGCTGGCAAAATCCTGTGCTCCATCCTCCGGCCCCTTCCACGCCTCAACCGCGCGCTCAGACGGCATGCGTTCGCCCAATGCCGCCAGCACAACGAGCTCGCCGAACAGACCAACGAGCGCGTCCCGCGTGAGACCGTCGCGACGCGCTCGAAGCGCGCTTTGCCATTGCAACAGCCGCTCCGCCAGCCGAGCGCCTGCACCCGCGCTCGACCCGCCTCCGACATGACGTGCGATGTCTGCCGCCAGCACGGCAAACAGGTCTCCGGGCTGTGCCCTCTCCTCAACCACGCCTGCAAGGAGATGGTTCGAGTCGCCTTCTTCGGCGACACGCACGAATGCCATGCCGTCTGTACTGAAGCGGAAGCGCGCGTTCGGCGAGATGGCAGTGGCAAGCCTGAATACCAGAGCCGCCGCCCCGTCGCTGTTGCGGAGAGCTGCGTACGTTTCGACGCCACCGACGGCGGCTATTCGGCGCGCCCGAAAGTAGTTCGCATCGGCGGACTCGCGACTCAGCTCCGCCCATAGCTTTGTAAAGGCAGCGGCGTCAGGGCCGGTCATCCGACAAACTCCTGGCGCTGGAACACCGTGTTGGCAATGACCCTGATGCTGCGTGCGTTGCGCGAGTCCGGGAAGCTCACGACCGGCGCGAAGATCGGCAAACCACCTTCGACTCCCAGCGGCGGAGCGAGCGGGTAGAGCAGGAGCAGTCCCTGTGTCGGTGGGCGGACCGCACGTATCTGAACGCCGCCAGGAAGCTTCGGCTCGCCTTTGCCGTTCGCCTCGCGAACCGCTCGGGTAGCCGCCATCGCCCGATCGTACTGCTCTGCTGTGAGATCGATGGCCTCGTCTCGGGGGCTCAAGACCGTCCTTACCTTGTAGAGATCAGGGCGATCATCTTCCTCCTGTTTCCGTTCAACCGGTTTCAATCTGCCAAGGCCGCGCACCTCGATCTCCGGCTTGTCGCCTTCACGCAGCGCGATCGTCCAATTGGTGAGTTCGCCAATTCGCAGTTGTTCATTGATGTAGTCAGCGATCGCGCTCGACCGGATTTCGAGGGCGTCCGGATGGAACGAGTAGGCGCGAATGAAATCGCGGACCGCGGCTCCCGGCACGTCCTTCCAGAGGAAACGCTCCGCTGGTGCGCCGAGATTGGCAAGCGTCTCCACGACATGGTCGGCATTCCTGCGGATCTCAACTTCCTTCGTGGAAAACAGCGTGGGAATCCTGACGCGCCCGGCATAGGAGAGGTCGAATTCCTCGCCATGGCGTTGCTTGTTCGCCGCCGTCACCAGCAACACGTCGTGAGTCTCGACCCGTAGTCCGTAGTCTTTCGGTGTCGCGCCAATGGCGGCCATGTGGTCGAGTTGATCCCGGAGATCCTCCGCGGCGCGCGCGACGTGCTGAAACCAGTCGCGCAGGTCCGCCGGCATGTGGATGCGGCAGAGATCGAGGTAGCCTGGGCGGTAGCCAAACCAACGCCCCATCTGCATCAGGCTGTCGTACATTCGCGAGGCGCGCAGGAAGTAGCTGCCGCTCAAACCCTCTAATGTGAGACCGCGCGATAGCTTGTCGCCGCCGACCGCGATCACGTTCAGACCGCCAGCCTCGGCATAGCGATCGTAGTCCAGGGGCTCGGTGATGTCGCTATTGACCAAGCGCACTTCTATCGGTTCGATCGCCTCGACGAGGCGCGCCTCAACTTCCGCCCAAGTCATGGCGACTGCTCCGCCCCATGGAATGGAGTCGGCGACGGCGCGGCTCGTTGGCGCAAAGTCGCTCTCCCATAAGGTGTGCAGGCGCTCGCGCAGCTGATCGCCTTGGATGCCGTACCGAAGGCGACCGCGCGCGTCATCCATCCACTCGACGATCTGGCGATGCACGCGCTCCTGCACTTGCTTGAAGCGGGAGACGTGCACCAGCATGGAATTGTGACGACCCGTCTGGCCTCGCGCGCGCCTGGCGGCGCAAGTGAGCACGAACGAAAGCAAAGCGGTCTCAAGGCTCGGCGGTATTCGCTGTTCGCCCCTGTATGTCGGCTTCCAAGCGCTGTCGTGGCGTTGCGGGACCCAGGCTTCAGCATCCTGGTCAACGACCCGCACGAGGTCCGGCGCGTCAGCGCCAAACAACAGCTCCGGGCCGACATAGTTGGATGGCGCAGGCAGATTGACGATAAAGCTGCGCGGAAAGAGGTCGTCCGCATAACGAACGTTCTCGGTCTCGTCGTGTATGAGGATGTTGGCAAAGGGCGTCGCCGTGTAGGCGACGTATCCCGAGCGCGAGAACGCGTTCAGAAGCCGGCGAATCTCACCATTGATCCGCGTGGGATCGTGTTCGGGATCGATCGTGCCCGATGCGGTCGTCGCGTCCCGTGTGTCAACACTGGCTTGGTCGGCCTCGTCATCGATCACGAGGAGCGGTGCTGTGCGCGTGCGCCCGCGCGTTTCGAGGAAATCCGCAACCCAGTTGTTGAGGTTCTTGAGGATGCTGGCGTTCTTCTTGACGACCAGCAGCACGGGCTCTTCGCCTACACCGACGCCCATTCCGTTTGCGCGCGCCGCATTGAAGTCGCCTGACGGTTCACGGCTGGTCAGAAAATAGGCGAGAGGTCTGCGATCGATCTCGCTGACGCCGATGGGGCGACGTCCGCCAACCGCGTCGCGCGACGACTCGTAGCCAAGGAAATCGCGATCGAGCCGCATCTGGGTTTGTGCCCGCAGCGCGTTGTGCATGCCGCCGAGAACGACGATCAGCTTGTAACCTGCGTCAGCCGCACGGCAGATCACGCCCGCATAGTTCGCTGTCTTTCCCGACTGCACGTGACCGACAACCAGACCGCGGCGATCCCACGAGCCTTCGCGCAGCGGGTCCTCAAGCAGTCCCATGATCCTCTGCGTCGTGTTCTGGATGCTGGCCACAGCCGCGTGCGGCCAGCCCTCTCGCTCGTGCAGAAAGCGCAGATACCGGTCGGCGAACGGACCCGGTGAGGCTCGTTCTTCGAGATACCAAGGTCGATGATCCTCAGCATCTTCAAGCACGGTTTCCCGCCCGATGGAAACTGTGTGCCTGCCCTGAAGCTCCGCGATCACCGCCTCGAGCAAGCCCGGCGCGTCGTTCAGCGCGAGCGTGTCGAGTGCGGCGGCAGCGGCCTCTTCGAAAGCGCCTCGTGAATATGGGGGCTCGCCGCGCCGCCGCAGCAACGCCTGCGCGATCGTCAGGGCGTCGTCCAATCCATCCATCAGCCGTGCTCCTGACTCTCTTTGAGCACGATGCGGATGCGCTGGGCAACATCGGAGGTTGAATCGAAGGGTTCGGCGCTGGCCACGGCCGCGATCGCATCCTCCTCGCTCTCTCCCCGCGATATCCGCCTGTGCACCGTGTCGACCGCTATTCTCAGCAGCTCCGCATCGAGGTGTTGTGCGGCAGGAGGGGTCTCGGCTTCGCTGCGGTCGAGCCAGATACGCTCCACCGGTAGCGCACGCTCGATTAGATTCAACAGGTCGACAAGCGCCTCGCTGTTTTGCGCCGCCGCCTCGACTGCAGGGTGGTTGCGCTCGATCCGATAGCGCGGCCCCGTCTCGGTATTCGACATGCGCCACAAGGGTCGACTTGGCGTGCGTCGACCCGGCTGGGTTGACGGGCCTCGATGCGCATAGACCTCGCGTGCGCGCGTTCGGACATCCGCAGCGAGGGTTTCGAGTCTCCGGCGAACCGCCGCAGGCGGTCTTGCCACCGATTTTTTCACGTCGATTTGCCAGTCGGAGTCAGCGGTGGTTGGGATCTCGATCCGGATGCGCGCCAGCTGACTTGAGGCTTGGCGCGTCCAGCGCCCACGTCCGAGCCCCAGCCAACCGCCATGAGTCAGTAGTCGGTCGCCGCGATAGATGAAGAACCCCTGGTGTGCGCTCCATCCTTCAGGTCCGCCGCTGCGCGTGAGTTCGGTGCTGTTGTTGAAGCGGTCGGGGTGAGGCATCACAAAGCCTGTGACGCGTATGCGTCCACCCGGCGCGTTGATCGCGTCAGAGCCGACGCGGTCGGCTGGCGGGTCATGCGCTTCCAAGAAGGGGTCCCAAGGCGCGACCGCCGTTCCCCCAATGAAGATGTTCAAACGGTCGTCGGCAAGAAAGCGGTGAAACACCATTGCAAGATGGTGCTCGAGCAGCGCGAGTTCGGACCGAAACCAGTCGGCGTCAGGACGCTCGCTCTTGCGGCCGAAGTCGATTTCCTCCCACAGGACGACGGTCCCGCGTCCTTTGTGTCTCAATGCTTCGAACCGGTGCTTGGACTCCGACGCAGCACCTTCCAGCAATTCCCAGTTCGCGTCTTCGCGCTCGATGTGATCCAAGTCCCACCGATAACAGTTGAACGCGCCGCCGTGGCAGGATGCTACCGTGAGCCGCCGCGCTTGCGAGAGCGAAGCGGTCTTTAGGCCCAAGCCGAAGCGTCCGAGATCGCCTGCTGCACGCTCCGCACCGGGTCCCGCGCAGCCGAAACGCATGGCCCCCACAAGCGTGTCCCGGTCCATGCCCTGACCGTCGTCGACAATCGCGACCACTGGCTTGCCGCCGTTCCAGTCGGGGACGATGTCGACTCGCGACGCCTGGGCGGTGATGCTGTTGTCGATGAGGTCGGCAATCGCCGTCTGCAGCGAATAGCCCAGTCCGCGTAGCGATGGGACGAGCGCGCCAGCGGCGGGAGGGAGATGGATTGAAGCCAAGACGTAAGACTCAAAGGAGAAGCAAGCGCGAAGTCTTGCCTCGCAAACAAGCCGAGGCAAAGGGCGTGGCGCGCCGGGATGTGATGAGCGCCGAAAAACGCTCGGCGCTCATGGCTCGAATTCGCGGCCGGGACACCGGCCCAGAGCGTCAGCTAGCTGCACTCATGCGAAGTTGGAGGCTGAAGTGGGAGACCCATTGTGGCGACATTCCGGGCCGACCCGATTTCGTCTTTCGCCGCCGTAGGGTGGTTATCTTTGTCGACGGTGATTTTTGGCACGGTTGGCGGTTTCCGGTCTGGAAGCACAAGCTCGATCCCTATTGGGCGGCCAAGATCGCCGCCAACCGCGAGCGCGACCGGCGTAACCATGCAAGGGCGCGGCGCATGGGCTGGACGGTGGTTAGAGTGTGGGAGCACCAACTCGATCGCGATAGTGCCGCGGTAGCGGCGCGCATCGCCACGGTGCTGGGGAAATGAAACGATCAGGGGCCTGGCTTTTTGGGCGAACACCACTAGCCTGGCCGCATGGTGCTGAGAGCGGTCGATCTCTTTTGTGGCGCGGGTGGATCCAGCGCAGGCGCGCGCATGGCCGGCGCGGAAATCGTCGACGGAGTGGACGCGTGGGATCGAGCTGTCGAGACGTTTGCGGCCAACTTCGGGAACAGCGCAGCGCGACTTGAAGAATTGCATGATAGGAGCAAGCCGCCGCGTCTCCTTCGCGCCGCTGGCATAGAGCTGCTGCTCGCCTCACCGGAATGCACCAACCATAGCTGCGCAAAAGGGGCCAAGCCCCGGGATGAGGAGAGCCGACGCAGCGCGCGATATGTGCTTGGCTACGCGCGCGCCTTGGCTCCACGCTGGCTCGTCATCGAGAACGTCGTGCAGATGCGCAGCTGGGACGGGTTCAACGAGTTTTGCGCCGCGCTTGGCGCGATGGGTTACGCGCTTCGCACGCAGGTTTTGGACGCCGCCGACTTCGGCGTGCCTCAGACGCGACGGCGTCTGTTTCTTCTGGGTGACAGGGAAGCCGAGCCCAGCGCGATAACTCCAACGCGGCTCCGTGCACCCAGGCCTGCGAGTTCGGTTGTAAGACTTGACGGGCCCTGGCCGTCACGACCGCTTTATTCGGACAAGCGCGCTGCAGCCACAATTGCGCGTGCTGAGCGCGCGATTGATGAACTTGGCAAAGGCGAGCCGTTCCTCATCGTCTACTACGGGTCGGACGGCGCAGGCGGTTGGCAGAGCCTCGATCGGCCTTTGCGCACCATGACCACGCTTGATCGCTTCGGTCTGGTTACTTGGTCGGGACGCACGCCTATGCTGCGGATGTTGCAGGTCGACGAGCTTAAGCGCGCGATGGGCTTCCCGGGCTGGTTCAAGCTCCCCGCAGGATCGCGGCGCGAGAAAATCATGCTGCTCGGTAACGCCGTCTGCCCGCCGCTCATGCAGGCCGTCGTCAACTCCCTCTGCGCCGATGCACTCGCAGGCAGGGTCGCCGCGTAGGAGCCAGTCGCGTTCGATTTAGCGCGCGCCGGAGTCGCGATGAAAATCGTAACCTACAACCTCCGCCAAGGCGGAAGAGGCGACTCGCACTTCGACTGGATAGTAACCCAGCTCAAGCCAGACGTGCTGTTGCTTCAGGAGGTGATCGAGCCAGTGCGCTTTTCGGCGTCCCCGAGATGGCGCGCCGCCTGGTCGAATGCGGAAGCCAAAGGCGAAAAGCTCGCTTGGGGAAGTGCCGCGATGTCGTCTGCTCCCAGCGCAACTGCTATCGATCTTCCGCAGTTCAGCGGCTGGGTTTCGGCGTTGGAGCTAAATGAGTTTATGGGGCCGGATGGAAATGTTCGGCGGCTCCGCATTTTCTCGGTGCACGCGCCCTCGGGCGTTGGGGCCTATCCGAAGGTCGTGAACAGCATCCTAGACACTATCAAGCCTCTCTCCGACGGCTGCGATGTCGTCGTAGGCGGAGACTTTAACCTTACAGTGGGTGCGCGCCACGCCTCCGAAGCGCGCACGACCTCACGAGCGGATCAACAAGTTCAGGAAAGACTGCGTGACGAATTCGGCTTGATGAATTGTTGGCAGGCCGCGAACCCCGATCAGCCGCTTCCACAGACGCTGCGTTGGGCCAAGGAGCCGACGTTTCCATATCATTGCGACGGCTTGTTCGTCCCGGTCTCTTGGCGCGAGCATCTGCGCGCGTGCAATGTTGTCTCCGGCCCCGATTGGAACTCGTTGAGCGACCACAATCCGGTTGTTGCGGAGTTTGGCAAATTGGGACGAACCGATTGAACCCTTACGCGGCGCGGATTGAAGATCGTCGAGCGACGTAAGGCTGGCAGCTCCGCCTTCACTGGTGTGTGTTTGTTTACGTGAGCGTACAACTTGCTTGGTGTGGCAGCGCGTCTGTCTCGCGATCGCTCACCACTCGCTGCAAAATCAGGCCAAAGTCGTCGCGAGTGCGTGGTGACTCCGCTGGTAAGACCGCATTATTTCCTCAACCCCCTCTATACCCCATACCTACACCCCACCCCCCAATACTACCTACTCCACCCCACCCATACCTACACCTCCCGCCTCCACACCACCACCAACACCACCCATCTCTACTCTACCTTCAGTTCTGCGTTTATCCGGAAAAACCAATCACGAAAGCGGAGGCGCGGGGTTCGTGTCCGCGCCTCCCGCTCAGTGCATCACCACAACGGACGTGGGCGGGGCCGCTTCATCGGATCAAACGGCAGGCTATCGATAAATGCGCGGACCTTTTTCTCGCGCGTTAGATCCGTGAGCGCGGACTGGCCCGACGGAAACTGAGCCGTGATGGCGGCAGTGTCGGCCGCGCGGCGCGCCGCTTCCGCACGACGGTATCCCCATTCATCGGCCTCCCACCCCGTGTCCACCGCGCGCCACACACGCAACGCCACCGGCGACACGAACCCGAAGCGTTCGTCGTGCGCCGCCGCCCACACACGCGACCCCAACGTTTGGGACGTTGACCACCGGCGCGCGCCGTCCGGCAACACGCCCGCCGCGCGCGGCCCCTGCACCGGCACGCCCAACACCTCCCGCAGTGGCGTGCGCCGCCCCGCTTCATCGAGATCACGCAGGGTCGGGTCCACCGCGCGCCACAACTCGCGCACCAACGACCAATGCACAGCATGTGCGCGCCCCGTCACGTTCGGCGCGCGCCACACATTGGCACCCAATGCATTGACCAACACCCCGCGCGCCAACGGCAAGTGCGCCGCGATCCACGCGCGCGCGGCCTCCCGTTCATCGACTGGCAAACTCAGCAGCAGCCAACTCTCGTACCCGCGCGCCGTCACTTCATGCTGCACCAGCCAATGCAGCCGAAACTCCGGGTCGCCGACCCAGTCGCGCACGCGCATGCCGAGTTCGTGCGTCAACGCGGAAAACCGCTCGGTCACGCCCGCCCGCGCGCGCACATCACGCCACTCAACGACCCCATAGTCCGCCCAGCGCAACACCAGCCGCGTGTTGAACCACACCCCGTACATTTGTGGCAGCAACGTCGCGGCGCGGTACTCGCCACGCACATCCGCCTTCGTCAGATACGCCGCCCGCGGGGCCACACACGACGCACGCGCGACGGCCGCGCGCACTGTCGTGCGGCGCTGTGGCAATGCCGGCGCGGAGATTGGCGCGACGCGCACCGGCGGCAAGAGCAAGTCCGTCGGCGTCACGCCGTGCGCGACGCGCGTCAGCTCGACATCGAGATCACCTTCATCCTGCAGATGTGGCGCGGCGCGCCCCCACTGTTCGGCGAGCGCCAGCGCAAACGAAAACGGCGGCACGCCGCACCCGCCCGGACACGCGGCCAACGCCGCCCCCGCTTCATCTACGACAGCCGGCGTCGCCAACCGAAACGCCACCGTCGCCTCCGGACACGCGCGCGCCGGACCGAAGCACACATGCGCCACGAACAAGTACGCATCGCGCAACGCGCGCGCCTTCTCGGGCGGGGAGGCGGTCCAATCGCGCACCAATACTTTGGCCGTATCGTAGTTGCCGCGCGCCAACGCCGTCACGACACGCAGCGCCGTGTCCGGCCAGTCCAAAAACAACCCCGCGGCGGTGGCCGTGAGCGTCAAACCGCCACCGACACTCAGTCGCTCCAACTCCATCACAAAATCGCGTACGTGCCCGCCCGACGCCGCCGCCACCAACGCCAGCCCCTCGGGCTCAAACCCGATCCCCTCGGCGGCGCACACGGCTCGCCCGAACGTCACCAACTCGCCGTTCGTCAACAGGCGTGTCCGCACATGTGTGCACCGTGAGCGTAACGGCCCGGACACTCGCTCCGGCGCGGTTGTAGTCAACACAAACGCCGCCACGCCGAATGCCTCGAACAGCCCCAGCAAGGTCTCTTCCCAGGCTGACGTCGCGCAGTGCACTTCGTTGACGACAATTACGCGTTGCCGGACGTCGTACATCGAACTCGTACGCGCTAATTCATTCAAGTACGCGCCATGCTCCCGCTGCCCGTGGCGCGCCGCGTCCACTTCGGCAAAGAACCACGTGCGTTCGTCGCTCTCGAACGCCAGACAGGGGGCACACGACCGACAGGGCGAGCCGGACGGCGTCAACGCCTCACAATTACGCGCTTGCGCATACACTAAAGCCGCGGACGTCTTGCCCGTGCCCCACGGCCCCGACAGCAAGACCGGCGCGGGCTCGTCACGTTTCACAAGCGCACCCAGCGTTGCGGCTACGTCGTCTTGTCCCACCAGGTCTTCGAAGGTAGCGGGGCGATATTTGTCTGAGAGTCTCATTGGTTGATGCTCCAAACGAGCCCGCGCACCATGCGCGAGCTCAGGAGCCGAGACATCAAGCGCACCGCCGCGCGCCACGCACCATCGTTTTTCGCGCAACTTCGCCACGCGCCGACTGAACCGGTCACATGGCGACATCATTTCCAAACAACGCCCCTGAGCGTGACATCGACAACACGAACGTTTCGCGGTCTTCTGCCGCTACCAGCGTGCAGGGCAGCATCGCCGCCCGCGTCACCGCCCACATCATCGCCGCGCTCATTCACGGCACCAAGCCCTGGGTCCAGCCACCGCGCTCGGCTTGCCACTACGGCACAACGGTGTCGCATACAAAGGCATCAACGTCATTGCGTTGTGGGCGGCGGCGCAGACACATGGTTACAAATCCCGCCATTGGCTGACATTCAAGCAAGCACTGGCGCTCGGTGGGGCAGTGCGCCGCGGCGAACGCGGCCAACCCATCATCTACTACAGCGATGGCACGCTCGCCGAAGACGGCGAAAGAGGCGCGCGAGCGCCCAAACGCGCTGTCCTTCGGTCGTACATTGTGTTTTGCGCGGACCAAATCGGCGGCCTCCCGGTGCATTTCTACGCGCCGCCACTCACACCGCCCCCCGATAACGACGTCGATCTCGCAGCACGGTTTGCGCGCGTCCCTGCTTTCGTCGAGCACGGCGGGGCGCGCGCCTGTTACAGCCCGGTCACTGACACGGTCCACTTGCCCCCGCGCCACGCCTTCATCACGCCGGGACAGTACTACGCGACGCGCCTCCACGAACTCGGCCACTGGACCGGCCACGCCACGCGCCTTGATCGCAACCTGCAACCGCGCACGTCACTTGTCGCGTACGCGCGTGAAGAACTCGTTGCTGAATTGTGCAGCGCTTTTTTGAGCGCGGAGCTCGGCTTGGCGGTCGACCACATTGAATGTCACGCGAGCTACATCGACGGTTGGCTCAAACTCCTCGACCGCGACCCCGGCGCGCTGCTCGCCGCCGCCGGCCACGCCCAACGTGCCGCCGACTATCTCCGAACCTTCCTTGGCGGCCCAACCGACACTCCGCCAGCATGAGCGCGTCGGCGACCGAAAAGCGAGACGATGCCGCGCTCGTGCTCGCGCTCCGCTGCTTTGCGCGCCATCGCGCGGTGCTGCGGCACGACCGAAACGCCCGCCGAACGGAACAGGCGTTGGCGCAATGGGCGCGCGGCCACCACATCTCGCTGCGGGCGGCTGCGCGCTCCGCACACCCGCACGCGAAGCAACTCCGCGCACACGTCCGTCAGGCCACACGCGCGCGACGGAAGCGCGACCGACTGCAAGCCGCGTTGGCCGCAACACGCGCCACCGACACGCGCGCCATCCGCGCCAAGCTCATGATTGCGCTCACTCTCGACGCACCCACGGACGCGCCGCTCGTACGCAGCGCGCTTCGTGACGTGCGCAACGGCTGAAGCCACGCGCCCGCTTGCTGGCTCTAGGTCGGCAAACACGACAAGGAGGCCATCTTGACCGCTGCTTGCCAAGCCGACGAAGCAACACCCGTTGCAAAGATGCAGCCGGAGCTTTTTGTCTGATTTGGGCTCACCGGGGATGCACTTGCGTGACGGTGGGACCATCGACGCCGTTCACCAAGGTGCGGAGGCTACACGCCTGCGTCGCGCCATTGTATTTGAAATGTTGGCTAGTCCTGTGTTGACAGGGTTGCGAGCAACCCTGCAACGCGACGCTCACTCTCTCTCGCTTCAGTCGCAAAAGGCGATTCCAAGCGCGCAAAGGTCGCCGCAGCAGTGGCATAACTATCGCGCGCTCGCGTCAAGTGGAGGCGCGCGGACGCAGCATCGACGCTGGCGCGCAGCTCGTGACCTCTTGCAAACTCAAGATCAATTGCAGCCACACCGATTTCGTTTCCCTGGGCGACTATCGTTGTTCTGGCGGTCTCGAACGCGGCGAAGGCTTCATCGAAGGCCGAAGCGCTTGCGCTGCGCATCGTTTCATCGCGATGATAGGCTTGCGCCAAATTCAATCTTGCTTGACCGAGATAAAGATGGGCAATTCCCCAGCGCCGCGGCTGCGCCTGCGCATCCAGAATCTCGACGGCGACCTCCATTGTCGCCGACGCCATCGCTGCGGTCGTCCAGCGACCATCAATTTTTGCTACTTCAAGATAAACACGGCCAAGATTGAGTTGTGCGTCGGACCAATCGAGCGGGCGAGTTTCGGGGGGAGATGCGTCGAGCGCTCCGCGATAGGCAGTATGCGCCGACTGAAGTCTCGCGGCATCACGGCTAGCAGTGTAAGCCGACATTTGCGCTGAACCGATCTTGGTTTGTATCGCAATGAATCGCTCCAGGGCGTGTTCCCGTGTGAGAACGATCAATGCCTGCTGGTAGGCATTGATGCCCTGATCGACGTCCCCAATTGTGAGGGGAGCATTAGCCTGGCTAACAAGCGCATCGCCCAAGCTTTCTTGCAGCGTCGCCCAGTCCTCTGGCCAAGCATCTTGGGTGAAAGTTGTTAGTGCCGCCCGAAACTGCGCAGCGGCCTCCCGCGGCCGTTGGGCGTCAAGGAGCAAGCCGCCGTAGTCGCGCTCAAGCTGGGCGCGCTCTACATCACCAGTGCAACGACGCGCGATGAGGTATTCTATGTCTTCGGACGGCTCTGCCGCGTGACAGGCCTGGATCGCCGCTAACGCTTCTTGATAGGCCGCAAATGCTCTTGAAAGGTATTCAGCATTGCCCGTGTCCCGGTAGGCAACGGCGTAGCCCGCGGCGACATAGCCCTTCGATCGCACCCATTCGAAGGGCGTTTCAACCGCCGAGAGGAGAGGGAGCGCCGACAAGCCGTTTTGCTGACCTTCGGTGAGTAGACTGGTCTGTTCGCGTAGTCCGTCCGCTCGAACGATTTGGAGAATGATTTGCGCAAGGTAGAAGTGAGCTCTACCCCTATCCAGCGCTCCACCTTGTTGTTCAGCCCGCATCAAGACCGAACGGCCGATATCGAGGGCGCGTTGGAACGCTAGGTCGGATTGAGTGCGTCTGCCGATGCGCAGATAGACTTCAGCGAGTTCGATATCGGCGGAGGCGCTCGTCCAGAATGCGCCGGGTGGGGCGCCGATCCTCAGCAGCTCAGCCTGAACCTCGTCATATTCAGCGCGCGCGGAGTCCACAATCGCGAGGCTGTTCTGAGCTTCCGCTTGGCCAAGCAAGACCGCGAACCTTAGCCCGAACAGAAAGAACCGGATGTCCTGTTCTCCGACGGGCGCAGCGGCTGACGCGCGCTCAATCAACGTCAGAGCTTCATCGAAGTTTCCCTGGCTGTTTGCAATGAGCGCCGCGGTAAGGAATGCTTGGCTGGCGACGCGCTGCGATCTGTCGATCTCAGCGAGCCGGGCTTCGGCAATTCGCAGCAGAACCGCTTTTGCGCCTTCGAGGTCGCCTGCGTTCAATCGATCTATCGCCTCTTGGCGCAGAGCGGTGACCGCGGCGTCCGTTGAGTCCGTGAGGAGAGCAAGGCGGGCTTGAACCTCGGCGAGTTCGCCAGCTTTGCGGTTCATCAGCGTGAGCACTTCGGAAATGTCGAGATTGATTAGGTCGACACCGAGATAAAGCGCGACTGCGCGAAGCATTTCGACGGACACGTTATAGCGTGCGGCCATGTCGGCGAAGTCTGCTTCCAGCTGCGCCATGCGTTGGCACGCTGCGCGACCCATGGCGATGCAGTCCGGTAGAACCTGGGCGCGGGCGTCCATGCCAACTGGCGTTTGGATTGCCAGCAGCAGCAGCAACACAATGAAGCGCTTCATGGGCACCGTTCTAGAACAACTTGTGTGTTATCGGTTCGATCGTGAACGATCATTGTATTCGGACCGGGCCGAAGTTCGATCAACCTACCCCGCTTGTCGACCGGGGTCAGCGTTTCCGTGAGCAGGCTGTCATCGCGCACCGCTACGATCTCGCCTGTACTCTCATAGTCCTGCCAGCGACTTATGATTTGTGTGCCTAAGATCGTGTATTCACCGCGTGTCTCGCAGCCTGGGACGCCCCAAACACCGGCGACCATTGAGGTAAGATGGTCTTGAGTGGTTGGCGCAGCCGGTGCTTGTTCGCTCAGGGACCACGACACAAGTGCCGCTGATGCGGCTGCAATGCCGAACAGCGCCATTACCCACCAGCGGGTCTTGCGCGCCGGTCGAGCTGGAGCGTACCCAAGACCTTCCGACGGCGGTTCGCCAGCGAGCGTGCTGCGGACACTTGACAAAAGAAGCTTGAATTCAGCTGCGTCCCGCGTCCTGTCCCAGTTGGACAAGTTGATGCCCTGGCGTTCGCCAAAGAAAAGGGGCGGGTCACACGGAGCTATAAAGGCCTGGACGAGCCTATTGTTGTTTCGTGCCCAGCGGGCTTCGGACCGTACATTTTCACTGGCGACAGACGCGGGCGACCACAGCACTATGGCCGCGCCACATCGATGCAGAGCCGCGGTGATAGTGTTCTCCCAAGGCGCGTTCGCAGGAATGTCTTTGTCCCACCAGACGTCGAGCCCTTCGCTTTTGAGCGCCTGAACGAGATCTCCCGCGAGGTCCTCGTCCTGCCTCTTGTACGAGATAAATACCTGCGCCAACCACGGCCCCTGAGATTAGGTGAATATCCACCATTGGAGCTCCTCTGAAAAGTGCTCTCGGACCGGTAAAGGGTCACTAGCCACCACGGAAAGCGCTGACGCTTTGGATGCGATCCCAGCCAACTTCATTTGTTCGGTGCTGACGCGCGGCTGTTTTCACTGGCGAAAGCCGCTCGAGCTGATACCCTGTTTCTTTGCCGGACCCTCCGCCGTTGCTGGCGACAATGCGCCGTCGACCGCATATGCGCCGATCACGGAGGGCATATGCCGAGACTCAAACAACCATCCCGCGAGGCCATCACCAAACGGCTCCGCCGTGCGGCAGGGCATCTGGCGGCGACCATCGTCATGGTCGAACGTCAGCGGCCGTGTCTTGAACTCGCGCAGCAACTCGCGGCCGTGGAAGCCGCCGTCGCCGCCGCACGCCAGCAAGCGGTTCAGGAGCAACTCCAAATCTGTCTCGACGGCGGCGACGCCCACGGCGCAACGCTGCGCCAGCTGAAGACCCTCGCGCGATTCCTCTGACGGGGTGCTCGCGCGTTCTTGGGAGCATGTGTGCGACGGCGATCCAAGCATCCATATGCGCCCGCCGCATGGTGCGGCGGAGACACCAACGATGATCAAGCGTGCTTCTGGCGACTGGCTTCGTCGCATCCCGCCTTGGGTGGACATTCATGTCTGCGATCTGCGGCGCTACCGCGGACCCTATACGGGCCGCAAACACCATGCGGCCCGTAGGGGGCGCGCCATCACGGAACTCTACCGCGTGCTTGCCAAAGCGCGGCGTTACGCTTGGGAGGTCCTGGTCATCCGGCTTGGCGAGCCAACGCCGCGCCGAGATGCGCTGCACAGTATCGTGCGGTCCTTTGCGTACTCGCCCGCGCATGAAGATATCATCTTCATCGAGGAGAGCCGTCTCTACCGAGACAGGCTCGTTCTTGCGCTTCGGACGCCAGCGCGGCGCAAGGTCGGTGGCGTTCCGATTGAACCCGCAAGGGTTTCGGATTGAAGACAAGGTTGCGTGTTCAAGTTACGCCGAGGTCGCCAGTTCAGCTATCGAGTATTTTCAGCAGCAAACGCCGGCCCTTGTTGATCAACCCACCATTTACGCGGAGCGCGGGCGAGGACGACTTCGGACTCTTCGCGATCTTCGATGAAAGCGAGGATTTGAGATCGCGGAACCTCTGCGCCGATGAGCAATTCGTTGGAAAGACAGTGCCGTCCGCCCGGGACTTGGGAGAGCGGCTGGCAAAACTTTTCTGCAACGGCGCGATCGATGGTCCAGGCAATTCCGCGACGCAGGTCATCTGGCGTGAGATCGTAACCGCCGCGCCAGATAGTTACGCGCGCTGGAAGATGAGACAGATCGAACTCCGCGTCGCGGCACATGGCGCGGAAATCCGCAGCACCCATCAACTCAATCACATACCGATAATCGTGGGTCCAAACCGCTCGTACGGCTCGTTGGAGCGCAGGTTTGTTGACGCAGCTCATCCAAAGCGCGGACGCAACCAACGCTCTCATGTCATTTGGAGTCGCGCCGATTAGGGAACCGACCGCGTCGACTTCGCCGGCGAACGCCGTGTCCCAATGACGAGCGGCATCGGGAAGGGCGGCACGAACACGAGCGACGTCGATAAGGGGGGATAGAGTCATGGGCCTGAGTTAGGTATGCCGCCCGGTCGCCACTAGGGGGCCAACACCGACGTCGAGCCCGTTCTTGGGATTTCACGTCGGAGCGAGTGACCAGAGTCAAGAACACGAATAGATCAGGCCGCGATAAGACGCCCATCCATAAATGTGTTGTTTAATTTCTTGCACGCGCGACGCCTCATTAACTTGACCATCTCGAATCGAGAGAAGTGCTCTCGCCGCCAACAGTCGGTTTGAGAGGCCAAGTCGGTCCCAGTTCTCGCCTTTGTCTGAATAGCCTGGGTTGAGCCACTGGACGTAGAGAGAGAAGTCCTTCTCGACAAAATATCGAAGCGTTTGATCGACGGCCTCGGTGTATTGCATCGAGCAAAGGACAATACGGCAGTGTTGGTTTTCGAGCACGTCGCCAGCGTACTCGCCTCGCTCTTCAAAAGAGCCGCTCACGAGATAAGTCTCGACACACTCGTTGGGGCGGAGTTCTAGTTGGTGGGGGGTCTTGCCGCGTCGCACCGTTCGACCGAACAAAGTATTCCACGTTCTCGATTTGCCGGCATTTCGGTTGCCCAGCACGCCCACCAGCAATCGATCACTCATGTGTGCCCCCTCTGCGCGATACCCCTCGATCGTACAAGAAGCGACGGCGGGAGGCGATCGCTGCGAAGCCTGGAACGTCTCGAATTCGGGCTCGATGGCCTGCTTTCAGGGGGCTGAAAGGCAAGGCCTGGGGATGAACCCAAAGGCAAATTCTCGCCACTCACCGTGAACCTCCTCCCAACTGGAGGCCCGCACGCATGGCGCTACACAACCCCGAACTTCTGCCACTGATCCCCGAACGCTTGCTCCGGCAGCACCACGTCTGCGAGCGCTACGACACGCGCTTTCGGGCCGCCGCGCGCCTCCTCCAGTCGCTCTGGCGCGAACGGCGCAAACTCCCCGAAGGCCACTACACCAACGCCGCCGGTACACGCCGCCGCCTCGGCTCCCGCCTCGCGACCGCCGCCGCGCGCCACGGGGCGAACTTCCTCACGCCCGACATCTTCGGCCAAGCGCGTCTCGACCTCGCCTACCGCGAGCCCGGCGCACTCATCGACATCGAACGCATGCACGGCAATCTGCTCTCGTCGATGCCGCTTTGCTTCAACCTTTTCGCGCCGCTCAAGCTCGACAGAAAACTGGCACTTCCCGTCTTCAACCAACTCGTGCCCGGCGGCGTCGGCACCGTCAGCTGCATTCAATTCGAACATAGCCCAGGCCGCGGCGACGCCGTATTCACCAACGACGGCACGGCGTTCGACGTCTTCACCACGATGCGCGCGGCGGACGGGGTGAAAACCTTCATCGCCATTGAAGTCAAATACAGCGAGTCCATGACCGAACCGGAAGCGCGGCTGCGACCCCGCTACGACGAGCTCTCCCGCTCAAGCGGCCTCTACACGGACCCGGATGACGAAGCACTGCGCAAGAACCCGCTACAAGGTCTCTGGCGCGGGCACATGCTGGCGCAGAGCATGCTGGACGCCGGACTCTACGACCGAGGCGTGTTCGTCCTAGTCGCGCCGCGCCAAAACCGCGACGTGCAACGTGCCGCGCGTGCCTACAGCAAGCGGCTTACCAACGCGGACGGCAAAGTCGCCTTCCTCAATGTTGAGCTTGAGGACGCGATCGACGCCGTGCGCCGCGCGGGCGCGGCAGACCTCGCGACAGCCCTGCACGAGCGCTACACCGACTGCGGCCCGGTGCACGAACTCGTCCGCCAGGCGTGTCTCGAAACGCCGCGCCGAAGCCGGCCGCTGCGCACGGCGCAGCGGCTCACAAGCAAACGCCCGCGCGCGCCGCGTGGTGCAGTGGCGGCCATTGCGCGCTAAGGTCAGATGTCGAGAGACTTGGGTAGACGCCGCAAAACCAGGGCGAATGCCTCTTTCGGATCGACGCGGAGCGCCCGGCAAATGGCCACGAACTCAACGATGTCGATGCGCCGGTCGCCGAGCTCGTACTTGGAAACGAATTGCTGTGGTCTGCCTAAGCGCTTGGCCAGTTCGACCTGCGTGACGCCGACTTTCCTGCGGACCTTGACCAGGGTCTCGCGGAGGGCGGCATAACGATCGGTGTGAGGAGAAGCTGACATGGGCTGAGGCAATTCGACCTTCCCCATAAACAGCATGACGGAGTGACGCCACGAGGATCAAACGATCGTAGGTCCACAAGCTTTAGAAACGGGACCGCTCGACGCGCCCACGCGGCTTGTTCGAGCCAGAGAAAAAGCCCCTAGAATCAGCGTTGGCGGTATTCCGTCGCGCACAACGCTCCACACTACACCAAAATGGTGTTTGCCCGCGCCTCGATGTGGCTAGTTATGGGGAGCTCCGCACAAATTAGGAGCGCATCATGCTTGATATCTATCCGCCTTCGCCGGACGCCGTTGATCCGACTGAAATAGATCGCAGCGAAATCTGTTTGCCAGTGCAGCGGCCGCCGCACGACCCACGCAAACACGCGCTGCTTTCCGACGCGTATGCCGAAATCGATCGCATCACGCGCGACCAGGACGGCTTCCGCGACGACCTGGGATATCTCCAGCTCGTGGAGGCATTTGAGAAAGCGCTCATCATCGATGTCGTGGAGGGCGGCTTCCTTTCGGCTTTGGGCTTTGTTCCATGCAGCGGGGTAGAGCTCGCAAACTTCGGAACCGACCATGCGCGCTTCGGTCCTTACATCGCTGACTGGTTTCAGGGGCCGCATCGTCAGGGGGCCTATGTCGTCGATGCAAAACAATTTGCGGAATTCCTTCGGGACAATCCGAACTCCGCCGGATTGGAGACGATAGTCGTTCACCCAAGCGCGCCAGTCGCGGCTAGGTTTTTCGCTGGCGAGGGTTTGCGGATTGCCTCCGCGATGAAACCCTGCACGCAGAAATCGCTCGCATACGCTCTCGAAGCAGCCTTCAAGAAGCGCCACCCCAACATCGCCCTCAATGCAAAGGCGTTCGCTATGCTGGCCGCCGCGTATTTGACGTGAGGCCTGAGCAACGCGTTGAAAATGGCAGAGTTTAGGGTGCTTCTCTCGCTGTTCGACAAGCGTTGGGGCGGTCGAGGCCGCCCGTTTTCTTTGCTCTAAGGTGGGTCTTCACGGTTCTCTGTCGCGACACGACGGAGCGCAGCATGACGAACTACTTGGAACAAAAGCTCGATCACCTCGACGCCACGCTGGAGAAACTGGCGGCAGTCACCGAAGACATTGCGGCCCAGATCCTGACGGAGAAGGAGCTCGCCAAGATCGTGAAGGTGTCGGCTCGCACTTTGCAGCGATGGCGGAAGGATGGTCGGCTTACGTACTGGTTCCGCGCTGGTCGCCAGGTGCGTTACTTCCGACAGCACTGCCTGCTTCAGATCGCGCGGCTTTCGCGCGTGAAGCCGTGATCGCCGGCAAGTTAGCCCAATCTCGCCTGAACCAAGCCAAATGTCAGCGATGCCACGCGCTCTGCCATTCGATTGTCCACGCGGCCTCAGCCGCGTTGAGGCCGCCCGTTACATCGGCGTCTCCCCGGGGACGTTCGATCGTCTGGTGGAAGAGGGCACAATGCCCAAGCCGATACGCGTGCGCGCAAGGTTGATCTATGATCGGCTTGAGCTCGACGCGGCGTTCGATGCCCTCGGCGAGGCGCAGGAAGTCTCCAATGACTTCGACGCGGTTCGATGAAGCGCCGACCAACCCTGCCTTATCTCCAGGCATTTCCCGATCGTCATGGGCGATGGCGCTTCTATTATCGCCGCCGCGGGCGCAAGCGTGTTGCTTTGCCTGGGCGACCAGGTGATCCGGAGTTCACTGCGGCTTACTTCGAAGCGGACCGCGATCCCCGCAGCGAACCAACTATCGATGTTGGGACGTTCAACGGGCTTGCCCATGCATACAAACGAAGCCCAAACTTCATCAGTCTGCGCGACAGCACAAAGACAACATACAAACGGGAGCTCGACCGGTTCTGTGCCGAGCATGGCACAAAGCGTGTCACTCACCTGCAGCGTCGCCACATCCGCGACATGATGGCGGCGCGCGCATCTGCTGGCGGGCCAGAGGCGGCCAACAATCTATTCCGCATCGTCCGCATTCTCTGCGCCTTCGCAATCGACAACGAAGTACGCAGCGACAACCCGACCTTGGGCATCAAGCGGTTCCGCAAGAGCGGTGACGGATTTCCGGCATGGTCGGAAGAAGACATCGCGGCGTTTCTGACGCGGTGGTCGAGCGGCACACTGGAGCGCCTCGCGCTTGTTCTGCTCCTCTATACCGGCCAGCGCCGGAGCGATGTCATTCGAATGGGCTGGCAGCATGTCCGCGTCGACACAATTCGAGTGAGCCAGTCAAAGACCGGCGCGCAACTCGTCATCCCAATGCACCCCGAACTGAAGGCAGTGCTGGATCGATTGCCCAAGGAGCACCTGACGTTCCTGACCACGCAATACGGGAAGCCATTCAAGAACGCCGCCGCCTTCGGCAATCGCTTTCGGCAATGGTGCAATGCCGCTGGCCTCCCGAACCGCAGCGCACACGGTCTGCGCAAATCAGCCGCTGTGCGTCTGGTCGAGGCGGGCTGTTCATCGAAGGAGGTGGCGGCGATCACTGGCCACGCCTCGTTGCGAGAGATCGAGCGCTACACGAAGGCGGCCGAGCAGGAGAAGCTCGCGCGAGCGGCCATCGCGCGGCTTATCGAGAACGGCTGAGAGCTTGTTAGATTGAACCCTGAAGACTTTCCGATTGAACGCGCTGGTGGCGGAGGTCGGGCCCAAGCTGGCCATTGGTGGGATTGTGTCGGCGGGGCAGCTGAGGTTGGCCAATCGCTGCTACTTGTGGAGGTACCGCTGGAAGGGGACCGATTTAGAAGGGAGCGCCAGTTAACGCGCTTGCGCTGCCGAAACGAATCGGTTCAGCTCTGGTACGTAATTCACTGGATGTTAACAGGTTACGCACCGGGGCTTTCAAGGAGAGTCGAATGCCGAACGAACCCGCATCGGGCCGCGGCGACGTGGTCGCGATTGGGCGCGCCGCCAAGCGCGTTCACATTATCTACCCCCATAAAGAAGCAGCTCTGGCGATCTGCATAAAGCAGTTCATCGAGGGCTACTTCAACCCGCCCGCGGAGGCGTTCACGTTTGAGCATGACGTGGCACACGGGACGGATTGGTTGGATCGGCTACACAAGTCGCTGACGACTTCGGATGCAGCTATTGCCCTCGTCAGCGCCGATGCCATGACCACTCCGGCGAACCGCTCATGGGTAGCTTTTGAAACGGCCGCGGCCTGGGCTCTTTTCAAGGACCGGGAAAGTCTGCTGACGGTTTTGCACTCTGGCCTCACTTCGGGGAGCCTGCCGGAGGCATTGCGTCCGCTCAATGCCATGGAAGCCTCAAGCCCGGGCTTTGCCGCCAAATTGATGACTCGCCTAACTCAGATTCTGGGGCTTGGAGTTCGGGAGACCCCGGTAATTCCAATCTCAGACAACGCGATCACCACAGCTTTGTCGGACGTCGCCAAGCGTCGATCTTCGTACGACCTTTTCTTGGCCGCTCCGCGGAATACGTTCACGCCACTTA
The DNA here is from genome assembly GCA_964405865.1 of uncultured Terricaulis sp. Lineage (GTDB taxonomy): Bacteria > Pseudomonadota > Alphaproteobacteria > Caulobacterales > Aquidulcibacteraceae > Vitreimonas. The sequence continues at coordinate 53,252 of CAYOPM010000008.1, read as the reverse complement.
CCGGCCAAAAGGACCGGTTTATCGGCGGCCTCAGGGACTTCATTACCGAGATTACTTCTACTGACGAGGCGGGTTTCTCGCGGGTTTATCCAGATGATCTCAAGGATCCACTGCCGCCGGAACTTGGCGTTCCCAAATCGCTCGCAGCGCTCCGTCGCTCGGAGTTCTTCATGATGATTCTTCCAGGAAAGATGGCGACTGGCGCACTGGTAGAAGCTGGGATTGCGCTGGAACGAGGCATTCCCTCGATTTACTGGGTGAAGGATCCGGAGCATCTGCCTAATGACCTTCGTGTGGCGGGCACGGGCAGAAAACGTATTCTCCCTTACAAGCATATCGATGAGATCGCTGGCCTCATCCGTCGTGAGGGACGCAATTTGTTTCATTGGATGGAGGCGGCACCAGCTCCGGAGTGATGGTTCCCGACGGCGGCTGCCGCCACACCAGGACCGAGGTGCGAAGGTTAGGACGCGAAGATTTTGACGCCCTGGCACGCCTGTCGCGCAGCTTTGTGTCGCTCAGCACATGCTCGTCCGGTCGTCGGCAAGTTCATGCTCGTCCACCCGGGAACGCAGTGTCTCCGTCGGAAACGGGGCTCCAAGCATTCAGGCGTTGGTCATTCTGCAGCGCGTCGAGCGTTAGGGGCTCACTCTCCATAGCTTGGCCCAAAAACGCCTCCACCATTTTCCAGCTTTGCGGTGTGCTCCAAGCGTCCGGCCCGTCAATTAGTGCGCTCGGTCGATTTCCTTGCGCGTGTTCTTGTCCCCATATCGCGTAATCGGATCGGCGTATCTCTTGGATCCTTGCGCCGATGTCCTCGTTGCAAAAGAGGCCCACGATCGTGGGCCTCTCAATGCTCATTTCAGACTGCACAAGTGGTGGGATCGCGTGGCCGCGGCGGCAGACTGTCAGATGCGCGCTCACACCGTTCGCGTGCAACCGCCTCCACGCTGCACTTGCCGCATGCTGCCCTGCGTCGTCGCACAAGATCAGGACTTCCATTCGCGTTGCTCCAGCGTCGTTTGAGGTGCGCGATTGGCGGCCGACGGCTCTGCCGAGGCGCCAACAATGGCACGCATGAGGTGTTGTTCGAGACGCGCCACTGATAGCACCAGTTCGTCGAGCTTTCGCGTTGCGCGCAGTGGCTTGGCGTTTCCGCGCTTGGTTTCGACCAGCGCACTCGGGATCTCTTCCACCAAATTGTAGCGGCGAGCCGCAGAAACAACCTGATCGACTTTTCGATATCGTGCGTCGCTCGATCGTGAACGCAGCGCTTGCAAGCGCACCTTCGCCAATTCGGTTTGAGTCATCGGCTTTCCTTTGGCGGAGTGATCCCAGAGCTCGCGTAGGATCGCGCGCCCCTCGAACGAGATGAGCAGCAGATAGTCGGAATTGCGGAGCAGCCCGGCGGGTTGATCGAATGTTTCAGCGAGCCTGTCTTCCCACGCGCGCACGCATTGCCGATCTTTGTCGATCATTGCGCGCGCAAGCTCGACTTCGCCTGAGCGAGCTTCGCGCCAACAAGCGCCGGCCTGTTCGTTCTCCATCTGAATCCGCCTCCAGCGCGAATGATGGCGCAGGGGCTTGCCGGGCGTAAATGGCAAATTCTGACCATTTGATTTCAGGCGGCTTTCTCACGGCGCGAGCCGGCCCCTCGCTGCAGAGCGCTGTTCGCCGTTTGGCAAATCAAATCCGTTCCGTCCGCCCGAAAGAGTCTCGATAGGAGCCGTCCCGAACATTGTCTGTGGAGACGAGACAGATGGACGCCGTATCGCCGCGCCGCCGCCTAGACGTTATCCCGCCGTGCGAAGCGCCGCTGCTTGATGGAGCGCGCGCACGGCTCTGCAACTACGCATATGGTGCTGATCGCAACGACGAAACGCGGGCGCTCATCGATCCAAGACTGCTCCTCGAACTGGTTGCGCAAATGGGCCCCTCGGAGGAGGTGCGCCTTGTGTTTGAGCGCACGACGCGCGCGTGGCGTTTTGACATTGAGACGCATCGCATATCCGCCGGCAAACCACGTGCCCGCGCGGCTTTGGTCGCCTCGTTGAAAGTCATCGCGCCAACGGCCCAATTCAAAGTGCTCAACGGCGTCGGCGCAAATCCGGAGTGGAGCACCCACCTCGCGCCCGAAGCATGCGAGGTGATGAGCGAAGACGCGATACGCATTTGGCTGCCGCCGGCGCCGCGCGTCGTGCCAAGTCTCTCCCTCGCGTTGGCGGCCGCGCGTGCGTTCGGTGTCACCTCTGTAGCTTTCACGCTCAAACCCGTTGAGCTTTCGCCAGATCACCGCGCCATCCTCGAAACTGGGCGCTTTCGCGCGCTTTCGAAGTCGTCGCGGACGCCGGCGGAACAGGCGGCCGTTGAGGTCATGTCGCTGTGGCTCGAGACGGGGCGTGGTGTTGGACTGACAATTACGATTGGCGCGGATGAAGCGCTGAGCAGTGAAGCGCTCAACACGATAGCCGCAGCGATGACTGGCCGCGCAGGGCGTGCGCCGTTTGGCGCGCCTGACGTCGATCTGCGTTTGGCTGTGCCCTGTGGTGCGCTGCCGGCGCTTCGGTTTTGGCCGACGCCAGCCGACCTGGCGCTGTTCGCAACGCCGACACCTGAAGTTTGTGACGAGGCGGGCGCGATCGCTCTCGGTGTTGACGCCGCCGGCGATGTGCTGCGCCTCGCGTCGCGCGATCGGATGATGCACGCAGCCGTTTGGGGCGCATCCGGCGCGGGCAAAACGACCTTCCTTACCAACTGCATTTTGGAAGACATCGCGAAGGGCGAAGGCGCGATGTTGGTTGACGTGCACGGGGATATGGCCGACCGCGTCGTCGCCTTGGTGCCCGAAAATCGCAAGCGGGATCTTATTCTGTTTGATGCGGGAAGCTCGGAGTTGGCGTGTCGTCTCGACTTGCTGACTACGCCGGGGGTCAACCCGCTGCTTGAACGGTCCCGCTTGGCCAATCTGTTCATTAGTTTCTTCAGACAGCTCTACGCGGCGATTCCAGAGGCCCTTGGGCCGGCGTTTGAACTCTATTTCACCAACGCGTTCAAACTGCTCATGAGCGCGCAAGAAGCGGAGGACCGGACGCTGCTGAAGTTCGATGACGTGTTCCTGGACGAAGCATTCCGGTACAAGTTGCTGTGCGGTTGTGATGATCCGAAGGTGCGGCAATTCTGGGAAGACTGTGCGCACAACGTCACCGGCGAAAACAACCTCGACAACATCGCGCCCTACATCACCAACAAGATGGCGCAGTTCTCGCAGAACCCGCTGACAGCCGCGGCGATCGGCGGCGACAAGCCACGTCTCGATCTTCGCGCCGCTATGGACGAGAAGAAGATCGTCATCGTGCGCCTCCCCAAAGGAGTCATCGGTGAGTACGACGCCAGGTTTCTTGGCGCGCTTTTCCTGATGGTGCTGATCGAAGCGGCGATGAGCCGTGCAACCATTGCAGAGAAAGACCGCGTGCCGTTTCGCGTCTACATTGACGAGTTCGCGGACCTCGCCACCGCGAGCGCCTCTCGCGCGCTGGCAGAAGCTCGCAAATACAAGTTGTCATTGATGTTGGCCGCTCAGAGTCTTAGCCAACTCAACGGCGACAAGTTCAATCCCGCGGCGGTGGGCGAGGCGATGTTGGCCAATTGCGGCACGTTCATTCTGTTCCGGATGAGCCGGCGCGATGCGGAGGTATTGTCAGCCGCTATCGACGGCGTCTCGCCGCGCGAGCTTACGCAGCTCGGAGTAGGCGACATCATCGCGCGCCGCTTGGTGCATGGCGTGCCGCGCGGGGCTGAACGCCTGCAAGGCTTGCCGCCCGCATCCTCCATCACTGCGAACGACAATGGCTGATCGTCATGGACCCGTTCCCACCTGTCGCCACCTATGGGCGCGATCAATGCGCAATCATTCATCGCAGCAAGGATCGCTTCGGTCCGCTGTCGAATATGCACGGCGGCTTCCCGCTCGTCGTGGACGGCGTCGCATACGGAACGTCAGAGGCGCTCTATCAGGCTCAGCGCTTCCCGCACCGGCCCGATCTGCAAGACTTGGTGATCGGCGCGCGCGGTGCGTGGGCGGCCAAGCAAGTGAGCATACTCTACCAGGCGGAGACGCGCGCCGATTGGGAGATGGTGCGCGTCAATGTCATGCTGTGGTGCTTGCGCACGAAGCTCGCTCAACATCGGGGGCTTCTGTGTCCGCTTCTGGTGTCCACGAGTCCGATGCCGATCGTGGAGTTGAGCTACCGAGATGGCTTCTGGGGCGCGCAACCGCAGCCGGAGAATCCAACACAGCTGATTGGGCGCAATGCTCTAGGGCGTGCGTGGATGGAGTTACGGGAAGCCGCGGCAGGCTGAGGGGCATACGCAACGCGCTGGTCACGCGGTCGCGGTTTGCTACGTTGAAATGCGCTAGGGCGTAGGGGATGGCCATGGATTGGCTAAACGAAGCGGCGCTGCGGCTCCGCGAGTGGCTGATGCAACAGGTGTGGCTCGACGGCTGGCAGTCGAGCATCGCGCGGACCCCCGACTGGGCGCTCCTCGCCGCAGGTCCGGGCCTTGCGCTGCTGCTCGCGCTGTTGCTTTGGGCGCAGGCGCCGCTCGGCAGGCGTGCGGCGGAGCGGCGAGAGCCCAACACATCCCCGTCGATGCCACAGGCCAAAACCCGCGAGAAATCGTGCACGCCGGCCGCGGCTACGGCAAACACTACGCAGGTTGCGCCTGGACTGAGGACGGCAACAACGCCCGTAGCGCGGGCGGAGCAAACGGCGAGAGCGGCGCAGGAGGAAGCCCAGGCCAACACACCCGTCCGCCGCGCGAGCGGTGTGCCCGACCCAAACGAACAGGTGCGCAAGGCACGTGTGTTCTTGTCCTCGACTTTCCGCGACATGCGCGCCGAGCGCGACGTGCTAGCGACGGAGACGTTTCCATTGCTCAAGCGCAGGTTCAGGGCGCGTGGGGTGGAGCTGCAGGAGGTCGATCTGCGCTGGGGCGTCAACGAGGGCGACGCGACGCTCGACGTCTGCCTTCAGGCAGTGAGGCGCAGCAACTGGTTCGTGGGTCTGATCGGCCAGCGCTATGGCACCACGCTAGACGATGAGGCTACAGTGGAGCAACTCGGGCCCGAGTATCCAGCCGTCGCTAATGGATTAGGGCGGAGCCTAACCGAGATCGAAATCCTCGAAGGTGTGCTCTTGAGTGCAAAGAGCGACAAGAAAACGCTCTTCTTCGAACGCGACCAGAAGTGGCTCGACAGATTGAGCCCAAGCGAGCGCGTCAAGTACGAAGACCAGGAGCCCGATCCGCGGGCCAGGCTTACCGACCTCAAGACGCGCGTCCGTGAGCGCGTGGGCGTAATGCACGCCTATCCTTCTCCCGAGGAGATTGGCGGTGTCTTCAAGGCGACAATGACTGAAGCGTTGGAAAAGGCGTTTCCTCCGCTCGAAGGCGTGGACGATCCTTTCATGCAGGAGCACCGGTTGCACGCGGCCTACGCCCGCGAGCGGCTCGGGCTCTATATCGGCGGCGACGATTATGTCGGTACGCTCAATGAAGGCGCGGAGGGCGACGGCGCGCCGCAACTCGTTGTCGGCGAGTCCGGCGGCGGCAAGAGCGCGCTCGTCGCCAATTGGGTTCAGAAATGGCATGCCGCGAATGCGCGCGACATCATCTTCGCGCATTATCTCGGCGCTTCGCCGGAAAGTGCTGCGCCCGCAGCTTTGGTGCGTCGGCTTTGGCGCCATCTCAATGCCGTGACCGGAGAGGAGGCCGTCCCACCCAATGTCGATGCGACGCTCGATGAGTTGCGGGATGCGATGCTCGACCGGCTTGGCCAAGCCAACGCGTTCGCAGTGCGGGAGAACTGCCGCATCGTCATCGCGCTCGACGGGCTCGACAAACTGGCAGACGAGCATCTCGATTTGCGCTGGTGGCCGCGTGCGCTGCCGCCGCGCGTCAAGCTCGTCGTCTCCAGTCTCGCCGGCAAGGCCCGCGAGGCCGGACGCGAACGCGGGTGGAGCGAACGTCCGGTCAAGCCGTTTGACGCGGCCCGGCGGGATCTGTTCATCGCCGAGACGCTGAAGAGCTGGAACAAGAGCGACTTCCCCGAGGAGCGTAAACAGCGCGTGCTTGCGCACGCGATGGCCGGTCTGCCGCTGTTCCTGAAGACGATCCTTGAGGAGCTGCGCGTCTCGGCCGTCAACGACGTGCTCGATGTGCGGCTCGACGATTACCTGAAAGCGGCCAAGATGCCTGACCTCTATGCCCGCATCCTGGCGCAGATCGAGGATGAGTGCGGCAAGGACTTTGTCTCCCAAGCGCTGTCGCTGATCTGGGCGAGCCGGGCCGGGCTCGAGGAAGACGAGATCATTGCCATCATCTCTCAAACCCAGCGCATGGCTCTCGGCCCCGCGGGGCTTGCGTGGGAACGGCTGCGCAACCGGCTGGCCGACAATCTGCGAGACAGCCAAGGCCGGGTCGCCTTCAGTCACGACTATCTTCGCCAGGCGGTCGAGGCGGTTTATCTCAAGAGCGAAGACGCCAAGCGCAGGGCGCATCTCACCATCGCCGACCGCTTCGCAGCGCGCGAAGCGGATTCGCGTCAGGCTGAAGAGGTGCCATTTCAATTGCGCGAAGCCAACGCTTGGGAGGCGCTTGAGGCTTTCCTCGTGAACCCCTTGAGTCTTCCGTACTTGATAAAAGACTTTGATGTTCTCTTTGGCTATTGGCGGCCTTTGATTCACCGTGGGGTCAGCGCGGAAGAAGCGATCTGTAATGCCTTCGCTGCGATGGGTGAGGTGCAAAATTGGTCAGAGAGCACCCTGAACCTGGGTGAAATCGTGAGCGAATACCTGCAGGCGACAACGGCGGCAGGCGGTCACCTGGTTGCACTCTGGGAAAAGTGCATTTGCGGAAGTGAACGCATCCGCGGGGCATTGGCACGGAAGACCCTTCAAACGAGGATGATGCATGCGACAACAGTCTTATTCACGGGCGATCGTGACCGGGCCGTCGGCCTTCTTCGTGGTTTGGTCCAAGAAATGGAAAAGGCACTTGGCCCGGAGGATGACGTCACCTGCGAGGCCCTCATAGAAATGAGCCGAGCACTGCTGGCAACTTCGCGGCCTGCTGAGGCCGCTGCGATACTTGAACGCATTCTTGCCATTGATGAGGCGCGATACGGCCGCCACCACGAAATCACGCTCCAGGCAAAGCACAATCTTGCCGCTGCACTGGACGATCCAACGCGCCGTATTCAACTGTTGAGGGAGGTTTATCGTGCTCGCCTTGCCGGGGCCAACGAGGCAGACCCAGGCGTCCTGGCGACTTTGGATGCGCTTGCGGTGGCCTTCGCAGATGCCGGAAACCTCACCAAGGCACTGAAATATTCTGAGCGCGCTTTCCGTCTGCACGTTCATCATTTTGGCATTGAACACCAGTTCTCGCTGTTTCTAGGAAGCAATCTAGGTGCATTGCAAATGCGTGCCGAGCTGTTTGATCGGGCCAGAGAGACCATCACAACCTGTATCGAGGGTGCCCGTGATCCAGAAGGGACGCGGGGTGACGTCCGGGTGGCGTGGGCAAATTGGAGTCTGTTAGAAAGAGCGCGCGGCGACTACTCGGCGGCGATTGCTCTGATATCTAAGGTCGCGGCGGCGGCAAGGCGGTCGCATGGCCCGGGGGGGCGAGAGGAGCTGGACGCCCTCGCGATGCTTGCCCTGACGCAAGCGGAGTCTGGCGACTTTGCTGGAGCACACGAGAGCGCAACAACGGCGCTTGAAGGCAGAACTCGTCTCCTTGGCGCGGATCATCCGTTGACGAAGCAAACTCAATTGCTCCGAGAAAGGTTGTCGCGGCAGGTGTCGGGTTTGGAGGATCCCGGAGGCTCGCGAGGGTGAGTTGTTGCCGATCCTGCAACGCCTGCAGGTCGGAAATCTGTCTTATTGTTATTCTCGGCGAAGCTGCGTCGCGTTTTGTACATCTCAAACGGGTCGTCTCTGAGCGTGTTTCCGTCATTCGCAATCCGCGTTGATGCGGCGGCAATCGGCGAAATCCTTCCGGTCGGATCATGGCGGCGAATGTCAGCATTGCGTTCCTAATCAATCGTGCGATTGAACCCGCAAGCGCCTTCGATTGAACCACGGTGACGCGATCGCGCTGTGTGCCGAACAGAAGCGTCCGCGCGCACTTCCGTGGTGCGTTTCACTGTGGTTTCGAACAGCCCGCGAACAAAAGTGTCAAACCTAGTGTCAAACCGCGCCCTAAGCGCATGATTTGTCTAGGCAGTGGCGACCCCGGAGAGATTCGAACTCCCGACCATGTCCTTAGGACGGACCTGCTCTATCCAGCTGAGCTACGGGGCCGGATGCGATCAGAGCTAGAAAAAACATGACGCCAGCGCAACCTGCTTTGGCGCTGGACGGGGCCTGCACGAAAGTCCCATCATGCCAGCCAGGCTCGGGACATGACGGGGAAAGCACGCATGGCGCATCGCAACGCCAATCTGTGGTCGCGCATTGCATCGCGCCTGACAGCCGCTTCGCACACGCGCGCCGGCGCCATGCGCTGGGTTTTGTTGATCGCGCTGACGCTGATCTGGATTGTCGGCGGGTTGTATTACTGGCGTGATCGGGGCGCGCTCGAGGCATTCTATCTCACAATTGGCGCCGTCGGCATGTGGGATGATTATTTCGGCGCGAATGATCCGCTGATGCAGATCGTGCGCTACGCCGCAATCGCCGTGCCGGTCATCGGCTTGCTGTTCGCTTTCTCAGGTCAGCTCGGACGCGCGCTGGCGCGCCTGTTCAATCTCGGCGCGGCGCATCATGTCGTTATCGCGGGTGAGAATCCGGCGGCGATGACCTTGGCGCTGGATTGCCGACGCTTCAACGATAGCGTGATTTTGCTGGCACAAGCGCTCTCAGATGATGCAGCGCTCGGCTTGCGCCGCAAGGGCATCACCGTGATCGAAGGCGATGCGACGCATCAGGAGACGTTGCGCGGCGCGCGCGCCGATCATGCCTCGCATGTGGTCGCCTTCGCGCCGGACGATACAGTGAACCTGCAGATCGAAGCAGCGGTGCGCCGGTTGGTCGGTGACGCTAAACGCAAGCCGCCGATCGCCGTCCATGTCTCGACGCGGTCGTCGATTCTGCTCAAGGAAGCGCGCGAGATGCGCTCGATGCAGACGCGCAAAAGCAAGGATGCGACGCCGCCGATTGATCCCAAGCCGTTCTCGCTTGAAGAGATCAGCGCGCGCTCCTTGATCCAGCGCGAAAGCCAAGACGTTCTTTCACTCGCGCGGCGCCTCGGCCAGGAGCGCGTGCATATCGTCTTCTTCGGGTTCGACGCCGGCGGCGAGGCGTTGGCCGAGCGCGTGCTGGTGAGCCTGTGGTCGGCGCACTTCGAGCCGCCGCGCATCACCGTGCTCGCGCCCAATCCGCAAGCCGTCGGCGACGGCTTTCGCGCGCGTCATCGCGAGGCGTTTGCACATCCGCAAGTGTGGAGCGCCGACATCGCTTTCATGCCGTTCGATTGGGACGCGGCGTCGGTCAGCGACGATCTGCTCACGGAGGTCGAGCAGGCGCGCGGCAAGCCGACGGCGATCGTCGTCGCCACTGGCGCCGACCCTGGAAACATACATCTGGCGCTGGCGTTAAAGCGCGCCTGCAATCGCGGCCTGCGTTGGCCGGTGCCGATCTTCATGCGCGAAACCAGCCAGTCCGAGTTCTCGAAGGAATACGCTAAGGGCGACGAGACCGAAGAGCTTGATGCTTTCCTGCAAGCCTTCGGCGCGCATCAGCAGAACGCCACGCGCGGACGCATCATTGACGGCATGCTCGATCGCGGCGCGGCGATTGCGCACGAGCATTACAATAAAGGTCTTGGCAAAAACGGCACGATGAACATGAAAGAGCTGCAGGCAGCGACGCGCGACTGGGCCGAGGTGTTGGAGACCTATCGCGCCGCCAACCGCGCGGTGTCAGATTCCGCGATGACCAAACTCTGGGACGCCGGCTGGGCGCCGGCGAAGAAAGGCGATCGCAACGGCGAGACCGCGCCGACCATTCCCGATGAACTCATCGATCAGATGGCGCGGCGCGAACATGATCGGTGGATGGCGGAGCGCCTTGTCTCGGGCTGGCGGCCGACCGCGGCGGGTGAGAAGCGCAACAACGACCTCATGATTCATGACAAGCTCGTGCCATGGGACGCGCTCAGCGACGCCGACAAGAACAATGACGTTGTGCAAGTGCGCGCCGCGATAGACGTAGCTCGCGCGACGCACAAGGATGGGTTCGTAAGGCTCGAGCGTTAGTCGCCGATCCGCCCGCCATCGTCGCGCGTGACGATGACCACAGCAGAGCGCGGCCAGCTGTCGCCGCCATCTGGGAAGTGCGACGTCGGCGCCGGATTTCCTCCCCAACGCAGCACCGAGAATTCGAGGCCCTCTACGTTGTTCGAGCCTGGATGCTGAACCGCGCAGAGAAACGCATGCTCGTCCGGCGTCATGATCGGGCCGCAAATCTCAGCGCCGACGGGGCCGACGAGGAAACGCTTCACCGGGCGCGGCGCTGTCGCGTCGACCTGCGTCGCCAATACGCTGTCGTTGCAGTCGGCGAAGACGGAGTCGCTCCCGTCCGTCGCGACCCAGACGCGGCGCGAAGAGTCGATGAAGAGATTGTCCGGGCAGGCGAAGCGATCGCCGCTGAAGGTTGGCGCGCCATTGATCTCCACGGAGACGTGCGTCGGCGCGCCGGCGCGGTTCTGCGTGGTTAGCGCTTCGGCGCTTGGGTCGCCGCACAGTGCGAAGACATCCCAGGTGAACGCTTCAGCGGAATTGTCGCCCTCGGCTTCGTCGATGCGCAGGATATGGCCGGGTAGATTGTTTTGGGCCGTGTATTGGTTTTCGCTCTCGCGGCGCGGATTGCCGGGCGTATCGAAGCCGCGTTCGTTGTTGTTGGTGCAGGCGATCAGCACCGTGCCGTCGCCGCGCCAGTTCGCATCGATGACTGGCTCAACGTCTTCCGGGCGATCCATCCGCGTGGCGCCGAGGAAGCGCGCTGCGTCGCGCACGCGCATGACCAAGTCGCCGTGGTCGGTAAAGCGGACGGGCGATTCTTGTGCTTCCGCCGCGCGATTGGCGGCTTCGACCGTGAGTTTGATCCAGCGGCCACGGCCGTTCTCAAGAAACTCTGCCGCGTAGAGATCGCCGTCGTCGAGCAAATCCATATTGGCCGCGCGGTTCGACGCGTCGAAGCGTCCGCGCGTGACGAATTTGTAGAGATGTTCGCCGCGCTGATCGTCGCCCGTATAAACGGCGACGCGTCCATCGCGGCCGATCGCGGTGTTGGCGCACTCGTTCTTCTTGCGGCCAAGCGCTGTGCGTTTTTTAGGCGTCGATGTTGGATCATGCGGATCGATCTCGACGATCCAGCCGAAAAGCGAAGGTCCGTAGGGATTTTCGCTGAGCCGGAACTGCGGTGGCGCCGCGGCCGCGGGAATGTAGGTGGCGGGATAGCCGTGGCTCAACACATCAAGTGCGTACGCATCGTCGGTACGGCGCTGTTCGGCATTGTCGTTGAAGCGCCCAGCGAAGAGGCCGTCGAAATTTTCTTCGGCGGTGAGATAGGTTCCCCAAGGCGTCATGCCGCCGGCGCAGTTTTGGCCTGTGCCGCATGCGATCTCGCCATCGCGCGCACCTGACTCGGCGGCGTTCACAACCGAAGCCGCGGCTTGGATCCAGCGATGGGTCGCAGCGGGGCCGGTGAAACGCACAGGCGTAAATGGCGTGATGCGGCGGTTCTTGCCTTGGCCTGGTGCGGTGTTCCTCAACGCGCGCCAGCCATTCGCATTTCGCTCAAGCTCCACGACGCTGACGCCGATAGAGGCAAACATCGCCTCAACCTGCGCCGGCGTGAAGTCGCGCTCTGACGCGACCGCTGGAAACATCAGTTCGGCGATCGCGTATTCATTGTTGGCGCACAGGATCAAGCGGCTCTGATCGCGCTCAGGCGGAAAGGTGTAGTTCGCCGCAAACAATGCCAGCATATCGTTGTTGTTGCCGAATCGCTGCTCCTGCTCGGCGCGGGTTAGCCTATCGGGATCGAAGTCGGCGGAGACAGTGTCGAACAGCGGATCGCCCCACGCAATCAGCTTGCGCCAGCTATAGCCCGGTGGCAGCGAGACAGTGTCTGCGTTGGTGGCGGCGACCGAGGCGAAGTTGATCGGCGCTGTGGCCGCGCGCTGCGCGGTTTGTGCGCGCGGCGTCGCGCACGCGGCGAGGTTCAGCAGCGGCAGGCCGGCGATGCCGCCGAGCAGAGCGCGGCGGGTGGCGATAATGTCATTCAGGTGCTTGCTCATCAGGCGGGTGGCTAACCCGCTGCTGCAACACTTCGATGACAGGAGGCGCCCAGTGCGGCGTTTAGCGCAGCAATGTCGGCGAGCTTCGCCTCGAACGCGCTCCAGTCGTCGCGCTCCGCGATCGGCGCCCAGAGGCCTTCCACCTCTTCAATGACTAAGCTGACTGGGGTCGCCCTGGACCAATAGGGGTGCGCAAGCGCGCCGGCGTTGCTCGGCGTGCGCGCCGCCAAACCCGAACGCACCGTTGCAAACGCGACATCAGCATAGAGCGCGGCTTGCGGGCTTGCCGCCGCGCGCTCTGCGCTGGCGTCGCCGCTGAACCAGTCGTGAAAAAACTGGTCCCAGCCGGCTTGGCTCGCGGTGAGCCAATCGAACAGCGCTTGCAGGAATTCCATGTCGGCGTCGAAGTCGCCGTGCGTGAGGTTGAGCCGGGCGAACATCGCATCGCGCAACCCTTGCTGATACGCCGGCGCAAAGCGCGCGAGCTCAGCTTCGAGCGCGTTCGCTGGGCAGACCATCGAAAGCGCGCCGCCAAGTTGCGCCAGCGCCCACGACACCGCCTCCGGCTGGCGGCCGAATGCGTAGAGGCCGTTCTCATCGAAATAAGCGGCGGTGAAGCGGGGGTCGCTCGTCGGCAGAAACCGCCACGGCCCGTAATCAAAGCTCTCGCCGGTGATGTTGAGATTGTCGGTGTTGAGCACGCCGTGCACGAACCCAGCCGCCATCCAGCTGGCGCAGAGCCGCCCGTTCGCCGCGACGATCTCGCCGAAGATCGCTGCCGCGCGAGCTTCGCTGTCGAGATTGATGTGCTGGGGGTAATAGTGCGTCGCGACATGCTCCAGCAGTTGGTGCATCAGATCAGGCCGCTCGAAAAAGGCCAGCCGCTGAAACGTCCCGAACCGGATATGGCTGTGCGAGAGCCGCACCAGCACGGACGAACGCGTTGGCGATGGCTCATCGCCCCGCGTCAGCGCTTCGCCGGTCTCGATCAGCGAAAACGCCTTTGAGGTGTAAACGCCCAGCGCCTCCAGCATCGCTGCCGCGAGCACCTCGCGCACGCCGCCCTTTAGTGTCAGCCGCCCGTCGCCGAAGCGCGAATAGGGCGTCTGGCCCGAGCCCTTGGTCCCAAAATCCAGCAGCCGGCCGGCATCGTCGCGCAATTGCGCGTAGAGGAAGCCGCGGCCATCGCCGATCTCGGGGTTGTAATTGCGGAACTGGTGACCGTGATAACGCATCGCCAGCGGCGCGCTCATGTTCCCGGGCAGCGGCTCAAAGCCAGCGAAATGCGCCAGCCATTCGGCCTCCGTCAGCGCCCCCAGACCCACGCGTTCTGCCCAAGCTTGGTTTCGCCACCGGAGCAGCTGCTGTGGAAATCTCGCCGGCGCCACCGGATCGGCGAATTCCGGCCCGAGTTGTGCAAACAGAGGAGCACCGAGGTAGCGTGGCGAAATAGGCATACGACTTTATCTAGCCACGCGAACGCTGCACGTCATGGCGCCATGAGACGGGTCAGGCGGTGACGGGCATAAGGTTCTATGGCATGACCGAAATCGGGACGCGAAAAGGACAATGTGGGATGTCGGCGCGCGCCGTCGGGACATTACTGGCCTCATGCGCTTTGCTGGCGCTGACCGCGTGCGACCGAAGCGCAAGCGGCGCCAAGACTGAAGAATCGTCCCCCGACCGGATATCGGCGGGCCTCGACGTTTGCGCCCAATCCGATGATGGCTTCGCGCAACAAGTCTGCGCCAACCGCGCGCTCGTCGGTCTCGACAATCAAGTGCGCGAAACCTTGGTGGCTGAAGCCGCCAACGTCTCCGACGCGGGTGCGGCCATGATGGTGCGCAACCAGCAGCGCTGGCGCGAAGCGCAGCGCATCCAGTGCGGCATCCTCGAAGCCGATGCACAGCCGACGCCCGAGCAAGTGCAATGCCTCGAAACCGAATTTCGCGCCCGCGCTCGCGACGCCGTCGATGCGGTGCAGGAGATCGGCCCTTACACGTTCCAGCGCATGGAATTGGTCGACGCGACTCCAGTGTCGGTGGAGGTCGCCTCCGATCTCGGCATCGGCGATCCGCCGAATGCGGTGGTCCGCAACATCCGCTTCCCCCGCATTGATGGCGAGCAGACACCGGAAATTCGCCGCTTCAACGAACTGGTCGCCCAGTCTCCGCAATTCCGTCTGGAAGACGCGACCAACGAGACGGTGACGTACAATATCGCTTTTGCCGGACCGGAACTGGTGTCGGTGCGCTTCAACTATGCGCAGGATGCGCTGGGCGCGGCGAACACGACGACATCGACGCGCGCTGTCACCGTCGTGATGAGCGAAGGCCGTGCGCTCGAGGTGAGTGACGTGTTCACGCCGCGCTCTGGTTGGGAAAATTTCGTCACCGATCGCGCCGTCGCCGCGATTGCGCGCGAGTTCAGCGATTACTCGAACTTCCCGCCCCGCCGCGACGTCTATGAGACGATCACCGAACCGCACCTCTGGCTCATCACCGAGCGCGGCATGATCTTCCTCTTTCCACCGCTCTCGTTCGGCGGCTCGCACGTGGACGGCGGCACGCAAGTCGAGATTTCGTGGGCGGATCTGCGTCCGTATCTCAATCCAGCCGCACCCGCGCCGATCCGTCCGTCAGCTTGAGTACGAGCTGTAGCCGTACCACAGCACCAACAAAACGAGCCGCGGCGCAAAGCTTGAGCCGCTGATGGTTGCCAGCAGGCTTGCTGTCGCGGCCGCGATTGCGCCGGTCAGCCCTGCGGTCGCTAAAGTTTCAAGTGAAGGCACGCGCGCCAGCGCGGGCGCCGCCATGAACACGCTCCACGCGCTGCCCGCGATCACGAACGCCGCCCGCCGCGCGATTGGCGCCACCGAAGCCACGCGCGTCAGAGCCAACAGTCCGCGCGCCTCGCTGCGTCCCGCGTGCGCTGAGAGTGCAAACACCAGGATGAGCAGCGCGGCGGGGCTCGCGACCTGACGGAAGTCTGCGAAATAAGAGAGCGCAGCCGCGATTGCCGCCAACGCCAGGAACACACGTCCAGCGCCGATGAGCCGAAACTCCGCCGTCATCACATTGAACGCGCCCGCAAGCGCGCGTCGTGCGGGTGGTGCGTTGGGATCGGCGCGCGGGGGCGGGCCTGGTTGCAGTAGCGCCGTGAGCCAGCGCGCGCTCAGTATGCGGCGTTTCACGCGATGCGGCTTGTAGATCAGCCCCGCGATCACAACGAGCGCAACCGCGATGACGATCCAGAGCAAACGTGATTCGATATAGCCGGGTGAGGTGAGGCCGGCCATGACATCGAGTTGAATGTGGCCGGGCTCGACTGCCACGCCGCCGATTGAAATCGCGAAGTTGCCGGCCTCGCCTGGCGCGCCGTACTGCAACGGCGTCACGAAACCGGCGAAGTCGAACATGTTGGCGCCAAGGCTCGCCGGTTTGCCCGCCATCATCGCGGGCATGGCGATCGACATGATCCAGAGGATGAAATAGGCGAAGTCGCCGAAACCGCTGCGCAGCAGCGGACGCGCGTCGAACAGAATGCGTAGCGCACACAGGCCGATCAACGATGGCGCCGCGACCAGCCAGAGCGCAATCGTGATCTGCGCAAGATCGAGTTGCTCTGGAATGAGCAGCCAGCCGAGGAACCAGCCCGCCGCCGTCAGCGCCGTCAGCATGCTCAGCATGACGATACAATCCGCCGCGAAGCGTCCAAGCCCGATGGCGATGCGCGATGCGGCAGTGGTTTCCTCAATTTGCCAAGGCTGACGCCGCGTTGTGTTCGAGCGCAGATAGAGCCAGCCGATCGGCAAGAGCAGCGTCGTCACCACGATGCCGAGTGAGACGCCCAGAAACGCCGGCGTCATTTCCGGCAAGCGGCTATCGATGGCGATGATCACACCGCCGCCATCGATGCGCAGCATGTAACGCGCGCCGATCGGCGCGACGAGCAGCAGCACCCACAAACCCCAGCTACGCCAATAGCGCGCCAGCGACGTGCCGAACGAAGAAGCAGTGACGGCCAGCGCGCTCATGCCACTTTGCCGTCGCTAACGCGCAAGGTGGCGATCGCATGCGGCGCCAATTCATCGGCCAAGTGCGTGGTCATCACGACAATTGCGCTCTTGGCGCGTTCTAGGATCAGAGCGCCGAGCTTGCGCGCGGTTTCGCCGTCGAGCTCGGCCGTTGGCTCATCGAGCGCCAATATTTCCGGTGCGCCGAGCATGGCTTGCGCGAAGATCAAGCGCCGCCGCATGCCGCCGGAGAAGCTGGCGATGCGGTTGTTGATGTCTGCGTGCAGGCCGATGGCGTCGGTGATGGCGGCGAATTGCTTATCGGCGGCGGCGAGCGAAAGTCCTTTGAGCGCCGCAATATGCATGGCGAATTCGCGCGCCGTCAGGTCTTCCGGCAAATCCACCGCTTGCGGCGCGTAGCCGAGAATACGTCGCAATCGCGCACGCGCGCCCGGCAGCTTCGCGCCATTCCATGAGAGCGACCCGCGCGTCGGCCGCTCCGCCGTTGCAAGCAGCCGCAGCAATGTCGATTTGCCCGCGCCGCTTGGCCCGGTGAGCAAAGTCAGCCCCGGCGCAAACGTGTGGGACACGTCCGCCAGAACCACTTTGCGCCCATACGATTTTCCGACCCCGTCCAGTGCGAGGGATGTCATGCGCAGCCAGCCTATCTTCCCAACCCTGTGTGTCGAAGATGCTGCGCCGGGCGCGAACGGATGCAAAGCGCGGCGAACCGGAGATTGCAGGCGGTTGTTGCGCCTGCCCCTTGCATGCTATTTGTTCCCCTGCGGAGGGATCGGTGGCTGACGTCTTCATCTCCTACAAACGCGAAGATCGGCGGGTCGCTGAGCGGCTGTCTATTGCGCTTGAGCAACTGGGCTTCAATGTGTGGTGGGATTTCGAGCTGCTCTCCGGCGATCAATTCCGTCGCGCCATCGAGAAAGTCATCGACGAATGCTCGGCGGTGATCGTGCTCTGGTCTGTGCTCGCGCGCGATTCGACCTTCGTGGTCGATGAAGCAACCTACGCGCGCGATCAGAACAAATTGTGCCCGGCCCGCATCGACGATTGCCGCCTGCCGCTCGGCTTCGGTGGAGATCACGTCATTGATCTGCGCAACTGGGAAGGCGAGATGCAGCAAGATGGGCTGCAACTCCTGCTGCGTTCGCTCGAAGCCAAGACCGGCAAGAAAGCGCGGCTCGGCGCCCGTCCGCGTGACGCCGACGATGAAAAGCGCTTCGCCGAAATGGAAGCGTTTAAGGCAAGCCAAGTCGGCGCGAGCGAAACATCTCTGCGTGCTTTCCTGCGTGATTATCCCAACGGCGCCTTCTCGAACTTCGTGCGCGGCCAGTTGGCGGAAGTGACTGCGCGCGCGCCGCAAGTCGCCGTCGCGGCGCCGGTTGTAGTAGCGCCGCCGCCGCCGCCGCCGCCACCAGTAGAAGCAGTGCGCCCGCCGCCGTATGAGCCGCCGCGCGCGCCTTCGCCAGAACCGCCGCCGAGCAGCGGCCCGCCGTGGCCGTTGATCGCCGGTGGCGCAATCGCCTTGTGCGTCGTTCTCGCCGTCGTCGCTTGGCGTCCTTGGGAAGGTGGAGCAACGGTCGAAGAGCCGTCGGTCACGAGCGCTGAAGAGGCGCCGGCGGCGTATGGGCCGCTGGAGGAAGCGGGAGAGGCAATCGATCAGGCTGCGCCGCGCGATTTCGACGCCGAACTCGAAGCCGCCCGCCGCGACGAGCGCGAGCAAGGAAACGCACGCGCATCCGAACAGGCCGACGACAGCGCCTATCGCATCGCGCAAAGCACAAACACGGTGGCGGCCTACGACGCCTATCTGCGCAACTATCCCAGTGGCCGCAATGCGAGCGCAGCACGCTCTGCAAGGCAGCGGCTCACAAGCGCTGCTAGTGCGGGCGGACCTGTATCATTGTCGTCGGCATACGATCTTGCTCAGCTCCATGCTGACGTTCGTCGCGCGGCGGAATCCGCACGCGCGGCAGAGTCTCGCGCCTATGTTGCTGCTCGACGTGGCCGAGAAGCTGTTGCTAGCGCGGAAGATGCTGCTACCCGCGCTCGTGCAGGAGAGTCCGGATACTCTGTGTACGTCCCTACTAATGATAATCTTCGCCGCCGTTACGAAGGTGGCTGGGCAAACGGCAGCTACAGCGGTTATGGAGTATTAGTAGTTGGAGCAGGAGATACAGCCGGAGAACGCTACTCAGGTCAGTTCGATGCGAGCGGTCGCAGAGGATTCGGTGTGACTAGTTACGCTTCGCGTGAAATCCTTGATCGCTATGAGGGTGCTCGCACAAACGGACAGAGAAGTGCCGGCGTGATCTATTGGAAGGATGGCGGTAGATTTGCTGGTGACTTCCGCGCGTCTCTTCCGAGTTCGGGCGTCTTCTACTATTCGAGCGGCCAACGCTACGAAGGCGAGATGCGTGATAACGCTCGGGCCGGCGTCGGCATCCTATGGGACCCGCAAGGACGTGTCATTCAAGCTGGCAACTGGGAAAATGATAACTTAGTCACGCCGCTCACCCGCTAACCTGACTGCGCAAATGCCGCGCTCCCATCCGCACCCAAATGCGCTAACCAGCGCCCGTGCAATCCCGTCCCGCATCCTTGGCAGCACTCGTCGGCGTTGTGCTGATTGGCATGACGGGGTTTGGCGTTTTTCTGCCGATCTTTCCGTTCCTGGCGCTTGAACTGGGCGCTACGCCGACGACCACCACGATTGCGATGGGCGCGTATTCGTTCGGGCAGCTGATCGCGTCACCGTTTTGGGGGCGCTTGAGCGATCGCGTCGGGCGCAAACCGATTCTGATCGTCGGCCTGATCGGCGGCGTCATCTCTTATCTTTGGCTTGCACGCGCTGCGAGTATTGAAGAACTCGGCGCGGCGCGTCTCTTCGGCGGACTGATGGCCGGCAATGTCGGCGCTGCGTTCGCCGCCGCAGCCGATCTCGCGGACGACAAAACGCGCGCGCGCAATATGGGCCTTCTAGGCGCGGCTGTTGGCCTTGGCTTCATCGCCGGCCCCGCGCTTGGCGCTTTGTTGATCGGCGCGGAAGAGAGCCGGCAGAGTTTTGCGTTCGTGTGTTATGTCAGCGCCGCGCTTGCTGGCCTTGCCGCGCTGGCCGCGCTTGTGCTCTTCCGTGAGAGCCTATCGCCCGAAGCGCGGCGCAACGAGGGTGCGCCACGCGTGAGCCGCTTGGCGTTGCTGACGTCCCGGCCCGTGCTGATGCGCTTCATCATCGTCACGTTCTTGGTGATCGCCGCGCAAGCGATGATGGAAACCGTGTTCGGCCTCTGGGCGGCGGCGCAGTTGCAGTGGGGCGCGCGTGAAGTCGGCTGGACGCTTGCCGGCCTGGGTTTTGGCGCGGTGTTGCTGCAAGGCGGCGGCGCTGGCCGCATGGCGCGGATGCTGGGCGAGCGCACCACATTGCTCATAGGTCTCGCGCTCTTTGCGGCGGGCTTTGCCGGCATGGGCGTGGCGCGCGACGCAGCGGCGTTGATCGCCGCACTCACGGCGTTGGTGATCGGCATTGGCCTGGCCACGCCTGCGCTCAATGCGCTGATCGCTGAACAAGCCGCGGAGCAAGAGCGCGGCGTGGTGATGGGCCTGTCGCAATCGGCGTCTGCGCTCGGCCGCGTTGCCGGGCCGCTGGCGTCCGGGCCGCTGTTCGATGTTTTCGCACCAGGCGCGCCGTTCGTTGGCGCGTCTATTTTGATCCTGGCTGCGTTGTTCGTGGCTTTGCGCGAGCCGCTCCACGAAAAGGCGCGGGGTTAGTCCTTGTAGGTGCGCCAGACGCCGTCTTTGTCACGCACCTCGTAACCGTCCGACGTCTCCCGCACCGCTTGCGATGCGAGCGGCGCTTTGCCGTGACCGCCGGGGATATCGAGCACATAGGTTGGCTGCGCGATGCCTGAGACGCGTTGGTGCAGTTGCTGCACTAATTCTTGGCCTTCGGCGATGCTGCAGCGGAAATGCGAGGTGCCTTGCGCCTTATCCAGGTGATGCAGGTAGTAGGGCTTCACCCGCACCTCGACGAGCGTGCGCATCAACGCTTCCAGCGTCACCGCATCGTCGTTGACGCCTTTGAGCAATACCGTTTGCGACAACATGGGCACGCCGGAATCGACCAGCCTTGCGATCGCAGCCCGCGCTTGCTCCGTCAATTCGCGCGCGTGATTGGTGTGCAGCACCACATAAGTCGTAGCGCCGTCCACACGCAGCGCTTCAACCAGATCGGGCGTCACGCGCAGCGGATCGACGGCGGGAATGCGCGTGTGCCAGCGGATAATCTTCACATGCGGAATCGCTGCCAGCCGTGCGCTGATCTCGCGCACGCGCCGCGCTGAGAGCAGAAACGGATCGCCGCCCGTGAGGATGACTTCCCAGATTTCGTCGTGCGCCGCGATGTAAGCCAGAGCTGATTCAAGCTCCTCACCTGTCAGCGTGCCGTCGCCCTGTGGGCCGACCATTTCTCTTCGAAAGCAGAAGCGGCAATAGACTGGGCAAACGTGCACCAGCTTCAACAAGCAGCGATCGGCGTAGCGATGCACAACGCCTTTGACCGGCGTATGCGCATCATCGCCGATCGGATCGGCGAGTTCGTCGGGTGCAATCTCGAGCTCGCGCGCGCTAGGCTGAAACTGCGCAGCGATCGGATCGTTCGGATCCGTTGGATCGATCAGCGCATCCATCGCCGGCGTGATCGCCACCGCGTAGCGCGCCGCGACTTCTTCGAGCGGATCAGTTTTGGCCTTTGCGCTCATCTCCAGACCCCGAACGCTTTCGCGTAACGCACGCGTCCGCCGCTTCGCAGCGCGCCGGGTTTCAGTTCCAGCGCCATGAAGTGCGGACCTGAGAACGGAGCTTCCAACGATTCGGCCAAAGCTGCCGAGAAGCCGAACTTCGGATAATAGCTCTCGTGCCCCAGCACGACGATCGCATCGAGGCCAAGCTCGCCGCACCGCGCATTGCCGGCGCGGATCAATGCGCTGCCGATCCCGCTTTTCTGAAACGCCTTCAACACCGAGACCGGCGCAAGTGCAGCCGCATTGATAACATAGCCATCGCCCTCGATCGCCAGCGGCGAATAGAGGATGTGGCCCTGCACCGCGATGTCGCTCGCCTCAACGAGCTCCACCAACACATCGCCATCGGCGCGCAATTGCTCGACCAAGTTCGCCTCTTCGGTCTGGCCGAAGGCGTGACTGATAACGGCGCGAATGGCCGGATAATCGCTGGGGGAGGCGAGGCGGATCACGGGCAGTTGCCTAGACCATGAAGCCGGGATTCAAAAGCTCTAGAGTCATTCCAGACGGCCGGAGGCCGATCTGGAATCCAGGGCAAACGACGCGGCTGCCGCCCTGGATTCCAGATCACGCTCCGCGTGTCTGGAATGACTCAAGCCTGCGGCGTCCACAGCACGTCATTGATATGCCGCGCGCCCGTCGCCAGCATCACCAGCCGATCGAACCCAAGCGCAACACCGCTCGCCGCCGGCATGTGCGCCAACGCCGCCAGAAAATCCTCATCGATCGGCCAGCGCTGGCCGTAGCGTTTGTACTTCTCGTCCATCGCCTCGATCAGTCGCGCGCGTTGCTCTACTGGATCGGTCAGCTCGCCAAAGCCGTTCGCCAGCTCAACACCACACGCATAAAGCTCAAACCGCTCCGCAACACTCGCATCATGCGGGCAGCGCCGCGCCAGCGCCGCTTCGCGGATCGGATACTCGGTCAGCAAGGTCAGCGCGCCGTCACCCAAATTCGGCTCGATGTGCTTCACGATCGCCGCGGAGAACGCGTCGCCATCCTGCGGCATCGGCTCGGGCGATAGCTCCGCAAACGCGTCGCGTACAGTTATGCGTTCCGCCGCTGTGAACGGATCGCAGCTCTTATCGCGCCAGCGCAGTGAGGCCGCGCCCGCCGCCCGCGCCGCAACGCGCACGATCTCAACGCAATCGTCCATGATCGTCTGGTACGGCGCGCCGGCGCGGTACCATTCGATCATCGTGAACTCAGGCGCATGCAGCGGCCCGCTCTCGCCGCGCCGCCAGCATTTGCCGAGATAGAAGAGCTTCCGCTCACCCGCCGCCAATAGCCGCTTCATCGCGAATTCCGGGCTGGTATGCAGATAGGCGCCATCCGCCTGGAACGCGTCGATATGGGTCTCCGCGCCAGGAGAGGGCACCAGCGCATTCGGCTCCGCCTCGCTAAACCCTTGCGCCCAAAACCATTCCCGCACCGCCCGCAGGATCGCGGCGCGCGCGTCGAGGAAGGGCTTGCGGTCGGCGTGGCGGGCGCGGTCCCAGTAGGGGGTGGGCGTCATGCCGCTGCTCCCGGGCAGGGACCCGGCTTGGCCGCAACGGCAAACGCGGCTAGAGAAGCGCCCAAATTCCGGTCCTTTCGGCTATTCCAGGGCCCGCCGCGCAGCGGCAGGGCAAGTGAGGTTATCGTGGTCAAAGTCATCGCCAGCGACGTCCGCAAAGGCAACGTGCTCGAGCACGAGGACGGCAAGCTTTACGTCGTCATGAGCCACGAAACCTTCCGCCCGGGCAAGGGCACGCCGACGACCACCATCGTCATGCGCCGCATCATCGACGGCGTGAAGACGACCGCCGTGTTCAAGACAACCGACGGCCTTGAAAAGGCGTTCGTCGAGCAGGTGAAGCACACATATCTCTTTGACGACGGTGACGCCGGCCTCGTTTTCATGAACCCGGAAAACTACGAGCAAGTCACGCTCACGCGCGAGATGGTCGGCGATTCCGCGCCGTACCTGCAGCCGGAAATGGTCGTTGACCTCACCATGTTCGACGGTCAAGCGCTCTCGATCGAATTGCCGCCGCGCATCGTGGCGACGATCGAAACCACCGAGCCTGTCGTGAAGGGCCAAACCGCGTCGTCGTCCTACAAGCCCGCCATGCTCGACATTGGCGTGAAGACAATGGTTCCGCCGCACATCGACGCCGGCACCCGCGTCGTGATCTCAACGGAAGATGGCTCGTACGTCGAACGCGCGAAAGACTAATCCGAACGCGACGTCCGTGTTTGCGCTTCCTCTGTGGCGCACTAAGATCGGCTTATGACCTCAGCGATCACCCGCCGCTCCGCGCTCGCGGGCGGCTTGGCGCTCGGCGCCTGCGCGCAGACCGCGATGGTTCCCGAGCTCGACACGGTCCCTGCGGACGATCCGCGTTTTGCGGCGATTGAACGCCGCGTCGGCGGACGTGTCGGCGTCGCCGCATTCGACGGCGAGTCGGGCGCGTGGCTGGTTCACCGCGTGCATGAGCGCTTTCCGATGTGCTCGACGTTCAAGTGGTTGCTGGCCGCGCAGATGTTGCACTCTGGCATGGTGCATCCCGGCTTTCTGCAACAACAGCAGCGTTTCACCGAAGCCGACTTGCTTGAGTATGCGCCCGCCGCGCGCGCCAATCTCGCACGCGGTTGGATGAGCGTTGAGGAAATGTGCGAGGCGATCGTCGTTCTAAGCGACAACACCTGCGCAAATCTGCTGCTCGAACATCACGCCTTCTGGCCGCAGGGTCTAACCACATGGCTGCGCCGAAGCGGCGACGAGACCACACGCCTCGACCGGTTCGAACCCGAGCTCAATGACGTCGCGCCGGGCGATGAACGCGATACGACCACGCCGTATTCAATGCAGGGCTTGTTGCGGCGGCACTTTCTCACCGATGACGTCGTGCTCGATGACGCCTCGCAAGAGCGCCTTGAAAACTGGATGATCGAAAGCCCGACTGGCCGTGAACGCTTGCGCGCTGGTCTGCCCCGCGCTTGGCGCGTCGGCGACAAAACCGGCACTTGGAACGGTCAGTACAATTCCACCAACGATGTCGCCATTGCGTGGCCGCCAAATCGCGCGCCGATCGTCATCGCCAGCTATCTGCATTGCAGCACTGCCGAGCCCGCCGCGCGCAACGCCGCGCATGCGGAGATCGGCCGCATCATCGCTGAGGAGTGGGGCTGATGCCAATTTTCCGTTGTCTCGTGCGCGGCGAACACTTTCCGTGTCTCATCGACGGCGTCTGGCGCACCCAGGGCTTTTACACCACGCGTTACGTCGAAGCCGCCACTGAATACGACGCCGAAGACGTGGCGCTCGAAGCGATGCAAGACGAAAGGGCCCTGCAGCGTGATCCGAGCACGCCTGGGCTCGAAGCCGCGCAAGTTTATTTCGAAGAGATCGAAGAAGTCGCACAAGCCGGAGAGAACGCCGGCTTTACCTTCTTCGACGAGGACAAAGAATAATGGCTTGGTTTCGTCTTTTCGCGCTGGGCGAGGACTTTCCCGTGATCATCGACAACAATGTCGAGATCGTCGGCTTTTACACGACGCGCTACATAGAAGCGCCTACACAAGGCGAAGCCGAAGCAATTTGCTCCGAGCTGCTCTTTGACGATGAAGACCTGCAACCACCGCCCGGTGACTGGAGTGATCTGCAGCCGCGCATCGTGTTCGAAGAAGTCGAGCAAGTCGCCGAGCCGATCGACATCGATGACAACTTCTCGTTCTTCCCGATGGATGAGGAAGACGGCGAGGAGGATTATTGATGGCGAAGAAGGCGACCATCTATCACAACCCGAAGTGCTCTACCTCCCGCCAAGTGCTCGAGATGATCGAAGCCGCCGGATACAAGCCTGAAGTGGTCGAGTATCTCAAAGCCGGCTGGACCAAGAAGCAGCTGAAAGAGCTCTTCGCCGCCGCCGGCGTCACCGCGCGCCAAGCGTTGCGCACCAAGGCCGCTGAAGCCGAAGAGCTCGGCCTGCTCGATGCGAAAGTCAGCGATGCGAAGCTGATCGACGCGATGGTCGCGCATCCGGTTCTGGTCGAGCGCCCGTTCGTGATCACCGCAAAAGGCACGCTGCTCGCGCGACCGAAAGAGCGCGTGAAGGAAGTGCTCTAGCGTTCGCGCTGCTGAGCCGATAAGACGCCCAAGTCGGAAAAGGGAACGCGGTGCAAAACCGCGGCTGCGCCCGCAGCTGTAAGCGGCGAGCGTGTTGGTCAGAACCACTGGAGCGATCCGGGAAGGGGCCACCACGCATTGACCCGCAAGCCAGAAGACCTCCCGACGCTTTAGCCTTTGGTCCGGGATGGGGCCGTGGAGGGTGATGTGCGTTGGATTGTGTGCGCGCTTGCGTTTGCACTTGCCTGGCCGGCGAGCGCCGAACCGCGCCGCATCGTCAGCCTCGATTATTGCGCCGATCAATTCGTGCTCGCGCTCGCCGACCGCGATCAGATCGCAGCGCTCTCACGCGGCTCGCTGCGTGATGACTCATACTTCCGCGATCGCGCTCGCGGCATTCGTCAAACACGCGGCACACTCGAAGAAGTGCTCGCGCTCCGCCCTGATCTTATCGTTCGCAATTGGGGCGGCCCGTGGGATTCGGAGCAAGTCTACGCGCGCTTCGACGTGCCGGTGCTGCAAGTCGGCGACACGCCCGATTTCGCCAGCGCCCGTGCTGATTTGCTCGATGCCGCGCAAACGCTCGGCCATCCCGAACGCGGCGCGGCACTCGCGCGCGATCTCGATCTGCGCCTCGCGCGCTTGCGAGCCAACGCGCCGGCGCAACGCCAGCCTGTCATGTACCTCTCCGGTGGCGGCGCCGTGGCAGGCAGCGGCACGATGATGGATGCCGTCATCAATGCCGCTGGCGGGCGCAACATCCGCACTGATGCGAGCTGGACTGTTCTTCCGCTTGAGCGCTTGATCGAAACGCCACCCGCGCTCATCGCGCTCGGCTTCTTCGATAGCGGCCGCGATCGTGTGAACGCTTGGTCGCCGTCGCGCCATCCCGCTCTGCGCCGTGCGCTGGCGCGAACACAGACTGTGCGCCTTCGGCCCGCAACGATCTCTTGCGAGGCGTGGTACGCCGTGGATGCGTCAGAGCGCATCGCGGCCGCCTTGCGTGGATCATGAGTGCAGCGCCTCGAACCTCGCTCGCGCTGATTGCGCTTAGCGTGGCGGCGATGGCCGCCGCTTTGTGGCTCGGCCCCGTAGCACTCGATCCCGTCGCGCAAGACGACGCCACGCGCACCATCGTCTGGGACATTCGCTTCCCGCGCGCGCTTACGGCGTGGATCGTCGGCGCAGCACTCGGTCTCTCCGGCGCAGCATTGCAAGGCCTGCTGCGCAACCCGCTCGCCGATTCCGGCGTGCTTGGTCTTTCCGGTTTCGCAGCCCTCGGCGCCGTCATCGCGTTCGCGTTTGGCTTTGCGTTTTACGCGCCGATCATGGCGATCGCCTTCGCTGCGATCGCTGCGTTCATTGTCACCACGCTCGGCTGGCGTGCACACGGTCCCGCCAGCCTTGCGCTGATCGGCGTTGGCCTGTCGAGTTTTGCCGGAGGATTGATTGCGCTCGCGCTCAATCTGGCGCCCAATCCCGGCGCGCTCGCCGATCTCGTGAACTGGACGCTCGGCTCCGTTGAGGGTCGTTCGCTAAACGAAGCTGCGCTCGCTGGCGCCTTACTCATCGCGGGCGCGGCGCTCATTCTCTTCGCCGCACGCGGCTTGCAAGCGTTGACGCTCGGCGAAGAAGCCGCCGCCGCGATAGGCGCCGACCTCGGCCACACGCGCACGCTCATCATCCTTGGCGCCGCCGCGTGCACTGGCGGCGCGACTGCGGTGGCCGGCATTATCGGCTTCGTCGGTGTCGCCGCGCCGCATTTGGTGCGAGCGCTCGCTGGTCACGATCCAGCGCGCTTGCTTATCCCGAGCGCGCTCGCCGGCGGCGCGCTTCTTGTCTGCGCCGACATCGCCGTTCGCCTGCTGCCGACCGACACCGAACTCAAACTCGGCGTCGCCGCCGCGCTTATTGGCGGTCCGATCTTCGCGCTCATCGCTGCGCGCCTCGCCGGGCGAGGAGGCGACGCATGAGTTTGTCTCTCTCGAATCTCAGCGTCACGCTTTCCGGTCGCCGTGTCGTCGATAGCGTTTCACTCAATGTCGAGAGCGGGCGCGTTGTAGCTCTGCTCGGCCCTAATGGCGCCGGCAAAACCAGCCTCATGCGCGCGGCACTTGGCTTGCTCGACTACGAAGGAGATGCGTCACTCGGCAGCAGCAATCCTGGCAAGCTCTCCGCACGCGAGCGCGCTCTGCGCGCCGCTTATTTGCCGCAACGACCGCAAGCTATTTGGCCGATCAGTGTCGAGAGCCTCGTGGCGCTCGGCCGCTTCGCACATGGCGCCGCGCCAGATCGCCTGAGCGCCTCCGATCAAGCCGCCGTCGATGCAGCGCTTGACGCGTGTGGCCTCGCATCTATGCGCACGCGCCGCATGGATGAGTTGAGCGGCGGTGAGAAAGCGCGTGCGCATCTCGCGCGCGCCTTGGCTCAACATGCGCCGTTGCTCGTGCTCGATGAGCCGACGGCGGGCCTAGATCCGGCACAAGCACTAGCAGTGGCTGACATTCTCCGCGCGCACGCCCAACAAGGCGCCGTTCTCTTCTCAACGCATGACATCGCACTCGCGGCACGCGTCGCGGATGAGGTCGCTCTCATGCGCAGCGGGCGTGTCGTTGCACAAGGGGCGCCGCGCGTTGTGCTCACGTCGGAAATGCTAAGCGAATCTTATGGGCGCGAGGGGCGATTGGAGCAGATCGGCGACGCAATCGCCGTTGTGTTTCGCTAAAGTTTGAACGCGCCGCTCTGGATGCGCTCATAAAGCTCGCGCGTGATCGGCGCGTAGCGATCTGCGCTGGGATCGTCAAAGTACAACGCTTGCTCGATTTTTGCAGGATCGAATCCGTCGCGGACAAGATCGACTTTGCGATACTTGAACGTGCCGGTCGTTTCGATCGCTGGCTGAATGCGGATAAAGATCGGTCGTGCATAGGCCGGCAATTCGCGCGCCAGATAGTCGCGTAGATTTTCCAGATGAAAGTCCGTGCCCGGGGTGATCGCCGCCATGCCGGCGCGGCCGTCGAGCTTGTCGATCTTCACGCCATAGACGTTGACTTCATCGACGCCGGGAAAGCGC
The DNA here is from genome assembly GCA_964405865.1 of uncultured Terricaulis sp. GTDB lineage: Bacteria > Pseudomonadota > Alphaproteobacteria > Caulobacterales > Aquidulcibacteraceae > Vitreimonas. The sequence continues at coordinate 24,876 of CAYOPM010000008.1, read as the reverse complement.
CCGATTGCTTCGGCGACTTCTGTTGTCGAAACATTCTCGCCTTTCCAGCGGAAGGTATCGCCGATCCGGTCGACGAAGTAGAAATAGCCTTTCTCATCTTGGCGCATCAAATCGCCGGTGCGAAACCATGCATCGCCATGCTCGAACACATCGCGCAAGACTTTGCGTTCCGACGCGGCCTTATCGGCGTAGCCAGTATAATTGTGGCGCGCGTCGTTCTTGATCAGGCCGATCGCTTCGCCCGGTTCGCCAGCCGGCGCTTCCATGCAAAGGCCGTCTTCGCCGCGCACTGGCAATTCCGCCTCGATGTCGAACTTCACTAAGCGCACCGAGAAGTTTCTGCGCAGATAGGGCGGTACACGTCCAATTGCGCCGGGTTCGCCGTCGAAATTGAACATCGAGACGTTGCCCTCGGTCGAGCCGTAGAACTCGAGAATCTCTTGCACGCCGAAGCGCTCTTGAAACTCGCTCCAAACGTCGGGCCGCAAACCGTTGCCGAATGCGAGGCGCAAATTGTGCGAGCGCTCTTTTTGATGCCAAGGCTGATTGACGAGATAGCGGCAGAGCTCGCCGATATAGACGAAGATCGTGCAATCGTGTTCGGCGACGTCGTCCCAAAAATGCGTCGCCGAAAACTTCCGCCGCAGCACCAAAGTAGCGCCATTCAGTAACGCAGCGCCGACGCCGCAGAGGCCGCCGGTCGAGTGATAAAGCGGCAGCGTATTGTAGAGCCTATCGGCCGGCGTCGCCGCCGTCGCGCCGGCGAACGCGCGCATGTAAAGCTGCGCGCGCATGTGGGTGATCTTCGCCGCCTTCGGCATGCCGGTGGTGCCGGATGTGTAGATGTACATCGCGACGTCGGACGCATTGATGCCGGCGCGTCGCTCGCGGCTCGGGCGCTCGGGCGCGAGCTTTGGCTCTTTTAGATCGAGCACGCGGCGATCATCGCCAAGATCGCGCGTCGCATCGATGACCCAATAAGTCAAAGGCCGCGCTAGGCCTGCGCGAATCGTATCGACGGATGCGAGCGTCTCGGTATCGGTGATGACGTGTGACGCGCCGGAAATCGAGAGGCAGTGCGCCAGCGCAGCGCCCGTCAAGTTGTTGTTGATCAGCGCAGCGCTGGCGCCGATTTTCGCAAGACCTGCCCAGGCTGGCACATATTCAGCACGGTTCGGCAGCAGCACAGCGACTGTATCGCCGCGTTGCACGCCTTGCGCATCGGCCCACGCAGCGAAGCGGTTGGCGAGCGCGTCGAGCTGGCGATAGGTGTAGCGTTCGCCTTCGAAGAGAAGTGCGGTGTGATCTTCGAACCGGTCGACGGCAGTCTCGAAGTCGTCGCAGATGAGGACGTCGGAGTCCGGCTTGATTTTGCGGACGGCCCAGAGCGTGCGCCCTAATCCCCGCAAGAACCTAAACTCTCGCGCAATCCGCGCGGCCACGCCCATCTCAATGCTCCCTGACGCCAGTTAGGCGCGCTTCGCGTAAATCAATAGCTAAGCGGCGGACGCTGGCGCGGCCATGCGGCGAGTTGTTACGCCGCGAGTACGTCGCGAACGGCTTCTACCAACTCGCGCTCGTCGAAAGGCTTGCGCAGCAGCCTGGCCTCTGAGGCCGATGCTTCGATCACGCCGGCATCGGCATAGCCCGAAACGATCAGCACTTTGAGAGCGCCATCGCGACGGCGCGCGTGCTCCGCCAGTTCCAGACCGGTCATGCCGGGCATCGAATAGTCAGTGAGCAACAGATCCAGAGATCCGTTCTCAAGCAAGCGCAATGCCGCGCCCGGGTCTTCGGCCTCGACCGCTTGATATCCGGCATCGCGCAACGTCTCTGCCATGAACAGGCGCACGCCGGGCTCGTCATCGACGACAAGAACGCGCTGCCCGTTGCCTTGCGGCAGCGCTTCGCTTGGCGCCTGGACCTCGTGCTCTTTTGCGGCGGGCGCTTCGGTGCGTGGCAGGCTTAGACGGATGATCGTGCCGCGACCTGGCGCGCTATCGATCTCCACTTGCCCGCCCGATTGGCGCACGGCGCCGAACACCTGCGCTAAGCCTAGACCAGTGCCTTTGCCGGCGGGCTTTGTTGTGAAGAATGGCTCCATGGCGCGATCGGCAACTTCTTTCGGCATGCCAATGCCGTTGTCGCGCACTTCAAGATCGATGTAGCCGTCGCGCTGCGACGGTTTGATAACGATATCGATCTTGCCGCCGTCGGGCATCGCATCGCGGGCATTGATGACGAGATTGAGAATGCCGAGTTCCAGTTGATTGGCGTCGGTTTTGATCCAGCGCGCGTCGGGGTGCAGATCGAACGACAAAGTCGTGCCGGCTTCAACGGAGCGGCGGAGCAGCTCCTCCATGCCGGGCACGAGTTCGTGCAGATCGACTGGCGCCATTTCCATTTGCTTGCCGCGCGAGAAGGCGAGGAGCTGCTTTGTCAGGCGATCGCCGCGATGAGCGGTTTCCAACATGTGTTCGGCGATCTGGCGTTGTTTGGGATCCTCGATCCGCTTCAGCAGCATGTTGAGGCCGCCGATAACGACGGTCAGCAGATTGTTGAAATCGTGCGCGACGCCGCCGGTGAGTTGGCCGATGGCCTCCAGTTTTTGCGTTTGCGCCAAGCGTGCTTCGGCGGCGCGGCGGTCGGCGAGATCGCGGAGCGCCCAGACGATGAGTGCTGCCGCCAAAGCTAAGGCCAACAAGGCGCCGACGACGACCGAGACATACGAATATGTTCTCGGCGCTTCGATCAGCCTTGCCGCCACTGCGATATGGGCTGACCATCCGGTCGCGTTGGAGCGCACGAAGGCAGTGTTGTTGCGGAAGCCCTCCCAGGTGACGCCTTCATAGATGCCGCGATCTTCGCCGCTGGCGATCGCCTCGCGTACAAACTCCGTCGATGGCGTGCCGACGCGTTCGGCGAATTCCTGGCTGCGGGCGACGAAGGCGCCGTCGCGATCCACCAATGCTGTGATGGTTTCGGCTGGCGCGTGCCCGAGCACGATCTCCTGAAACAACGCCGGATCGAGCGCTACTGTTAAGCGATAGCGGCCATCATCGCCGATCGGCGCATTGAGATAGACACAAGGGCAGCCCGGCCCTTCGCGCATCACGCGCCCTACGGGCTCAAGATCATCGCTCACCGCCGGATTGAGCGCGCCGGCGCCGGCGTTGAAATCGTCGCGCAGACTGAAAATCTGCTGCTGCGTCTCCAAATCCGAGACGACGACATTGCGCCAATGGGGACTGAGCGCCGCCACTTCCGCCGCGCGATCGTAAGCGGCGCGCCACTGGCGGCGATCGAACGGCTCGGCCCCGGCCAGCACCTCCATCAGCACCAGATCGCTTTCGAGCCGCGCATCGACCAGCGCCATGATCTCGCCGGCTTGCGCCAAGGTCCGCGTCTCGACTTCGGCGCGCTCGCGCGAAAACGCGAACGACAGCTGGATCACCACCAGCAACACGATGGGCAGCGCCAGGGCGGCGCCGATCAGTACGAACGACCGGTTAGACGTCAGGCCTTGAAACAAATGGATCCTCGCGCGCGCCCATCAGTGTAGGGCGCCGCGCGGCGCTGCGTCCATCCGGGAACCTCAAGCGTTGAACGCTGGAACCCCGGCGAAAATCGGCAGGATCGCGATCATCAGCGTGATCAGGGCGGAGGCTTGGCGTGACATCGGGTTTCGTCCTTCGGTTTGATCCTCCTGTGATAGCGGCGGCGCGTTGCGTGGCTGTTGCGCGTTCGTTGCAGGGGCGGGGCGTTTTCAAGGCGCGCGGAAGCGCCGCCGGAAGGCGGTTGGGTAGGCGCGGATTGTGCGCGGGACTCATCCATCGAGCACGCGCAGCGTATCGTGCGCCGCGTCGCACACACTGGCGAAGCCGACAGCGCCGACGAGCGGCGGCAGATCGGGCGTGTAGCGCAGCACCTCGCGCGCGCGATGCGGCACAGTATAGAGCCGGCGCGCGAGACGTTGCGCGTAGGGCAGCGGATCGTTGAACACGCGCAGCAGCGCCTCGGCGCGCTCGGCCAGCGGCCAAGCTGATTTGAAACGCGCGGCGTCCCACGGATCACCTTTGCCGCCTTCGACAAGCTCAGGCTGACGCTGGAGTGTGCGTCGCCCTGAGCTTGTCGAAGGGCAAACGAAGAAGCGAAAGCTCACGCGCCACTCATCCGGCTCCTCGGCGTGAAATTCCATCACGCGTTTGGCGCGCGTGCGTTTCTCGCGCAGCAGCGGCATGCGCGTGTTCGGCTTCGGCAGCGCCGCCGCTTCGATCATGAGCAGCATGCGCATCAACGCCTCGCCCGCGCGCAGCCATTGGCAGATGAGCCGCCATTCGCCGCGCAGGATCGTGTGCCGCGCCGCGATCTCTTCGGAGCGCCCGAAGATCGAAGCGAGGACATTGATAAAGCCCTGCGCAACGAGCCAGAGCGAGCGGCGGGTTTGGCGAATGTCAGTCATGTGCGTCGCGGGGAGTTTAACGCGAACGCGGGGTGGGTCGGATTGAGGGCGGGGTTATCCTCGGATCTTCGACTCGTGCGCAGAACGTTAATTCGGCGTTAACGCTTTGAGCGCACGCCTGAGAACTCCACGAGATTCTGGTGTGTCATGGCGACCGAACCTGAAATTCACCGTGTTCGAAACGACCCGGACGAGGCACGGGCGATGTCGAAATTTTTGCTTGGCGCGTACGGGCACGTTTTGACCGATTGGGAGGCAGACTTCCTCGATGACATGATGTCGAAGACGTTCGAGGAAGGCTTGAGCTATCGGCAGGCGGAAAAACTCCTGCAGATACGAGACGACTGTCACTCCGTGACGAGCCATCGTGGGCTTTCGATTGAGATTCTTCTTCAAAAGTGCTCCGAGGGCATCAAGGACCTCAGCGAGAGCAATGAGGAATTTATCGGAAGGCTGTACTCGCGGAACCGGTATTCTGTGCGGAGCCGCGATCTTCCGCGCCTGCTCGATTGCGCATATCAACTCGATTTGATCGAGCCGCACATGCGCATCAGCGCACCTGTGATCGACTACGCTCAGCAAGCGGAACGTGCATCGACTCTTCCGTCAGCTCCTGCACCCCCGAAAACGCAACGCCGCCGGTCTGCGACCTCCGGCGGACCTTCGCGCTAGCAAGGATGGCAATTTCAGATGCCGACCTGAAGGTACTATGGGGTCGCGCCGCGGGGCGATGCTCGCGGCCGGGTTGTCAGAGCGACTTAACCCATGACTTGAAGGCGTCAGGAACGACTCACGTTGGTGAGATGGCGCATATCGTTGCAAAGAATGTTGGCGGCCCGCGCGGTGTCTCTGGTGGCGGTGGCGACAACTACGACAATCTCATCTTGCTCTGTCCAACTGATCACACGACGATAGACAAAGCCCCTGACGACTATCCGGAAGATATGCTTCGTGGTTGGAAGCTCGATCACGAGAAGAACATCGAGACGCGCCTTCAAGGCAGGCAGGTGTCAGACGCCAAAGAGCTGCAAGAGGCGGTTGGGCGGTTGCTCGCCGAGAACAAAGAGATCTGGGAGGAATTTGGTCCTCAGTCCAACGCGGCTCAGTCCGACCCCGGGTCGAATCTCTCTTTCTTTTGGGAGTTGAAGCGCTGCGACACGATTGTGCCTAACAACCAGAAGATCATAAACCTCATTGAGACGAATGATGAGCTGCTGTCTGAGGAGCAGCGCAAAGCGTTCCTAAAATTCAAGTCGCACGCCACTGCCTATGCGCAACATTGCATTACCCCGCTGGACTCTTACCCGCTCTTTCCTGCGAAATTTGATGAGCTCTTTGCATGACCAACGGAAGCAACGGTTGGGGAGTGAAGTTCTCGCACATTAGTTGGCTCGATAACATGCTGAAGGGCCACGGCAATGTGAACGCGCTCTCGCGCGACAGAGACATATTATTCTCAGCGACGCGACTTAAGCAGTCCGACCAGCTTCTGATCTTGTGCTGCAATGAGTATGTTATGGGCGCAACCGCAGTTAATCGTGCGCTGTCAGAGTTCGGCAAGCTTGATGTGATCTATATCGGCGGCGGTTGGAATAGCTACACGAAGCAGGCCAAGGATTTGTGCTTGGGTTCGAAGATTGGCTTGTACAACAGCCATGAGATGACAGGCGCATTGTGGAAGGATGAATACTGGAGCTACCACAACAAAGATGAAAACGGCGATCCAACGTACTATCTCGGAGATGAATGACGTCGCGAGTGCATGGGGGATTGGGTCCTTCTTTAGAAATGAACCTTATCGAGATATCGACTTGGTGCTTGTTCTAGAGGAGCACGTCCAACCGTTGGCGGAGGTGCACCAGAGGATCTCCGCTTCACTTTCGAAGCTCAGTAGCCGTTGGCAGGTGCGTATTGATGTCACCGTGCTAACGCAAAACGAGTTTGCTGAGGGTTTGATCAACGAGAAAATGACGTTGGTGCATATGAACGAGCGCAGACGCCCTACTTAACCGCCACATCAATCTCCCCACCACCTTCGCGAAACTTTTCGCTCATCTCGGCCATGCCGCGTTCTTGCGCTTCTTTCGCCGCCGCGTAATCCCGCACGTCCTGCGTGATCTTCATCGAGCAGAACTTCGGCCCGCACATGGAGCAGAAGTGCGCGGTCTTGTGCGCTTCTTTGGGGAGCGTTTCGTCGTGGTAGGCGCGGGCGGTTTCGGGGTCGACGCCTAGATTGAATTGGTCTTCCCAGCGGAATTCGAAGCGCGCGCGGGAGAGTGCGTCGTCGCGCGTGCGCGCGTAGGGGTGGCCTTTGGCGAGGTCGGACGCGTGGGCGGCGAGCTTGTAAGTGATGACGCCGACTTTGACGTCGTCGCGATCGGGTAGCCCCAAATGCTCTTTCGGCGTGACGTAGCAGAGCATCGCCGTGCCGAACCAGCCGATCATGGCGGCGCCAATCGCCGACGTGATGTGATCGTAGCCGGGCGCGATGTCGGTGGTGAGCGGGCCCAACGTGTAGAAGGGCGCCTCGCCGCAGACTTCGAGCTGCTTTTCCATGTTCTCCTTGATCTTGTGCATCGGCACATGGCCGGGGCCTTCGATCATGGTTTGCACGCCGTGCTTCCAGGCGATCTTGGTGAGCTCGCCCAGGGTTTCGAGTTCGGCGAATTGTGCTGCGTCGTTGGCGTCGGCGATGGAGCCGGGGCGCAGGCCGTCGCCGAGTGAGAAGCTCACGTCGTAGGCGCGCATGATTTCGCAGATCTCTTCGAAGTGCGTGTAGAGGAAGCTCTCCTTGTGATGCGAGAGGCACCACTTGGCCATGATCGAGCCGCCGCGCGAGACGATGCCGGTGACGCGCTTGGCGGTGAGATGGATGAAGGGCAGGCGCACGCCGGCGTGGACGGTGAAATAGTCGACGCCTTGTTCGGCCTGCTCGATGAGCGTGTCGCGGTAGACTTCCCAGGTCAGGTCTTCGGCGACGCCGTTCACTTTTTCGAGCGCTTGATAGATCGGCACGGTGCCGATCGGGACGGGGCTGTTGCGGATGATCCAGTCGCGGATGTTGTGAATGTTGCGGCCGGTGGAGAGGTCCATCACCGTGTCGGCGCCGTGGCGGATCGACCAGACGAGCTTGTCGACCTCTTCCGCCATCGATGAGGTGACGGCGGAGTTGCCGATATTGGCGTTGATCTTGGTGAGAAAGTTGCGGCCGATGATCATCGGCTCGAGTTCGGCGTGATTGATGTTGGCCGGGATGATGGCGCGGCCGCGCGCGATCTCGGAGCGGACGAACTCCGGCGTGACGAAATCGGGGATGGACGCGCCGAAGGATTCGCCGTCGCGAATGCCGACCACTTCGCGCCGCATGTTCTCGCGGATGGCGACGTATTCCATCTCTGGCGTGATCAGGCCGCGGCGCGCGTATTCCAGCTGCGTGACGCACGCGCCGGCTTTGCCGCGCAGCACGCGTGGCTGCTTCGGGAAGGGCGGCGTGAGCTTTTCGGCGGAGACGTTGCCGTTGTCCTCGGGCTTCACGGCGCGGCCGTCGATCTCCTCAACATCGCCGCGCGCTTTCACCCATTCCGCACGCGGGCGGGCGAGTCCTTCATTGATGTCGATGGTGGCATCGGGATCGGTGTAGGCGCCGCTCGGATCGTAGATGGTGACTGGCGGTTCGCCCGCGCTCGGATGCACCGCGACTTCGCGGAACGGCACGCGCAAATCCGGATGCGCGCAGCCGCTGGCGTACACTTTGCGCGAGCCTGGAATGGGGCCGGTTGTGACAGCGGGTGCAAAGGCGCTGGCGGGTTCGGGCTTGTTCATGATGTCAAACTTTCTTCGCGACCCAGCCGACAAACGTCAGCCAGGCGCCGAGGAGGAAGGTGAGGCCGGTGGCGGCGTACATAATCGGCGGCGCTTCAACGAAGCCGCCAGCGACGGTGATCAACGCTTCCGGCTGCAACAGCAGCAAAGCGCCGCGCAGAACGAGCAGTAGCGCCAACACGCTGATCGTAGCGGCGGCGGGTGAGTTGAAGTGATGATGCGCGGTGAAGACGATGAGGCCGAGCAGCGCGGTCCACACGCCCGCGACCATGACCAAAGCCGCGTTCTGCTGCAGCGACGGCAACAGCATTTCCAGCGTGTCGTAACGCGTGAACACCATCAGCGCGATGAGCAGCAGGAACGGCCCGGCAACGCGAGCGCAAAAGCGCGTGGTTTTGGCTTGGGCTTCCGTCAAACGCGCCTCCCTCCGCCGGTGTTAGCCGGATCAGGTTCTACGGGTCAGGGCGTCAGCCCTATCTCAGCCGCTTTCGCGCGGCCCCCCGGGTACGAAGGGTGATGTAGTCCGGCGCTGTGCGCTTTGCAAATCTAGTTGAGCGCCAGTTCCGATGCAGCGCGGACGCGTTGCAGCATGGCGGCCTCGCGGCGCTCCTCCATACCGTCGGCGGCGGCGATCTTCTCCAAGATCTGCACCAGCTTTTGGAAGCCGCGCGGATTGAGGAGTTCGAGCGCCAGTTCCGTGAGCTTGTCGATATCGACCAGTTCATCGGGATGGCGGCAGCGCTCGCGCAGGTCGTGCGCGTCGAACTCCGGCACCAGGGCGAGCGCTTCCTTCTCCGCCACCGCGATCTCGCGGTCATCGACCGCGCCGTCGGCGGTGATCATGTGAGCGAGGAAGTCGATCAGTGCGAAGCGCAGCGTCTCTGCGGCGTTGGCCTCGCGACCGCGCGCAATGCCGATGTGCTCGAGATACTTTTGGTAGATGAAGGAGAGACGTTCCTCCACGTTGGTGAGATCGTCGAGTTCGTCGGCTGCGGTGCTTTGGCCAAAGAAGCGCTCTTGCAGTTTATCGCGGTTCAGGAGCTCTTGCGGTTTCAGGCCCATCGACTCGATGCGATCTTCGGTCGTTGGATGCGAATCCGTCGGGTGCGGGATGTGCCAGGCCATGATCGAGGCGACGGCGTCGGTGATGCGGTCCTTATCGAGATCATAGCGGAGGTGATCGGCGAAATTGCGGGAGAGATTGCGGGAGAAGCGGCCTTGATGCGCGCGCTCATGCAGCGCCACGATTTCGCGGTGCCAGACGTGCGCCATGATCGAGACTTTGAGCAGCGCATTGGCCAGATCGGACGAGGAAGTGGCTTCGGCCGCTGCATTATCGGCGGCGAGTTCGCGGCGTTGCGAGACTTGCGCGACGTTGGAGTGGAAGGACATCACCAGAAAGTCCGTCATCGCCCGCACCGGAATCATGAACGGATTGCGCGAGCGGCGCATATTCGGGCCTTCATGCGTCGCGTCGTGCAAGCGCGCATAAACCGGCGCGAAGGTCTGGCTATACATCGCGTCATTGCTGCGGAAGTGCGCCATTTCGTGCGCGATGACGGCCGTCAGCTCGTTGACTGAAAGTCCGCGCATCAGTGGCACGGAGAGAAACAGCGTCCGCCCGCGCGCCGCGCCGTTGACGCCGGGCATGTGGACATGCGCGTGGGTCACGAAGAAATTCGCGTCCATGCCGACGATGACATGATCCGGCGGGCGCGTGTTGAGCTTGCGCGCAACATTGCGCACCAAAAGCATCAAGCGCGGCTGGTCGAGCGGATTGATCGGCTGGCCGATGACCGAGATGTTCGCCACGCCATGCGAACGCAGCGCCGCTGCTGCAACGCCTAGCGCTGCGAGCAAGCCTGCGCCGCCGGCGATGATCAGCACCCAATCGTGCACTTCACCCAGCCAATAGCTCTCGGCTGTGAAGAGCGCGATTGTCACGATCGCGGCGTGCATGATGGTCAAGAGCGCAATGGCGACGAGCGCGAGGAAGGTGAGCGCGGGGAAGATGATGGAGAGCATCATCCGATTGGCGCCGCAAAGACGCGCCACCAGCCAATACACAAGAAGGATCGCCGCGCCGAAGGCGAGCGCAGCCACGGATGCGAGCGCCAAGCCCGGCGTCAGGTTCGACGCTTGGCAAAGCTGCGTCTGCATCGAAGGCAGCCCGCGCGCGCAGGCGATGGCTTGTTCGACAAGCTGCGCCGAAGCGCCGCCGAGCGCGGTGAACACATAATAGCTGAGCGCCAGACCCAGCACCGGCACGAGCGTGATCGCGCCAAAAGCCCGCAAGAACCGCATCGTCCCCTCCGATGACAGATCGTTAATGTCGAGACTAGCCGAGGATTGCGGAGGCGCAATCACTCATTTCAGCGGGTGTCCGCCCGCTGCGGGAGCGGCGCCGCGATCTGCATACGCACACGGGCAAAGCATTGCGGGCGTGGCGTCGCTGTCGCATGGGTTGGCCGGAGGAGCTTTTGCATGGGAACGCCGGCTGACTACACGATCATCGTCCTGCTTGTGGCGGTGGGCGTGGGCTTGTGGACCATGTTCGATCGCATCGTGCAGCTGCAGCGCGATGTCGATGCGCTGAAGCGTAAAGCCGGGATCGAAGACGCGCCGCCGCAAACGCCGGCGGAGTAGAGTGAGCGCGCCGGACTATCACGAACGCGCGCCTCGTGCCGCGCTGGCTGATTATGTGCGGTGCGTGTGGACGTTCGAAGGGCCGGCCAACGATACGCCTCAACCGATCGCGCCGGACGGATGCTGCGAGCTCATCATTCATCGTGGCGCGCCGTATAGCGAGCAGACGGCTGACGGCTATCGCGCTCAGCCGCCGGTGTTGTTCGCGGGCCAGCTGACTGCGCCGCTGACTTTGTTGGCGCATGAGCCGGTCGCTGTAATCGGCGTGCGCTTTCAGCCTTGGGCTGCGCGTGCGTTTCTTGGTGTGAACGCGGATCGCGCGACGGATGAGCGGCTGGATCTGTGCGAGTTTCATGGTGAGGCGGCGGGAGCGTTGCTGCGCGATGCACGCACCGGGTCATCTCTCGCTGCGGCGGCGGAGATCGCGGAGGCTTATGTCGAGACGCGTGTGCGTGGCGTGGCGTTAGATATGAACGTGCGCGTGTCCGTTGAAGCGATGCAGAATGAACGCGAGCCGATGCAGCCGGCGGGCTTGTCGGCTCGGCAGTGGCAGCGGCGGTTTAAGGCTGAGGTCGGCGTGTCGGAGCGGCAGCTGCAGAGCGTGCTGCGCTTTCGGCGCGTGTTCGATGTGATCGAAGCGCCGGGGCCGGCAGGCTGGGTCGAAGCGGCGCTGGCGGCGGGCTATTTCGATCAGCCGCAAATGGCGCGGGACTTTCGGCGCTATCTCGGTGTCTCCTCGCGGAAATGGGCGGCGCAGAAATTGGGGCTCGCTAAGGCGCTGGCAGGTGTCGCAAACGTACAAGACTGACGGTCGCGCCGGGCGCTAAAGCGGGCTGGGAGGATTTTTCTCGTGCGAGCTTTGATTTTGGCGCTGGCTTTGGCCGGCTGTGGCGTGTCGGCGCAAACGCCGGTGCGCGAACTGGATTGGATGAGCGGCTATTGGCTGGCGTGCGAGGGCGGCGAGACGGCTGAGAATTGGATCGGCGCGGGGCGCGGCACGCTGCTCGGGACGAATTTGAGCGCGCATGGCTATGAGTTTTTACGCATCGCGCAGAATGATGCGGGCGCTGTTGTCTATTATTCGATGCCGGGTGGGCGTGCGCCGGCGACGGAGTTTACGCTCGCAAGCAATGCCGATCAGCGCGCGGTGTTTGAAAACCTGACGCACGACTTCCCGCAGCGCATCATCTATGAGCGCGACGGCGATGTGATGGTGGCGCGCATTGAAGGCACGATGAACGGCCGCCAAGAGAGTATGGAGTGGCGCTTCGCGCGCGCTGAAGCTGATAGCCGGTGCGCGTCTTAAGTCGAGCCCGGCGGGATCAATTTAAGGTGTGGGAACGGGATCTCCACACCGGCAGCGTCGAAGCCGGCCTTCACACGCTGCAAGTAAGCGCGCTTCACGCTCCACTGTTTGCCGGGCGCCGTCTTGATGCGCGCTTTGAGCATGACGGCTGAGTCTGCAAGGGCGTCAACGCCGACAATCTCGATGTCCTCCAGGATCATCCCGCTCATACTCTCGTCCTGCCGTAGCTCCTGTCCGACGGACCTCATGACCTCGAGGGCCGTGTTGATGTCGGCTGAGTAGTCGATCGACAGATCGAATACGGCGAATGCGAAGCTCTTGGTGCGGTTATGGATCACTTGCGCTTCGCTGTAGGGGAAGATGTGCAGCGTGCCGTCGAAGTCGCGCAGCTTGATGGTGCGGATCGACATTTCCTCCACCACGCCGCCGAAATCGGCGATCATGACCACATCGCCGACGGACACCGCATCCTCGATGATGAGAAAGATGCCGGTCAGGAAGTCCTTCACGATTGTCTGCGCGCCGAATCCGATGGCGAGGCCGATAATGCCGGCGCCGGCAAGTAGCGGACCAATTTCGACGCCGACTTCCGAAAGCGTCATCATCGTCGCGACGATGATAAGCGTCGTCGTGGAAACGCCGGTCAGCACTGGCGCAAGCGTGCGCACTTGCGCGGCGCGGCGGAAATTTTTCGAGCGCTCGGCGACGCGGGAGAAGAGGTGCTTGATTGCAAGCTGAGAAATCTCGATCGCCGCGAGCGAGAGCACGATGATCAGCGCGATGCGCCAGAGATGATTGAGGATGGCGCCAACCGGACCCTCGCTCAGATTCTCAAGATCAAGTCCCCAAACGCGCAGAATGATGAGCAAAGCGGTCAGGAAGACGGCGATGCGCGCGATGCGGAGGGTCCAGCGTCCGATGACGATACGCTTGCGGGGTTTCGTTACGCCTTCCGGCTGCGGCGGTGAAAAGCGATCGGTTGCGGCCTTGAACAAGAGCCGCAGGCCGAAGATCAGCAGCAGCGCACCGATAAAGACGAGGATCGACAGGCCGCCGCGCAGCGCCGCTTGTTCCGGATCGAGCGCCATCACGTCAGTGACGAAGATGCGCAGCTGTTCGAGCAGCCCGGCGACGGGTTGTGGTTCTGTGGGTGCGGGTGCTGGGGCAAGAGGCGTCGTCATGGCGCGCGATATAGAACGCGCGCGCCATGATTTCGACCCTTGCCGTCGCGGCTTATTGCTTCAGGTTGCGGAACTCTTGGCCGCTGACCAAGGTCTGCGTCAGCGCGATGACGCGTCCGCGAGAGTCGCGCTCAAACTGTACGCGTTGCAAGGGCGCCGCATAATCCACAGCGAAGAGATCGTTCCCAAGCGGTGTGAGTGTCAGCCCCGGGCGGCGATCGCGATAGAGCGTGAGACGGCCGTTTTCCAACACGATGCGGCGCGCGCCATAGTCGCCAGCGTATTGCTGCAGCGTGCGCGACGGCAGCGTGGCGCCTTCGGCGTTAAGCGCGTCCAGCGCCCATTGCGCTTCGCGTGTCGCTGCTTCGCTGGTTGAGCGTGCGAGAATGGCCTCGAGCGCCAGCACGCGCGCACGGCGAAGTGCGTCGGCGCTTGCGACTTCGACATCGACCGGCACGCCCTCGCCTTCCCAATTGCGGCCGGTGATCGGGTTCACCGGTGAGCCGCCGCTGATGAACATCGTGAAACCGTCGCGCAGCGGGCCCATGCCGCCCGGATTGGCGGCGCCGCCGGAGCGTTGGCCGACGATCGTGGCGCGATCAGCCGAGCCTAAAGTGTAAGCGAAGGCTTCGCAGGCGGAGCCGGTGCGGCCGCTGGTGACGATGAAGAGCGGCGTATCGAGCCTGCGTTCACCACGCGGATCGACGAAATTGCGTTCGCTGCTTTCGCCGCGGCGTGAGCGGAAGGTGTTGAAGATGTTGGCGCCGGGCGCAGTGAAATAGGCGCTGAGATAGCCGACCATGGCGGGCGAACCGCCAGGGCAATCGCGTTCGTCGATAATGATGGCGCTGGCGCCGCCAATCAGACTCATCGCGGCGTCAGCGGCGCGGCGCGCCGGCGATGTTTCAGCGTCATCCGGAGAAAAATTGGAGAAGCCGCGCAGATCGATGTAACCGACGCCGCCAGGCAGCATCTCTACGCGCGCAAAGCCGTAGGCGCCGCGTGCGGCCTCAGCCTCGGCTTCGGCGCGGTTCGGTGGTCCGGGCGGCGGGCCGCCAGGCGCTGCGGCTTCGGCTGACCATTGCACACTGAAGTGCGCGTCGTGTGGCTGGAGACGCGCAGTGAGTGCGGCCGCCAGGTCGCGTGGATTGGTGTAGCGATCGAACGCGCCGGCTTCGTTGGCGCGACGGAGATCTGCAGCGACCTGCGCGCCGATCTCTTCGCTCCAATAATGGTCCGCGACCGCCTGTGCCGCGTCCTCGACGACCGGGCGCGGCGCGACCGTTTGCGCAAACGCCGGCGCGCCAGCCATAAGACAGAACATGGCTGCGGCGGCATAGAATTTCGATTTCATACGAAGGCTCCCTCAATCGTCAGTACGAGTTTTGGGGATGCAACATTGCGGGCGTGTTGCAGACCTTCTTCGCACTCCTGCGACCAATGCACTGCCTTTGGCGACGAAACGTCAGCGCGGCTTGGCGAAGGCCAGCACAACCCATCCAAGGATCAGCGTGATGCCGCCGACTGGGGCGAGTATGGCGGACGCCGACGATCCCGTCAGCGAAAGCGCGTAGAGCGTGCTCGCGAAGAGTCCGGAGCCGGCAAAGATCATTCCCCCAGCGATGGCGTTGAGCCGTCCTGTGCGATTGGAGATGGCCAGAACGGCTGCTGCATTGATGAGTTGGATGTAGGCGGCGAGCTTGACGCGCTCCAACGCTTCCGGCGTCAACGTCTCACGCAAAGAGTGCGATGCAGCGACCAGCATGCTGAGAGCGATGGCCCCGGAGATGGCGGCGGCAATGTTCATCCAACGCATAGCCTCGCTTAGCCTGTCACATGCGCATCGCCAAGGCGCTTCGCTGGCGCGCCCGCGTGACAATGCGGGGCAATGGGCCTAAGTGCGCTCGTCTTATGAGCGCCGAGGCCGAAAAAGACGCCCGAAAAACGAAACGCTACGCGCAGACGCGTGAGCGGATCATCGAGGCGGCGTCGGTCTCGATCAACGAGGTCGGCATCAAAGGCATGACGCTTGCCGATGTCGGCCAGCGCGTCGATCTCAACACGACCAGCATCACTTACTATTTCAAGCGCAAGGATCTGCTTGCCGAAGCGGCGCTTGCGCGCTCGATTGACCTCTTTGAAGCGACGGTGATGGAGGCCGGCAAGCAGGCCGACCCGCGCGCGCGTGTGTCGGCCTACCTGCGACTGACATTGGAAGAGTGGGCGCGGGTGCGCCGCCGCGAAGAGCAGCCGAAGGCGCGGCTCTCCGATATTAGGGCGATGACCGATCCCGCGCGTGGCCGTCTGGTTGAGCGCTGGACGACGGTTTTCCGCGAATTGCGCGAGACCTTGCTTGGGCCTGCGCAAACTGCGGACGAGAAGGCGCTGCGCACGGCGCGCGCGGCTGTGTTGGTTGAAGCGGTGTTCTGGCTGCCGGCATGGCTCAACGCCTATTCGGTCAGCGACTTCCCGCGGGTACACCGGCGTCTGTTTGAGATTTTCGACAAAGGCTTCGCGGCTGACGATTGGCGGCCAAAGCCTTTGCCGATCGACGAAAGCGAAGCCGATGGCGGCGCTGAAGCGTTCCTGCGCGCGGCGACGCGGCTGATCAACACGCACGGCTATCGCGGCGCTTCGGTTGAACGCATCGCCGCTGATCTCGATGTGACGAAGGGCAGTTTCTATCATCACCTCGAAGCCAAGGACGATCTTGTCATCGAGTGTTTCGAGCGCTCGTATGATCGGGTGTCGCGCGTTCAGGCTGCGGCGATCCTTGGCGGCGCCAATGCCTGCGAAACGCTGGCGGGGGCGACCACATCGCTCGTCGATCTGCAGTTCTTTAGCGACTTCCCGTTACTGCGTACCACAGCGCTGCAGGCGCTGCCCGCTGACATACGCCGGCACCGCGTCATTGAACGCTCGGACCGGATGGCGCGGCGCTTTGCGGGCATGATCGCAGACGGCATCAGCGAAGGAAGTTTGCGCCCGGTCGATCCGATGATTTCGAGCCAAGTGCTGATGTCGATGATCAACAACGCCTTCGAGCTGCGGAATTGGGCCTCGCGCCTGCCGCGCGAGAAAGCCGTCGCGTTCTACGCGTCGACGATGATGAGCGGGCTGTTCTCCGAACCGCCGCTCTAAGTAATCGCCACTACATACTACTAGAACGAACTTGTATTGCGGTATGCGCGCAACAGATTGCGCGCTGGCTGCCGGAATCCGCATGTGTATTGGAAATTACAGCCCGAAACGGCTTGACCGGGCGTCGCTCGATCTCCGTATTAGAACATACGGTATGTTCAAAAGTGCCGAAAACGGCGGCGCAAAGCCGCCATGCGGGAGGACAGCATGACCAAGACGGCGGGGCGGAAGCCCGGGCTGGCGCGTACGGCGGCCCGGACGGTGTTCACTCTGATGCTCGGAGTGGCTTCCGGAATGGGGGCGACAGCAGCTTACGCGCAGGACGAAGACGGCGAGCGCGACGAAGTTATCGTCACGGCGCAGCGCCGTGCTCAGGCGATCCAAGACGTGCCGATCGCGATCAACGCGTTTTCTGGCGATCAGCTCGATGCATCGAGCATCAATGACGTCGCCGATCTGCAAGTCATCACGCCAAGCTTGTTCGTGAACTCGACCGGAAGCGCTGCGTCGGACACGACCATCCGCATTCGTGGCGTCGGCACGACGGGCAACAATGCCGGTCTCGAAGGCGCGGTCGGCGTCTTTATTGACGGCGTCTATCGCAATCGTTCCGGCATGGCGCTGGGCCAGCTCTCTGACATTGAGCGCGTCGAAGTGCTACGCGGGCCGCAATCGACTCTGTTTGGCAAGAACACGTCGGCGGGGGCGCTCAGCATCATGACGCGCGCGCCGGACTTTGACGGCGTCTCCGGCGGCGGCGAGTTCAATTTCGGCAGCCCGGATCTCCTCGGCGCCGGCGGCTATCTCAACATTCCGATGAGCGACAGCTTCGCCCTGCGCTTCACGGCGGGGTGGGACGCGCGCGAAGGCTTCATCGAGAACCGCAACACCGGTCAGGATAACCAAGACCGCAATCAGTACTTCATCCGTGCGCAGGCGCTCTGGGAACTGAGCCCCACCATGGATATCCGCTTCATCTACGATCAGAGCGAGTCCGATAATAACGGCAACACCGCCGTGCGCGCGCGTCACCAAGGCGCCCGCGCGACCACCATCAATATTATTGAAGCCAATCGCGGTTCGTCGCTCACCGGGGTAGGCACGTTCGATAGCAACTCACTCAATGGCGATCCGACCAACAGCGCCGTCGATAATGGCATTTCGGCCGAGTTGAACTGGGAGCTATCGCCCTCGCTCAGCTTCACCAACATCATCGCTTATCGCGACTATGACCGTGAATCCGCCGGCGATACCGATTTCACCGGCGCCGATCTGCTCAACGCCTTTGGCACTGAGCGCTACCGCACCTTCTCCAACGAATTCCGCTTCGTCGGCGAGAGCGGCAACTTGGAATATCTGTTCGGCGGCTTCTACAGCCGCGAAAATGTCGGCGCGTTCACACGGCTTGAGTTCGGCGAAGACACGGGGCGCTACATCTGCGGCCTGTTCACGGCCAACACGGTGCCGTCGTGCTTCAACGCGACCGGCTTCCAGCCAGGTTCGATCCCAACGACGTTCATCGGCGACAACAACTTCAACCCGAACCAGATCATTGCAGGCGAGGGCTCAGAAGGCGCATTCGGCATTGAGTCGCAGAGCTGGTCGGTGTTTGCGCAGGGGACATACGCAATCAGCGACCGTCTCTCGATGACGCTCGGGGCGCGCTATATCGACGAGCACAAGGAAGGCTATGGCGACAACACAATCGACAACACGGTCGCCAATTTGGACAACAACTCGTTGCCGCCATTCCTTGGCCTAGTGAACGACTTTGAAGCCGAGGTCGATGACACCGCCGTCACCGGCACGTTCAACGTGCAGTACGAACTGGCCGACGACGTGATGATCTACGCCGCGTATGCGCGCGGCTATAAAGCGGGCGGCATCAATCTCGATCGCACGTCCGCCACGGTGGTGACGCCGTTGACCGGCGCGCAACCGGTCGCCGATCCGACCTTCCTCGAAGAAACCTCCGATAGCTTCGAAGTCGGCTTGAAGTCGCAATGGTTCGATCGCCGCCTCGGCTTGAACCTGACCGCCTTCCACACCGATTTCGAAAACCTGCAAATCCTCTCGTTCACCGGGCTCGCCTTCGTGGTCGAGACGATGCCGGAAGCGAGCACGCAGGGTGTCGAGCTTGAGGCCTATTGGGAGCCGATCAACAATCTCACCTTCAATCTCGGCGTCACTTACGCCGATACCGAGTACGGCGCCGATGCGCTTCTCTCGCAAAGCTTGCCGAACCCGCCGATCAATCTTGAAGGGCTGCACTTCACCAACGCGCCGGTGTGGTCCGGCTCGCTCGGCGTCGGCTATCGCTGGGGCATCGTCAACGATCTCGACGGCTACTTCCGCGTCGACGGCTTCTACGGCACTGAGCGCAGCACCAGTTCCGCGCAAGGTCCGGACAAGGAGCAAGAGGGCTATAGCCTCGTGAACGCGCGCGTTGGCTTAGCGCACATGGGCGGTTGGGATCTCTCGCTGTGGTGCCGCAACTGCGGCGACACCGAGTATTACCAAGTGCTGTTCAACTCGGTTTATCAGAACAGCGCCACCAGCCCGAACGTCGATGGCTATGTCGGCGATCGCCGCGAAGTGGGCGTCTCACTCTCAGTCGACTTCTAACGCTCTTCCCAGGAGCTTCTTGACGCCGCGGCGCCTCACCAGCGCCGCGGCTTTTTCTTGTGTGGCAATGCCGCGTGCGCGCCCTATGTGTTAGGCGCGAGGTCATCATGCAAACGAAACGCGAAATCGGGAAAAGCGGCATCCGTATCACGCCGCTGATGCTGGGCGGCAATGTGTTTGGCTGGACGGCGGATGAAGCGGCGTCTTTCGCGATACTGGACGCGTTTGTCGATCAAGGCGGCGACGCAATCGATACGGCGGATGTCTATTCCGCTTGGGCGCCGGGCCACGAAGGCGGCGAGAGCGAGCGCGTCATCGGCAAGTGGCTGAAGCAGAGCGGCAAGCGCGATCAGGTAATGATCGGCACCAAGGTCGGCATGTGGCCGAAGCAGCTTGGCATCAAGCGCGATAACATTATTGCTGCGTGCGAAGGTTCGCTCACGCGGCTCGGCATCGAGACGATCGATCTCTATTGGCTGCATCGCGACGATGAAGCGACGCACGCCGAAGAATACATCGCCGCACTCGATGAGCTAGTCAAAGCCGGCAAGGTGCGAGCCATCGGCGCCTCAAACTTCAAGCCGGAGCGGTTCAGTGAGGGGCTCGCTGAGAGCGCCAAAAGCGGCAAGGCGCGCTTTGATGCGCAACAGCCGGAATATCATCTGCTCAATCGCGACATCGAGGCCGATCTGATGCCGCTCTGCGTCAAGCAAGGCGTATCGTTACTGCCGTATTACGGCCTCGCCAACGGCTACCTCACAGGCAAATATCGTAGCGCAGCCGACAAAACCAAGAGCCTGCGCGGCGGCCGCATGGACAAGTATATGGAAGGCAAAGGGCCTGCTGTGTTGGCGGCGCTCGATGCAGTCGCTGCGGGTCACAACGCAACACCAGCGCAGATCGCGCTTGCGTGGATCATGGCCAAGCCCGCGATTGCGGCGCCGATCGCGAGCGCCACGCGCGTCGAGCAATTGAACGAGCTGATGGGCGCATTGCGCGTGTCGCTCGATCGCGATGATATCGGCGCCTTGGACGCCGCAAGTCTCTGATGTTGGTCAATGCACGTTAGCGATGCTTGCTAATTGGTTCGCAACCGCCTTCACGCAATCTGATGGCGGGTATCGCGAACGGGTGGGTCTTGCGCACGAACGCTTTGAACGCTGGAGCAAAGAAGGCGCGTCTGCGCGTGCGTGCACGTCGCCGCGCGCCGGATGAGCCGCAGATCGCCATTGATTCCGCGTCGCCGGCCGCGGATGCGTTGGATGAAGAAGAGCTTGAGCTGATCGCGCCTGCGCAGCGCGCCGTGCTTTTGAATGAGCCTCCGCCCGCGCCCGCCAACGATGCGTTAGCCATGGCCGAGGAGGAGGACCTGCCGTTCGATCGGCCGGACGACGAAGACATTTTGGGACTGAACGAAGCGTTCGAAGATGAGATCCTTGAAAGCGACGCTCCGTTCGATGCGCCCGACGATATCGAAGAGAGCTTCGGCGTCGCCCACGTCGCGCCGCCGCGTGAGTTGCCTGCGATAGAGTTGGTCGAGATTGTTGCGCCGACCGTGCCGTCGCCGCGTCCCGCTGCCTTATCGCTACCGCTTGCTGCGCCAAAAGTGGAGACAGAGCGCAAACCGGATCCGCCTGCGCCGCCGATCGTTGTGCAAGCCAACTGGGATCGCGCCGAGAGCGCGGCGGCGTTCGCTACCTTCGCCGACGACAAACGTGTTGCACGCGCGGAGATCTGCATTGAACGCGGCGGCGCTGATGGCGCGCTGGCTGCGCTGGAAGGTGGCGCGCGGCCAGACCTTGTCGTCATTGACAGCAATCTCGGCGGGTCGGCCTTGATCGAAAGCGTCGATCGCTTGCGCGCGCGCCTCGATGCAAGTGCGAAGCTGATCGTCATCGGCGCGGTCAACGACATAGCCGTGATGCGCGCCTTGACCCAGCGCGGCGTGACCTATCTCATGTGTCCGCTGCAGGCCGAGGAGTTGACGCAAACAGCGTGCAAGCTGTTTGCACAAGCGGACCTTTCGCATGTGATCGCTGTGATGGGCGCACGCGGCGGGGTCGGCGCCTCAACGATCGCGCATAATCTGGCCTGGACCATTGCCGAGCGGCTCGATGCACCGACGGCGCTTATTGATCTCGACATTGGGTTTGGCGCCGCCGCCACGAGCTTCAAACTCGAACTAAAAGCGCACGTGACCGATCTTCTTGCCGGAGATGTCAGCGAGGACGCGCTCGATAGCGCTATGACGCGCGCGCATGAGCGTCTCTTGATCGCCGCTGCGCCCGGTGCGCCGAACTTGGGCGTGGCGTTGGAGAGCGGTGCGGTCAGCGCGATGATTGCGCGCGTGCGCCGCACGAGTGCTTTTGTGGTCGTGGACGTGCCGCATGTGTGGACGGCGTGGGTGCGCGATCTGTTGGTGGGCGCCGATGAGGTGTTGCTGGTTGCAAGCCCCGACCTCGCCAGCCTGCGCAACACTGACAATCTGATGAAGCTGCTGCGCCAGGAACGTGGTGAACGCGCCGAGCCGGCGATCGCGCTCACCATGACGGGCGTGCCGAAGCGACCGGAGATTTCGCTGAAGGATTTTTCCGAAGCCGTGAACACCGCGCCCGCCGTGACACTGGCGTTCGAGCCCGATCTTTACGGCGACGCCGAAAACAATGGTCGCATCGTGTGCGATGTCGCGCCGAAATCGAAGGCGGCGCAAGCGATCGAAGTACTGGCCTGCGGCTTCACCGGACGCGCGGTCGCCACCGAGCGCAAGGCAAAGCCGAAGCGTGATGTTATCGAGGCGCCGCCACGCGCAGCGGAAGAGCCGCTGGAATTGCAGGCGCGGGATGCAGTGGCAGAGCCGCCAGCGGCGGTTGCTGAAGCGGCGGAAGCGATTGTTGCTGAGACATCGCCGCCGCCGCCAGTGGCGTCCGCAGTGATGGCCGAGCCGAAGCTGGTGTCGAAGGCGACGGACGATGACGACTTGTCCGAATTCGAACGCGCTTTTGTCGAGAAGGCGCGACGAAAGGCGATGGCCGCGCTTGAAGCGAAACGTAATGCGAAGCGCCGCATGCGTGGGTCGCGTACAATGGTGCGGTTTCTTGGCGTTGGCGCCGCCGCATACGCCTTGGGTTGGGTGGCATTGTGGTCATCGGAGCAGCAGACGCAGCGGGCGCAAGCCGCGCCGACGCGCGCTGAGAGCGTAGTGCTGCCCGCGGCGTCTGTTGACCCGTTCGCGGCGATGGAAGCCGATTACACGCGGGCGCTTGCGCTGCTCACAACAAACGATCCGCGCGGCGTCGAGCTATTAACGCGCGCTGCAGAGTCAGGTTTGCCTCTGGCGCAGTATCGGTTGGCCAAGCTCTATGAGAGCGGCGAGGGCGTGGCGCTCGATCCCGTCGCTGCGCTGCGATGGACCGAGCGTGCGGCAGCGGGCGGCAATGTCCGCGCCATGCATGACCTTGGCTTCTATTACGCGCGTGGCGATGCGGCGCGCTTGGACGAAACGGCGGCGTTCCGCTGGTTCCGGCAAGCCGCAGAGTTTGGCTACGCGGACAGCCAATACAATCTCGGCATTCTCTATCAGCAGGGCCGCGGCGTGAGCGCCGACACGGCTGAAGCGTTGTTCTGGTTCACGGTCGCCGCCGAGCAAGGCGATGTGGCGGCGCAGCAGCGCATCGTTGATCTCGGCGCTGATCTCTCGGCGATCCATCTCGAACAAGCCCGCGCGCGTGCTCAGGGCTTCGAGCCGCGGACGCCGAACCCGCGTGCGAATGGCGATTGGACGCCGCAAAGCGCGGTGTCGCCGGCTGCTGTCGAGACGGAAGAGCCCGTCAGCGAACCGGCAGAGTAATCAGCGCCAGACGACGCGCAGATATTCACGCAGCTGCTTCAGCGCGGACTTGCCCATGCGGCGGCGTTGGCGGTTGGCGTGCAGCGCGCCGAGAGCAGCGACAAGTGCGTTCGCATCGCCGCCGCTTAGCGCGCGTACGCGTGCCGCGACTGGCGGACGGGTCAACACCGAGGCGCATAGATCGAGCTGGCCGTAGACGAAAGCGAGCAGTGCGTAATTGATCGCGCGGTCTTGCTCGGCTTCGGAGTCCGCGCCGATCAGTTCTGGGCGGCGGAAGTAAAGCGCGTCACCGTGGATGAGTTCGGGCTCTGATAGTGGTGTTGAGCCACCGCTCCAGCGATCCGGCTTAGCCTCGCTGCCGCGACGCCACGAGTGCAACTCGGGAAAGCCGACAAACATGAAACCCTTGCCACGCAATTCAGCATCGACGTCAGCGAAGAGCGGCTGGTCGATATAGATCGGTGCGAACTCCACTTCGCTGCGGATGCAGAGCAGGGATTCGCCGACGAGTTTCGGCGCCGATTGCATGGCCTCGAGCTCGGCGCCTTGAATGTCGATCTTCATGAACGCTGCGTCGGTGAAGCCGAAGCGCTGCGCCGCATCGTCTAGGCGTTCGGTGGTCAGCGGGATTTGTTCGTCGAGGATGAACCAGTGATCGCGCGCGAACTGTTTGGCGAATTCGATGTTGCCTTCCAGCAGCGAAGAGCAACCGCGCTTGCGGTAGAGATTGAGCGTACGCTGCTCGGCGGCGCGGCCGACGGCGGTGGGCACATAACGCAACGCGCGATAGCCAAGTGTATCGGTCTTGGCGCTTTCGTTGAGCCGCGCGCATTCGGTTTGATCCGGCTCGAAGCCAATAGCTTCAACGGCGGCGCCGATCGGCGCGAGATCGTCGGAGAAGCCGCCACGCGCTCCAATGTCGATGCCGACGAGGCGGCTGGCGGCGAGCAGGCGGTCGAGCTGAGAGTTGGACATACGCACCCGGAGAAAGAGGGGCGCTCATAGCAAGCCTGCGGCGCCGTGAATAGCGCCGGGCGCCAAGGATCGTCCTGAGTACTAGCCGCCTCTATTCGCCACCAGATCGTCCACGACGCTTGGGTCCGCGAGCGTGCTCGTATCGCCCAGGTTGCTGAGATCGTTTTCGGCGATTTTGCGCAGGATGCGGCGCATGATTTTGCCGCTGCGCGTCTTCGGCAGGCCGGGTGCAAACTGGATGATGTCGGGCGTCGCGGTTGGGCCGATTTCGCGGCGGACGAAGTGTTTGAGCTCGTCCTTCAGCGCATCGCTCGGCGTCTCGCCTTGCTTCAAGGTGACGAAGCAATAGATCCCTTGGCCTTTGATGTCGTGCGGATAGCCGACGACGGCGGCTTCGGCCACTTTCGTATCGGCGACGAGCGCGCTTTCGATTTCGGCGGTGCCGATGCGATGGCCGCTGACATTGAGCACGTCATCGACGCGGCCGGTGATCCAGTAATAGCCATCTTCGTCGCGGCGGCAGCCGTCGCCGGTGAAGTACATGCCGGGATAGGTGCGGAAGTACGTGTCAAAGAAGCGCTGGTGATCGCCATAGACGGTGCGCATCTGCCCCGGCCAGGAATCAAGCAGGACGAGATTGCCGCTGGCTGCGCCTTCGAGAAATTCGCCTTTGTCATCGACGAGCGCGGGCTTGATGCCGAAGAAGGGCCGTGTCGCGGAGCCGGGCTTCATCGCAGTGGCGCCAGGGAGATTGGTGATGAGGGCCGCGCCAGTTTCGGTTTGCCACCACGTATCGACCACGGGGCAACGCGAGTCGCCGACCGTGCGATAATACCAGAGCCAGGCTTCCGGATTGATCGGTTCGCCGACG
>CAYOPM010000007.1:0-202684 GCA_964405865.1 uncultured Terricaulis sp. | reverse complement strand
ATCCGCCCGTGCAGAGGACGATGCCGGACGCAAAGCCAATCTACGTGCTGAACGGCCCCAACCTGAACCTGTTGGGGACCCGAGAGCCGCATATCTACGGCCATGTGACCCTGGCCGAGATTGAGAAGGCCTGCGCCGAACGCGCCGCCCAGCTGGGCCGCACCACCGTGTTCCACCAGTCCAATATTGAGGGCGAGCTGGTGAACTGGCTGCAAGAGGCCAAAGACAAAGCCGCCGCAGTTGTTCTAAACGCCGGGGCGTACACCCATACCTCAGTTGCCCTGCACGACGCCATCAAAGCGATCGGCATTCCGGTGATTGAGACCCATCTCTCCAACCCCGCAGCGCGTGAGGAATTCCGTCACGTTTCGTTAGTGGGCCAAGCCGCAAAGGGCGTCATCGCCGGCTTTGGGGCGACCTCGTATTTGCTGGCCGTAGAAGCGGCCGCTTTGATTGCACAAGAAAGCTAGACGTGAGCAGGAAATCGCAGCCGATGAGCGACAAGAATAAACCGATCGACCCCGCGCTGGTGCGCGAGCTTGCGGCGATCATCAACGATAGCGGCCTTTCGGAAATCGAAGTCGAGCACGGCGAGCTGCGCTTGCGCATCGCGCGCACGCTGACGGCCGCACCCGTCGCGCATGTCGTTCACGCGGCCGCGCCAGCAGCTGCGCCAATCGCAGCCGCCGCCCCGCCGCCTGCTGCCGCGCCCGCACCGGCCGCTGACGCCGCCTCGCATCCAGGCGCTGTGCCCTCACCGATGGTTGGCACCGCCTATCTTTCACCCGAACCGGGCGCTGCGACCTTTATCAAGGTTGGCGACACTGTGACTGCTGGCCAGACGCTCATGGTCGTTGAGGCCATGAAGACGTTCAACCCGATCCCCGCGCCGCGCGCGGGCAAGATCACCGCGATCTTGGTGACGGACGCGCAGCCCGTCGAATTCGGCGAGCCGCTGGTGATCATCGAGTAAGAGATGTTCGAAAAAGTTCTCATCGCGAACCGGGGCGAGATCGCACTGCGCATTCACCGCGCGTGCAAGGAGATGGGTATCTCCACTGTCGCGGTGCACTCAACGGCTGACGCCGACGCGATGCACGTGCGCCTCGCCGACGAGAGCGTCTGCATCGGTCCGCCGCCGGCGCAAAAAAGCTATCTGCACATCCCGTCGATCATCGCCGCCGCTGAGATCACCGGCGCGCAGGCGATCCATCCGGGCTACGGCTTTCTCTCTGAGAACGCCAAGTTCGCCGAGATCGTCACCCAACACGGCATGACGTTCATCGGCCCAACGGCTGAACACATCCGTCTGATGGGCGACAAGATCGCAGCGAAACAAGCGGCGATCGATACCGGCATGCCTGTCGTGCCCGGCTCCGACGGCGGCATCGCCACGGAAGAAGACGCCAAGAAGTGGGGCAAGAAGATCGGCTATCCGGTGCTGATCAAAGCCGCCGCCGGCGGTGGCGGACGCGGGATGAAAGTCGCGCGCACCGCAGATGACGTGAGCGAAGCTTTCTCCACTGCGCGCGCGGAAGCGAAAGCCGCGTTCGGCAATGACGAAGTCTATATGGAGAAGTATCTGACGCGCCCGCGTCACATCGAAATCCAGGTCGTCGCCGACAGCCACGGCAACGTGATCCACTTGGGCGAGCGCGATTGCTCGCTGCAGCGCCGTCACCAGAAGGTTCTCGAGGAAGCGCCGTCGCCGGCGCTCAACGCTGAAGAACGCGCCAAGATCGGTCGCATCACGGCGGAAGCCATTCAGAAGCTCGGCTATCTCGGTGTCGGCACGGTTGAGTACCTCTACGAAGACGGCGAGTTCTATTTCATCGAGATGAACACGCGTCTGCAGGTCGAGCATCCGGTCACGGAGATGATCACCGGCATCGATCTCGTGCGCGAGCAAATCCGCATCGCCGACGGCGCGCCGCTTTCGGTGAAGCAGAAAGACGTGAAGTTCAACGGCCATGCCATCGAGTGCCGCGTCAACGCCGAAGACCCACGCACTTTCCGCCCATCTCCCGGCAAGATCACCGGCTATCACCCGCCTGGCGGCTTGGGCGTGCGTTTGGATAGCGCCATCTATGCCGGCTACGCGATCCCGCCGAACTACGACTCGCTCATCGGCAAGCTCATCGTCCACGGCCGCGACCGCGCCGAGTGCCTGATGCGCCTGAAGCGCGCGCTCGGCGAAATGGTGATCACCGGCGTCGACACCACAATTCCGCTCTTCCGCGACCTTATGGAGGAGCAGGACGTCATCAACGGCGATTACTCGATCCATTGGCTCGAGCAGAACCTGAAGGCCAAGACTCAAGCGGAGACGTGAGCATGCGTCGTGTACTGGCAATCGCAGCGTTCACCCTCTTGGCCGCGTGCACGCCGCCCGCGCCTGCGCCTTCAACCGAAGGCGACACGTCGACCCCAGGCTCAAGCGCCGGCGTGTCCACCGATCCGCTCGCCGTCGCCGCCGCGCCTGCAATCAGCGAGGATATCGGCATTCCAGTCACTCTCGCTCCAACGGTCAGCCGCACCGAAGGCGATTGGGGCTGGCTGGTCGCACAGCCTTGGACGCCGGACGGCGCTGCGATTGATTGGTCCCAGACTCGCCACGCAAGCCGCGCAGAAAACGGCGCAATGGACTCCAGCGGGACGGTTTACGTTTTGCTGAAGCGCGAGAACGGCGCCTGGCGCGTCGTCGAACACATCGTCGCGCCAACCGACGTGGCTTGGCTCGATTGGCCACAGCGTCATGGTGCGCCAGAGAGCTTGTTCGCCACCGAGTAGGTTAACGGCGCCTTCATTGCAGTGACCCGCCCTGCACTCGACACCAGGGCCACATTCTCATGGGTAACCAAGCCATTACGGGCCTCGCGGCATTGATCGCGCTCGCCTTCATCGCCATCGCCGTCGCCGGCTGCTCCACCGCGGAACGGGTGCGCGCTGAACCGGCCAACATCGCGCCGATCCCGTCGGCCGAGCCGGGCACGCCGGAATTTCACGGCGCCAGCATCGGCAACGACGCGCTGCGTTCGCGCGTGCCGTCTGAGGGTTGAGCCGCGTTAGTGGTTTAGCTGGTGCAGAACCAGCGGATTGCCTTCTGAGTCATTGCACATCGCCATGCGGCAACGCGGGCCAGGGACGATGTCACCTTTGAAGGTGACGCCGTTGGCTTTCAGGTGCGCGATCAACGCGTCGAGGTCTTCAACTTCCAATGCTAAGCCACCGCCACCCGGCGGCGTGGCGTCGAAGTTCTGCAGGGCGATGCAGCCGCCTTCCGGCAGATCGTACTCGATCCACCATTGATCGCCGCGATTGCCGTGGTTGCCGATCTTCAGGCCGAGCGTCTCTTCATAGAACTTCCGCGCCCGCGGAACGTCGCTCATCGTCAGCATCGTGAACGCAACTTTGCGGATCATGACGGACCTCCCTTAGTTCTTGGCCTTGTCGAACGCCTTCATCGCGTCGCGGCCAACCCAGCGTTCAATCTTATCATCCGACGCGCTGAGCCGCTCGGCCGTCTCACGCGCTGCCGCGCGTAGCTTCGCACTGGCTTTGCCGCCGATCGCGCGCAGCGACCAGTTGACGGCCTTCTTCACGAAATTGCGCGGGTCGCGCGCGTGATCTTCGATCAGCTCAAGCCCGCGCAAAAACTGCGCATCCGTGCCTTGCTTATGTAACGCGCAACTCGCGAGCAGCGCGAACGCGGCGCGCTTGACGAATTCGTCCTTGGCCTTCGCCCACTTCTCAATTTGCTTGAACGCGTGCGGGCTGCGATCCCAATAGTGGAAGCACGCCGTATCGACGATGCCCCAGTTATCCATGTCCTTGACCCAGCGCTCCATCTGCGCCGGCGTCACCAAAGCTGGATCATCGACCATCGCCGCCAGCATGCGCGCATCGTGTATGCCAGTGGCCCAGAGCTTTTCCGCCAGCGCATGATCGTAGCCGATCTCCTTGGCCATCTTGCGCAATGTCGCGACGGTCACGCCATACACTTGCGCCTTAGTGACAATGCCATAGCGCTTGGCCATATCGGCTTTGTAAGTGGGCGAACCAGCGCGTTTCAGTTCAGCGACGACCACCTTCACATCGCGCGGCGCCACCTTCTTCGCGACAGCCTTCTTCGGCGCGGCTTTTCCCTTAGCGGCCATCAGACAAACTTGATCCACTGACGCACGATCGCCGCAAGCGCTTTGCGATCAGCAGGCGTATCGCTCGCGGTGGCGATCGCACGATCATTGGCAAGCCATTTCAGCAAGCCGCTCGGATCATCAATCACCGGCTGCTTTTGCCGTGCGCGAACCTTCGCGCCGAGATGCAGCACGACCTGCAACTTCACTTTGCTGCGCAAATTGATCGTCGCGAACCATTCCGTGGTCCGAAAGCTCGGCGCATTCCACTTCACGCCTTCGCTGATCGACTTGTCCGCACCACCGATCGCTTTGCGGATCGCGTCGATCTCTTTGCGCTGCGGATGCTCCAAGCCATCCAGCAAACCGGCGACGTCATCGGTAGGCTTTGCCGTCTTCGCAGCCTTCTTCTTCGGCGCAGCCTCCGCGTCCTTGGACATCAAGCGACCCTGATCGCCAGATCGTCGAGGCGGGCGTAGCTGACCTCCATGCCATCGGTCATGCCGCTGGCCACGGCGCCGTCGCGCGCTTCTTTCGACACATACTTTATGGTGACGGTGAGCGTGGTGACGCCGCCGGCTTCGGCAAAATCGCTGGAAACGATGGTGGGATCGCTCGTCATCGGGCCGCCCATATTGCCTGGATCGTAGTATTCCTTCGCCACGATCCGGCTGGCTGGCTTCACTTCGGTGAATTCGCCGTAGAAGCCGAACTCCTTCCCGTCTTCATTGCGCCAGCGCCAGCGATATGTGCCGCCCTCGCGCACGTCCATCTCGCAAACCGGCATCGTCCAACCGGGGTATCCGCCAATCCATTGTTGGAAGAGTTCGGGCTTTACATGTGCATCAAAGACCAGTTGGCGCGGCGCGTTGAACTGACGCGTGACGCGCACTTCAGTGTCGCTCGGCAGCGTGGCATGTGCAGGTGCTGGCATTGTCGGTCTCCCTTCAGGCCGGTTGCTTGAACATCTCATCGAGACGCGCGAAGCCCATTTCCATTCCGTCCGTCATGCCGGTCGCGACGGCGCCGTCGCGCGCTTCTTTGGATGAGAAGCGCATGGTGCACACCAAAGTCGTGACGCCGCCCGCTTCGCTGAGATCGAGTGTCACGAGCGCGGGATCGCTTGCAGGCATCGAGCCGCCGATATCGCCCGCGTCGTAGTATTCGTCATGCACAAGCTTCGATGGCTCGTTGACTTCAGTGAACGTGCCGTGGAAGCCGAACTGCTTGCCGTCCGCGTCGCTCTTCCAGCGCCATGTGTAGGCGCCGCCCTCGCGAACATCCATGTCGCACACCGGCATCGACCAGCCAGGCGGGCCGAGCATCCATTTCACCACCAGTTCGGGCTTCGTGTGCGCGTCCCAGAGCAGCTGCCGCGGCGCCTTGAACGTGCGGGTGACGCGCACTTCGCGATCGCTGGGCAGTGTGACTTGTGCTGACATATTCCTCTCCTCGGATTTTTTCAGAGGCGTTCGTTCAAGGAACGCCTGACCCCCACACGCGCCGACAGCGACGCTATTTTTTCTTCCGTTTGCCGCGCGGCTTTTCTTGCTTCAGCGTCTCCAGCAGATCATCGAGACGCGCGTAGTTCTGTTCCCAAAGCTGCTGGTAACGCTCGATCCAGTCGTTGGCGGCGTTGAGCGGCGCCATTTCGAGTTTGCACGGCCGGCGCTGGCCATCGCGGCCCTTGGTGATGAGGCCCGCATTCTCGAGCACGCGAAGGTGCTTGGAGACGGCCGGCTGGCTCAGCGCAAACGGCGCGGCCAATTCCATAACCGAGGCCTCGCCCTCCGCCAGCCGCGCGAGGATCGCCCTGCGGGTCGGGTCGGCGAGCGCTGAGAATGTGGCGTCCAAGTTCATATATCGCCGGTGGGTTATATGCGTGTCTGGTTATATATTGGAGCGCTCGGGAGTCAAGCCGCCTTTGAAACGCCGCTGGGATTTGGCACTTTGTGCGCGTGGAGCCGTTCACTACAGACGATTTGCTCGCCTACTACCGGCGCGGCGTCTTTCCGATGGCGGAAAGTCGAGACGACGATCGCTTATTCATCGTCGACCCTGACTGGCGCTGCCTCTTTCCGCTCGACCGCTTCCACGTTCCGCGCCGCCTCGCTCGCACGCTGCGTGCGAACCGGTTCAGCTTCACAATTGATCGCGACTTCGCTGCGGTCATCGACGGCTGCGCCGAGCCTGGCCCCGATCGCGAAGACACTTGGATCAACGCCAACATCCGGGCGCTCTACACGGCGCTGCACGCCCAAGGCGTCGCACACAGCGTCGAAGCGCGCATCGATGGCGAGCTTGTCGGCGGCCTCTACGGCGTCGCTATCGGCGGCGCGTTCTTCGGCGAAAGCATGTTCTCGCGTGCGACTGACGCCAGCAAAGCGGCTCTCGTGCACCTCGCTGCACGCTTGCGCTTCGGCGGCTTCAAACTCCTCGACGCGCAATTCATCACGCCGCACCTCTCCCAGTTCGGCGCACAGACGATCCCACGGCGGATATTTAAGGCGCTGCTTGAGGTAGCATTGGATACGAAGGCTGATTTCAGCGCGCTGCCGGAAGGGACGCGCGGCGCTGAGTTGCTTGAGGTGCTGCGCTGATCCAAGTTCAGCGCGAAATCACCTCGACGCCGCCCATGTACGGCACAAGCGCCGTTGGCACTTTAATGCTGCCATCGGCCTGCTGATAATTTTCCAGCACAGCGACGAGCGTACGTCCCACAGCCAAGCCCGAACCGTTCAGCGTATGCACGAACTCGGTCTTGCCATCTTTATTGCGGAAGCGCGCGTTCATACGACGGGCTTGGAAGTCGCCGCAATTGGAGCACGAGCTGATCTCGCGATACTTGCCTTGGCTCGGCAGCCAGACTTCGAGATCGTACGTCTTGCGCGCACCGAAACCCATATCGCCGGTGCAGAGAAGCATCGTGCGGAAAGGCAGTTCCAAGCGCTTCAGCACTTCTTCCGCGCACGCCACCATGCGCTCGTGCTCATCGTGACTTTGCTCCGGCGTTGTGATCGAGACCAACTCCACCTTCCGGAATTGGTGCATGCGGATCATGCCGCGCGTATCGCGCCCCGCCGCGCCCGCTTCGGCGCGGAAGCACGGCGTGTCCGCCGTCATGCGGATCGGCAGCGGCGCTTCGTCCAAGATCTGTTCGCGCACCAGATTGGTGAGCGCGACCTCCGACGTTGGGATCAGCCAAAAGTCCTCGCGCGTCGGCGCGGTTTCGAGAATGTCGTTCAGCACCTGCGTGGGCTTTGCGCCCGGCCCGCGCTTTTCGAATTCGTCGTCGAATTTTTCGAGCGCCGCGTTGAGCAATTCCTGCCGGCTCACAGTGCGCGCGGCCGTGAACTGATCGTCGACGAATTTAGGCAGCTGCCCCGTGCCGAACATCACATGGTCTTTGACCAAAAGCGGCGGCGAGACTTCGGTGTAGCCGTACTCGCCTGTGTGCAGATCAAGCATGAACGCCGCGAGCGCGCGTTCGAGGCGCGCAAGTTGCCCTTTCAACGCAACGAAACGCGCGCCCGAGAGACGGGCTGCGGCTTCGAAATCCATCTGCCCAAGCGCTTCGCCGAGCGTGACGTGATCGGCGGTCAGATCGAGCGCGGGCGGGTTGGCCCCTGTTTGAATGTACCAACGGCGCACTTCGACATTGCCATGCTCGTCGGCGCCGTCTGGCGCGTCTGTCGCCGGCAAGTTCGGCAGCCCGGCGAGAAGATCGTCGCGCACCGCGAGCCACTTTGCTTCATCGACGCTCGTCTCTTCAATGCGCAATTTGAGCGCCGCGACTTGGGTGATCAGCCGATCCGCTTCCGCGTCATCCTTCTTGGCCTTTGCGGCGCCGATCGCCTTCGACGACGCGTTGCGCTGGGCTTCGGCTTCCTGCTTTGCGGTGGAAGCGGCACGCGCCTTGATGTCGGCGTCGATGATCTTTTGCGCTTGTGGCGGCAGGCCACGACGCGCCCAGGCGGCGTCATAAAGAGCGGCGTTTTCGCGGATGGCGCGGATGTCGTGCATGAGTCTTTCCCGTTCGCGCTCCGCTTACCGGAACGGATGGAAAAGCGCTACGGGGCCGGCGGCACGCCAGCGGCGAGAGCGGCGGCTTCGGCCTTTTCCTTGGCCTCGCGCGCCTTCTCGATCGCGGACACGATCCAGATCGAGATTTCGTAGAGCAGGTAAACCGGCACGGCCATGACGAACATGGAAACCAGATCGTTCGGCGTAACCATCGCCGAAAACGCGGCGATGCCGACGATCGCGTAGCGGCGGCCCTTACGCAGCAGCGACGTTGAGACAATGCCCACCCGGCCCAACAGCGAGAGCACCACCGGCAACTGGAACATGAGCCCGAACGCCAGAACCAGCGTCGTCACCAGGCCCATATATTCCTCGACCTTCGGCAGGTACGTCACCTGCACCGGCCCGTCCGTCAGCTCCTGCGTTAGCGCGAAATTGAGCGCAAACGGCATGGCGACGTAGAACACGAACGCAGCGCCCAACAGGAACATGACCGGCGCAGCGATCATGAAGGGTGCAGCTGCAGCGCGCTCCTTCTTGTAAAGGCCAGGCGCGATGAAGGCGTAGACCTGCCAGGCGATGATCGGGAACGCCAAGACGATGCCGCCGAAGAGCGCGATCTGCATCTTCACGGAGAAGAAGCCGAAGGCGCCAGTGTTGATCAGCTGAATTGCCTCGCCGGCGCGCTCTGGGTGAACGTGCGCCATCGCCGTCTGAAACGGCTGGGCGAGGAAAAGAAACAGCGGATCGGCGAAGATGAAGCAGGCGACAAAGCCGATCACGATCGCGATCACCGATCGCACTAAGCGATCGCGCAGCTCCGCCAGGTGTTCGAGCAGAGGCGCGCGTGAGGCTTCGATATCATCGTCGTCGTTGGTGGCCGCGCTCATGGCGCGCTCCGCACGATCGGCGTGACGTTGGAGGGCGGCGCATCGTCAACCGGCGTTTCAGCAGGCGCTTCGCACGTCTCAGAGGTTTGCGCAATCGCGGCCCCAGAAGGCCCGCGCGCGGTCGCCACCGGCGGCGGCACGACAGGCTCTCCGGCCTCGGGCCCTTCAGGCGATGGCAGCGACGGCGCAGGCTTGGAGAGCCCCGCATAGTCCTCAAGCGTCGGCAGCGGCTTCGCGAACTCGTTGCGGATTTCGTTGAGCGACGTTGTCTTACGCAGCGCATCGACTTCGCGCTTCAGCTCATCGAGCTCGGCCTGACGCGCCAACTCATCGAAGCCAGTGCGGAATTCTTGCGCCATGCCGCGCAGCTTCGCCGTCCACTGTCCGAGCTTGCGGAACAGCAACGGCAAGTCCTTCGGCCCCACCACCAAAAGGGCGAGGATGCCGAGAACGACGATCTCGTTGAAGCCGAGGCTCGGAAGCATAGGGCGTTAGGCCTCGTGCGCGCTTAGTTTTGCGCGTTGTCCCGTTGACGCTCGGCTTGATCTTGTACCTGGCGCGGCGTTTCCGCCGGCGGTTGCTGATCCTGCGGATCGCTCAGCCCTTTGCGGAAACCGCGGATGCCTTTGCCGAGGTCTTCCATCATGTTCGAGATACGGCCGGGCTTCGAAAACAGCAGGAAGGCCAGCACCGCGACGATCAGCAGCCCCCAGAGGCTTGGCATATGCATCAGTCAAAACTCCATTGCGCAGGCGCGCTTAGTCGTCCTTGTCGATATGATCCACGAAAAAGCTTGCCGCGTCGTCACCGTCCGACAGCGGTTCTTCGTCACTGGCCAAGTCCTCGCTGGGGCGCGGGATATCGAGCTGTGTCGCCGCGCGCGGATCCAGGAGGCCGAGGCCCTTCAGATCGTCCTTACCCGGCAGAGCGTCAAGCGAGGCCAGGCCGAACTGGCTGAGAAACACGTCCGTTGTGCCGAAGGTGAGCGGTCTGCCCGGCGTCCGGCGGCGGCCACGCGGGCGGATCCAGCCGATCTCCAAGAGAAGCTCCATCGAGCCACGGGAGAGGCTGATCCCCCGGATTTCCTCGATCTCGGCCCTCGTGACCGGCTGGTGGTATGCGATAACCGCCAAAGTTTCGAGCGCCGCCTTCGGCAGACGTTTCGGCGCCTCGCGGGTCTCGGCAAAGAGACTTGAGAGGTCCGGCGCTGACTGGAAGCGCCAGCCGGCCCCTGTCTCGATCAGGTTCACGCCGCGCTCGGCATAATCGGCCTTAAGCTTCATCAGCACGGCGGCGACATCGACGGCAGGCCCCAGCTTCTCGCCCAGCTCACGCGCCGGGATCGGCTCACCACCGGCAAAGAGCAGCGCTTCAGCCGCGCGGATCGCATCGGCGGACGGCGCCGCACGCGGGCGCTCACCTTCACCAAAGGCGTCTTCGATGCGGCGCATCTGGTCAGCGAGGGGTGGATCGGCCTCGTTCATGCGCGGTCCTTATGGCTGCTGCGGGCGCGCAGGAATAGCGGCGCGAACGCCTCAGCCTGCTGCAACTCCAGCTTACCTTCGCGCGTCAGCTCCAGCGACGCGCCAAACGTCGAGGCCAGGTAGCTCTCCGGCGGCGGCGCATCGGGCGTAGTTTCGTCAGCGGCGGGCGCGAGCGCCGTGATCGCCTGCCACTCGTCGAGCTTCGTCAGCGCCTGTTCGAGCTTCTTGCGGGCGGTGTCGAGCGGATAGGCGCGGCGCACGAACGTCTTGAACGCCTTGCGCCGGATGATCTTCGAGCGATCGGCGCAATAGGCGTTCAGCAGTTCGTAGAGATCGGCCTTCCAGACCGTCTGCTTCGTCAGCACTGTCGCTTGCGGCTGGCCATTGAGGAACACGTCACGGCCAAGCTGCGGCAGCTCCTCGAGCTTCTTCGCCGCCGCGCGCGCTTGCGCGAGGTTCATCAGCTTCTGACGAAGCGCCGCTTCCATCGCTTGCGGGTCGGGCTCGTCTTCCGCCAGTTGCGGCTTCGGGATCAGCAGGCGCGACTTCAGCAGCGCCAGCCATGCCGCCATGACAAGATAATCGCCGGCGATCTCCATGTTGCCGGCGCGCATTTCGGCGATGAAGGCCAGATACTGATCGGCGATCTCGCCGATCGAAACCTTGGCGACGTCGATCTTGCGTGTGCGCGCCAGTTCCAAAAGCAGATGCAGCGGGCCATCAAACGCGTCGAGCGCCAACACGAGCGCTTCGCCCTCGTCCGCCTGTTCGGCGGCGAAGAGGTCGGCCTGAATGGTCTCGGCGTCGTCGCTCATGACCGGGATATAGCGCAGATTGCGCCGATTAGCCCACCAGCTCTCTGAACCGCGCCCAGCCCGCTTCCGCGTCGAATTCGCGCGGCGGGCGTTTTGCGAAGCTCTCTACGGCCCTGGCGCGAACCAGCGACAGCCCATCTAGCGTCCGGCAGCCCTTCGCCGTCAGCTGCATGTCCTTCAAATTGCCGGAGCATTGCAGCACCAAATCGCAACCCGCCGCCAGCGCCGCCTCAGCGCGTTCGGTGAGCCCGCCATTCAACGCGTACTGCAGCGCCTTCATATCGAGATCGTCGCTCATCAGCAGGCCAGCAAAGCCGATGCGCTTGCGGATGATTTCTTCGATGACGAACGACGAGCACGTCGCCGGACGATCCGGATCCCAGGCCTCGTAGATGATATGCGCCGTCATCGCCGCTTCGGCGTCGACGTTTTGCGCGAAGGGGAAGACGTCGTTGGTGAGATCAAGCTCGCTCGCTGACACGCGCGGCAGCGCAAAATGGCTATCAGCAGTCGCGCGCCCATGCCCCGGCATGTGCTTGATGCAGCCGGCGACGCCGCCATCGTGCAAGCCTTCAAGTGCCGCACGCGCCAGCACCGCGACGATCTTGGGATTGGCCGAGAACGCCCGGTCGCCGACGATCTTATCGCTTCCATCGACCGGCACATCCAGCACTGGCGCGTAATCCGCATCGACGCCGATCGAGCGCAATTCGTGCGCGATCAACCGATGGCCAAGATACGCTGCCTCAACACCATGGATGTTGTTCTCGTCGAACACCTCGCCATAGCGCGCGCAGGCCGGCCACACTGGCCATTCCGGCGCTTTCAGACGCGCGACGCGGCCACCTTCCTGATCAATCCAGACTGTCGCGTGGTGTCCCGCCGCCTCACGTAACTCAGCGCACAGCGCGCGCACTTGATCGCGCGACACGCACGCTTCGCGGAACAGAATGAACGCCCACGGCCGCGCGTCGAGAAGGAATGCGCGCATGTCCGCATCGAGCTTTGGTTGCCTGATACCAAGCGCGCAACTGAGCAATGATTTCCCCGAACTCCGTTCGGAGAAGCCCTTAGCGCCGGCAGACTGATAGTTTTGTGACACCCGCTGCTCTTATCGCGCCGCGACGTAACAGTCCTGGCCCATTTGCCGTATGCGCTCGCAGAAGCGCGCGGCCTGGGTGCGGTCTGCGAAATAGCCGGCGCGCACGCGGTAGTAGATGCCGCGCTGACCAAGATCGGCGCGCTCGACATCAAGCTGAGCGGGCGCAAAGAGTTCGGGTGCGCGCGACGACAAACGCCGCCACGCCGGATCGACCGCTGCTTCCGATTGCAGCGCCGCGAGCTGCGCTACGAACTGACCGTTGGCGGCAAATTGCGGCGCGGCGCCCACTTGCGCCGGACCAACCGGGACGACTGCAGGCGGCGCGTCTTCGGCCGGCGCCGGAGCGGATTCGGCCGTGATGTTCTCCGGAACGGTGAGCGCATCGGGACCGACAGGATCGGCGGCGAGCGCACCCGCTTCCGCTGGCGTGATCTTGTACGGCCCAGGCGCGCTGATCCGCGGCGCTTCCGGGCCGCTATAAAGCTGCCAAACGAAGCCGCCGAAGCAGAGCGCTATCACAAGCATCAAGATGTAGAGCGTCCGCGCGTGGCGCGACTGGTCGTCGTACGCATGCATGCGCGGGTCGTAACTTCTGCTCACGGCACGCCGCTCCCGGAATCATTCTTGAACGCGCGTTTACCACGCTTCGGCTTCACCTCCGCTTAACGGCGCGGGAAGCAGCCCTGCAGGACTCCATAATTCCGCACCCGTAACGGAGTCGTTAGCGCGGAAGGTTGAACAACCGCCGATGTTCCTCGATCGCGTAATCATCCGTCATGCCGGCGATGTAATCGCACACGCGCCGCGCCGTGCGCTGGCCCTTGGGACCATCGGCGCCGAGCTGCCACGCAGGCGGCAACAGCTCTGGCTCGGCCAGCAACAATTCAAACAAGTCACGCAACAGTCGCTTGGCGTGGCTGCGCGAGCGATTGACCTTCCAGTGCCGGTACATGCGCTGCATCAGAAAACGCCGCAGCACCGCTTGATGCTCGTTCATCTCGTCGCTGAAGCCGACGAGCGGCTTGCCTGCCGCGCGCACATCTTCAACGCTCTTCGGATTGGCCTCCGCGATGCGATTGCCGGATTCCCAGACCAGATCGTCGACCCACACGCCGATCAACCGGCGGATGGTTTCAGCGCTATGCCGGAATTGATCGATATCCGGATAGTCGCGCTCCACTTCGCCGAGCACCCGCGCCACCATCGGCACTTCCTCGCGGATTTCAGTGAGCGTGAAGAGGCCGGCGCGCAGGCCGTCATCAATGTCGTGATTGTTGTAAGCGATGTCGTCCGCATGCGCGGCAACTTGCGCTTCCGGGCCCGGCCAAGACTCCAGCTCAAGATCGTGCGTCGCGACATATTCCTGGATCGCCACCGGCAAATCCGTCAGCGTCGCGCCATACCGGATCAGCGGGCCGTTGTGCTTGACCACGCCCTCAAGCGTCTCCCACGTCAGGTTCAGCCCATCGAACGTCGGATATTTGCGCTCCAGTTTCGTCAGCACGCGCAGCGTCTGCGCGTTGTGATCGAAGCCGCCATAGCCATCCATGCACAGATCGAGCACGTCCTCGCCTGTGTGACCGAACGGCGGATGGCCAAGATCGTGCGCAATTCCGAGCGCATCGGCGAGATCGTCATCGAGCCCCATCACGCGCGCCACCGAGCGTGCGATCTGGGCGACTTCGAGCGAGTGCGTCAGGCGCGTGCGATAGTGATCGCCCTCGTGGGCGACAAACACCTGCGTCTTGCCCTTGAGGCGCCGGAAGGCGCTGGCGTGGACGATCCGATCCTTATCGCGTTCGAAAGGATTGCGGGTGCGACTCTCGGGTTCCGGGAAAAGCCGACCGCGCGAGCGCATCGGATCGGTCGCGTAAACCGCCCGCGGCGGCCGCTCATAGCCGCCCGCCGCCTTCACTTTGGCGCGTTTCACAGCTTTCTGCCCGTCAGCCACGAACTGGCTTCTCCTCTTGACCCGGATGAGACCATATATGGACGCTAAGCACTTGAGAAACCGCCTATGGCTTATCCTTAACGCATGACAGACATCGCCCTCACCGCCGCCGCTGCCGAGCGCATCAAGGCCGTCGTCGCCGCCGAACCGGCCGGCGCTGGTTTGCGCGTCGCCGTAGAGGGCGGGGGATGCTCAGGCTTTCAGTATGAGATCGGCGTCGCCGCCAACGCCAATGCCGACGATCTGGTGATCGAACGCGACGGCGCAAAGCTGTTCGTTGACCCCGTCTCACTGCCGTTCCTACTCGGCTCGCAAGTCGATTGGGTCGACGAACTGATCGGCGCCTCGTTCAAGGTGAAGAACCCGAACGCGACCTCCGCCTGCGGGTGCGGCGTGAGCTTCGCGGTCTGAGCCGCCCATGTTCGGCGGCTCCAAAATCGACCGCGGCATCGCAGCCTTCGAAAAGCGAGACTGGAAGCGTGCGCGGCGCATGCTCGAGGAAGGACTGCAGGACGAGGATCGTCCGGCTGGCTTCTATCATCTGGGGCAACTCTATTGGCGCGGGCTTGGTGGTCCAGTTGAAAAGCACGCCGCAGTCGATTGCTTCGCGCGCGCCGCCGATCTTGGCCACGTCGGCGCCGAAGTGGCGTATGGCGTAGCGCTGCGCTCAGGCGTTGGGGTCAGCAAGGATGACGATCGCGCTTACACGCTCTTCCGTTCCGCCGCCGGCGCCGGAGACCGCGACGCCATGATCCAACTGGCGACGATGAGCGAACCAGACGACGCGCGCCGCTGGCTCACGCGCGCCTCCGAACTCGGCCACGCGCCGGCTATGCTGCACCTCTCCGACATGCTGATGAGCCGCGATCCGGTCGAGGCGTTGTCGTGGCTCTATGCAGGCGTGGCGCTTTCCGGCGATGACGCGGCGCGCGAGCGCGCCAAGGCGCTGGCTAAGGAAATGTCGGCGGCGGAGATCGACGCCGCGCAGAAAGCCGGACGCGCTTACGCAAAGGACATCCAGCAGCGTTTGCGCGACGGGCGCCCTTAGGGCGCCGTTGGCAGAGCCTACGCGAGGGGTTCATATCGCCGCCATGAACGTCACCGAAGCGCTCCAAGCCCGCATTTCCGTGCGCGCCTACAAACCCGATCCGCTGCCCGAAGCGCTCGTGCGCGAAATCCTGGACGTCGCACGCTTCGCGCCATCCGGCGGCAATTTGCAGCCCTGGAAAGTCATCGCCGTCAGCGGCGCTGAACGCGATGCGGCGGTCGCGCTCGCGAAAGCCAACTTGCCGGGCGCCGAGGATGATCGGCCGGTCTATCCGGCCAATCTCTGGGAGCCCTACCGCAGCCGCCGCTACAAGCTCGGTGAGGACATGTACGCGCTGCTCGATATCCCGCGCGAAAACAAAAGCGCGCGGCTGATGCACCTGATGCAGAACTACGAGTTCTTCGGCGCACCTGTCGGCCTGTTCTTCGTCATCGACAAAGCCATGGGCCACGGCCAATGGGC
Organism: uncultured Terricaulis sp.; assembly: GCA_964405865.1. GTDB lineage: Bacteria > Pseudomonadota > Alphaproteobacteria > Caulobacterales > Aquidulcibacteraceae > Vitreimonas. The sequence goes on along the minus strand of CAYOPM010000007.1, from coordinate 186,773 downwards.
CCATCTCGGCATGTTCATGCAATCACTCGCGCTCGCAGCAATCGAGCGCGGCGTCGGCAGTTGCATGCAGGAAGCCTGGGCGCGCATGCGCTTGCCACTCGCAACGCACTTCGCACTCGCCGATGAAGAGATGATCTATTGCGGCATGGCGCTCGGCTACGCCGACGATACGAAGCCCGTGAACAGACTCCGCGCCGATCGCGCGAGCGTCGACGAGTTCGCGACGTTCAAGGGTTTCTAGCGTTGCCCAGCACGCCGTCCTCGGCGAAATCGACGATCGCAAAGACGAGGCCCATCATCACCAGCCACAAGATCGGCGCCAGCAACATGGCGAACGCCATCGGATGCGCCGCATCGTGCGCTGACCATGCCGACTTCACCGCCACCACCGCCGCGACCGGATAAATCCAGCAGAGCAGCTCCGCCACCAGAAGCGCGATCTTCGAGCGCCAGTGTGAGCGCTCAACCGGCCCGAGCAGGCGCACGGCCATGCCCAAGCTCGCCAGCCCCACCACCAGGTGGAACAATGTGAATGCCCAAAGAATTACAATCATACGCGCCTCGGCGCCGCAGCATAACCGCTTCCCGGCGCCGCCACAAATGCGCCCGAAGCAACCAGAAGGAGGCTTCCATGGTCCGTCACGTCGGAGACCACGTCGAACTCAACAAGGATGAAGCCCGCGCCGGCGAAACCGGCCACCACGTCCGCTACATCTTGGCGGCAGGCATCGCGCTCGTGGTCCTAGGATTCGCGGCGATCGCCTTGGGCTGGTTCGGTTGATGCGGCCCGCGCGTCCGGCTAAGCCGGGCGCATGGCTCTCAAAATCGCCGCCTGGAACGTCAATTCCATCCTCGCGCGTTTGCCCACGGCGCTAAAGGTGTTCGAGGAGGTAAATGCGGACGTCTGGTGTCTGCAGGAAATCAAGTGCGAAGACCCGCGCTTCCCGCGGCTCGAGTTCGAAGCGCTCGGCTACAATATCGAGACGTTCGGACAGAAAAGCTATAACGGCGTCGCCATCCTATCGAAGCATCGCATCGAAGAGTTCGTGCGCGGCATTCCTGGCCTTAAGCACGAGCAGTCTCGCTACATCGAAGCGGTGATCGCGACGCCAGATGGTCCAGTACGCGTCGCTTCGATCTACGCGCCCAACGGCAATCCGATCGCGACCGAGAAATTCCAATTCAAGCTTCAGTTCATGGAAGCGCTACACGCGCACCTCGCTGATCTGCTCAAGCAAGAAGAGCGCTTTATCATCGCTGGCGACTACAACGTCATCCCGCGCGATGTCGATTGCCACGACCCGCGCGTGTGGACCGGCGACGCGCTATTCCAACCGGAAACGCGCGCCGCCTACCGCGCGCTACAAAATCTTGGCCTCACCGATGCCTACATGGCCGTCGATGGCGCGGCGCACAAATATACGTTCTGGGACTATCAAGCCGGCGCCTGGCAGAAAGACCACGGCATCCGCATCGATCACATGTTGCTGTCACCACAAGCTGCCGATCGCTTGCAGAGCGTCGAAATCTTCAAGAAAGCGCGCAGCCTGGAAAAGGCTTCCGACCATGTGCCGATCGTGGCGACGTTCGGTTAGTCGACGCAGATCGCGGCTTCGGCGCGCCCATTATTGACGCGCGTGTAGCAACCGAACGCCATGTTCGATGCTTGGCACTGGCCCGTGACGTTGCTTTGTCCAGCAGCATCGACGGGGCCGATGCAGTTGCCCGCCTGGCATTCGCTGCCGCTCCGGCAGGCGCGTCCAGCATCTGCGAACGGAATGACGCACTGGAGCGTCTGGGCGCGACCGACGCGCTCCATGCGGCCACCGCGTGCGCCGCAATCGGTTTGGGCGCTCTCGGCAGGCTGAGACGGCGTAGGCGCCGGCTCAACCGGCGCGCAAGCGCAGAGCCCGAGCACGAAAGCGGCGATTAGAAACTGCTTCATTGCTCACGCTCCTCAGTTTGATCCGGGTCGTCTTCTTCGGTCGCCGGAATAGCGTAACCACCGGAGAACCAGCGATTCAAATCGACGTCCGCGCAGCGCTTCGAACAGAAAGGCTTGAACTTCGGGTCCTGTTCCTTACCGCAAATCGCGCACTTGCTCATAGCGCCCTCGCATCGATGCGGTCGCGCGGGCCAGGGGCGGAATCGAGCGTCCAACGCATGCCGAGCGAATTGGAAAGCTGCGCGCGCCAATCGATCTCGGCGGAGTCGAGCCACGCCTTGACCTCGGGCGCAACCGTACACGCAATCTGGCGGCCAGTTTGCGCACGCCCTTCGCGTTCAATCGCGCGCAGCGCCATCAGGGCGACAGTTTCGACGCTCATGCGCCCATCCTGGTCGCGCAACTGTTCGTGCAACGGCGCGCGCAGTTGCGAACGCGCGAGATCGAACACGCCGAAGCGCGACAGGCCGCCGAACTGCACACTCCAGGGATCGTTTGCGAACGCTTGCTTCACCGCATCTTCCAATTGCTTGGCGTGCGATTTGGCGCGGAGCGAAACGAAATCAATAGCAATGATCCCCGCCAGATTGCGAAGTCTGATCTGGCGCGCGGCCTCGTGTGCGGCGGCGATATTCAGATCGAGCGCAAAGCGCTCCGGGTCGCCCGAACCCGCTCGCCCGCCGGCATCGACATCGATCGCAACCAACGCCGCCGTCGGTTCGATGGTGAGAACGCCACCGCCGGGGATAGGCGCCGCGCGCGCGAGCGCGTCGTCGATCGCGGCATCCAGTTTGGCGCGCGTGGACGCGTCAGCGGAGCGCGCCAAGAGGAGTTCATCGTCCACTTCATGGCGCGCTATGCGATGCGGCGCTTCGCCGTCGTGACCGACTTCACTCAACTCAACGACCGGGTTCTTCTCCCGCGCCGCTTCGCGCGTGACAGACACGATAACGCCTTGCCCTTCGCGCAAAGCGACGCGTTCACGGCGCAACCGCGCGCGACCGTCGTCACCAAGCGGCAGAAAGCCGTGTTGCTCGCTCAAGCCAAGATCGAGAAACACGCCGCGTCGGCGCCGATCAATCTCGCGCACACGCGCACAATAGATCTCGCCCCACCGCGCACGGCGCCCCTCGTCGCTGGCGCGCACGATGCGCAGCGCGATCGGTTTGCCGTCACGCACCAACGCTTCGCGTGTTTCGCCGATCGCGGCGTCCACCCAGGTTTCCAGCGCCTCAGCCATGACGCGCGCCCTCGATCAGGTTCGCCGTCTCATAGAGTGGCAATCCCACAATCGCTGAATAAGAGCCAATGATGTTGGTGATGTAGCGCGCGCCGAGACCTTGAATGGCGTAGCCGCCTGCCTTGCCCTGCCATTCATTGCTCGCGACGTAGGCGTCAATCTCGGCGGCAGATAGCGGCTTGAACGAGACGCGCGCTTCGGCAAGGCGCGTGCTGACGCGAGCGCCTTGCCGAAGCGCGACGCCGGTGTAAACGCGATGCGTGCGGCCGGAGAGAAGCGCCAAGCAATCGCGGGCCTGCTGCTCGGTTTCAGTCTTCGGCAAAATGCGACGTCCCACCGCAACGACCGTATCCGCCGCAAGCACAAGCGCGCCGTCCACCGTTACCGCTTCAGCTTTCTCACGCGCGAGCCTCAGCGCGTGCAAGCGCGGCGTCTCACCCTTCAGCGGCGTTTCATCGATGTCGGCCGCGCGCACCTCATCGGGCGTGATGCCGATCTGCGCGAGAAGCGCCAGCCTGCGAGGGCTCGCGCTGGCGAGCACCAGTTTCAACGCTTCGTGAGCCCGAGACGTTTGGCAATGATGCGATCAACCGTACGCGGATTCATGAGCCGCGGCAGTGTGCGGTCCATGAACGGGCGGCGCAGGATGTGGTAGCGCGTTTTCGGAGTGGCTTCGGCGAGGCAGCGCCAAATCAGTTCGCCCACATCTGACGCCGGCAAGCCTTCGCGGCCCTGCTGCAGCATATAATCAGCGACACGATCGACGGCCTTCGCATACGGCGTGTTGGAGAAGCGCTTCAGATCGTTCTGCTCGGCCTTGTCCCAGATCGGCGTCGCGATCGCGCCGGGGCCGATGACGATCACGTCGATACCGAACAACATCAGCTCGCGGCGCAGCGATTGCGAATAGCCTTCAAGCGCGAACTTGGACGAGGCGTACGGCCCGACAAACGGCGCGCCGTTTTGGCCACCGACCGACGAGATCATCACGATCCGTCCCGGTTTGCCGATGCGCTCGCGATCGGCGCCGAGCAAATCGGCGAACGCGCGCGTCACGTTGTGCACGCCAAAAAGATTGATCTCGAACTGACGGCGCAGATCTTCAGTATCGAGGTGCAGCAACGGCCCCGGCACCGCGATGCCGGCATTGTTCACCAGACCAAAGAGCTTGCGGTTGCCGAGCGCCTGCGCGACTTGGGCAGCGCCCGCACGCACGGCGGCTTCATCAGCGACATCGAAGATGAGCGGGGTCACCGCCTCGCCGAACTCAGCCTTCAAGCTATCGGCGTCCGCTTGTTTGCGCACGCTTGCAAAGACATGGCTGCCCTTGCCGACGGCGGTCGCCACGGCGGCGCGGCCAATGCCGGTTGACGCGCCAGTGACAACGACCGCGCGATCGAGCGAGGCTTTTCTCATTTGAAACGGTAAGTGATCCGACCCTTGGTCAGATCGTACGGCGTCATCTCAACCAGGACCTTGTCGCCTGCCAGCACGCGGATGCGGTTCTTGCGCATCTTGCCTGCGGTGTGGGCGATGATCTCGTGGTCGTTCTCGAGCTTCACCAGGAACGTCGCGTTGGGCAAAAGCTCAATAACGGTTCCGGCGAATTCCAGTAGTTCTTCCTTTGCCATTCGGTCTCCAGATTCTTGGCGGCGGGGCCTTATAGGCGCACCGTTCTATCCCGTCGATGGGCGGGCGAAGCGGTTAGCGATCCTTTTCGCCAGGCCGTCACGGACCGTCCGATACTCCATAAGCACTTGATCCCGCGAGCCTTCTGCCAGGGAGGGGTCGAAGGTCGGCCAATACTCGGCCGCGGCGCCGAGTACGGGGACCAGACCCAAGGCGGTGTGGTGGGCTTCGGGGCTGAGCGAGATAATCAGATCGAAGGGGCCGTGCTCGTAATAGTCAGTCTCGAAAAAATCGAAGCCCTTGGGCTCATATTTGGAGATGTCGCCGCCGACTTCATCGACGATGAACGCCGCCATGGCCGAGACCTCGTCACCCGGCCGCAAGCCCACGCTGTCAACGCGCACGAGCGAGCCAAACTGCATGCGCATGAGCTCCGCCGCCATCGGCGAGCGGATCACATTGTGGGTGCATGCAAACAGCACCGAAGCGGGCGGCCCCTCCGCCATCGTGCATCACGCCCGCGTCTGCAAAGCGCAGACAAGCGTGAAAAGACGCCGCGCGGTTTCGAGATCAATGTCGAAGCGCTCGTTGAGCGCATCTTGCAGCACTTCGGCCGCTTCGTTGTGCAAGCCCCGCCGGCCCATATCGATCGCTTCGATCTGACTGGGCGAGGCGGTGCGGATGGCGGAGTGGTAGCTCTCGCAGATCAGGACATAGTCCTTCACCAGCTTCCGCATTACCGACATGCCGAGATAGTGCAGCACAACGCGCTCGCCGCTCCCATCCAGCACGTCGAACGCCAAGCGCCCTTCGATGTGCGCGATGCTCAATTGATACGGCCCGCGATCCTCGCCCCTCACAGCGAACGCGTTCGACTCTTTTAGATCGAACAGCGCGATGCGGCGTTCGTGTTCGGCGTTAGTCGAGGCCGGCGCGAGCGAGCCTTCGTCGAGCGTGACATCAATGAGGCGGTTGCGTTCGCTCATTGCTGTTCGTGATCAGGCCGGCGTGGCGTGCGCCAGGCCTCGCCGAAATCGAAGAGCGTTGCGTCGAGACATTCCACGGCGATCTCGAACTCACCGCCACCTGCGAGCACGATGTGGACCTTGCCGCCCGGCGGCTCCTCGTCCGGCACGAACTGCACCGCCAGCAAAGCTGCCAGCGCTTCGGGCGTTTCAGTGCGGATTTTGCGGCTTTTCACGCTGAGGACGCTCTCGAACGACAGCGCCGAACGGATGCGTTCGTATGGCCCCTGTTCGCCCGCTGCTTCCCAGCGAAAGCGATGCATCATCAGCGCAAACCGGCGCGCGCGTTTATCGACGCTGATGTCGCCGACGCGCACCAAAGCGTCTTGCGCCGCAGCCCCGATGATCTCGAGGTCAGCAGCGTCCTCGGCCATCAGTTTCAGGAGGCCCGACATACGACTTAGTCTTCTCCTCGCTGGCGCTCGATCTTGGCGCCGCACGCGGCAAGCTTGGGTTCCAGGCTCTCGAATCCGCGATCCAGGTGATACACCCGGTTGACGATGGTTTCGCCCTCCGCGGCGAGGCCGGCGATCACAAGGCTGACCGAGGCACGCAGATCCGTGGCCATCACGGGAGCGCCGATCAGCTTTGGAACTCCTGTGACCACCGCCTCGTTGCCATGCACTTCAATCTTGGCGCCGAGCCGCGCCAGCTCCGGCGCGTGCATAAAGCGGTTCTCGAAGATGGTTTCCTTGATCCGCGACTGACCGTCGGCGAGGCACATCAGCGCCATTGCCTGCGCTTGCAGGTCGGTGGGAAACCCGGGAAACGCTTCGGTCTCGAAATCAACGGCTTTGATCGGCGCGTTGCGCGGACGGACGATACGCAGGCCGCGTCCTTCTGCATCGACCTGAATGCCAGCGTCGCGCATGAATTTGATCATTGCGCCGAGATGCTCGAAGCGCGCGCCCTGGAGCAGCACATTGCCGCCAGCGGCGGCGGCTGCCATCGCGTAGGTGCCCGCCTCGATGCGGTCGGCGACGACGGCGTGTTTCGTGCCCTTGAGCGATGTCACGCCCTGAATGTGAATCTCGCTCGTGCCCGCGCCTTCGACCTTCGCGCCCATCGCATTCAAGCAATCGGCGAGGTCAGCGATCTCTGGCTCGCGCGCAGCGTTCTTCAGCACCGTCTCGCCATTCGCCAGGACCGCCGCCAACATTGCGTGCTCGGTCGCGCCCACAGAGACAAACGGAAACTCAATCACCGCGCCCTTCAAACCACGAAGCGCTGCCGCTTTCACATAGCCCTGCTCAATGACGATATCGGCGCCCATTGCCTCGAACGCCTTCAAGTGCAGATCAACCGGGCGCGCGCCGATCGCGCAGCCGCCCGGCAGCGACACCGTCGCGTGACCAACGCGGGCCAACAAAGGGCCGAGCACGTTGAACGAGGCGCGCATTTTCCGGACTTGGTCGTATGGCGCGATCGTGGATTGGATTTCCGCCGCGTGCATGCGCAGCGTCCGGGTTTCCTTGATCCAGGTGATCTCGACGCCCAGCGTCTTCAACAGCTGGGTCATGAACCGCGTGTCGGCCAGATCGGGCATGTTTTCGAGCATCAGAGGCTCGGCCGAGAGCAACGACGCGGCCTGTAGCTTCAGCGCCGAGTTCTTCGCCCCATAGATCGGAATGACGCCGTTGAGCGGCGCGCCGCCCGTAATATTAATGCGGTCCATGAACGTCTTTCGTGATCCCCGCGCCCCCCAAGCCAGGTAATGGGCCGGTTATGGGGTGGCGGCCTGGCGTAAGCAAGGCGAGCCCTCGGCGGGGGCGCGGCAGTGGGAAACTATTTCTTTTCGCCCGGCTTTTGCGCGGCTTTGCGCCTCTGAATGTTGCGCTTCAGCGCCTCGGCGAGACGCTTCTCACGGGAATTCGGCGGCGGTGGCGGTGGTTTGGCCTGCATGTGACGAATCGACCGAACGAAAACTGGCGGCTAGATTGGCCGGCGGGGGACATCAATGACAAGCGAACCACCGGAAGTGCATCGCTTCTCGCACACCGGCAAGTTCTTCAACATGGTCGGGCTGGCGTTGAAGAACGCCGGACTCACCATTGTCACGCTCACGCTCTACCGCTTCTGGGCGCGCACCGCCATGCGCCGCCGGATTTGGTCGCACGCCTGGATCATGGGCGACCCGTTCGAATACACAGGCACCGGCTGGGAGCTCTTTCGCGGCTTCCTCATCTCGCTCGTCTTCTTCTTCATCCCGGCGACGTTCATCCTCTACATCGCGCCGCTGGTGATGGACCCATCGTCGGCGGCGTGGCTGACGTTCGGCTTCTACGTCATCCTTGTGCCGCTCTTCGCAGCGGCGCGCTATTGGATGCGGCGCTACCAACTCTCGCGCACACGCTGGCGCGGCATCCGCATGGGGCTCGCGGGCTCCGCGTGGGCTTTCGCGGCGGCGTCGTGGGGTTGGTGGTGGCTACAGCAGCTCTCGCTCGGCTGGTACACGCCGGTGGCGCGGATCAACCGCGCGCGCCTCATGTGGAACAACACGCGCTTCGGCGATCAGCCGTTCGAGTTCATTGATGACGGCAAGTCGCCGACGCATGGCCTTTGGCTGCCGTTCGCGCTCGGCTGGTTCGGCTTCATGATCGCCTACATTGTTGCGTTTCTAACGGCGGGGTTCTTTATCGCCTTGCTCGCGCAGTACGGCATCTTCTCTCCCACCAATGAAGAGGGTGAGAGCAACGAATGGCTGATGTTCGTTACCGTCATCGTCACCATCGTCGTCGCGGTCGTGCTCGCCTATTCGTTCTGGGCGCCATATCGCGCCGCCGCAATGAACCGCATCGCATCGCTCATCAGCCTCGATGGCGCGCGCTTCAAACTACGCGTGAAAACCATGCCGTTCCTGTTCATCCAGCTTGCAGGCTGGGCGCTGATCATCTGCTCGCTCGGACTTCTAGCGCCGCTCGCCGGCTACATGCAGGTGCGCTACATCACCAACCGCCTGCAAATCATCGGCACGCCGAGGTTTGCCGACATCAACCAGCCAACAATCGCAGCGCCCGGCGCGGGCGAGAGCTTGGCTGACGCATTCGACCTCGATCTTGGCGTGGGGCTGATATGATCCTGGGACGCTACGCCAACGGCCGCGCGGCCATCATCAAAGACGCCCAAGTCGAGATCGGCGACGAAGCACTCACCATCGACGCGGACGGTGCACGCATCGTTTGGGCCTATAGCGACCTTCGCCGTGCCGATGACGGCAACGGCTTCATTATTCTGAAGCTGCGCAAGAACGACACCGGCGAACGCCTCACCCTGAATGAGGACGCAAAAGACCCGCTACGCGCTGCAGCACCGGCACTCTTCAAGTCACGCGCGCAGGGTGTTGAGCATCCAGGCGTTGTGGGCGGCGTCATCGCTGGCGCTTGGTCGCTCGCCGCACTCTTCCTCTTGGGCGTGCCCTACGCGGCAGATCCGATCGCGCGCTACATGCCGTCGGGTTATCGCCAGCAGATCGGCGACGTCGCGTGGTCACAAGTCGAGGCGTTCTCGCAATATTGCGACGATGGCGATGAGGCCGAGGCCATCCTCAACACTGTCGCCTATCGCATGATGGAGAACTCCGGCGTGCCGCAGCGCGACGAAGTTTGGATCACGCTCGTCGATGCACCCATCCCCAACGCCTTCGCACTGCCCGACAACTCGATCATCGTCACAGACGAACTGATCGCGATGGCCGAGCATCCAGACGAACTCACCGCCGTCATCGCCCACGAAATTGCGCACATCGAAGAAAATCACGTCATGCAGGGCATCGTTCGCCAGATCGGCGCGGGCATCTTCTTCGACGTGGTGTTCGGTGGCGCCGGCGCAGGCCAAGCCATCGCGCTCGCCTCGATGAACCTCTCCAGCCTGCGCTACACACGCGACGACGAAACCGAGGCCGATACGCGCGGCTTCGCCTACCTCGAAGCCGCCAACATCAACCCCGGGCCGATCGCGGCGCTGTTCGATCGCCTCGCCGAGATGATGCAAGAACGCGAGGACGGCGAGTTTCCGACCATCCTCTCCTCGCACCCAGCAAACCGCGAACGCGCCGCTGCTGCCCGCGCCCGCGCGCGCCCGGACCTGCCACCGTCGCTCGGCGAGCGCGAATGGGCCGTCGTTCGCTTCGCCTGCGGCGGCGGTGAACTGGAGAACGAGGTAGAGGAAGAACCGGCTGGAAGCGACGCGGACGGGCAACCCGCCGCGCCGGCATCGCCCGCGCCCGGCCCGAATAACCCTACGCCTGCCCCGAGCGGGACGGGTGGGGACGCCATCACCCGCCCGGAAAGCACGCCTTAACGGCCCCGCGCCGATGCTACCCAGCGCCGGGCTTCCATCGGCGGGCGACGCGCGCTAGAAGCCCCCGCTCTAGGCAACGCCGCGGTAGCTCAGTGGTAGAGCGCACCCTTGGTAAGGGTGAGGTCGTGAGTTCAATCCTCACTCGTGGCACCAGCCTTCGCGCTCTGCGCTTCGTGCAAAATTTTTCATGCAGCGAGTTTGCGATTGCGTGCGTCTGCACGTCGCAGTACACGACGCGCCCCATGAAACACGCCTGCCAAGGAGGCGATCTTGAAATGCAATCGATGCCTCCGGGCGAAGCTAAGCGATACTTGACGCCGCGCGCGGCCCTGCGCCGCGCATGCGCGCTCATCTCACGCAACACTTACGCATAAGGCTCGCCGTCCGGCGAGAACCGTCATGTCTGTTCATGCCGCGCGCACCAGCGTGCGCGCACACGCGGCCGCTGCGCCGCGCGCGGATGCCGTGGAGCGGAAACTCCGCGCCTTCCGTCCGGAAGTGCAAACGCGCGTCCGCTCGATGGCGGCGCGCCACGTCTGGATCGCCGACCTCGCCGTCAGCTTCCCAGCGCTGCTGTTCGCGCTCGCCTTCCCGCGGCGCGGCATTGATGGCGCACGCGCTTTCGAGCTTGCGCGCAACGGTGCGCCACTGGCTGCGATCGCTTCTGCCGCTGGCGTGCCGATGTGGCTGCGCGAGGCGCCGCCGCAGGCATTGACGCGCGCCATTCCGCTTCTGCCGGACGCCGTCGAGTTTCGCCGCCGCATCGCCAATCACTTTCCCAAGCGCTGGGCCGATGCGCCTGCGTGGCTGGATCACATTGCCGATGCAGCACTTTGGGCGAACGAGGAGATCGCGCTTTGGGCTGCCCGCGAGACGCCGCCGAAGGAAAAGCAACGCGACCGCAAGCGCCGCCGCACGCAGACTGTGAAAGTCCCGCGCGTTTGGCTTTGGGCATGGTTCTCCGCTCATCCAGAAACCGTCGCGGGCGCGGCCATCGCTTCGTGCTGGAACAGCGAGATGAAGTGGGAGGCCGCGAGCAACCATTCCTACGCGTGGGCCAGCGCGCTGCGTACATCGCTTTGGCTCGGCGCCAATGCGGTCGCTGACCCGTGGCTCATCGCAGGCGAGGCAGACGGTTACACGTTTACGCCTCTTCTCAGCGCGAGCGAGCTTGCGGAGGAATCGGTAGCGATGACGCATTGCGTCAGCACGTATGGCGAGCGGCTGCTCTACAACGAAGGACGCGTGTTCAGCGTGCGCCGCGACGGCGCGCGTGTGGCGACGCTTTATGTGCGCGGCGCTTACCGATCACCCTATCCGTACATCGAAGAACTCTCCGGCGCGCGCAATCACAACGTAAGCAACGACGTCTGGATCGCCGCAATGCGCTGGATGCTGTCGCAAGCGTCGCTAGACGCCGACCCGAAGCGCCTCGAGCCGTCGTATAAGGGCGCTTACAATGTCGCCGCGTGGCGCGCGTTGTTTCGGCCATACTGGCTCGCCAAGCGCCGCTTCCCGACATGGTTGCCGCTGACGCCGAAGGAAGAGGAATACTACCTCTTCTAGGCGCGCTCTTTCAGGCCAGCCTGCTGCATCCGCCAAACAAGGTGATCGATGCGGTCCTGGCCAAAGAACGGTTCGTCGTTGAAGACGAAGAGCGGCACGCCCCAATGGCCGGCATTGCGCTGCGCTGCTTCGTTGGCGGCGATCTCGGCGTCGAGTTCGTCGGCCTTCTGCTCGGCCATGTCTTCGGCTTCAGCTGCGTTGAGCCCTGCCGCTTCGAGCGCGCGCGTCAGGTGATCGCCTTCGTGCCAGTTGTCGACCTCGCCGGACCAGATGGCGTGGCTGGCGGCGCGCACGAAGGCAAGACCGCGTCCCATCCGCTCGGCAACGGCGCCCAAGCGGCTGACGCGATAAATGTAAGGCTGATCCGCCGCGACTTCGCGCGTGCCCATGTCCATCACGATCGGATCAGGACGCGGCCAGCGATAGGGAATGTTCTGCATCTGAGAGATGCGGAAGGTGTCGCGCAACAGGTATGGCGGCCAGAGCGGGTTCACTTGCTTGAAGAAGCCCGGAATGCGGATCGCAATCGGCAACACGATGCGCATACGCGGCTCGACGTCACAGCGCTTCGCCAAAGCTTCAATCTGCGGTGCGGCGAGATACGAGTACGGGCTGCGGAACGAGAAGTAGTAATCGAACTTAAGGGTCATGCCCGCTCTCCAGGCGTCGATGCGATGACGACGGTGCGCAACAGGCCTTCGTCGCGGTGCACAAGTGCTGCGCGATAATCCGGCGCGTGCTCCATGCTGAGGATGGCTTCAGGCCGGTTGTACTGCATGGCGGCCAACTCGTTCCACGCGCCCATGCACGGCCCGCCCTGCGCCTGGCGCACAATCTCGCGCACGCGCGAAAAGAACAGCAAGCGCCCGCCAGTGCGATAGACGGTACGCATCGCGACGCGTCCGTAGCGCATATAAGCGCGCGCGCCTTCGCGGCCCTTGTACTCGAGGAAGTTGACCATAGCAGGCGCATAGTTCTTCGGACGCGCGAGCAGCCGTTCGATGTTCGCAGCACTCGGCATGAACGACATGTCGTGCGCGAGGCCGCTGACATCGCGCAGGATCGGCCCACTCGGCCGCGAGAGTGCGCCGAAGCGGATGAGCGCTTTGAGTACGCCGAAGGCTAGAGCAGGTGGCGTGATCAGATGGATGTGCGCGACGAATGCATCTTCGGCGTTCTCCGCATCGACGCGGCGCAGCACGTCCTCACGCGCTCCTCCCAGTATGGCAAAGTCAGACCAATACGGATCGTCCGGGCCAACGAAGGTGAGATCGGCGCTTGAAGACCAGCGCGCGCCCGCGAGCGGCGCAGCGCCGGCCTGCCGTTTAAGCGCCACGAACCACGCTTCGCCCGCGCCAATCGCGTACGGCGTCTCTTGGCGTCCCCAAGCCCACAGCAACACACCGCATCCGACAACGATCGCGCCGGCGATGACGATCAGTTCGACCAATAGATGTACTCCTGATCCTCACGCCACGGCGCGTCCAGCGGCACATCGATGCGAACCGGCCCCTCCAACAACGCTGGCCATAGCGGCGCCGGCATCGCGGCGTTCTGCGCTTCGATCATCGCGCGCAACTCGGCCACGCGCTCAGGATATTGGGCAGAGAGATCGCGCTGCTCTGTTGGATCGTCGCGCAGATTGAAGAGCCAGACGCGGTTCGGGGTTTCCGACACCTGCAACTTCCAATCACCGAAGCGCACCACACGATACGGCCCCGAGCGCCAAAAAAGCGCCTGGTGCGGCGCGTTCGGGTTTTCGCCGGACAGGAACGGCAGCAAGTTCACACCGTCGATCTGATGCGAAACTGGCGCGCCGGCCGCTGCCGCAGCGGTGGCGAAAATGTCGATGTGTTGTGCGGGGCCAGCGATGCGCGTTCCAGCCGGGAGCCGCGCAGGCCAGCGGGCGAAGAACGGCGTGCGGATGCCGCCTTCGAAGAACGTCGCTTTCCATCCGCGATACGGACGGTTCAAGTTCGGCAGGCCGACATACCAGGCGCCGCCATTGTCGCTGGTGAAGATCACCAGCGTGTTCTCGTCGAGCCCGTTCGCGCGCAATGCTTCCATCACGCGCCCGACGCCGCGATCGAGCGCGAGGATCATCGCGCCATAAACGCGCTCGGTATGATCCTCGATGTCGGAGAGCGCTTCGTAGTCTTCCCGCGACGCCTGGAGCGGCGTGTGCGGCGCGTTGTAGGCGAGATAGAGGAAGAACGGGCGATTGCGATTGGCTTCGATGGCCGAGACGGCCTGATCGGTGAAGTAATCGGTGACGTAGCCTTCGGGGCGGAAGCGTTGGCCGCCATTGTACTGCACCGCGTACGGCAGATTGGCCCACAAGAAGCGGTCTATCGGGTCGAAGTCCAGATAGGCGTTGACGACATTGGGATCATTGCGCGGCATGAACATGGCCGCTCCCGCCATGAAACCGAGGCTCTCATCGAAACCCTGCGCTTCGGGGCGCAGGTCCGGCGACTCGCCCAAGTGCCACTTACCGATGTGAAGCGTGCGATAGCCCGCGCCACGCAAGTGCTCGGCGATCGTGATCTCCGAGGGCGGCAGTCCGAGTGTTTCGAGCGGCGGCACATCGGCGACACGCTCCTCGTGAAAGATGGGACGATGCAACGCGTCGTCGCCGCCATGCGAGAGGTAACGCGAGAACGCGACTGGCGCGGAGGTAAACTCGAAGCCGAAGCGCGACGCATAGCGTCCGGTCATGATCGCGGCGCGGGAAGGAGAGCATGTCGCGTTTGCCGTGTAGCCTGCATCCACCTGGACGCCCTGCTGCGCCAAGGCGTCGATGTTGGGCGTGCGCACGCGGCCTTCGGCGATGCCGCCGTGCAGCGAGATATCGTTGTAGCCGAGATCATCGGCGACGATGACGATGATGTTTGGCGGCCGCTCGCCGGTTGGGGCTTCGCTCGGTCCCTGGCCCCAGGCGATCTCTTGCGTCGGCGCGATCGGGTCGCGCAGATTCTGCATGAACCCGGGCAAGTAGTACCAATATTGGCGGAAAACGAGATACCCGCCCAATGCGACCACGGCGATTACGCCAAGTGCAATCAACCAACGCTTCATCGCTAGAAGCTCCCTCAGAACCGCAATTGGTGTGAACGGCGCATGCCGCCGGCGCGCGGTAGCGAAATCACATCGCCATCGCGCATCGCGTAGATCGGGCCATCATAAGTCCGCCGCGCATCGCGCACGAACACATGGGTTAAGCCAGGGATCGGCGTTTGCGGCAGGAAGTGCGTGAGCGCCAGCGCGCCGACTTGCGCCTCCGCGGCGACCGCGCCCGCATCTTCCGGGCTCGTGTGATAGTCGAGAATGTCGGTGAAGATCGTGCCGATATTCTCGCGCCCGCGCTCCATCGCCGCTTCGTGGATAACCTGATCCAGCTGTGGCGAGATCACCTCGTGCACCAGCAGATCCGCGCCCTCTGCCGCCATCACCAGCGATTGCGAGCGCGACGTGTCTCCGCTCACGACAATCGAACGACCCGCATACTCGATGCGATAGCCGACAGCGTCAGTCGGCGCATGATCGACGCGAAACGCCATGATGCGGAGATCGCCATCGTCGATCAGCGTGACCATCTCGCCATCGGTCGCGGGCACGCTGAATTCCTGCGCACGCATGCCGGCGCCACCGGGCGGCATGATCTCCGGCCCGTGGTGAGCGGCGCGATAACTGGAATCGATGCCGTAAGCCTCGTTCAAGCCTGCAGTCACACGCGCCGTTCCAACCGGGCCCATGACAAGCATAGGCTGCGTCGCGGACTCTGCAGCCCAGTGCTGCAACGCCAACGGCGCGAGGCCGTCGAAGTGATCGGAGTGCAGGTGGGTCAGGAACACGACTTCGATATCGCCCTGCGACAATCCCATGAGCGAAAGCGTCTCGGACGCGCCCTCACCGGCATCGAATACAAAAAGACGTCCGCCCGCGATGACAGCAAAGCACGGGCCGGCACGGCTTCGGTCAGGCAATGGCGAGCCGGTGCCGCAGAACACGGCGTGCAAGCCGTCAGGCAAACGATGCGCAAGATCGGCGTTCAGCCCCTGACGCGCGGCGCGCGCCACCAAACCGGTGGCGATATCGGCGCGAAACCAAAAGACGGCGACCGCGGCGGCGCCGATCAACAACACCGCAACAAGCCCTATCCACGCCCGGAGCTTCATCGCCACCTCCTCCACGGCGCTTGCGCGCTCTATCTATTGGCACTATTAGTGCCATTTCTAGGACCGGTCAACCGGCGGAGGAAACGCCATGGACGTGCTGCGGACACCCGACGAACGCTTTGAAGGCCTTCCGGATTTTCCCTATTCGCCGCACTATTCGACGGTGAAGGATCGCGCGTCAGGCGCACCGCTCCGCATCGCCTTCATTGATGAGGGTCCGCGCGATGCAGCACCCGTCCTGCTCATGCACGGCGAGCCAACATGGTCGTTCCTCTATCGCAAGATCATTGCTGGACTGGTCTCCAAGGGCCATCGCGTCGTCGCGCCAGATCTCGTTGGCTTTGGGCGCTCCGACAAACCATCGGCGCGTGAGGACTACACTTATGAGCGTCACGTCGCATGGATGAGCGATTGGCTGATCGCCAACGACCTGAAGAACATCACGCTCTTCTGCCAGGATTGGGGCGGCTTGATCGGCCTGCGTCTAGTGGCGGCGTTTCCGGAGCGCTTTGCGCGCGTCTGCGCCGCGAACACGTTTCTGCCAGCGGGCCAGGGCGCGACACCTGCCTTCGAGGCATGGCTACAATTCAGCCAAACCACGCCAGTGTTTCCGACGCCGATGATCGTCAATGGCGGCAGCGTGCGCGAGTTAAGCGAGGCGGAGCGCAACGCCTACGAAGCACCTTATCCCGATGAGACGTATAAAGCCGGCGCCAGACAATTTCCCGCGCTCGTGCCGGTGAAGCCTGAGATGGCGTCAGTCGCCGAAAACATCGAGGCGTGGAAAGTGCTGGAGCGTTTCGACAAGCCGTTCCTCACCGCCTTCAGTGATCAGGACCCGATCACGCGCGGCGCGGATGAGCGCCTGCAAGCGCGCATTCCAGGCTGCAAAGGCCAGGCGCACACCACGATCAAGGACGGCGGACATTTCCTGCAGGAAGATCAGCCCGAAGCGATCGTCGAAGTGCTAGACAGGTTCATCCGCGCGACGTGACCGTAACTGTGCAAACCGATGGGCGCCGCCAGCGCGCTGACGCCAGTAAGCGGCGTATCGCACTTGCCATGCTGGAGCTTGCGCGCGCCGGCGACATCACGCCGAGCGCCGATACGGTGGCTGAACAGGCCGGCGTCGGACGCCGCACGGTGTTTCGGCTGTTCAACGACATGGAAGGCGTTTATCGCGAAATGCACGCCGTGATGGTCGAGCGCATCAGCCCGATGTTTGCAGCACCGTTCACGGCCGCAACATGGCGGGCGCGCGTCGACGAGTTGATCGAGCGGCGCGCGCGCATGTTCGAAGAGATGCGCCCAATCAAAACGGCGGCAGACGCGCACCGCCACCGCTCCGTCTTTCTGCAGAACGAACATCGGCGCATCGTCAAGCTGCAGCGCAACACGTTGCTCGCAATCCTGCCGGAGAGCGTCGTCAGCGACGTCGAACTCGTTGAGGCGCTAGACTTCACCTTCAGCTTCGAGTCGTGGAAGCGGCTGCGCCACGAGCAGCGGCTGACCATCAAGGACGCCACCGCCGTCTGGAGACGGCTCGCGCGCGCACTGCTCGGCTAAACGTCACTGACAGTGCGAAAGCCGATATGCGACATGCCGAGCCCCGGATCGCCGGGCTGACGCGAACCGCTGCGGAAGCGCGAGCAGAAATTGTCGGCACACAAGTTCGAACCGCCCTTCAGCACGCGCGCCTGAACTTCCCCGCCGCGCGTCACATCGGCGACCATCGCGCCTTCGAACGGCGATGAAGTCCATTCCCAGACATTGCCGATCATGTCGTAGAGGCCGTTTGCGTTGGCCTCAAAGCAGCCCACGGGCGCGAGGCCAGCGAAGCCGTCATCGCCTTCGTCGCGAAACGGAAAGAAGCCTTGCCATGTGTTGGCGCGCGGGCGTCCCGCTTCATCGAACGCCTCTTCGCGAATATTGGCCGGCGCAGGTGCTGCGCCGCGCGCAGCCCACTCCCACTCATTCTCCGTCGGCAAACGGCGTCCAGCCCACCGCGCATAGGCTTGCGCATCCTCGTAGGCGACCGCAACAACGGGGTAATTCTCAAGGCCTTCGATGCTGCTGGCGGCGCCGCTTGGATGACGCCAGTTCGCGCTGCTATCGACGCGCCACTGGCCGCTCTCGCGATCGAAGACGGCTGAACCCATGGGCTGCCCGTCGGGGCCGGCGCGCTCGGCAACCGTCAGGTAATCCGTCGCTTCAACAAACGCCGCAAACTGTTGGTTGGTGACTTCGTGAACGTCGATATTGAACGGGGCGACCGCGCCTTCGCCACCATCGCGTTCCTCTGGTTCGAGCGCCGCGCCGCGCGCCACACGCCCTGCATTCATTTGCGCCGTCGCGCCGATCGCTACGGCGGCGCAGCGCTGCGGCGCCTGCACGACCTGCGCGGGCGAACACGAAGCCAATACAAGCAGGGAGAGAAAAGCGCGGCGCATGGTCGAGCCAACATGCGCAAGCGCGCTTAGCGCCGCAAGCGTTAGCTACCGCTGAGGCGAGAGAGCGCAGCCTGATAATTCGCCAGTTGCGCCGAATAGAGCTCGGACGATACGCCAGCTGCTTGCCGGCGCGCCGCAAGCGCCTTTTCTTCCTCTGTCAATTCCTTGGCGTTGGGATTGAGGAGATGTTCGTATGCCTGCCGCACGATAGAGATCGCAGCAGAAATCTCTGCTTTTGCGCGGGCGATGTTCTCTTTGCTATCGAGCTTCAAATCAGCGGCGATGAGGCCCAGACCATAAGTCTTGACGCCGCCGCGGCCGCCATCGGTCGTGCTGATAATGCCAGGCGAGAGGCCCAAGGCGCCGAGCGCGTCGCGGCCTTCACGGCCGGCGTCGATGCGCACGGCTTGCCCATCGCGCGGCGTGATCTTGAGACGCTCGACGCCGTCCTCGCGCACGATTTGCGCGCGGCCCGAAGAGCCGATGGCGCGGTTGATCGTGGCTGCAAGCGACGCCAACGTATCCGTGGCGGTGATGCGAATGGTCGTGAGCCGACGGCCATCGGCGCCGATACGCAATTCATCGCCGACACGCAGCGCGCTCCGCTCGGTCAGCGATGCGCTTTGGTCTGACGCAACAACGCCGCGTGGCAGGCCGAGAATATCGAGCGCCGACGCGCCGGACTGATCGACGGCTAGGCCGTTCAGCGAGACCGTCCCGCCGGAAGACGCGAACGTACGCGCCCAATCGATATCGCCGGCATCATCAAGCCGCGTGAGGAACCCGGTCTTGGCGCCAGCACTGCCCGAACCCGCGATCACGCCGCCATTGACGCCCGCCGCATAGACGCTGCCATTGGCAATTACGATGCTCTTCACCGCATCGTCCTGCGCCGAACCCAGATAGCTTGCGCGATCCAACGCGGTGGACACCAATCCCGCGTCGAGCCGCGCGACGAAGCCATCTTTGCCCGCCACGCCTCCACGCGCGGTCGCGCCAAGCGTCAGACGATCCGCGCCAACCTCACCGCCAACATAGAGCGACGCGCCATCGGCGGCGATCGTGTTAATGGCGCCGCCGTGGAAGTAGCCTATGTCGCGCGTGGCGCCAGCTGTGAAGCCGGCCGCGCTCGAATAGGTGAAGCGACGCACGACGCCGCGATTGTTTTCGACGCCGCCGGTGAAAATCTCCATGCCGCCCGAGCCGTCGTCGCGCACCAGCAGCGCGCTGGCGGCATCGGCGCCGGATGTGCCGAACTGGCGCGTGAACAATTCCGCGCCGTTGGCGGAGTACGCACGCAGATAGCCATCGGCGCCGCCGAGTGCTGCATTGCCGCCGATCGACCCGTCGCTCTTGCCGCTCACGACAACTTGTCCGTCGGGACCGAACGCGATCGCCAGCGCTTGATCGTTAGTGGATGCGCCGCGGCGCGCGGTCCAAAGTTCTTCGCCATCGCTCGCGAACACGCTGACGAATGAATCTGCGCCGCCCTTCGCGCTTGTTCCTGAAAGCGAGCCTTCGACGGAACCGGAGACCGCGATCTTGCCGTCAGCCGAGACGGCGAGTGCGAAGCCGCTCGCAGATTGGCTGGCGCCGAGCAACTGCGTGAACGCAAGCTTGCCGGCGGAATCGTACTTCAGCAGAGCAACGTCGCGCGCGCCCTTGATCGCGCTCGTCGCGGAATCGCCGCCGACATCGGCGAGCACATAGACCGAACCATCGGCGCCAGTCGCAACAGATCGAGCGGTCGCGACGCTGATGCTGCCGCCAATGGCGATGTCGAACGCTCGGCCGGGAAACCAAGCCGAGGTGTTCGAAGACGGCGCAACGAAACTCGACGTCGCGGGGATGGTTTCATTGACGGCCACGCCGCGTGCAGCGCGGTCCGCCACGCGCGCGGCGCCAACGGGATCGTCGGCGTGTGAGACTGAATCGATTGCATCGAGTGTTGCGCCATGCGCAACACCACCAAGTTTAATCTCGCTAACGCCCCGCACTGTGTGCGAGCCGCCGGTGACAATGCGTAACCCCGCGCCGCCGCCATCGAGCGCGGTCGCGACCACGCCCAGATCATAACCCTGCGCCACGAGCGCTTCGTTCAAGCGCAACGCTGCGCTTTCCAGATTGCGTGGATCGCTTGGCTGTAACACCGCGCTCACGGTTTGCTGGCCCCACGGCGTGCTGAACGTGATCGAGACGTTTTCATCGCTCATCAACGCCGCAACATCGTCGGCAACGCCGCTTGCCGCGTTCACGCTGGTGAAGCTGCGTTCGGACGCGTGCAGGCCACCCAAGCCGAACGCTGGCTGATCGGCCGTCAGGCTCAACGCATTGCCGTTGATCGTCACAGACGCGATGCGGTGGCCTGCGTCTTCGGCGCTGGCCCAGGACGTGAGCGTGTTATCGGCGGAGACATAGACACCCGCCGCGTTCAACGCCTCATCGAGGCGCGCCTTTAGCGTGGCGCTCAGTTCGCCGGGCGCCGGATCGGGATCGTTGGCGCGTTCAAGCGCGCTGATCGCGACGCTTCTTGTCTTCGATCCGGTCGGCGTTTGAATGACGACCTCTACGTCGAGCGCGCCCGTGTTCGTCAGCAACGGCGCGCCCGCCGCCGTCCACTGCCGGATTGCGTCGCCATAAACTTGGCTCGCGCCGGCGACCGCCAAGCCGCCATTGGCCCACGCGCCCGGCGCCTGCAGAACACCGTCGTGCGCATCACCGTTCAACGTGGCCGTTATGGCCGTGACGCTGTGGAGCGAGTCCAAGCGCAGGCTCAGCACGCCACTGTGATCGGCAAAAGACGCCGCCGCCGAGATGCCGAGATCGCGCAATTTGTCGTTCAGTTTCTCTGTCACTGCAGCGGCGTCGATGCCATCATCACCACCGTCGATGGTGATGCTCTGCGTCCCGCTCGCGGTGGTGACCACAAACGTCTGTTTGCCTGCGAAGAGGTCGCTCGCCGCAGCTACTGCGTTCGCCTCGAAACGGCGCGCGAACACGCCATCGCGCAGACCGCCAACCATGCCCGGCTGCTCTACGGTCTCAAGCGAAGCAATCTTGCCTCCGATTGTGAGATTCGATGCGCTGATCTCGCCCGCGCCCAAGATGCGCAAACCGAGATTGCCGTTGTCTTCCCAAACATCGACGCCGGCGGCGACGCCCTGCTCGTGCAGCAACTGCGTCAGCCGCTCGGCAAGATCGTCGATGATGGCGCGATCTTCACTCTCGCCGCTGCGCGTGCGCCACGTTTCGAGATCGTCGCTGCGCCAAGCCGTTGTCACCGAAATGGTGCGCCCGTCGCCGAGATTGAGCTTCAGGATGGCTTCGCCCGCGTCGCGAAGCTTTGTTTCCATGGCGGACTCGCCGGGCGTCATCAGCGCGTAGCTACGTTGCTCGCCATACGAACCAGCGGGCGCGCTGTAAGGCGCGCCGGCGCCGAGCCACCCCGTGGAAATGTGAGTCCCCACCAGTGCTCCGCTCGCCTCCGGACGAT
The DNA here is from genome assembly GCA_964405865.1 of uncultured Terricaulis sp. Taxonomy (GTDB): domain Bacteria; phylum Pseudomonadota; class Alphaproteobacteria; order Caulobacterales; family Aquidulcibacteraceae; genus Vitreimonas. Next base: position 164,948 of record CAYOPM010000007.1, on the reverse strand, counting down.
CGAGCCATTGGGGTTGGCCGGCCGCATTGCCGACATCTTCAAGCTTGATCAGCCGCGCGCCGTTTGAGGTGTCGCCCACAACATAGAAGGCCGGGTTGGACGCTGGCGCCGAGAAGGCGACTTTCTCATTGGCGCGCACATCGACTTTGAGCGCGTATTGTTTTGGCCCGACATATTTCTGCGTGATGGGCCGGCCAGCGAGCGTGATCGTTGTCGTCTTCGGCGTTTGATCGACGGTCTCTAAGCGCGAGGACGCTCCTGCCGCGGAGAGCTTGGAATTGATGAAGCTCACAACTGCGCCGAGCGAACGCGGAACCGACCCCATGTCGGCCAGATTGATTGCCACATTGCGCACCGTGCCGGCTTGCGATGTCGCGGTGATGGTGAACTGCGCGTCGGCGGCAAGCCCGGCGACCTTGTCGTAGAGCCCACCCTTGTGAACGAGGCCGGTGAGATAATCCTCGTTGCGCATCGGCAGCGCCAGCGTGGTCTGCGCGGCATCGACGCGGTCACCCTGTGCCAGACGGACATCGTCGAACTGTTGCTGGGCGAAGAAGGCTCGGAGCTCGGTCAAGCCGCGCGCGAATTGCGATGTCGTGCGCGCGAGGTCGGTCTTGCTAATGTCCGTGCTCTGCGCATTGGTCGCGAGCGCGTTGAGGGTCGAGAGACCGGAATAAAGCGCAAATAGCCGCGTGTAGTCGCCAGTAGCGCCGAGATCGGAATAGAGCTTCGCGCCGGTGTCGAAGAACGCCTTGCTGGTGAAGGCGCGCTGGATCAGCGACGCGTCGCTCGGTGAGACGCCCGGCGTCCAAACCGGCGCGAGCGGCGCATTCGGATCTTGCGTCACCGCGGACGTGTCAACGCCGATGCCGGCGCGGGCGCGGGCCCATGCCGTCATCAAGTCGGCGCTAACGCCGCTGCTGGCCGAATCGACGCTCCCGCCGAGCATCGACAAAGCCAGCTGAGAGTTGATCAAACTGACCAAAAACAGGCTCCGCGAAGCCAACGAGCTTCGCGCAAGTTTCGTAAACACCGCGTTGGCAAGAGATCGTTAACGCAGCGCGGTCTGCTCTACGAAGTCGCGGAATATCGGATATTCGAGCAGGCGCGGCCAAAGCTGGATGCCCTGCCAGATCGAAAGCCCGATCACGAGAATCGCCGCAGCCGCCAGTAAGTAGCGCGCGGGCGCGATTTTGGTGACGTAACCGGCAAGCGGCGCAGCCACCAGTCCACCGAGAATCAAGCCGGCCAGCGCCGCCCCGCCAACCGCCAGGCCACCCTCAAGTTCGAAACGACCCGTGAGGAGCGTCCAGATGAACGTCAGCGAGATCGCGACCGTCACCACAAACTCGGCTGAGTTCACACTGCCGATCACGTAACGCGGCGGATGCCCGCGGCCGAGCAATGTGGACGTGACAATCGGCCCCCAACCGCCGCCACCGCTGGCGTCGAGAAAACCACCGGCTACGCCGACAGGAATGACGTGTTTCAGATGCGGCGGTTCTTCGCGCGGCCCGCGCATCGCGCGCGCAAGCATGAACAGGCCGAGTATGCCGAGATAAGCGACGACGACAGCCTTGATGAAAGTCGGATCGAAGCCGGTGAGCAGATACGCGCCGACGACGCCGCCGACGACGCCTGCCGGCGCCAGGCGCCAGAACAGCTTCCAATCGACATTCTTATGGATCATGTGCGACGCGCCGGACGCGCCGGTGGTGAAGCACTCAGCCGCATGGATCGTCGCCGAGACTTGTGCGGGCGGCACGCCGAACGCCAACAGCACGCTCGACGAAATGACGCCGTACGCCATCCCGACCGCGCCATCGATCAGTTGAGCAAAGAAGCCGACCAGTAGGAAAATACCGAGCGTGGTCGCGATGACCGGCCAAAACTCGCCTTGAATGTCCATGCGCCCTCTTCGCTCGTGCCTTGGACACTTAGCGATCAGCGGACAATGCGGCTAGAGCGCGGCGGTTCCTGTTCCCGCAACCTGGGTTGCGCCTGCGCCGTGTAAATCACCAGCGATGCGCGAAATCCAGGCGTTAACAGCCGGATACGGCGCAAGGTCGAAGCCGCCAAGGTGGGCGTTGCGGGTGTAGGCGTAGAGCGCAATGTCGGCGAGTGTTAACGCCGAACCGACCAAGTATTGCCTATTCGTAAGCTGCTGCTCCATGCGCGCCAGAGCGGCGTAGCCCTTGGTGAGCAGAGCGGGATCGAGCTGTTCGTCCGGCGTTTTCAGAAAGTATCGCCGCGCGATCCGCACTGCGATCGCCGGTTCGTGATTGTATTGCTCCCAGAACAACCACTCGAACATCTTGGCGCGATCGAAAGCGTCACGCGGGATGAGATTCGAGCTCTCGGCAAAGTGCAGCATGATCGCGTTCGATTGCGCCAGCATGCGTCCGTCATCGAGGATGGCAATCGGCACTTGGCCGGCGGGATTGAGCGCTAAGAACTCCGGCTTGCGCGTTTCGCCAGAGAAGGTGTCGATCTCAATCCACTCGAACGGCAGGCCCATCAGCTCGGCGACCCAGCGGGTCTTCAAACAATTGCCGCTGCTGGAGCTGCCGTAGAGTTTCACTCTTATTCTCTCCCTGACGCCAGACGCGCGGCGCGGAACTCGGCGTTGTCACGCCAGCGTGGCCACGACGTGCCGTCCGCGAGTTGGCGCCCAACCGTGTAGAGAAGTTGCAAATCCTCGATGCCGCCGCTCATGTCCCAAGCATCCGTCACTTCGTCTGACGGCTTGTGATAATCATTGGCGACGTAAGCTGCATTCAGTTCCTGGCCGCGCGCCACACCGCCTTCGAGAAGGTCGATGCCGTTCGAGGTGTAGAGCACAGGAATGCCGAGCTGCGCGAAGTGGATGTGGTCAGAGCGATAGAAGTAGCCGGCCTCCGGCGATGAATCCGGCTCGACGCGGCGGCCCTGCGCTTGAGCGGCGCGGGTGATGAGGTCGTCCATCTCGCTCTTGCCGAAGCCGACGACTTCGATGTCGCGCGTGCGGCCCATGCTGTTGATGCCGTCCATATTGATGGCGGCGACCGTATCGCGCGGATTGAAGAGCGGGTTCTGCTGATAATAGAGCGCGCCAAGCAGGCCCTGCTCTTCCGCCGTCAGCGCGATAAACACAACCGACCGCTCCGGACGGCCATTCTCGCCGAACTCGCGTGCGAGTTCGATCAAAGCTGCGGTGCCGGTGGCGTTGTCGAGCGCGCCATTGCAGATGTCGTCCCCGTTGATCGGCGCGCAGCGACCCAAATGGTCCCAATGCGCCGTGTAGATCACATACTCATCCGGACGCGTCGTCCCCGGCAGAATGCCGACCACGTTCGACGTGCGTGTTTGCTCAAAGCGCGTTTCCAGCGAGATCGAGCCGGTGAGCGAACCCATATCGACCGCGCGGAAACCGCGAGTCTGCGCGCGTGTGCGCAGTTGATCGAAGTCGAGGCCCGCGCGTTGGAACGTCTCGCGCGCCACAGATTCTTGCATCCAACCATCGAAGCCAGCACGCGTCGCACCGCCATCGGCGCGCACAACGTCGAAGCGCGCGCCCGCAACGCGGCTGCCAATCACCGGCCACGGATACGAGGCCGGCGCCGTTTGGTGGACGATGATCGCGCCCGCAGCACCTTGACGGCCGGCTTCTTCGAACTTGTAGGTCCAACGGCCATAATAGGTCATGGCGCGGCCACCGAAGCCGCGGTCGTCGCCGGTATCGAAGTCCGGATCGTTGATCAGAATGACGACGATCTTGCCGCGCACGTCGATGCCTTCGTAATCGTTCCAGCCAAGCTCCGGAGCATTGATGCCGTAGCCGACGAACACGAGTTCAGCGTTCTGGATATCGATGTTCGGCTGCAAGCGGCGCGTCCACGCCGTGAAGTGCTCGCCATAAACGTAAGGACGCGCGCCATCGGCGCCGGCGATTGTCAGCGTCGGCGTGTTGATGAGCGTTGCAGCACTCAACACCGCTTCTTGGCGCCATGAACGCGAACCGTTCGCGCCGGTGACGCCAGGTTCAAGGCCGGCCGCTGCGAACATGCGCTCAAGATATTCCACCGTCATCCGCTCGCCGTTCGTGCCCGGCGCGCGGCCTTCGAATTCATCCGATGCGAGCGTGCTGATATTGGCGAGGAACGATTCCTCCGACATTGGCGGGCCAGCGAAGGCGCCGTTATCGGTCGGCGTATCGGTCGAAGCGCAAGACGCAACAGCGATCACAGCCGCTGCGAGAACGTGACGTAAATTCATGGGTGGTCCCCCGAGACTTGTAGCGTCTTTATAGGGGGTTCGCCGCCTCGGTCCATGCCGATGCGGCGAGCAGCGGCTCAGCTCATCCAGGGCGGCGTCGGCAAACCCTGCGCGCGCAGAAATTCTGGGTTGAAGAGCTTGGACATGTAGCGATTGCCGTAATCGCAAAGCACCGTGACGATCGTCTTGCCCGGTCCCAGCTTGCGCGCGAGTTCCATCGCGCCGAGCACATTGAGCGCCGACGAGCCGCCGAGGCTCAAACCCTCTTCCTGCACGAGCCGATAAAGCACTGGCAGCCAATCACGATCCTCAATGCGGAACGCTTCATCGACGGTGACGCCCTGCAAATTCGCAGTCACGCGGCTTTGGCCAATGCCCTCCGTGATCGACGTGCCTTCGACTTTGATCTCACCATTCTTGTACCAAGAGTAGAGACCAGCGCCGCCGGGATCAGCAATCCCGATCACGACATCTTTGCTGCGCTCTTTCAGTGCGAGCGAAACACCGCCAAGCGTGCCGCCCGAACCGACAGCGCAGATGAAGCCATCTACCTTGCCGTTGGTCTGCTCCCAGATCTCCGGACCAGTCGTGCGATAGTGGCCTTGCTGGTTGGCGACATTGTCGAACTGATTGGCCCATATCGCGCCCAGCGGATGCGTCTTGGCTTTTTCTTCAGCCAAACGGCGCGCGACTTTCGGATAGTGATTGTCACTGGCTGCGGGTGCGGGATCGACTTCGACCAACTCCGCGCCAAGCGCGATCACCGCGTCCTTCTTTTCTTGGCTCTGCGTCCGCGGCATCACCACGATCACGCGATAGCCTTTTGCGGCGCCAACAAGTGCTAAGCCAATGCCAGTGTTGCCGGCGGTGCCTTCGACGATGATGCCGCCGGGCTTCAACTCGCCTCTGCGCTCAGCATCCTCAACGATGGAAAGCGCTGCGCGATCTTTGATCGACTGGCCGGGGTTCAAGAACTCCGCCTTGCCCAAAATGGTGCAGCCGGTTTCCTCGGACGCGCGTTTCAGTTTGATGAGCGGCGTGTTGCCGATGAGATCGAGGACGGATTGAGCCATGCGGACTAGCTGGCGACACCGAGCTTCTTCTGCAAGTCGGTCGAGGACGTCGTGTAGAGGAAAACCAGGCGCTCGCCTGGCCGCGCGATGCGGAACGCGGCTTGCGCCATCAGCGAGCCTTCGTGGAAGCCGCAAAGGATGAGCTTCAGCTTGCCGGGATAGGTGTTGATGTCGCCGATAGCGAAGATCCCCGGCTCGCTGGTCTCGAACTTCTCGGTATCGACCGGGATAAGGTTCTCATTGAGGTTCAAACCGAAATCCGCGATCGGCCCAAGTTTCATGGTGAGGCCGTAGAACGCCAGCAGTTCGTTGCAGGGAATTTCGTACGCGCCTTTTTCCTTGGTGGTGCAGCCAACAGCCGTGAGCTGGCCGTTCGCGCCGACGAGCGTTTTGAGATCGGCGATCTCCAGACGCACTTTGCCTTCAGCCACGAGCGCGCGCATCTTCGCGACCGAGTGTGGAGCTGCACGGAAATCATCGCGGCGATGGATGAGCGTAACCGACTTTGCGATCGGCTGCAGGTTCAGCACCCAATCAAGCGCGCTATCGCCGCCGCCAGCGATCACGAGATCGCGGTCGCGGAAACGCTCCATCTGGCGCACCGCATAGTGGACGCTCTTGCCTTCGAACTGCTCAAGCCCGTCAATCTTCGGCTTACGCGGCACGAACGAACCGCCGCCCGCAGCGATCACAACGATCGGCGCGGTGATCGTCGTCCCAAGTTCAGTCTTCAACCGAAAGCGTTTGTCTTCCAGACGCTCCAGGCTCTCAGCCATCTGCGCCATGTGGAACGTCGGGCTGAACGGCGCGATTTGTTCGAGCAGGCGATCCGTCAGTTCCTGACCAGTCACCACCGGCAGCGCCGGAATGTCGTAGATCGGCTTCTCAGGATAAAGCTCAGCGCACTGGCCGCCCGGACGATCGAGGACGTCGACGATGTGCGCCTTCAGATCGAGCAACCCCAATTCGAATACGGAAAAGAGCCCGACCGGCCCCGCGCCGATGATGATGACGTCGGTTTCGTAGGCTTTGCCCGCTTCAGCCGATTCGACTTTGGTGGGGGTAACGTGGTGATCCATAAGGCGCTCGCTCCGAGCGCTCTCTTAAAGGAAGCGGCCCGGCCCGTCGCCTGACGAAACGCCGCCCTGGCGCCCATTTATGCTGAGGTCTCAGCCAACGCGGTATTGGCCCAAGCAAAGAGCTTCGACCGCCCTCGGCGTGGCGTCAGACGTCCGACAATGTTCACCGCCTCCAGCGCCGCCCATCTAGCCGGCCCAAAATCTCGCGCGCCGCGCAGATGGCGCCTCGGCGTCTCGATCCAGCGCTTGGCTTTCATCCAGGCGGTGCGCGAGCGGGTTTCGCGGCCACCGGGAGAAAGAGCATCAATGGTCGAGACGCCGAAGCAATCGTTCCGCAAAGGCGGCGGCGAGACGCCGTAGGTCTCAAGCCCCCACGCCCACACGCGGCGCAGATCCTGATCCACCGGCAGTTCGCGCCGGCGCATCGCCAGAAACTTGCGTGCGCCGTCACGGCTCAGCAGATAACCGCCTGTGCTTGGCGGCACATAGGAGTAGCGAACGAGATCGTAGTCCTGCGCCAGCGAGGCCGCTCGCACAGTCGCGCGCTTTGTCGGATGCGATAGACGCACAATGTCCCAATGCGGCGGCAACGCGTCGATGAGAGAGCGCAGCATCTCTGCAAAGTGCGGTCGCAAAACGACATCGTCTTCAAGCACCAACAGAGGCGACGGGAGAACGCCATCGGCGACCATTCTGCAGATATGCAGGTGGCTGGCGTAGCACCCGATCTCGCCGGGCGAGAGCGTGCGGCAGTCCGCGAAATAACCGCCTAGGTCGGTCGGCAGGTTGTCTCCGCGCAACGCATCGAAACGCTGGTACGATAAGCCGGCAGCCGCAAGTTCGCGCCGCATGTGCGCCATGCGCTCAACGTCGCGATCCAGGTTGATGACAATGGCGTGCGGCAACATCACTGCGACTCGGAAATTGTCTTCAAGTCGAGTGCCGGTCGGCGCGGCGCCCGCCCATCCCCAATTCATGGGATTGAGCCAAGCGGCGACGCTCTCTCTTTTCGGTCATGCCTTTCAGAGGGGAATGTGCATGAAAAACGGACAAGTAGCGGCAGCGATGCTTGGTCTCGGGCTGGCGTTCAGCGCCGGCGCCGCGCAAGCGCAAGACTTCAACCGCGATTTCGACGACGTCCGCGCGTCACGGACCCAGGACGATTCCGTCGCCCTGCGCTTCGCGCTGCCGCTTGGTGGCGGCGAGCGTGAGGATCGTGACGCGCCGCGCCTCTCGCTCCGGCTCAATCAAGCCGACGCTGGCGACATGCGCAGCCTCGATCTGGTCTCCTATTCTTTCGCGCCGAACGCCGAACAGCGCTTCTCCAGCCCATTCCGCTTCAATGCCGCCGGTGACGGCCGCGGCGTCGGCGGCTGGATCGCCGACCACCCGATCCTGTTCGGCGTCGCTGCCGGCCTCGTGATCTGGGGCGTCATCGAAGCCACGGAGGACGATGACGACGAAGAGCCGGTCCAGCAAAACTCCTAAACCGGCGCTCGACACGCCTAGCCTCAACGGCGCCGGCAGCTATGCTGGCGCCGTTCACGTTTTGGAGCCAAAGTGACTGCGCGCGTCGCCCTCATAGAAGACGACCCAATCCTCCGCGAAGCAGTGACGCGAACGATCTCGCTCGCCGAGGATCTGGAGTTCGTCGCAGCGGCCGAGACGGCCGCCGCGGGGCGCGCGTTGCTGGACGCGCCGATTGATATCCTGCTCATCGATCTCGCTCTGCCCGACGGCAACGGCATCGATCTCATCCGCGAGGCCGCCGCGAAGCGGCCTGAACTCCGCATCATTGTCGTGAGCATTTTCGGAGATGCGCGCAGCGTCGTGAACGCAATCGAAGCGGGCGCGCACGGATATCTGCTGAAAGGCGCCGATCCCAGCGAAGCCGCCGACGCGATCCGCACCGTTCTCGCTGGCGGCGCGCCGATCAGCCCTGCCGTGGCCGGCCACATCCTGGCGCGCATACGCGGCCGCGTGACCTCCGCAGCACCCGCCACGGCGCCGCTCCTCTCAGACAAAGAGATCGCCATCCTCACCGAATTGGCGAAAGGCTTCCGCTATAAGGAAGTCGCGCGGCTACACGGCATTTCGCCAAACACCGTGGGCGATCACGTCAAGTCGATCTATCGCAAGCTCGCCGTCAACTCGCGCAGCGAAGCCGTTTTCGAGGCGGTGCAAGCGGGCATCATTCAACTGAAGGACTAGCGCTGCGAGCGCTGGGCAGACATCGTAAGCGCGCATGATCGAACCGCCGCCCTCGCCGCGCCTCCGAACGAGCTTGCTGGCGGTGTTCATCATCGGCCTGCAACTCTTCTTCGCCACCGTGCTTTTGGGCGTCAACGTGGTCGCCGAGCGCGCGCCTGGGCGCACCATCACCACAGCGCTTAGCAGCGAGAACCCGACAGGCGCGCCTGGCGGCGCCTTTGCCCCAGGCACATTCGGCGACATCCGCCTGCCGGCGCCGTTTTGTTGCGAACAGACGCCGATCGTCGTGCGCACCACACTCACCGCGGAAGATCTCGCCACACCCAATCTTGCGGTGCTCATTCCGAGCGCCCACGACAACGCCTTCGTCTATGTCGACGGCGAACTCATCGCCGGCGTTGGCGCGCCCGACGCGGAAACCGTAACCAGCCGCCGGCCGCATCTCTTCCGTATCCCGTCGCGCTATGTGGAAGCCGGCACAACACTCGACATCGTCGTCACCCGCACGATTGGTTTTGCGCACTTGCGCCCGTTCTCGCTCGGCTCATACGAAGCGCTTTACCCGTCATATCTCGCGTTACGCCTGCTACGCGCTGATCTTCCGTTCATCAACGCTGTCGTCGCGGCGTTCGTTGCAATCTTTTGTGTTTGTGCAGCGCCACTTCTGGGCGCGCGTGGTTTGCTGCTTTCGCTCTCGGGGCTCGCGGCGAGTTGGGTGGCGCAACATGTCGGCTTGCTACTGACGGATCCACCCTGGGGCCCGCTCGCGAACGTCTTGCTTTATCTGCTGGGCTTCCTCGGCGCGATCCTATTCCTCGTTTGGTTTTTCATCGAATGGACCTCGGCGTTCGAACCACCGGAGCGACAAGCAAGCCGAGCGCACCAGCTTTTTCTGCGGCCATGGCCGCGCCGAGCCCGCCAAAAGCTCGGCCTCACCATTCTAGCGCTCTCGATCATGGGCTTCGCGCTGATGCTGTGGCGCATCGGCGCCGGCGATCACATGGTCGCGGTGCAGGACATTGATCGCGTGCTCGGCTTCATCGGGCTGCCGGCGATGGTGTACTGCCTCATTCGGCTCGGCGCATACATCGCGCGCGGCGGCATGCGCGAACCGCTCGAAATGGCGTCGTTCCTCGTCGTCATACTCGCCGCCATCGCCGACATCGTGATGGTGCGCTTCTACAGCACATACGGCGTGTTTCTTGGCGTTGCCGCCGCCTTCTTCCCACTGGCGTTGATGATCTCTCTGGCTGGCCGCGCGCGCAGCATCTTCGAAGCCGCCACAGCGACCGCCGAACGCCTCAACGTCCTCGTTGGGCAACGCGAACAAGAGATCGTCGCCAATCTTGAAGAGATGCAGCGCCGTGAGCGCGCGACGCTGCTGCTGGAGGAGCGCGCGCGCATCATGCGCGACATGCACGACGGCATTGGCGGGCAGTTGCTCGGACTCGTTCTGCAAGCCAAGGCCAACAAACTCTCTGGCGATAGCCTCGTGCAGGGCCTCGAAGAAAGCCTGGCCGATCTTCGCGTGATCGTGGACTCGCTCGAACAAGGCGACGGTTCGCTCGCCACTGTTCTCGGCGCTTTTCGCGCACGCATCGAACCGCGCGTCGAAGCAGCAGGCGCGCAACTCATCTGGGAGATTGGCGATGTCGGCGACGCGCCCGGCTTCGGGCCAGATCGCGCGTTGCAGCTCTATCGCATCTTGCAAGAAGCCTGCACCAACGCACTGAAGCACGGCAAGCCGCGGCGCATCGCGGTTACGCTCGCGCGCAACGACAATGGCGGCATCGAGCTCTCGCTGTCGGACGACGGCCAAGGCTTCGAACCCGCCAGCGCATCCAACGGACGCGGCCTCTCCAACATGCGCTACCGTGCCGAGCGCATCGGCGCACAGCTCCGTATTGCCTCTAGTGGCGCTGGCACCCGCGTCAGTCTGCAACTTTGAACTGACACAAATCGCTTTGCGCACAGGGGCTTGGGCGGTGCTCCTTCGGATTGGCCTTGCGCCAAGCGGCTCCCCTGGCCAATCTGGCCTACGGGGGAAGGACAATTATGACGACATCACCACGCGACGAGCGCCTGTTTGGGACTGGCCCGAAGAACATTCTGTGTCTCGATGGCGGCGGCATTCGCGGCATCGTCACTGTCGGCATGTTGGAGACGGTGGAGGCGCACCTGCGCGCGCGTCAGCCTGCTGACAAGCAGGCGACCTTCCGCTTGAGCGATCACTACAACCTGATCGTCGGCACTTCGACCGGCTCGATCATCGCGACGCTTCTGGCGATGGGCAAATCCGTTGCTGAAGTGCGTGATTATTACATGCGCCTCGGCCCGACGGTGTTCGCGCGTCCACGCCTACTCGGCCAACTCGTGTGGTCGAAGTTCGATCACGTCGCCTTCGAGCGCTTGCTCGAAGAGACGTTGAGCGATCGCACGCTCAGTTCGAACGATATCAAGACCGGCCTGCTGATCACATGCAAACGCGTCGATACCGGCTCGGCTTGGATTCAGGGTAACAACACGCGCGCGAAGTATTGGGAATACGATCGCGACCGCCGCCTGCGCGATCTCGTGCGCGCCAGCACGGCCGCGCCTTCTTATTTCCAGCCGATCCTCATTCACGTCGGCAACGGCGAAGAAGGTCTCTTCCTCGATGGCGCCATGGGTGGTCTCAATAACCCGTCCGTCGCTGCATTCCTCTACGCGACAGCCGACGAATACGGTTTGAAATGGCCGGTGGGCGAAACCGAAATTTCCATGCTCAGCCTCGGCACCGGCTTCCTTAAGCCGACGACGGAGGCCAAACGCTTCGACAAACGTCTCGCCGCGGATAAGGCGCTCATCACGCTCAAAGGTTTGATCTATGAGACGCAAACGTCCGTCGTCTCGCTGATGCAAGCTTTCTCGAATCCGCCGAAAGCGTTCGAAGTCAATTCCGAGATTAAGGGCTTTGAGAACACGCTGATCGGCGGCAAAGCGTTGCTGCGCTTCCAGCGTTACGATCCGCCGCTGTCGCGCGAGAAGATCGAAGCTGACCTTGGCATGAAGGTATCGGCGCGCCACGCCATCGAACTGCAATCCATGGACAACGGCCGCCCACAAAACATCGAGCGCCTGCTCGCGCTCGGCCGCGCGCAAGGCGAACGCATCCCTTCTGCGCATGTGTTCTGATTACTGAGCGAGCGCGCGCACCCACTCGAAAATCTCATCCGGCGGCGCGAGGGCCTCGCTATCACCGAGCCTTGTCGAGGCGAGCGGCTCCGACAACAAGTCGCGCGGAACGGTCGCGCCTACCTCAGCGTGCAGCCCGCTGGCGTAAACGCAGCGTTCAAATTCGCGAGATTAACCAAGGGGATGAGTCTGGCGGAGACGGTGGGATTTGAACCCACGATACCCGGTTAAGGTATGCTCCCTTAGCAAGGGAGTGCCTTCAGCCACTCGGCCACGTCTCCGGCAGGCGCCCCGCTTAGCGGGCGAAGCGCCCCAGAGCAATAAGGAGCAGCCTCCCGCCTGCGCAGGTCTCGAACAGCGTTAATTTCGGCCAGCCTTAGTTAACTGGCGTGAGCGTTGCGCGAGCGCTCCTCGTAAACTTAGTGCGAGGGGCGAAATCCTAATGTCGAAGCCTGCTTTACAGCTGGTCGGCGCCGATTTGGAGCAAGAGGAGGTCTTCGAGACCATCCCGGCCCAAGATCTGACGGTAGAACAGAGGGAAGCGCTGGCGCTTGAGGCGCTCGCGGGCCAGTTCGGCATGTTCGGCCTGTCGATTTGCGGCGACGCCAGCCTCTGGGCGCTCTCGGCGGAAAATGCTTACCGCGCCAATGACGAACCGACCCCGGTCGCGGCCAATGACGCCAAGCCGAGCTTCGCTTTCCCAGCGCAACCGAAGCGCAGCGCGCACATCGACGCGGCCGCGCCTGTCCGCCTCTTCCAAATTATTGATTGGGCCGCTGTCCTTCTGACCGCGCACCTGGCCGCCCTCTGGGGCGCCGGCGTCGGCCTCGCTGAGCTGCCGATCGGCGCAGCCCTGGGCCTGCTCGCCGCCGCTGGCGCGCTGAAGCTCGGCCTGTGGGTAACTGAGGCCTATCGCTTCAGCCCGGCGCGCATCAAAGCCGAGCGCGGCATTGGCGGCTTGGCGCTCGGCGCCATCCTCGGCCTCGTCGGCGCAGCGATCTTCGCGCCCGACGCCCGCGCCGCGGCAGCCCTCTGCACCATTATCCCTGTCACCGCCTTCGTGCTCGCTGGCGTCCACGCCGCGCTCGCGGTCTGGATCCGCGCGCTGCATCGCCAGGGCGTCTTCTCGGAAAATATCGTGCTTGTCGGCGCCACCGACGCTGCGCGCCGCATGGCCGAACGCGCCGCCAAATCGGGCGAAGCGCGCGTCGTCGCCATCGTCGATGACCGTCTCTCGCGTTCGCCGTCATCGTTCGGCGACACGCCGGTCGCGGGCAGCGTTGAAGACTTGCTGAAATGGGAAGGCCTGCCGAACGTCGACCGCATCATCATCACCGTGACACAAAAGGCCGAAGGCCGCGTCAAGCACATGATCGAGCGTCTGCGCACCGCGCCGAACCGCGTCGACTTGCTGCTCGACTACCAAACGCTCAGCGTTCGCGGCGCGAAAGTCGATCGCTTGACCGGCGCCGCCGTCGCGTGCGTCTCGGGCCGTCCGCGCAATCACCGCCGCGCGCTGGTGAAACGCGCGCAAGACCTTATCCTCGGCGGCTTGCTGCTCGTTGCCTTCGCGCTGCCGATGCTTGTCATCGCTGCTGCGATCAAGCTCGATAGCCGCGGCCCGGCGCTCTACCGCCAACGCCGTCATGGCTTCAACAATCGCGTCATCACCGTGCTCAAGTTCCGCAGCATGCGTCACGAGCCGGATGCGAAGTTCGCGCAAGTCACAGCCAACGATCCGCGCATCACGCGTATCGGCGCGTGGCTCCGCCGCACCAGCCTTGATGAGCTGCCGCAGCTGATCAATGTGCTGCGCGGCGAGATGAGCCTCGTCGGCCCGCGTCCGCACGCGATCGGCATGAAAGCCGCCGAGCGCGATCTGCACGAGATCGTCGCTGAGTACGCGCACCGTCACCGCGTGAAACCGGGCATTACCGGCTGGGCGCAGATCAACGGCTCGCGTGGTCCCGTCGATACGCCGGCGCAAGTCCGCCGCCGCTTGAAGCTCGACCTCGAATACGTCTCGCGCGCTTCGCTCTGGCTCGACCTGGAAGTGCTCGTCCGCACCGCGCCGATGCTGTTTGGCGACGATAAGGCGACCCGATGAACGGCAAGCGCGCCCTCGCGCTCGCGCCACTGCAGATCGCCCAGGCCCTGATCGGGCTTGGCGCGATTGCAGCGTTCACGCGGCTAATGAGCCCGGAAGAGTTCGGCCGTTATGCGCTCGCACTCTCGGCCTCGATGCTCGCGCACGCGCTGCTGTTTACTTGGGCGGAAGCTGCGGCGTTCCGCTTCTTCTCCGCCGCGCGCGCGGAAAAGCGCCTGGCTGACCACTTCGCCACGTTAATTGCGCTCGCGATCGCGCTCGGCGCCGTCGTGCTCTTCGCCACCGGCACGCTGCTGACATTCGTCGGAGTCCGCGAAGATATCGCAGCGCTCTCCGCGTTCGCTGCCGGCGCCGCTGTTTTCCGGTTCCTCACCCGCATCACCCGCGAAAGCGAACGTGCGGCGTTCGATGTCGGCCGCTACGCAGCACTCGAAACCGCGTATCTAGCGGTCGGCTTCGCGGCTGGCGTGGCGCTGCTGATGCGCTTCGACCTCGGCGCTGCTGCGCCATTCGCCGGCTTGCTGCTCGCCGGCGCCATCATCGCTTTGATCGACGCGCCGCGTCTGCTCGCGCGTGCTCGTGGCGGCGCACCGTCGATCGCGCGCGCGACGACTTACGCTTCCTATGGCGCGCCTTTGGCGCTTGCGATTGCGCTCGACCTCGGCGTTCAAACCATCGCGCGCTTTATCCTCGCGCACCAAGCCGGCGTCGCTGAACTCGGCGCTTACGCTGCAGCCTTCGGCCTCGCGCGCCCGCTCGACATCATCTTCATTGGCGCAGGCGCAGCCTTCGGCCCGCTGCTGATCAACGCTTACGACCAGAACGGCGCAAGCGCCGCACAAGCCGTCGCCGCCAAAGCGTTCGCGATCTTCGCAGCACTCGCCATTCCGGCAGCCGTCGGTCTCGCACTCGTCAGCCAACCGCTCGCCGCTTTGCTCGTAGGCGAGGGCCTGAGCGCGAGTGCTGCCGCCGCGATGCCGTGGCTTGCGCTCGGCGGCGTGTTTGCCGGCTTCAATCTCTACTATTGGTCCGAGGCCTTCCAGCTCACGCGCCGCACTGGCCTCCGTGCGCTCATCATGCTCGCACCTGGCGCTGTGCAACTGACGTTGACGTTCATCTTCGCCCTAGCGCTCGGCGCAACGGGCGCTGCGATGGCTGGCGCTGCGGGCGCTGCTGTCGGCACCATCGTGCTCGCTTTGGTTGGCCGTCGCCTCATCGCGCTGCCGGCGCCGATCGGCGAGCTTGCTCGCATCGCCATCGCCACCGCTCTGATGGCGGCCACCGTGTTGGCGCTGCCAAGCTTCAGCGGCATCGCAGCGCTCGCTGCACCGATCGCCGTCGGCGCTGCCGCCTACGGGCTCGGCATCCTCGCTCTCAACGTGCTCGGCACCCGCGACCGCGCGCTCACCCTCATCCGCAACCGTCTACCAATCCTTGGAGAACGCGCCCGTGCTTCGTGAGCGCATCATTCGCTTCGGCGATCAACAGAGCGAGCCGCAACTCAGCGTGCTGACGCCGTTCTATCGCTACAACGCAGCACCTTTGCTGCGTCGCATGGCCAACGCGCCCGCTGGCGTCGAGTTCATCCTGCTCGATGACGGCTCACGCGATGCCGCCTTGCTGGCAGAGGTCGCGAGCGCCGCACAAGCGCTCAACGCGCCGGTGCGCATCATCGTGCGCGAACACAATGAAGGCCGCGCAGCCGCCCGCAATCGCCTCGTCGCTGAAGCGCGCGGCCGCTATGTGCTTTTCCTAGACGCCGACATGCTGCCGGATCGCCCGACCTTCCTGCTCCACTGGCTCTCCGTCACGCGCTGCCAGCAGCCGGACGTCGCCTTCGGCGGCCTCTCGCTCCGCCACGTCCGGCGCACGCGCGCCACAGCGCTCCACCACAATCTCTTCGCCGCCTCCGATTGCCTTGACGCGGAAGAGCGCGCGCTTTCGCCGGCGCAATCGACCGCTTCGGCAAACCTGCTCGTGCGCCGCGGCTTCCTCGACAATCACCCATTCGATGACAACTTCACCGGCTGGGGCTTCGAAGACACCGATTGGGCGCTCAACGCCGCACGCGACACCGAGATCCTGCACATCAACAACCCGGCGACGCACGCCGGCCTCGACTCCGTCGCCACCCTGCTGCGCAAGAGCGACGAGGCGGCGCCGAACTTCGCGCGCCTTGCGGCCAAACATCCGCAAGCCCGCAGCTTCGCCGCGCATCGCGCCGCGCGGACGCTGAAGCTTGCGCCATTGCGTCAGCCTCTTCGCCAAGCTTGCAGCTGGCTCGCGCGCGATCCGATCGGCACAGCGCCCATGCCATTGCGGCGTGCTGCACTAAAACTTTACCGCGCTGCGGGATACGCTGAGCACATCCAATGACCGTCGTTGACGCCTACATCCCGCCTCGCGATCTGGTGAGTAAAATCCGCCGCCGCGCCACGCAATGGCGCGCCGCGCGTCCGGCCCACCTCAAGTTCGATACGCCAATCCTCTCGATTTGCTTCGACGACTTTCCCGTCACCGCCGCAACCGAAGGCGCGCGCATTCTGGAATCGCACGGCGCCCGCGGCACCTATTACGCCGCCGCCGGCATGGCCGAGCAGGAAGGCCCATGCGGGAAGAATTTTAGCGCACGCGATATCGTGCGCTTGATCGGCTCTGGCCACGAGATCGGCTGCCACACGTTCGATCACACCGACTGCGCCCGCCGCGATCCGTTCGACACGCTCCGCAGCTTGGCGAAAAACCGAGACGCGCTGAATGAAATGGGCGCCGGCGAACCCGCGCGCACGCTGGCTTATCCATACGGCGAGACCAGCCACGCTCTGAAAAAAAGTCTTCCGCCGCGCTATTACAGCGCCCGCGGCATACTGCCCGGCATCAATGTCGGCCGCGTCGACCTCGCCCAGCTCCGCGCCTTTGCGCTCTTCGGCGATGGCTGGCGCGACACGCTGCAGATGGCCATGAAGCAGGCCGCCAAGCGCAAGGGTTGGGTCATCGGATTCACGCACGATGTCGCCGACGCGCCGTCGGATTGGGGCACGCGCGCGGCCGATCTCGATGCATTGCTGAAGAGCGCGCACGAGCTCGGTTTCACGATCCTACCAGTGACGGCAGCGCTCGAACGGAGAGCCGCATGATCGTCTCTGTCATCATCCCGACCTTCCGCCGCCCGGACTCGTTCCTGCGCGCCGCGCGCAGCGTGCTGGCGCAGCAGGGCGTCGCGTTCGAGCTGATCGCCATCGACAACTCCCCCGAAGGCTCATCGCGCGAAGCGTTCATGCAGATCGAGCAGGAAGCCAAAGTCGCGTTCCGGTGGGCGCACGAGCCGAAGCCGGGCGTCGCACAAGCGCGCAACGCCGCGCTGAAGCTTGCACGCGGCAAGCTCGTCGCTTGGCTTGATGACGACGAAGAAGCGCCGCCGCATTGGCTCGCAGCACTCGTCGCCGTGCGCCAGCAAACCGGCGCGCAAAGCGTGTTCGGCCCTGTGCGCGCACGCGCCGCTTCAGATCGCGAGCATGTGCGCTTCTACGAGCAAATCTATTCACGCAGCGGGCCCGCCACGAGCGGCGCATCCGATCGCGCGTACGGCATCGGCAACTCATTGCAGCCGCGCATTCTGTTCGAAGACGAAGGTTTCGACACCAGCGCCGATCAAACCGGTGGCGAAGACGATAAGCTCTTCGCACTCTGGGCCGAAGCCGGCGCGCGCTTCGCTTGGGCGGCGGACGCCTCCGTCACCGAACACCTCACCCCGAACCGCACGCGTCTCGGCCACGGCCTGAAGCGCGCGTTCGCTTACGGCCAGGGCCCGTGCGAACTCGCTTGGAGTGCGCGCAACTATCCCGCACTTGGTCGCCACATGCTGATCGGCGCAGCGCAAGCCGTGACCTACGCCGCAGCAAGCGCAGTCGTGCTCGCAGGCTCAACCACGCGCGCGCTCATGCTGCTCGACCGCGCGGCGCGCGGCGCGGGCAAAGTGTTTTGGTTCATGGAGCAGCGCTTCTACGGCGAAGCGCTCGCGCGTCAGCCGGCCTGACGCAACATCCGGTCGATCGCGATCACCGGCGCGCTCGCGCCCGCATAGACCAGGCCGATCACGTTCGCGCCCGCTGCAACCAGCGCTTCCTTCGCCGCAGTCGCCGCCGGCGCATCGCCCGGCTCGCCGCCGACGAGCAGCACTACGCCATCCATATTGCGCGCGACACGCAAGCCGATCTGACTGCGATCAAGCGAGGGTGCGTCGACGATCGCAAAACCACCTGCCGCGCGCACAGCATCCCAGTAATGCGGCGCCGATGAAACAACGACGCGTCCGCCTTCTGGCAAAGCGCGCACATCGAATACGCCCGCGTGAATCCGCGACGCTCCAACGCTGTGATACGAAAAAGCAGGCGTCCGCTCGGTGAGCAGAGCACCGTTCGCGCCGCGAACGCTGTAGAAAGTCTGCCCGCCAATGCGGCCATCTTGCTTCGCGCCGAGCCGCGTGCCGCCAGCAAGAGCGCGTGCCAGCGCATTGCGCTTCAAATCCAGATCGATCGCGTAAACCGCGCGCGCCGTCGCCGCTTGCGCGACCGTTTGCGCGAATGTCGTGACACCGGCGCCGCGGCGACCGGAGACGAACATCACCGCGCGTCCTTCGCCGCGTCCAGGCTGCAGCGCCAGCGCGTCAAACACGCCGTCGACGGAATAGGAATGCTTGCTCATGTCCCGCCCTCAACCAAAGTCAGCGCCGGCTTGCCCTTCGCGGGCTTAGGCGGCTTCGCGGCCTTCGGCGCTTTCACCGGCGCCTGGCGCGGCATCACAGCAAGCACTGGCGTGTTCAACGCGCGCGCCGCACTCGACGGCGTCGGGAACGAGCGCCGCATCAAGCCACGCGACAAGCCCGCCGCCACAGCAACGATCGCTGCAAGCAGCAGCGTCACGATCATGATTGGCCAACGCAGGCTCTTGCCTTGCGTCGGCACCGCGGCCTCTTCGACTGGGCTGATGTTATCGGTCGCGCGACCGAGCATCTGACTGCGCGTGCGCGCATCTTCGGCGCGCGTAGCAACAGCGCTAGTGTTTGTCTCAAGGATCGTGCGGTCGCGCTGCAGCTGGCGGAATTGCGGCTCAAGCGCCTGCATGGCGCGCAGACGATCGCGCACTTCTTGGCGCTGCTGCGTCAGCGCCGTCTCACGGCCACGCTGCGCGCGCGCTTCGGCCTCCATGCCGTAAAGCTGCGTTGCAATGTCTTGTCGCACCGGGTTCGCGCCACGGCGCACGATGCTCGGCGGGTCGCCGCCGGCGAGAAATTGTTCGAGCTGAGCGATGCGGCGATCAACTTCACGCACCGGCATTGCGTCCGGCTGATAGCGCGAGAGCATTTGCTCACGCTCCATCTGCGCAGCCACGAGATCGCGGCGTGCGTCTGATTCCGTATAGAGCTCAATCTGAGCCGGCTCGGCGTTGAACTGCGCACGCAACGCACCTGCACGCGCTTCCGCTTCACGGCGGCGCGCTTGCGCGTCGAGCAACTGCGTTTCGATATCGCCAGAGCGGGCGGCGAGCGCGGCGAGTTCGCTTTCGAAGTCACCGATCTGATTTTCCGTGAGGAATGCGGAAAGCGTTGCGCTGGCTGTGGCCGCGCGCGTGCTCAAATCCTGCGTTTCTTGCGACAGCGCTTCGAATTCACCGCCAACGAGCACGTCGCGGCGGTGTTCGAGATATTGAGCCACCAGCGCGTTCAGCGCTTGCGCAGCGACTTCCGGATTGCGGTGCTCGAACGACAAGCCAATCGCCGGCGTTTGCGGTGCGGTCTCAACCGTCAAGCTCTGCGCGAACGCGCGCTCAGCGGCGGCAATCTTGCGCGCGTCAGAGCCCGGCGCGCGGGCAATATCGGGATAGAGTGTTCCAAGGCCAACCGCTTCGATCGCGCGGCGAACGACAGCGCCCGAGCCGATCAAGCGCATTTCCGAGTTCACGACAGCCTGCATGTCTGGCGTCGCGCCTGCGCCCGCGCCACCACCCATCGGCTGATACACATATTCATCGCCCATCCGGACGAGCAATTCGGTGCGCGCCGTATAAGCGCGCGGCGCCATCAAAGCGGCGACCAGGCCAAGCGCGCAGATCGCAGCGCCCACGCCCAAAACCAGCGCCCGCTCCGCCCACAGCATCGCGACAAGGTCGGCCAAGCTCACACGCGGCACGTCGGCCCAGGCCAGCTTCGGCTTTGCTTGGGTATTCGTGGTCATTCGCGTTCCTTCGCCCTCTTGCGGCGTGAGGTTGCCCGAATTTGGTAAATGATCATTCACCACCGCGAGGCAGTGTGGGCTCGCTCAAGCGCACGCACCGTTAACGGGCGGGGCGCTAACAAAGCGTTGGAGTGAACTCGATGCGTAGCGCGTTAGCCTGTCTCGCCATCTTCGCGGCTTTCGGCCTTTCCGCGCTGACCGCCAGCGCACAGAACGCGCCCAGCGCCGATAGCGTGGCCTATAGCGACGCCTCGCCGGCCTATCGCTTCTTTCCGGGCGACGAGATCGAGATCGTGGTCTTTTCGGCACCGGAACTAAATCGCACCGTCACTGTCGCGCCCGACGGCCGCGTCGCGCTGCCGCTGATCGGCGCCATACGCGCCGCTGACCTCACCGCTGAGGAATTGCAGGACGCGCTGATCGTTGCGTATTCGACTCAACTGCGCCAACCCGAACTCAGCGTCGTGCCGCGTACCTATGCGTCGCGCCAAGTTTTCGTCGGCGGCGAAGTCGCGCGCCCAGGCATCTACGAGATGCCGGCCAATATCGATGCATTCCAAGCCGTGAACCTGGCCGGTGGCTTCCTGCCGACAGCGCGTCGCGGCGATGTCCTGATCCTCTCGCGCGCCAGCGGCGCGTCGCAAGTGACGGAGATCGATCTCTCCACCCGCGCCATGCGTGCCGGCTTCCCCGATGCGCAGCCGCTGCAGCGTTATGACGTCGTCTATGTGCCGCGCTCGCGCATCAGCCAGGTGAACCTGTTCATGCAGCAATATGTCCGCGACGCGCTGCCGGTACAGTTCAGCTTCTATTACGACCTGCGCGGCGAGCGTAACTGACCGGCGCCTGTTCGTGCGGCGCCGAGTTCCCGTGGCGCCCAAATCATCGCCACTCGCTCTCCTTTCCGAGCCGATTCCGCTAGCGCCGCCGCCCAAAACAATCGCATCATCGCCGCGATGCGAAGCTTCTTTGACGAAATGCACGGCGCCGATGGCGAACTCCGCCCGGCCTACGCGGCCATCGCCCAATGGCTCGCCGAAACCCCGCCTGAAGTTCTGCACACGAAACGCGAAGAAGCCGAACGCCTCTTCCGCCGCGTCGGCATCACCTTCGCCGTCTATAGCGAGGGCGGCAGCGATACCGAGCGCCTGATCCCGTTCGACATCATCCCGCGCGTGCTCGACGCGGATGAGTGGGGACTGCTCGAGCGTGGCTTGAAGCAACGCGTCGCCGCTCTCAACCGCTTCCTCACCGACGCTTACGGGCCGCGCGAGATCGTCAAAGCCGGCATCTTCACCAACGAGCACATCGACAGCCACCCTGCCTATTGCAAACAGATGCAGGGCGTCGCGGTGCCCGCCGGAATCTACACCCACATCGCCGGCATCGATCTGGTGCGCACCGGCGTGAATGATTTCTACGTCCTCGAAGATAATTGCCGCACGCCCTCTGGCGTCTCCTACATGCTGGAGAACCGCGCGGTGATGATGCGTCTCTTCCCGGAGCTGTTCGCGCGCGTCGGCGTCGCACCCGTTGCGCGTTACCCGCAAGATTTGCTGGCGACGCTGCGTTCGCTCTCACCAGTGGATGATGAAGAGCCCTGCGTCGTTGTGCTGACGCCAGGCCAATACAATAGCGCATATTACGAACACAGCTTCCTTGCCGATGAGATGGGCGTTGAGCTTGTCGAAGGCCAAGACCTCCTCGTCGTCGGCAAGCACGTTTACATGCGCACGACAGCAGGGCCGAAGCGCGTTCACGTCATCTATCGACGCATCGACGACGACTTTCTCGACCCGCTCGCCTTCCGCCCTGACTCCGTGCTCGGCGCGCCCGGCCTGATGGAGGCGTATCGCGAAGGCAATGTCGCACTCGCCAACGCACCCGGCGCAGGGCTCGCGGACGACAAAGCCATCTACATGCTCGTGCCGGAGATGATCCGCTTCTATCTCGGCGAAGAGCCGATCTTGAAGAACGTGCCGACATGGGATTGCGCCAACGAAGGCGCGCTCGCTTATGTGCTCGATCATCTGGAAGAGCTGGTTGTGAAGGAGACGCGCGGCTCGGGCGGCTACGGCATGCTCGTCGGTCCGCACGCGAATAAGAAAACCCGTGACGCGTTCGCCAAGAAGCTGCGGCGCAATCCTTCAGCCTATGTCGCGCAACCAACGCTCGCGCTTTCCACCTGCCCGACATTCGCTGGCGACAACGCCGCCGCACGCCACGTCGATCTCCGGCCCTTCGTGCTCTCCGGCGCCAATGGCGTGCGCATCGTCCCTGGAGGGCTGACGCGCGTTGCGTTGCAGGATGGCTCGCTTGTCGTGAACTCAAGCCAAGGCGGCGGCACGAAAGATACTTGGGTGCTGCACGCCAACGGCAACGGCAAGGGCGCACGCTAATGCTCTCTCGCGCCGCTGACGCTCTCTTCTGGCTCGCCCGCTATATGGAGCGGATCGACAATCTCGCGCGCTTGATCGAAGCCGCGCAATCGATGGCTGGCGTTTCGAGTGAAGCCGAGGAGTGGCGCTCGGCACTCGCGGCCGCTGGCGTCGATGAACTTTACGACGAAGCCTATTCGGAGATCACGCCTGACTCCGCCGCGCGCTTCCTCTGCAACGGCACCAACCCGTCATCGATCATCAACTGCATCGACAATGCCCGCATCAACGCCCGCGCTATGCGCACGGCGTTGACGCGCGACATGTGGGAAGCGGTGAACCAAGGCTGGATCGAGTCACGGCAGCTCACCGACAGGAATTTCTCACCGGCCGTTCTGCCAGAAACACTCGATTGGGTGCGCCAACTCTCCACGCGTTTTACCGGCGCGTATGAGACCACGATGCTGCGCAGCGACAGCTATTGGTTCGTCCGCCTCGGGGCCGCACTCGAACGCGCCGACAACACGGCGCGTATTCTCGATGTGAAATACCATCTGCTGCTACCGCGAGAGTCTTCCGGCGTCGGCGGCATGCTGGATTATTATCAGTGGACCAGCGTGCTCCGCGCCGTTTCCGCCGTGCGCGCTTATCAATGGCTCTACCGCGAAGAGGTAAAGCCCTGGAACGTCGCCGAGATGATGATCCTGCGGCCCGAGATGCCGCGTTCGTTGCGCTCCTGCTACGACACCATCACGCTCTGCCTGGATGAACTCGCCAAGAGCCACGGCGGCAAACGCGGAGAATGCCATCGCATGTCCGGCGCCATCGCCGCGGAGCTTCGTTTCGGGCGCATATCGGATATTTTCCAGACCGGATTGCACGAAACGCTGACCGTACACATCGACCGGGCGAGAGAACTAGGCGACCAGATATCGAATCTGTACATGCGCTAGGACGGGGCCGGGCTGGTACGATGACATATTGCGTAGGTCTTTGTTTGCAGGAGGGGCTCGTTCTCCTCTCCGACACCCGCACCAATGCGGGCCCGGACAACATCGCCAGCTTCGGCAAGATGGCCGTGGTCGCGCCAGGCGATCGCGTTATCGCGATGATGAGCGCGGGCAATTTGGCCGTGACGCAAGCTGTCGTCGCGCGCGTTGTCGAGGGCCTTGGGCTGAACCCAAACGAACCGATGAACACGCTGCTCACCGTCAAATCCATGCACGAAGCAGCCGAGCTTGTCGGCGCCGCGATCAAGCACGTTTTCCAATCCATCGCGCCCTCGTTCAATCAGCAGAGCTTCTACGACGCGAGCATCATCCTCGCCGGCCAGATCGCAGGCGATCGCATGCGCATGTTCCATGTGTATGCCGCAGGCAATTTCATCGAAGCGACGCCTGACACGCCCTTCTTCCAGATCGGCGAAACCAAATACGGCAAACCGATCCTCGATCGCGTCGCCGGTTACGACACGCCGCTCGAAGACGCTGTGAAGCTCGCGCTGATCTCGATGGATTCGACGCTGCGCTCAAACTTCTCCGTCGGCCTGCCCGCCGATCTCCTAGTCTATCGCATCGACAGCCAGCAGGTCGCTGTTCGCCAACGCATCACCGATGAAGATCCGTACTTCAAGCAAGTGCGCTGGCAGTGGTCAGAGGCCCTGCGCCGCGCCTATCGCGATCTGCCGACGCCGCCTTGGCTGACCTAGCCGCTCTCAAACTCGTGATCGCGCTCGCGCGCGTGTGATTTCGTTTCTCTGCACAACGCAGGCAAGCTTCTCTTCATAAAGAGGGAGGCGGCGATGACGGCGATTGCGCTGCGCGCTCGCAGAGCGCGCTTGGATGAGACGTCCGAACCGAACGTCATTCCATTTATCGATGTGCTGTTGGTTCTGCTGGTGATCTTCATGGTCACGGCGCCGACGCCAACCACGGATTTGCGCCTCGATCTGCCGCCCGCAGCGCCACCCGCAGCCGCTTTCATCCCGCCGACAATCGTCGAAATACAATCAACCGGCGACGGCGGTTATGCGCTGATGGTCTCCGGCATGCCGACCAGTTTGGAAGCCGTAGGTGACGATGCGCTCTCGCATCTGCTCTCGAACAACCCAGAGCTTGTGCGCCAAGACGTCCTGCTCGACGCCCGCATCCACATCCGCTCGGACATGAGCGTCCGCTATCGCGATGTCGTCGCCGTCGTCGAGCAGCTGCAAGACTTCGGCTACGAGAAAGTCACCGTGCTATCGCAACGCGTGGACTGAGAACTTAGTAGCGGCTCCAAGCACCGCACGCTTTACACGAGATCGGCATGGAGCGTGTCTCGCCAATCTTGGCGAGACCGCCTTCCGGGCCACACCACCGTTCGCGCCGACCGCGCCACGGACGTGCAAAGCCTTTGGCCACGAGCGCTTCGCCCACGTCGACACCATCAGCGTACACAAACGCGACGCGGCGGCCGTAGTTGTCGCGCCGTATGATTCTGCGCACGGTGACGGAGGTCGCCTTCTTTACGAGCGTGACGACCGCTAACCGCGCAAGCTCCGCGCGTTGCTTTTCGTTCGCGCAGCGACCGTCGAGCTCTGGGGCGTCGATGTTAGCGAACCTGTAGTGCTCGCCGATTGCTGCATCGTGGATGGTGTCACCGTCGATGACGACGGGAGAGAGCACATTATGATGCTGTTTTTCCGGATAGCGATTGGCCGCCCAGTGCCAGAGCGGAATGGCGATGCGATCCGCTATAACCGCGGCAAGCAGCGCAGCAACGATCGGAACCGTGAGGACGTCGACGGGCGCGCCCTGACTGGTCAGCGCCAAACCGCCGAGCAGCGTCGCGAAAAACACGAGCGCGGAGAGCCGCCGCTCGCGCCAATAAAGGATCGGCGCACGGCGTCGCGCGCCCGGAGGCATTGATGCCGCCATCACCGCAAACTTGCGCCGCCGGCATCGCGCCGGCGGTTCGCAATTTAGTGGTGTTTAACCGAAAGCCACTCGCGGGCGCGGCGTTGCGCTTCGGCGATGAGGTCTTTGGTCATCATGTCCGACAATTCGCGGCGGCACTCTTTCGCGGCTTCCGAACCGCGCGAAGCGGCAAGGTTGAACCACATGTGCGCTTGCACGAGGTCGATCTCTTGGCCGGTCGAATAGATGAGACCCAGCTTGTAGAGATTATCGCTATCGCTTTCGCGACGGACGGCTTCGTGAGCCTCAGCGATTTCAAAATCCGTAAACGCCATTTCTGGCCGCTCCCTTGTATCAACTGGGAACGTCCAGCTATCGCTGTGTCCGTTCCACCCCATCGACGTGCATTTTTCGCGCCGTCGGAGTGGATCAATAACGAGGATAACTTGCGATAAGCTTAAGCGGCGCTAGCTTTGATTTGATTTCGAGGCATTCACCGAAGCAGCGGTCTGGCCAAACAAGTTCTTAGCCATATCGCGTACTTGATCCTTACTGAGTTCTTGCTGCTGCTCGCGCAGAGCTTCGCCCTTCTTCACCGCACCCATAACGGCGGGCCGATCGTAAATGCGATCGATCCACGCCTTCATCTTTGGAAAACCATCATAGGTTTGGCCAAGCCGATGCGCGCCGCGCAGCCACGGCCATGATGCGATGTCTGCGATCGAATACTCGCCGGCGAGAAAATCTTGGCTCTCGAGCTGGCGTTCAACAACGCCGCACAGCCGATTGAGCTCGTTCACATAGCGCGCACGCCCGTACTCTATGAGTTGCGGATCATCGACGATCTTCGGCGCGTAATTGATGAAGTGGCTCGCCTGGCCTGCCATCGGTCCGAGATTAGCGACCTGCCAGATCAACCATTCATCGACCTTGATACGCGCGCGTTCATCGCTCGGATAGAATTGTCCGGTCTTGCGGCCGAGATATTGAAGGATGGCGCCGGACTCGAAAATCGAGATCGGCTGACCGCCCGGCCCGTCATGATCGATGATCGCGGGCACGCGATTGTTCGGCGAGATCGCCAAGAACTCCGGCGTGAATTGCTCGCCCTTGCCGATGTTCACGAGCTTGATCTCGTAGGGCAGCCCCATCTCTTCGAGCGCAATCGTGATCTTGTGGCCGTTCGGCGTTGGCCAGAAATAGACTTCGATCGGCTTGGTCATCACGCGCCCTCATTTGCTCTGCACCGAGATGGTGATCCGGCGCCGCCCTCGCTAGCCGCCGCAGAGGAAGGCACGGCGCTGACAAATTCATCACAGCACTGTGAGAGCATGCGGTAAAGCACAGTCGAAGTGCTCACTTAAGTGTTCGAAAGCCAGCATTTGTTGAAGTCTGAATCCAGTCTGAACCGGAGTTCCCGATTCATTCAGACACAGTTCAGCCAAGCCTCGACAAACTCGGCAGCGATTGAGGGACCTTCTTTTGAACGCACTCGTTCAAGGGAAGCAGGAAGGAGACCTCGCATGAAACGCCTGACCTTGGCGGCCATTGCCGCTGCTACGTTCGCGGCCCCCTTGGCTTTGCCTAGCGAGGCCGCCGCCCAACGCTGGGAAGATCGCGACGACCGTCGCGACGCCCGCCGTGACCGACGCGATGATCGTCGTGACGACCGCCGCGATTGGCGTGATGATCGCCGCGATGACCGCCGTGACTGGCGCGATGATCGCCGTGATGACCGCCGAGACTATCGGCGCGCCCGTTGGGACGATCGCCGTTACAACGGCTATCACTATAACGGCCGCTGGTATTACGGCCCGCCGCCACAGCACTATCGCGACGTGCGGTACGACTATCGCGGCTGGCGCCGTGGTGACCGCCTCCCGCGCTATTATCGCGACCGCTATGTCGTAGTCCGTGACTATGACCGGTACGGCTATCGTCGCCCGCCGCGTGGCTATCACTATGTTCGCGACGACCGCGGCGATCTCTTGCTCGTCGGCATCGCGACCGGCGTGATCTTGAGCATCCTCGCCAGCCAATAACCCTCCCTGGTTGGAAGAAGAATGCTTAGCGCCCCGGAGTTCTCCCCGACTCCGGGGCGCAATTGCGTCCGTTAACCGGCGCGCAACCATGTTCGGATGACGCTCTCTGACGCAAAGGGAGACGCCGCACATGATGCTCTACATCTGGTTCGCCGTGATGATGCAGGCCTTCATGCCCGGCGGCGACCGCATCGCCTCGATGCAATCCGGCGCCTTCGAAGCGCATCTCCGCGCCGAACTCGAACGCCCCGCCGTCGTCGGCGCCGCTGGGCACGTCGCGCGTTACACGCCAATAGCTGCACGCGCGCGCTAAGCGCGCTTCACATAGACCCAAGCCGAACTGCCCGATGCGAGTTGCGCTTCGACGCGTTCGTAGTCGCTGACTTCGTATGCGTCGGCTGCCGCGAGTTCTTCGGGCGTGATCCGAAACACAGTGCCGGCTACGCGATCCGCACTATCGCCGGAGCGCGAGACGATCGGATGGAAGCGCTCGCCGCTTTTGGCGAGCACGTCTGGGTTGGTGATCTCGACTAGGTCTTGGCGAAAGCCAACGAGCGCGTCTGGTTCGCCCTGAAGCAAGCGACCGAACGTCTCTCGCTGCACGTTCTCCAATTGTAACGTACCATACGAGAAAAGCCGTTCGGTCGGATTGATCACACGCCGAGCTTCTTCTTCAGGATCTCGTTCACGACTGCTGGGTTGGCCTTGCCGCCCGTCGCCTTCATCGTTTGACCGACCCACCAGCCGAACGCTTTCGGGTTGGTCTTCACGTCGGCGACTTTATCGGCATTAGCGGCCATCAGCTCGTCGATCGCTTTTTCGATAGCGCCGGTATCGGTGACTTGGCGGAGGCCTTCGCGCTCGACGATAGCGCCCGGCGCATCGCCGGTTTCGATCATCTTAGCGAACACATCTTTGGCGATCTTGCCGTTGATGGTGCCGTCTTTGATGAGATCGAGTAGCGCGCCGAGCGCTTCGGCCTTCACCGGCGAAGCGGCGAGTTCGATGCCCTTCTTGTTCAGCGCGCCGAACAATTCTTGCGTCACCCAGTTCGCGGCGGCCTTGCCATCGCGGCCCTTGGCGACGGTTTCAAAGTAGGCGGAAGCTTCGCTATCGCCCGCGAGCACGCCTGCATCATAGGCAGAGAGCCCGTAGTCTGCTGCGAAGCGCTTCTTCTTCGCATCCGGCAATTCCGGCAGCGAAGCACGGATTTGTTCGATCCACTCTTCGGCGATCTCGAGCGGGAGCAAATCCGGATCGGGGAAGTAGCGATAATCGTGCGCGTCTTCTTTCGAGCGCATCGTCCGCGTCTCGCCTTTGTCCGGATCGAAGAGGCGCGTCTCTTGATCGATCGTGCCGCCGCTTTCAAGGATTTCGATTTGGCGGCGTGACTCGTATTCGATCGCTTGCATCATGAAGCGCGTCGAGTTGACGTTCTTGATCTCGCAGCGCGTGCCCCAATCCTTGGTGCCAGCCCGGCGCACCGAGACGTTCACGTCGGCGCGCATGGAGCCTTCTTCCATGTTGCCGTCGCAGGTGCCGAGCGCGCGCAGGATTGAGCGCAGCTTGTTGAAATAAGCCGCCGCTTCTTTCGCGGAGCGAATGTCAGGGCGTGAGACGATTTCCATCAGCGCGACGCCTGCCCGGTTCAGATCGACGAACGTCTCGCTGGGGCTGAGATCGTGGATCGATTTGCCGGCGTCTTGTTCCAAGTGCAGTCGTTCGATGCGGATCGTGATCGGCTCTTCGCCGTCCGGCTCCACTTCGATCTCGCCCTCGCCGACGATCGGGTCCTTGTATTGGCTGATCTGATAACCTTGCGGCAGATCGGGATAGAAATAGTTCTTCCGGTCAAACCTGCTCCAGCGCTTGATCTCGGCGTTGAGGCCAAGGCCGGTGCGGATCGCTTGTTCGACGCAGAACTTGTTGATCACCGGCAGCATGCCCGGCATTGCGGCGTCCACGAGCGAGACATGCGCGTTCGGCTCACCGCCATAGGCTGCGCTGGCGCCGGAGAAGAGTTTGGCGTTCGAGGTCACCTGCGCGTGGACTTCCAGGCCGCAGATGATTTCCCATTGGCCCTTGTCGCCCGAAACGAGCTGATCTGGGCGGGCGGTGCGAACGTCGAGTGAGGTCATGAGCCGGACATAAGAGGCGGCGCCTAGGCTTGTCCAGGGCGTGGGCCTAAGGTGGGTGTTACCCAACGAAAATCAGGGAGGCGCGTAGATGAAATTCGTTCAAGCCTTGGCCGTTTTGCTCACCACGGCATCACTGGCCGCTTGCCAGCCTCCGCCAGCCGAAGAAGCACCTGCCCCTGAAGTTGTCGCGGCCGAAGCGCCTGTTGCTCTCCCGTGCGGGATTATCGCGCATCGCGGCTGGACGGCTTCGCGTTCGACTGGTTCGACCCCGGCCCTGACGATTGCCGGCGAAGTTGATCTCGGCACGCCTGGCTATTCCGTTTCTCTTGCGCGTGATCCGGCTGATGCGGCCGATGCGGCTGAGCCGCGTTTGCTGCTCACGCTGACCCCGCCGACAGGCATGGTGACGGAAGTCGTGACCGCGCATCCGGTGAACTATTTCGGCCCGGCGCCAAACGCGATCACCAATGTTCGAATTGCTTGCGATGGTCAGGACATCACCACCATCGCGGTTGCGGCCCAATAGCTCCAAAAGAAAAACCCCCGCTTGCGCGGGGGTCAGGCCGAGGGGATGGCCTTAAGGAGAACTTGGAGCGTTGAACAGTTGAGGTGGTTGGATCACCAGCCGCCTTGGCCGACGCCGCCATCCATGATCATCGTTCCATTGAACGTGGTCTCGCGGATGATTTGGCGGGTTTCGGTGTCGCGGATGCGGATGACTTTTTCGCCGGCGCCGAAGCGGCGGAGCAGCGAGCGTTCGTTGCACTGACGGCGCGCGATCTGCGTGCGGCACTCGACAGCGCTGTTCTCGTACCAAAGCGCTTGGCCAGTTTCGCAATCGTAGCTGCGACCGTCGATCGTGTAGCGCATGCTGGTGCCGGCCATGCAGCGATAGAGTTCGCCGCGGAAGCTTTCACCGACATTCTCACCACCGAACGTCTGCGACGCCGGGTGCGGGTTGCCGGTGGCGTCCATGCAGATGGCTTGGATGCGGAGCATGCGCTCGCGGGCCACTTGTTCGAGTTCAACCGAACCTTCGGTCACCGAGAACGCGGCGGCCGTTGCAGTTGATTGGGCGCCTGCTTCAACGATCGTGTTGGAGCGGATGATGGTGTCGCCCGTGCGGACGTTGGCGACCGCGATCGACATCGCATTGGCGTTCGCCGTAGCGCGGGCGCCGGCATTGACGATCACAATGTTCGGCGGCGGCACGTTCGGCGGCGGCACCACAACCGGCGGACGCTCGCAGCACGGCGGCGGCGGCGGCGGTTGGCAACCGCTATGGCAGCCGCCATTGCGCGGTTCTGCAGAAGCTTCCACCGGCAACAGGAAGAGGCCGAGGGCGGCAACGCCAAAGGCAAAAGCTGCCAGAATGTATCGGGCTGGAACGGTCATTGGCCTTAAGTCCTTAATCTCGCCAACGCTGGTGCAAACCAGGGGCCAGCCCTCGCGCCGATCGGGAAAGCGACCCGTAAAAATTCGAAATTCCCTTGTGCCGCTTGGGCCTGAGGCTTGCGTGGGTATCGGAGCACTCGACCACCAAGACGAAGTTTTACGATTAATGCTGGGCGAAGAGACCTTTCATCCCGATACACGGGCGTTGCTCGCGTATGGACGTGCGCTTGCGGGCGCAGGCACGGCGCCAAAAAAGGGCGGCGCCGATCAAGTGCTTGAGCGTCTCTTTGTAATGGAGCGCACGCAGGACTCGCGGATGCCGATCCGCACATTTGGTAAAGACCTGATCGCCCTCTTCGGCCGCGACCTGCGCGATCACGATTTCTCGCGGCTGATGCTCGCGCCCGATCTCAACTTGGTGAATGCGCTGATCGATGCGTGCGCCGCCGCTGGCGAGCCTGGCATTATCCGCGTCGTCGCCACGACGGGCAGCGGCAAAGCGCTTGGCGCTGAAGTTCTGCTGACGCCGCTCAAAGTGGATCATGCGCTGGGCAATCGTTTCCTTGGACTGTTTCAACCGCTTGGCGGTCAGGATTTCTTAGACGGCGATGTGATCCAGCTCTTGAAGCTTGGCTCCCTGCATCCCCCGGCAGCGAAGATGCCGAAGGCGATGCGGCTTGTTGTGGTGAACGACTAAGTCTCGAGTCATTCAAGGCATGCGAAGCGTGATCTGGAATCCAGGGCTGCCGCACTGCCGGTTGTCCTGGATTCCAGATCGGCCTCCGGCCGTCTGGAATGACTCTAAATATGGAGAGGCTCACGAGGAGTTCGGCGGCGGTCTCACCGGCAACGCGCCGCGCCTCTCGGCGCATAGCGCTTCGATCGCAGCATAAGGCTCGGGATCAATCCGGTGTTGAAGTTCAGCCGGCGCTTTGAGGATCGTGGTTACGCGCTCGGCCCTGAGACGCCGCGCGAGGCGCTTGGCGAAGGGCGCCGGATTATTGTGAACGCGGAGCAGCGCTTCGAAGCGCTCCGCGAGAGGCCAGGCTGAGTAGAACTTTATGGTCGCCCGGTGCGAACGACGCGACAGCCTTGGGCGAGCACCCTCGCGGTCCATCGTGCGGAATGACACGCGCCATGCGTCTGGCTGGTCCGGAAAGAACGCCATCTCGCGACGTTGACGTTGGCGCTTCGCACGCGGCTTCGACGGCGTGACGGCGCAAGCGTAATAGCTCGCCTCGACAAACAGCAGCTTGCGGAAGAGCGCCTCGACTGTGCGCAGCCAATTGCACGCGAGCTTATAGTCGTCCGCGCACATCGAATGCTGACGCGCCAGCGCGTCGGGCTCGCCGAAGAGATTGAAGAGCGTGATCATCAAACGGCTCGCCACGCGCCAGAGCGCGATGGGGACGTTGCGATGATCTTCGGCGATGGACATGAGGCGCGCAGTTTAGCGGCGTCGGTTGGTCGGTCGGATTGATTTTGGTTGGGGCGAGCGTTTAGAGCGGCTTCCGCTCGAAACGTGTTGGATAGACGACTCCCTATCCACCCATTCCCGGGGATCGGCGCAGCCGAGAGCCCGGGACCCATAAACACGCATGGTTCACGGCTCGCGCGAGCGGTTCAAACAAACGGGGTTATGGGTCCCGGACTTGCGCTGCGCGCAATCCGGGAATGGGTGAGGAGCTAAGCGGGTTGTTGGGCCACCCGCTTACCCAGCACTTTGCTCAGGCCCAACAACAATCCCGCGCCGATGATGAACGCGATCATCAGAACGAGCAGCGTGACCGCAAGTTGCGGGATCGTGTTCTGCGTCGGGTCGGTGAAGTAGTAGGGATAGAAGCCGTCGAAGGCGCCGCGGGTTAGGCCGTAGACGGTGTAGAGCGTCGGATAGATTGCCGCGAAAACCGCGTGGCCCCATTTGAGCGATCCGTGCGGGCGCAAGAACCAATATATCGCGAAGACCACCGGCACGACTTGGTGGACGGTGACGTCCGCCACCTTCTGCCAGCCTTGCGGATCCCAACGCGAGGCGAGCAGCAGATTATAGACGATGCAAACGAAGAGGATGGCCGTCACTGCCATCAGCTCGATGCGTGGGGCGTTCAAGCCGCCTTGCGCGTTTGGCGAAAGCGCCGAGCGGATCATCACGGCCGTGACGAAGCTGTTGGTGATGATCGTAAAGTACGCAAAGTAGCGCCACGTCGCCATCAACGGCGAAACGCCGTCGCCCGTCATGTCGGTGTAGAGCAGCACATATTGCAGCCCTAGGCCGAAGAGGCCGATGAGCGCGCCGATAATGGCGACGATGCGCGCCGGCGCCATCAGACGGCCGACGCCATTTCGTCTTCAGCGATCCGTGCATCCTGCGGCGGCAGGGCGGGCTTGCCGCGCAGTTGGTCGGAGAGCTTTTCGGCGATCATGATCGTCGGCGCGTTGGTGTTGCCGCCGATGAGCGTCGGCATCACGCTGGCGTCGATGACGCGGAGGTTCTCGATGCCGCGTACGCGGAGATCGCCATCGACCGGCGCCTTAGCATCGGCGCCCATGCGGACGGTGCCGACCGGGTGATAGATCGTCTCGGCGCTCTGGCGAATCCAGGCGTCGATCTCCGCATCGGTGCGGATGTGTGCGCCCGGCTTGAACTCGGCGCCGCGATAGAGCTTCAGCGCTTCTTGGCCGACGATGTCGCGAACGATGCGGACGGAGTCGCGCATGGTGCGGCGATCGACTTCTTCGGCCAGATAGTTCGGATCGATCAGCGGATTGTCGAACGGGTTGGCGGAGGCAAGCTTCACCGTGCCTCTGCTTTCCGGGCGAAGCTGGCAAGCGTGGATGGTGAAGCCATCGCGATCGGCCTTCACGCGCGCATGATCCTGCATCACAGCGTTGACGAGGTGAAGCTGGATGTCGGGGCGATCGAGTTCGCCGCGCGTTTTCAGGAAGGCGCCGGCGTGCAAATGGTTGGTGCGGCCATGGCCTTGCTTGGCGAGGAGGTATTGCAGGCCGATCATCGGCTGCTTCAGGCCCTTGGTCTTGGAATACATCGAGAGCGGCTTGGTCATCTCGTAGATGATGCAGACGTCCAAGTGATCTTGGAGATTGCGGCCGACCTCGGGGAGATCGGACTCCACCTTGATGCCGAGCTTCTGCAACTCGTCGGCCGGGCCGATGCCGGAGAGCATCAGGATTTGCGGCGATTGGAATGCGCCGCCGCAGCACAGCACTTCGCGTGATGCGAACACGCTCTGCGACGGCTTACCCGGACCGGCAGAGAATTCGACGCCGACGGCTTTCTTGTTCTCGATAATGATGCGGTTGGCGTGCGCGTTGGAGATCACCTTCAAGTTCGGACGATCAGCGACCGGCTTTAGATAAGCAGCGTTGGCGCTCCAGCGTTCGCCGTCGCGGATGGTGAGGTGATACGGGCCGACGCCTTCTTGCTGATAGCCGTTGAAGTCGCGCGTGACCGGATAGCCTGCCTGTTTGCCGGCTTGGATGAAGGCTTTGTAGATCGGGTCGCCGGGCGGGCCGCGTGACACCCAGAGCGGGCCGCCTTCGGCGTTCCATGCGTCGCCGCCATCTTCGTGATGCTGCGAGCGTTTGAAGTACGGGAGCACGTCTGCGTAGCCCCAGCCGGTGAGGCCCATCTGGCGCCATTGATCGTAATCACGGGCGTGGCCGCGAATGTAGATCATGCCGTTGATGGCTGAGGAGCCGCCAAGGCCACGGCCGCGCGGCTGATAGAGCTTGCGGTTATCGACGTGGGTTTGCGGCGTCGTCTCGAAGCCCCAGTTCGATGGGCCTTTGTTGGCGATGAGTTGGCCGACGCCTGCCGGCATACGCACGAGCAAGCCGTCATTCTTGCCGCCGGATTCCAGCAACGCGACTTTGACGTTCGGATCCTCGGTCAGGCGCGCCGCCAGCGTGCAGCCGGCGCTGCCGCCGCCGATGATGACATAGTCAAAGCGGGCGCCGCTCTCGATTTCGGCCACGATTTCACTCCCTGATGCCGCTTCGTTGGCGGCTTTGTCTTATCGGTATCGGCGAACGCCGGTTCGGTCGAGACTGACGCGCCGTCACCTTGCGGCTTTCATACAGCCCTCGCCGCAATGCTTAAGCAATCCTTTACGGTGAAGCGGGCATTAATGGCGGCATGAGCAATCTCGCCCCGAAGCTGGACCTTGCCTCCGCCGCCCGCCGCTTGGCCGCGGCCCAGGTGGGCTTACGCGAACGCCGCCGCTTCCGCCGCATGCCGATCGAGGTCTCGGGCCGCCTGCTCGATCCTTTTGGCCGTGAGCTCGACTGCCGCACCGCCGATATTTCACCGGGCGATGTTCGCATCGTCGCCACCAAGCTGCCAACCGTCGGCGACCGGGTGGTCATTTACCTCGATGGCATCGGCCGCGTCTCCGGCAAGGTCGCGCGTCAGTGCGGCGAGGACGAAGTAGCGATCATTTTCGATTTCTCCGCCCACAAGCGCGAGAAGATGGCCGAGCAGCTGACCATCGTCATTAACCGCAGCCTGGGCATCGAAGAGCCGGTCCGCCCGACCTTGCGCGACGGCGCCCACCATGTGCGGCTCGATTTCGAGACCGGCGAAACCTATGAAGGCGAAGTCACCGACTTCTCGCTCGCCGGCATCACTATAAAGACAAACCGCCCGCCGCCGCTCATTGGCGTGTGGGTGCGTGTTGGCAATGTCTATGGCCGCGTTGCGCGTTTGATCGAAGGCGGCTTCGCCATCGACTTTCAAGCGCCAGGCGTCGGGTATCAGGTGTCGGAGAACGGCGAATAGCCGCCTCTTCATCACCTGCTAACCACACCATCGCTGACAACTGATTACTGACACCCGCCACCTGATCTCCGGCACGGCGATTGCTTGCGTCTGTTTTCGCCGGAGGAGCGAACCGCTTCTCCGTCGCGAAACGGAGCAAAGCAGTGACGGACGCCATCACTTCCAAGATCGCAACCGCCTCGACCTGGTGGGTGCAGATCCGCGGTAAGGCCTTTGGTCCTTATTCGCTGGAGCAAATGGCGCGCTTCCTCGCGGAAGGCCGCGTGCGCCCCTCGACGATGGTGTCGAACCAGCCCGACACCGGCTGGACCGAAGCGCGACGCGTCAACGAATTGCGCGGCATGCGTACGCCGCAAGCCAGCAACGATGCTGCGCTCGACGCCGCCAACGTGTTCGTGCACGCCGAGATCATCTCGGGCGCGTGGACGGGCTTTATGGCTGCGCTCGAAACCATGGGACACGTTTGCGAGTTGGCGCCCGGCCTCTGGCTGGTGCGCACCAAATTCTCCGTCGGCGTCGTCCGCAACACGCTCTCGCAAACGCTTGAGCGCGGCGACCGCTTCGTCGTGATCGACGCGACGCGCGATCGTCTGGCCTGGTTCAACCTTGGACCGGAAACTGACGTCCGCATCGGCAAAGTCTGGAACGGCCCGCTGCGCGCGGACGCTGCCGCCAACGCCTAACGGGCGCGG
The DNA here is from genome assembly GCA_964405865.1 of uncultured Terricaulis sp. Classification (GTDB taxonomy): domain Bacteria; phylum Pseudomonadota; class Alphaproteobacteria; order Caulobacterales; family Aquidulcibacteraceae; genus Vitreimonas. Next base: position 128,477 of record CAYOPM010000007.1, on the reverse strand, counting down.
AACGAGAGCGGCAGGATGAGGTTGCGGCCGGCGGCGGAACTGCCGTCGCTCAAGCGCGTGTCGACGCGCAATTGCCGCGAGATATTGATCGCCGCGCGGCCGAAGCCGTAACCATCCGGGCTCTCTCCCGCGACTGAACACGCCAAACGACCGCCACCGCCTATGATGCAGTCGAGCGTCACGCTGCCGGAGACGCCCGCGTCAATCGCGCGGTTCGGATAGAAGCGGGCGAAGTCGCGCGCACTCGGCGCACGCACCCAATTCACATCGCCCATGCTCAGCGCACCGCTCGGCGGCGCTTGTTCCGCGAAAGGCGAGTCTTCGATCCCATCCTCAGCGCCGGGCTTTTCTTCTTCCTCTTCCTCGAGGATCACTTGCGGCGGGCGTTCGCGCACGACCATCTCAGGCGGGGCGCCGCTGCCGGTTGTCGCGTCGCTCGCACGCACAAAAACCACACGCTCGTTCCAGCTCACCGCGTACCAATCGTTGCCGATGCCGCGATTGACGCGGCCAGTGACGTTGAGCGTCACGTTCTGGCCGAACTCGACCGCAACGGGACTTGACGTGTCCGGCGCTTCATAGCCGCGCACGCGCTCATTGGCGCTGATCATCTCGGTCTCGGGCGTGTAGGGCTCGACGACGACCGCCTCATCCGTGCGCGCGCTTTGCGAACTCCAGATCGCGTAGCCAACGCCCAAAAGGAGCGCCACGGCGGCGGCGATCAGCGCAGGCACAAGCCAAGGCGGCCGCGGCGCCGATGGTGCCGGCGCAGCGTTTGGCGCCGGCGGTTCCGGCGATGCTTGGACGGGCGGCGGTTCGGGCGCGTCTGTCATGTGTGTAACGCTATGCCGTGCTTTTGGTCCGGAACAAGGCCTAACTACGCCCGCTCGGTCGCAAGTCGCGCTTATAACGCTGCCAATTCTCCACATAGTGGTGCGCGGAGAACTGGATCACCTGTTTTTGTTGTTCCTCAAGCTGACGCGAGACCCGTGCCGGCGCACCGGTGATGAGCGAGCCGGGCTCGAAAGTTTTGCGCTCGGTGACGAGCGCGTGTGCGCCGACGAGGCAGAAGCTTGGAATGACGGCGTGGTTCAGCACCGTCGCCTTAATGCCGATGAGCGAGGTGTCTGCAACGGTGCAGCCGTGCAGCATGACTTGATGGCCGATGGTCACGTCTTTGCCGAGCGTGAGCGGCGCGCCCATATCGGTGTGCAGCACGCTGCCGTCCTGCACGTTGGAGTTTTCACCGATCGTGATCGGCTCGTTGTCGCCGCGCAGCACGGCGCCGAACCAGACGCTGGCGTTCTTCTTCAGAACGATTTTGCCGATCAGCACAGCCGTCGGGGCGACCCAGTAGGCGTTCTCGTCTTCGACCACGAGGTCGGCGTCGGCCAGGGCGTAGATCGGCATCGGAATGATCCCCATTCTGCGAATTGTTTGTGACGTTCCGGTTCTTCAACGCGTCGTTAACCGGTTCAGCGCTTGCTGAGAACATCGGATCGGGATTTTCCTGATCCACCCGTCTCCAGGGCGCTGGCAGCCAGCGCTCGCTTGTGGGGGAGAACGTGGGCGAACGGCGCAAGATCAGCGCGCACTTCCTACCGCCGCCCGGCGATCTCCTCGACGACTCCTCGATTCCTGACTCTCAGTTCTTCGACCACCCGACCGGCAGAAGCCGAGCGGGCGATGGTCGTTCGCGTAAGGAGACCTCCTCTATGGCCAAGCGCACGAGCACCACCAAGCGTCGGCACGCACAAGGCGCGCTGAACGTGCAGGAATTCCAACGCGACGACCGCCGGCAGAGAAATCTGCAAGTGCTCGACGGCGGCTATCAGCCAGCCAATGACGGCCCGCGCGATGCGAGCTTCGTCAAAAACCTTCGGCCGAAATCGAAGGGCCAGACGGCTTTGATGGAAGCGATCGACACGCACTCTTTGTGCTTGGCGCTTGGCCCGGCTGGTACGGGCAAAACCTACATCGCGATTTCGAAGGCAGTTGAAGCTCTGGAAGCCGGCAAGGTTGGCCGCATCGTGCTCTCGCGGCCTGCTGTCGAAGCGGGTGAATCGCTGGGCTATCTGCCGGGCGCGATGGAAGACAAATTGGCGCCCTACCTGCGCCCGCTCTACGACGCGCTCACTGATCGCCTCTCGGCGAAGCGCTTGAAAGCGCTGATGGCTGAAGGGTTGATCGAGATCGCACCTGTCGGCTTCATGCGCGGCCGCACTTTGAACAATGCGTTCGTTGTGATCGACGAAGCGCAGAACTGCACGTACGGGCAGATCAAGATGCTGCTGACGCGCTTGGGTTGGCACTCGACGATGGTTGTCACCGGCGACCCGGCGCAGACGGATTTGTTGCCGGATCTCTCAGGCTTGGCGACGATTGCCGACAAGCTCGATGGCGTCGGCAATATCGCTGTCTGCCGCTTGGGTGAAACCGATATCGTTCGCCACCCGCTGGTCGCCTCGATGTTGGGTGTCCTGTAACGCGCGGTTTCGCGCTTCCTCGGCTTGAGGGCGCTTGGTTGGATTTAACGAAATTACTTTTTGCCCCGGCCATCGCGCCGGGGCTTTTCTTTGCGCGCTATTCTTCGCCGTCCAGATCGATGTCGAGGATCGACATGGTCAGCACTTGGCCCTCGTCCTCATCGACGGAAACCGTGCCGACGAATTCGTCGTGCACATAGACCTCGGCGCTATCCGTCTTGCGCGGACGCGCGCGGACATCGAGATCGGCCGCATGGAGAATCTTGCGCAGTTCGCCTTGCAGGCGCGCACGCTCCGCATCGTCGATCGGCGCGTTCTTCTTGGCGCCGGGCGCGGGCGGTACGGCGAGGCTGATCGAGTAGGAGAGCTCGCCCTCGTCTTCGTCGCGCAAGAGCGCCGCAATGCGTTTGCCATCGACAAGCACATCAGCTTCTTCGGCGCTCTTCGACACCACCGACACAGTCGGCGAGCCGAGCAATTTGCTTAGATAAGCGCCCAGGCGCGTGCATTCGGCAGCGTTCAAAACCGGCTCCTTTTTGATGGCCGCAAACTCGGGCTTAGAGCCTGCGCGGTCAAGGCCGGTGCGGTTGAAACCTAGTCGAAATCCCAGTGCGTGGCTTCGCGCCGCAGATGCCGGCCGTACAGAAAACACGCCATGCCGATGACGGCGAAGATGCCCATGACCGAGAGATAGGCGTCCATGCGTTGCTCGAACGCGCCTGCGAGCGAGAACGGCGTGAAGGCAGCGATCAGCCCAAGCGCCACACCCATCGCGACGCCGGTCTTGATGAGCACGTCGCCGAAGAAATAGTTGCGGTCGATCTCCGCACGATCGCGGCGCTCGGGTCTCGAAGCAGAGGCTTTGCGTTTGGCCATGACGCCGAGCGTATCGGGATTCGCCGCGTCGCGCGGCCCCGGTTCAGCGGAAGACGTTTGCTTTGCGTAACGAATTCGCCCTCGCCGGCGCGGCGGAAAGAGTTGCGCCGGCGAAAGGCGTCTCAAATCAGAGCCACCACTTCGCGGCTTTGGCTTTGAACTGGGCGGCGCGCTCGAGTTCGGCGCTGACGGCGAAGACGCTCTCCTCGTCGAGCGCTTTGCCGATGACTTGCAGGCCGAGCGGCAAGCCGTTCGCGTCTGTCGCGGCTGGAAGCGCAAGCGCCGGCAGGCCAGCGAGGTTCGCGGTGACGGTGAAGATGTCGTTCAAATACATCGCCACCGGATCGCCGCTCTTTTCGCCGAGCGCGAACGCGGCTGATGGCGTAGCCGGCGTGAGGATCGCGTCGACTTCGGCGAAGGCGTCACGGAAATCTTGTGCGATGCGCTGACGGACTTTTTGAGCGCGGAGGTAATAGGCGTCGTAATAGCCGGCGCTCAGCACATAAGTGCCGATCATGATGCGGCGCTGCACTTCTTTGCCGAAGCCGGAGGCGCGTGTGTTCTCATACGTGCCGTTCAAGTCGCGGCCAGCGACGCGCGTGCCGTAGCGCATGCCGTCATAGCGCGCGAGGTTCGACGACGCTTCGGCTGGGGCGACGATGTAATAGGTCGGCAGTGCGTACTTGGTGTGCTTCAGGCTGATCGGCTTGATCGTGGCGCCTGCGGCTTTCACCCACTCAATGCCTTGCTGCCAGAGCTTTTCGATTTCATCCGGCATGCCATCGACGCGATATTCTTCCGGCACGCCGATCACCATGCCCTTGATCGAGCGCTTGGTCGCGGCGCGGAAATCCGGCACGGCGCCCGGCAGTGACGTCGAGTCCTGCGGATCGTGGCCGGACATCGATTGCAGCAACATCGCCGCGTCCTCGACCGTCTTTGCAATCGGCCCCGCTTGATCGAGCGACGATGCGAACGCTACGACGCCCCAGCGCGAGCAGCGGCCGTACGTCGGCTTGATGCCGACAGTGCCGGTGAACGCGGCGGGCTGACGGATCGAGCCACCTGTATCGGTGGCGGTCGCGCCCAAGCAGAGATCGGCGCTGACAGCAGAGGCCGAACCACCAGACGAACCGCCAGGCGTGAGCTTTGCGTGTTCATTGCCGCGCCGCCACGGGCTGACGACTGGGCCGAAGGCGCTCGTCTCGTTCGACGAGCCCATCGCAAACTCGTCCATGTTGAGCTTGCCGAGCATCACCGCGCCATCGCGCTTCAGATTGCCGCTGACCGTGCTCTCATAGGTCGGCGTGAACTCGCCCAGGATGCCGGAGCACGCCGTGGTGCGAACGCCCTCGGTGCAGAAGAGGTCTTTGATGCCGAGCGGCGCGCCTTCGAGCGGGCCCGCTTTGCCGGATGCACGCTTGGCGTCCGACGCCTTCGCACGCTCGCGCGCGATTTCCGGCGTCACGACGACATAGGCGTTGAGGTGCGGGTTGGCTTTATCGATCGCGCCGAGAAACGCGTCGGTGATTTCGAGCGAGGAGAATTGCTTCTTCTCCATGCCGTCGAGTGCTTCGGCGAGTGTGAGGGAGGTAAGATCGGTCATCAGGTGAGGTGCTTTTCGTAGTAGATGTTGTGCGGGCTATCGGCGGGATAATCGAGGAACGCGCCACAGCGTTGAAAACCGGCGCGCTCGTAGACGCGCCACGCCGCCGCGAAGCTCTCGACGGCGCCAGTCTCGAGCGCGAGACGCTGCAGGCCCTCACTCCGCGCCAGCGTTTCAATGCGGCCCACGATCTCGCCAGCGAGGCCGCTACCGCGCGCAGTTGGGAGCGTGAACATGCGTTTCACTTCACCCAGACCTTCACCGTGGCGCTTCAATGCGCCCATGCCGATCGCTTTGCCGCCATCGTTTCTAGCGATGAATACTGTGGTGTCCGGCGCGGCCATTTGCTCGACCGTCATGTGATGCGTGAACTCACGCGGTGTTTGCTCGAGCGCCCACGCGTTCAGCGCCTGCACGAGTGCGCGGACGTCATCCGAGAGCGGCGTTTCGGTGGCGATGGTGAAGCTCATGCCCGTTCGCCCGCTAACGCATCGCGGACCAGCGGAATGAACTTCTCTTGCGATGCGCCGAACTTCTTGAAGTTGGCGCGCGCTTCATTTAGCGAAACTTTGTTCGCCCCGAATGGCCTGTCAGGCTCTTGGTCAGCGAGCGAGCAGTCTTCCCAAAAACAAACGGGGCAAACGGCATTGAGGCCGGCAGGGACCGTCCTTGAGCGACAACACAGGCATCGCAAAAGCTTCTGCGTTTCCTTGCTGCTCACTCGACCACTTTCGGCACCACAAAGAATCCATCTTCACTCTTCGGCGCGTTCTTCAGAACCTTCTGCGGATCGTTGCCTGCGGTGACGACATCCTCGCGCAGCGGCAGCGACAGACCCTCAACCGCGCTCGTCATCGGCTCGACGCCTTCGACGTCGACTTCGTTGAGCTGCTCGATCCAGGCCATGATGCCGTTCAGCTCATCGGCCATCGGCTTCACGCGCTCTTCGGGCAGCGCCAGGCGCGCCAGTTTGGCGACCTTGCGGACAGTGTTTTCATCAATCGACATGACGCCGGGGCTTATAGGCCCCGCTCCGGTCGTTCAAGACCCGGCTGCGTTACACGTCCCCGTCCAGGTCATTGTGCCGTCTGAACCGCTTTGGCGGAGCGTGAACGAGCGCAGATCGCGGCCAATATCGATGCGCGCGTTGTAATTGGTGCGGTCATCAGTGCGCATGGTTGCGGCATAGCCACCGGTGCTGCTGGTCGCGGGCGTGAACACGGCGTTCTCGCAGCCCGTGGCGATGCAGAAATTGCCGTCGCCGCCATTGTTGGGAATGAGCAGCGAAATGTAGATCGTCGACGGCTCTTGGCCGTCGCGGACGACTTCGCCCGCGTCGCAGCTGAGATCGTGACCGATGGCGAGGCCAGAGTTGGATTGGACCGACTCCGGCTGAGGCGAGGCGCAGGCGGCGAGTGCGGCCAGGGCGGCGATGGCGAGGAGCTGTTTCATGCCCCGATTGAAGCCTTCGGCTTGACCCGGCGCAAGCGCGCGCCGAAGGGATGGATGCTTTTCAATGCCCATGCTCGATCTCCCCGACTTTGCCGCCGCTCTGCCGGCGCGCGCCGCGATCCTGGGGGTCGATCCGGGCGAAAAAAGGATCGGGGTCGCGATTAGCGACCTGACGCGGCTGATCGCCTCCTCGCTGGACACCATCGCAAGGACCAAGTTCGCAGCGGACGCTGAGGCGCTGTTCAAGCTTTATGACGCGCGCCAGTGCGCCGGGTTTGTGATCGGGCATCCGCTCAACATGGATGGCTCAAGCGGCCCCGCCGCACAGAGCGCGCGCGCCTTTGCACGCAACCTGATCGCCAAGCGCGATGTGCCGCTGCTGATGTGGGACGAGCGACTCTCCACGGCAGCTGTGACGCGCACGCTGATCGAGGGCGACACGACGCGCAAACGCCGTGGCGAAGTCGTGGACAAGATGGCGGCGGCTTACATGCTGCAAGGCGCGATTGACGCGATGCAGGAGCGACGGGTTTGAGTCCGCTTCTCGCAGGTCTCGCACCGGTCTTTATTCTGATTGCGATCGGCTATGCGGCGCGCGCCGGCAAACTGGCGACGCCGGAAGCCTTCGGCGCGGTCAACCGCTTCGGCTATTTCGTTCTTTATCCGGCGTTTCTGTTCACGCTCACATCCGGCGCGGATTTCGCTTCGGACAATGCGGGCACTTTTCTGCTCGGGATTATCGGCGGCGTTCTCGTAGCGATTCTGCTGGGGCTTTCATCACGGCTCTTCTTTCGCACCGACGGCCCGGCTTTCACCAGCGTCTTTCAAGGCTCCGTGCGCTGGAACGGATTTGTGCTGCTGGCCGCAGCGCTGCCGCTTTACGGGCAAGCTGGCCTCGATCTGATCGGCATTGCCTTCGGACCGCTCGTGCTGACGATGAACGTCGTGTGCGTGATGGTGCTGGCGCGCTGGGGTGCTGCACGCGCGGCGTCATGGCGGGCGGTGCTGGATCAGATCATCGCCAATCCGCTGATCCTGTCGTGCGCGGCGGGCATCGCCGTGAACCTCGCAGGATTCCATGATTTTGGGCCGCTCTCGCACGCACTCGACCTGCTCGGCGATGCGGCGATGCCGATTGCGGTGATCTGCGTCGGCGCCGGGCTGGATTTTGGCGCACTGCGCGCCTCTGGGGTGCGTGTTGCGTTCGCTTCGGCGTTCAAGTTGCTGGTGATGCCCGCGATCCTGTTCACAGCCGTGAAGCTCGCCGGCGCCGGACCGCTTGAGTGCGCAGTCGCCGCCGGCCTTGGCGCGACGCCAACTGCCGCCGCCGGCTATACGCTGGCGCGCGAAATGGGCGGCGACGCACAGCTCGTGGCGGCAATCATCACCGCGACAACTTTGCTCTCGTTCATCACCATGCCGTTGGTGATTGGGCTCACGCTTCCCTGATTAGCGCTCCCCAAAAGGCGCCACCGGCGCGCTTGGGCCGACGATCATATCGGCGTCTTCTTCGAAGCCAGGATGGTTCGTGGGGTCGTCGGCGAAGGCCAAAGTGCGGCTGGCGGGTTCGAGCGGCGATTGGAGGCGAGCTTCATCAGCCTGCGCCTGCGCGCCAAGACCAGCCACTACAGCCGCCAACGCCAGACCCACCGGCTTCAGCGCCGCGCCAGCTTGGTCTTCACGCTTGGGATGCGTTTTCATCCGCAACTCCTTTCTCAGTCCGAAACCCGCCCAGGTCGCAAACAGAACAAATGGAGTACAGCACCGAGTCCGCGGCGCCAATAAGGTTGAATCGATTATCCCCGCCTTGTTCTCGCCGCGCTTGCGGCGAAGCAGACACAGGGCTTAACAAGCGGCATGGCTCAGCGACCGACTGGCGTGAAGAAAAACGAAGCGCGATCAAGTCCCGTTCGTTTTCGCAAAAAGCATCTGTTGGCCATATCCGACCTGGATCGTTTCGAAGCCACAAGCCTTCTCGATCGCGCCGAATACTTTGCGCCTCTGGCCGAGCAGAAGATCAAGAAGCTCGACACGCTGCGCGGGCGCACCTTGATCAATCTTTTCTTCGAGAATTCCACAAGAACGCAAAGCTCGTTCGAACTCGCCGGCAAGCGCATGGGCGCTGACGTCGTCAACATGAGCGTGAAGAGCTCGTCGGTGGCGAAGGGCGAAACGCTGATCGACACGGCGGCGACGCTGAACGCGATGCGGCCGGACCTGCTCGTGGTGCGTCACGGCTCTTCGGGCGCGGTTGAACTGCTCTCGCAGAAAGTTGGCTGCGCGGTAATCAATGCCGGTGACGGCAAACACGAGCACCCGACACAAGCTCTGCTCGATGCGTTCACAATCCGCGATCGTCTGGGCGACATTGAAGGGCTTACGATCGCGATTTGCGGCGACGTGCTGCACAGCCGCGTCGCGCGTTCGAACGTGGCGTTGCTCAACATCCTTGGCGCACGCGTGCGGCTCGTCGGTCCGCCGACCTTAATGCCGATCGGTGCAGACCGTTGGGGCGCGGAGGTGCATCATTCGATGAAAGATGGGCTCGCAGGCGCCGATGTCGTGATGATGCTGCGCGTACAGCGCGAGCGCATGACCGGCGGCTTCTTCCCGAGCCCGCGCGAGTTCTTCTGGTTCTACGGCTTGGACGAAGACAAGCTCCGCTACGCCAAACCAGGCGCTCTAGTGATGCACCCCGGCCCGATGAATCGCGGCGTCGAGATCGATAGCTCGGTGGCTGACAATCCAGACGTCTCGCTCATAGAAACCCAGGTGCGCATGGGCGTCGCCGTGCGCATGGCCGTGCTCGAAGCGCTAGCCGAAAGCGGCAGCAATGAAGGAGCGCGCTAGTGTGGATGTTCCTGCTCTGGTGGTGCGTGGACGATCACCTCGCAACAGCGCTCGACGCGGAAGGCCTTGGCGATCTGCCGATCTGGGTGCCGTTCATCATAGCGCTTGCGTTCTCCACGACGCTCAACGTCGCGATGAAAAAGCGCTGACATGACCAAACCCACTCTCATCCGCAACGCCAAGCTGATCGACCCTGCAAAGAGTAAGGTCGAAAACGGCGCCATTCTGTTCAGCGACAAAATCCTCGACGTCGGCGCCGTGACCAGCGCGCCCGATGGCGCCGAGATCATCGATGCCGATGGCGCCCACGTCGCGCCCGGCCTCATCGACATGCGCGTGACCATCGGCGAGCCCGGCGCAGAGCACAAAGAGACGTTCAAGTCCGCGGGCCGCGCTGCGGCTTCGGGCGGCGTCACCACCATGGTGATGATGCCGCACACGACGCCAGTGCTCGACGATCAAAGCTTGATCGATTTTGTCATCCGGCGCGGAGTCGATCGCTCGGGCGGCGTGCATATTCTGCCGGCGGCGGCGCTCACCAAGCATCTCGACGGCGAGTTGATGACCGAGATTGGTCTGATGGCCGAAGCGGGCGCGGCCTACTTCACCAATGGCGACAAGCCGATCACTTCAAGCCGCGTCCTGCGCCGCGCGCTTTCGTATGCGAGTGCGTTCGATGCATTGATCGCGCACCGCTCGGAGGATCCGTTCCTCGCCGATGGCGGTGTGATGCACGAGGGCGAACTCGCCGCGCGGCTTGGTTTGCCTGGCATTCCCGCAGCGGCTGAATCGATCATGGCCGAGCGCGATCTGACGCTCGCCGAGATCACTGGCGGCAAGCTGCTGCTCGACATGCTCTCGGCCGCGCGCACTTTGCCGGCGCTGAAGCGCGCCAAGGAGCGCGGCGTGAAGGCGTATGCGAGCGTGAATGTCCATCACCTCGTGCTGAACGAGCAGGATGTCGATGGCTATCGCAGCTTCGCCAAGCTCTCGCCGCCTCTGCGCAGCGAAGATGATCGCCGCGCGCTGGTGCAGGCGGTGAGCGACGGACTGATCGACGTCATCGTCTCCGGCCATGATCCGCAACAGGCGGAAGACAAGCGCTTGCCGTTCGAGGAAGCGGCGTTCGGCGCCGTGGGCTTGGAAACACTCCTGCCGGCGGCGCTGACGCTGGCGCACAATGGCGATGTTTCGCTGAACACGCTCTTCCGCACCCTGACGCTGCGCCCCGCCGAATTGATGAAGCTGCCGCAGGGCCGCCTCGCCAAAGGCGCGCCCGCCGATATTATCGTTATCGACACCGGCACGCCGTTCCGTCTGGACTCCGACAAGCTGAAGTCCAAATCCAACAACAGCCCGTTCGACGAAAAGCTCCTTCAAGGCGCCGTCAAACGGACGTTTATCTCTGGTAAGGCGATTTTTCCTGCATAGGAGTGGGTGATGCGCGTTCTGGCTTTGAGCGTTCTGCTTTTCGTGACCGCATGCGCGAGCGCTTCGCCGCCGACGCCGCTGCCGCCGCCAATCGGTCCTGGCGACCCTGGCCCCGGCAACACGCCGCCGCCGATCCCGCTCGATGGGCCGATCGCATATCGCTGCAGCGACGGCACGCGGCTCATCGTCGAAACCGATGACGGCCAAGCCCGCGTCGCCATAATCGGTGGCCCCTCGATGGTGCTGCCGGAAGCTGGCGACGGCTATTACAGCAACGGTCGCTATGGCTTCCGTGGCGGCGGCGACACTGGCCAATGGGAAGTCGGCCGCGCAGCGCCAGTGACCTGCCGCGGCAGCTAAGCGTTACGAGCGTTACAGACTCGCTATCCGGTTGCCTCTGACCTAGCGTCGGTTCCCTAAGGGGGACGCGATGGCAGACATCTTCGTCTCATACGCGCACGCCAACAAAGATCGTGTCGCCACGCTGGCGGAGGGTTTGCGCGGTTCGGGCTTCAGCTTGTGGTGGGATGACCATCTCAGGGCGGGCCAAGACTTTACGCTTGAGATCGAACGCGAGCTCGATGGCGCCAAATGCGTGGTGGTCGCGTGGTCGGAAGCCGCGCGCAATTCGCTCTGGGTGCGCGCGGAAGCAACCGAGGCGCTCGATGCCGGCAAGCTGGTGCAGATCAAGCTCGATGGCGTGAAGCCGCCACTCCCGTTCACGATCGTGCAAATGTTCGATTTCTCGCGCTGGCGGGCAGTTGGCGATGCGCCTTGGGCAGAACTCGAAGCAGGCGCACGCGCGCACACGGGCGGGCGGCTCGATGCCGTCGATCCGCGCACGTTCGACGGGCCTGCGCTGCAAGATTTCGGGTCCACCGCCCTCTTCGGCTGGGTGTCGCTGGCGCTTGTTGGCGTGATGGCTTTCCTGACCTTGCAACTCGGCAAAGGCGTAAGCGCCGATCTCTATGAGAACATCGCCTGGGCAAGCTTTGGCGTCTCTTGTCTTTCGCTTCTGGTGACGCTCTCTCGCTTCATCCGCACCGCACTCGCATCGAGATCGCCATGAGCAAGTCGCACGCAAAGCGTTTCGTAGGCGCCGCTTGGGCGCTGCTGAGCTTTCAACTCGTGGCGTCCGTCGGCGCAGTGGCGGTGACGGGGCTGGCTGCAATGCACGTTTCGCGCATCGCTGCGGAGCTTGAGGCGACGCGCGCGCCGCAAGCTGTGGAGCCCGCGCAAGCAGCAGAGCAAGCGCGCGAACAGGCGCAGACGCAGACTGGCGAGCCTGGCGTCGCCGATCCCTCACGCCCAACGATCACAGACGAACGCCCGGCCGATGCCGCGCAGGCGGCGCAGGAAGCGGCGACGGCGGCGCCCGTCGTCGCCTCATGCCGCATGTCTGACATGATGGTGCGGGTGCCAGCCAACGTCGAATGGTGCGACACCGGAATCGACATTCGTCGTGGCCAGCGCATCGCCATCAATGCCCAAGGCCGTTGGAATTATCGCGGCGAGCCAGCGTTCGGGCCCGCGGGCTCGGGCGAGCGGATCAACAACACGCTTTACCCGCGCGCGCCGCTCGCAGCGCTCATCGGGCGCGTCGGCGGTGAGGTGTTCGTGATCGGCCAGGGCGGACAATCCGACGCCGCCAGCGAAGGCAGGCTCTATCTCAGCATGAACGACGTCTCAGGCACGTTCTATGACAATAGCGGGCACATGGACGTCTACTTTCAGTTTCCTAGCGCCAGGCCCTAGGCGCTAACGTGGCGCATCGGCGGCTTGGCGCACATCACGCGCCAGCTGTTCGAGTTCGGTGACGCTGAGCGTCCACGGCGGCGGCAAGTAAAGAACATGCGCCATCAGCGAACGCGCGTTTGGCGCAGCGCGCGCTTCGGTCTCGATCGCGCGCAGGCTGGTCGCGCCGCGTGTCGCATCATAGCCCTTGGCCACGAGCGCCTTCGCGGCGGCTTCCGCGTCATCGACCAGAATCGGCGTCAGCCAATAATGATGATCTTCGACACCGGCGGCGATCGCGCTCATGGCGGGCGGCAAACGCGCGAGAATGTGCGCGTTGGCTCTAATGCGGTCACGATCGCTGACCGGCGTAGTGAGACGGCGATGCAGCAGCTTCAACATACGCTGCGGCGGGCGGCGGCGTAGGCGCACGAGCAGTTCGCCCGGCGGAAAGCCGCGGGCTGCGGCGCCGATGGCTTTCTCCGCGTCGCCAGTGATCGCCTGCACGAGCGCGTGGATGACGCGATAGATATGCGGCGTGGTGGCGATCTTCAGCGCGCAATATTTCAGCACGCGCTGCACGAACCAACCCTCGGACATCGGCGTGTAGCTTGCTTCGACGATGGCGCACTTGTTTGCCAACGCCGCGTCGCGGAACAGCGCGACGGCGCCGCCCAACGCCGTGCGGCGCTTGATCGGGCCGAAGCTCAGCAGGCTCACGTCTGCTTCGGAGCTCGGCGCGAAATCCGGTCGCCACGCTTGCGCGCAATCCTCGACGAGGAGCACGCCTTCCGGCTTCACGCCCGCATAAGGAGCGAGCGAAAGGCGCGCGCCGAAGAGATGCGCAATCAGGATAAGGCGCGTGCGCGGCGTGATCGCGGCGTCCATCGCATCGGCGGACGGCGACATGGTGCGGACGTCGATATCGACGGGTACAAGCGTTACGCCATGCGCCTTCGCGACCGCGGCCATCGACTCGATGTTGACCGCGCTCAACACTATCTCGTCGCCGGGCTTCGCCTCGATCGCCTGCAACAAAGCGTCGAACGCGGTGCGCACGGAGAGGCATGGTAACGCCGGACGCTTGAAAAGGCCTGCCACCGTCGCGCGCCAATCACCGATTGCCGGCCCGAGCGCCGAGAAGAGATCGCCCCAGCCGATATCGAGCCGGAGGCGCGGTTGCAGCGTGAGGCTCACTGATTGAGCGCTCCGCTACGCGCGAGCGCGCTGAACCATGCGTAGCTCGCTTTCGGCGTGCGCATGCCGGTGCTGCGATCCTGCGCGACGAGGCCGAACTTGGAGCGATAGCCTTCGGCCCACTCCCAATTATCGACCAAGGTCCAATGGAAGTAGCCGCCAATGTTTGAGCCCGCTTCCATCGCGCTCTTCACCGCTTCGAGGTGGCGGCGGACATAATTGATGCGGAATTGATCATCGAGTTCTGCTGGCCCGTCGCTGAACGGATCAGAACATCCGTTCTCGGTGATGAGCACGCGCGGGTTTCCGTACTGGTCGCGCACGCGCGCCAGCGTTTCGTGCAGACCGGAGGGATCGAGGTGGCGATCGAACGCGTCGCGCTCTGAGCCGCGCGGCGGCGGGGCAGGCTCAATGAAACTCGGCGCGGTCGGATTGAAGCGCGTGTAGGACGGTGCGTAATAGTTCACGCCGAGAAAATCGATCGGCTGGCGGATCGCTTCGAGATCGCCGTCTTGCAGCACGCTCTCGACCATACCGCGCGCCGTCGAAGGATAGGCGCCGCGGAAGAGCGGATCGAGGAAGGCGCCGTTCCAGACTTCATCGAAGCCGGCGGCGGCTTTCTGGTTCAGCCAACTCATCATCCCACCCTCGGGGCGCGACGGCATCAGCGCCATCGTCGTGCCGACAGTGAGATCGTTGCGCGCCGCGCGCAGCGCTTGGATCGCTAAGCCTTGCGCCAAGTTCTGATGGTGGATGATTGCGCCGAGATGATCCGCATCGGCGATGCCCGGCGCATGCGTGCCAAGCACATGACCGAGGACGGCATGCACGGCTGCTTCGTTGAGAATGACGATGTGCTTCAGCCGATCGCCCAAGCGACTGCCGATAATGTCGGCATACTCGGCAAAACGCGCCGTGGTGTCGCGCGCGGTCCAGCCGCCGCGTTCTTGCAGCGCCAGCGGCAAGTCCCAATGAAACAAAGTCGCGTAAGGCGTGACGCCGCGCGCCAGCAACGCGTCGATCAAGCGCGCGTAATAATCGATGCCCGCATCGTTCACCGCGCCCGAACCGCTAGGCACGATGCGCGGCCAGGCGATCGAGAAGCGGTAGGCGTTCATGCCCGCATCGGCGATCAGCGCAACGTCTTCCGCGTAGCGACGATACGAATCGTTCGCCGTCGTTGCGTCGGAGCCATCGTGGATGCGGTCACGCGGGAAGACATCCCAGATTGACGGGCCGCGCCCGTCAGCATCAAGCGCGCCTTCAGTCTGAAACGATGAGGTGGCGACGCCCCAGAGGAAGTTCGCCGGAAACTGCCGCTCGCGCGGCGCAGGCATCTCCATCGCACCCTCCTGCGCACAGCCCGCCAGCGCCACAGCGCCCGCGCCCAGCGCCAACTCCCGCCGCGTGATGCTCATGGCTTCGCGTCCTCCCGGCAGGCAACTTACGCGAGCGCCCGGAAAAGTCGCCTCTCCACAGAGCGGCGCGCGCCTGCTAAGGAGCCGCGCGTGCTGACTCTTTATTTCATCCTCGCGGCCGTTGGCGGCTATCTCCTGGGCTCGATCCCGTTCGGCCTCGTCATCGTGCGCGCCGCAGGGCTGGGCGACATTCGCCAGATTGGCTCCGGCAATATCGGCGCGACTAACGTGCTGCGCACGGGCCGCAAGGATCTCGCACTCGCAACGGTTCTGCTCGACGCAGGCAAGGCCGGCATCGCGCTTTTGATCGCGCGCTGGGCGGCTGGGCTTGGCGGCTTGCCGGAAGAGACGCAATTGCAGATCGGTTTGGTTGCGGGCGGCGCGGCGTTCTTAGGGCACTGCCTGCCGGTCTGGCTCAATTTCAAAGGCGGCAAAGGCGTCGCGACTTTCTTCGGCGTGCTGTTTGCCGGCATTTGGCCAATCGGCTTCATCGCCGGGATCACTTGGCTCGCAGTCGCCACCATGTTTCGCTATTCGTCACTCGCCGCACTCTGCGCTGCAGCGATTGCGCCGATAGCGGCAATGGTCGCGCAGTTCAGCTGGCCTGAGATTATCTTCACGGTCGTGCTCGCCGTACTCATTTTTTGGCGCCACAGCGAAAACATCGCGCGCCTGCGGGCCGGAACGGAATCCAAGATCGGCGACAAGAAAGCGACCGAGGCTGTTGAAGCGGCGCCTGCACCGCAAGCTACGCCGGACGCATGACGCGGACGCTCTCGCGCCCGGAGCGGCTCGCTTGGGCGCGGCTGGCGCGGACACCGCGAATTGGACCGCTCACTTTTCATCGTCTGCTCGCACGCTTCCGCACGCCAAGTGCTGCGCTCGAAGCATTGCCCCGCATCTCGCAGCTGACGCCGCCGTCAGTCGATCGCATTGAAGCGGAACTCGACGGCATTGAAGCGCTCGGCGCGCAGCTGGTGGCGTCGAGCGAGCCCGATTATCCGCCGTTGCTGGCGCAACTCGACGCGCCGCCCCCGCTCCTGGCGCTGCGCGGCGACGTTAAACTGCTGCGCAAACCAACCATCGCCATCGTGGGCTCACGCGAAGCCTCTGCTGGCGCGCTTTTGTTCGCGGAGCGCATCGCGGCGGATTTGGGCGCAGCTGGATTCACGGTTGTATCGGGCCTCGCGCGCGGCCTTGACGCCTCGGCGCACAAGGGTTCGCTCGCTACCGGCACGGCGGCGGTGCTGGCGGGCGGGCTCGATCATCCCTACCCGCCTCAGAACCTGAAACTTCACGAGGCCATCTGCACCCGCGGCGTCGTGGTCACTGAAGCGCCTTTGGGCACGATCGCGCGGGCGCGCGACTTTCCGCGCCGCAACTCGATCATCTCGGGGCTTTCGCGCGGCGTCGTTATCATCGAGGCGGCCTTGCGCTCCGGCTCGCTTATTACCGCGCGCGCCGCCGCCGATCAGGGGCGTGACGTCATGGCTGTGCCAGGCTCGCCACTTGATCCTCGCGCGCGCGGATCGAATGCGCTTATCAAGCAGGGTGCGACATTGATCGAGAGCGCTGAAGACGTGATCGCAGCGCTCGGCGATGGCGCATCGCCTCTGCGGCCGCTCTCAGCGGGACCGCTCTTCGGCGAGAACGATTCCGAGCCGCCACCGCCCGGCCTGCCTAAGAAAATCGCTGCACTGCTATCGCCCACACCGATCCATGTGAACGATCTCGCGCGGCTGACCGAGGCGCCGATGGGCGCGGTCGCTGCTGCACTCACTGAACTCGAATTAGAGGGCCGCGCCGCGTCGCTACCCGGTGGCTATGCCGCGCTCGGGCGCCACGCCTTCAGCGACGGCGACTAGAATTCCGACGCCACCGAACGCTGCACCTGAGCCAGCGCATCCGCGGCATTGTGCAATTCGAAGCGACGCGCCATTTCCGAGAGCTGGCCAGCCATGTCATAGAGATACTTGGCCGCTTCGCCGCGCGTGACCTCGTCATCGTCCGATTTCACCGCTTCGTCCATAAGCTGCCAGTCCCGTTCTGCAATCTATGCTTGCATCTAACACCCTGCAGTTGCAGCGCCAATAGTCTTTTCAATTTTCGTAACCATCTGCAAATACGTAGAAAATTAGCTCCCGGACGGCATAAGCGATCGCTCGGTGCGGTTGCCACTCGTTGACACGCGGGAGTCGCACCCCCAGTTTCCGGCCCGCTTCGCCTCCGGCCTTGCAGCACAGGTTACCGCCACACTATGCATCTTGTCGTCGTTGAGTCCCCGGCTAAGGCCAAGACAATCAACAAGTATTTGGGCTCGGACTACAAAGTCCTGGCCTCGTACGGCCATATCCGCGACCTGCCTCCGAAGGACGGTTCGGTGCGCCCGGACGACGATTTCGCCATGGCTTGGGAGATCGACGCCAAGTCCTCCAAGCACGTCAAAGCCATCGCCGATGCGATGAAAGAGGCTGACCACCTCATCCTCGCAACCGACCCTGATCGCGAGGGCGAGGCGATTTCCTGGCACGTTCTGGAAGCGCTCAATCAAAAGAAGGCGCTAAAGGGCAAGACCGTTAAGCGCGTCACCTTCAACGCCATCACGAAGCCCGCCGTGCAGGCCGCGATGGCGGCGCCGCGCGACATCGATATGGAACTGGTCGACGCTTATCTGGCGCGCCGGGCGCTCGATTATCTCGTCGGCTTCGGGCTATCGCCGGTTCTGTGGCGGAAGCTCCCCGGCTCGCGCTCGGCTGGCCGCGTACAATCGGTGGCGCTGCGCATCATCGTTGATCGCGAAGTCGAGATCGAGAAGTTCAAGCCGCAAGAATACTGGAGCGTTGACGCGACGCTCGCGAGCACGCGCGGCGATATCTTCCCGGCGCGACTTTCGGCGTTCGAAGGCAAGAAGCTAAAGCGCCTCGACATTCCGAACGAGCAAATGGCGCACGCTGCGCGCGATGCCGTGAAGAAAGGCAGCTTCAAGGTCAGCGCTGTCGAAGCGAAGCCGACGAAACGCAACCCGCCGCCGCCGTTCACGACCTCGACGCTGCAACAAGAAGCCGCCCGCAAGCTCGGCTTCAACGCCTCGCGCACGATGCAGTCCGCGCAACGTCTCTACGAGGCCGGTCACATCACCTACATGCGTACGGACGGCGTCAGCATGGATGAAGGCGCGATCCGCGATCTGCGCACCTCCATCGGCAAAGAGTTCGGCAACACTTACGTGCCGAGCGAGCCGCGCAAATATACGTCGAAGATCAAGAACGCACAGGAAGCGCACGAAGCGATCCGGCCGACTGACCCCAACAACACACCGAAGTCGATGAGCCTCGATGGCGACCAAGCGAAGCTCTATGATCTGGTTTGGAAGCGCGCCGTCGCGTCACAAATGGAAGCGGCTTCAATCGAGCGCACCAGCGTCGATTTCACTGAGCCGACTGGCAAGGTGGAGCTGCGCGCCACGGGCCAGGTCATTCTCTTCGACGGCTTCTTGAAGCTCTACCAGGAAGGCCGCGACGACGAAGAGGACGAAGAGAACCGCCGCCTGCCGCAACTGAAGCAGGGCGAAGCGATTAACGTCCACGATTGCAAAGCCGATCAACACTTCACCGAACCGCCGCCGCGTTATTCGGAAGCGTCGCTGGTGAAGAAGCTTGAAGAACTGGGCATCGGCCGTCCTTCGACGTACGCGGCGATCCTCGAGAAGCTGCGCGAACGCAATTACGTCACCATGGACAAGAACCGCTTCATCCCGGATGACCGCGGCCGCATCGTCATTGCCTTCCTTGAGAACTTCTTCGGCAAGTATGTCGAGTACGACTTCACCGCAGGTCTCGAAGAGAAGCTCGACGAAGTCAGCGCCGGCGAACTCAATTGGAAAGCGCTGATGCGCGACTTCTGGAAAGACTTTAACGGCGCCATCGCGCAGACGAGCGAGCTGCGCATCACGCATGTGCTCGACACGCTGAATGAAGTGCTGGGCTCGCACATCTTCCCGCCGCGCGAAGACGGCAAAGATCCGCGCCTCTGCCCGCTCTGCAACCAAGGTCAGCTTTCGCTGCGCCTCGGCAAGTATGGCGCGTTCGTTGGCTGCTCGAACTATAATGGCGATCCGCCGTGCAAATTCACGCGCCCGCTCGCGGGTGGCGATGAAGCTGAGCAAGCGATCCCGTCTGACGGCCTGTTCGTCGGCGACGGCCCGAACGGCCCGATCCTGCTGAAGAACGGCCGTTTTGGCGCGTACTTCGAAACCACCAATCCGGACGATGCGGAAAAGCCCAAGCGCGCCAGCGTGCCGAAGGGCCAGTCGCCGACGGATGTGAGCTTAGAGACCGCGATCAAATTGCTCTCGCTGCCGCGCGAAGTCGGCATGCATCCGAGCGAGAACGAACTGATCGTCGCCAACATCGGCCGCTTCGGTCCGTACATCAAAATGGGCAATCTCTATGTGAACCTGCCCGGCGTTGATGACGTCCACGAAATTCAGATGAACCGCGCCGTTGCGCTCATCGAAGAGAAGAAAGCCGGCGGCGGCAAAGGCCGCTTCGGTCGTGCAGCGCCCGCGCCGCCGATCAAAGAACTCGGCGAAAGCCCGGTGACCGGCAAGCCGGTGCGTGTGCTGAACGGCCGCTACGGCCCCTACATCACCGACGGCGAAACCAACGCCAACGTGCCGAACGGCACCAAGCCGGAAGACATCGACGTCGACCAAGCGCTCTCGCTGCTCGCGGCGCGTCTCGAAGCCGGTGGCGGCAAGAAGAAAAAGAAAGCACTAGCGAAGAAGGCGGCAGCGCCGAAGAAGGAAGCTGCGAAGCCGAAGGCTGCGGCGCCAAAGAAAGCGGCGGCGAAGAAGCCGGCTGCGAAGAAGAAGGCGCCGGCTAAGAAGGCTTAGTCGAAACTGTAGCTTGACGTTCGTCCTCATCCACAGCGAATTTGATGCTGATCTGGCGACTGAGGGCATACCGGTGACTGAAGCTCACGGCGGCACTATCTCCGGCCGAATAAGGCGCCTGGGAATATTGGTCCTGTGCGCGGGGGTGTTGTGCGCTCTCGGTGGGGTGGCGCTCTGGGCCTCTGAGCCGCGACATGGCTACATAGTTGAGAACAACCGAGACGAGGACCATCGAAATCTCGATTTCATTGGGCCGCAACTCGGATTGCACAACACAATTCGAACCTGCTCATGGGAAGAAGCTCCCATCGAAGAAGTCCCTCCGGGTTCTTCGCCGCTCTTGGGCACTCATGTGGTTTCGCATGAGTCCACAATGCAACCCGACGTCTTGTCGTCGCGTCTCGTCTACACTCTGCAAAGTCAGTGCATTGCCCCCACCGTCATGCGCTACTCCAACTACGATGCCGCGAATGCCAACTGCGGAACGAACGCCAATTGTATTGAACTCGAATACTCCGAAGTCATGCTCCGCGCGCAAACAATTGCGTTGCCCCGCGTCTCCTTCCTCGATTGCTTGGATCATGACGGCAACACAATCGATGGATGCTCACCGGAAGGTATTCTCACAGAACATCTCGCCTCAGAACTTGCGCGCATCCAGGTCGGCAATTCCCAGTCCGCTGTCGAGATTGACCAAGCTGCAGGCAACCTAGTGCGATCATGTCGGCTAGTGAGTGGACAGGTCTGCCGACAGCGCGATCAGTTTGTGCGCAGCGACTGGCGTGCCACCGCGCAGACCCCCGCAGTCACAATTGGATTGTGGATACTTGCTCTCGGCACCACGCTGATAATCGCCGGGCCTTTCATCTGGCACGTCATCCGGCTCGTCATCCGTTGGGTCAAAGGCTGATGCCAAAGCGCCCTCCTCCACTCCCCTATGAGCCCCTCACCCGCGAACGCGTACTCGAAGCGATCCGCAAAGTCGGCGGCAAGGCGCAGAAGCGCGACATCGCGCATGAGCTGGGCATCGGGCCGGATCAGAAGAAAGAGCTACGACACATTTTGCGTGAGCTGGAGGAGTCCGGTGCGCTCGGGCGTTCGGGGCGCAAGGAATATGCGGATGCCAACGCACTGCCGGAATCCGGCGTCATGGATATTCTCGATCGCGATGCGGACGGCGAGCTGCTTGCGCGCATGCGCGGGCCTGACGGCTATTTCGGCCCGACCATCCGCTTAGCGCCCGGCGAAGCACGGCGCATGAAGGGCGAAGCGGCGATCGGCGTCGGCGACCGCGTGCTGGCGCGCATCGCGCGTGATGACGATGGCGAGTTCGTCGCGCGCGTTGTGAAACGGCTCGGCCAAAGCGCGCACCGCATCCTCGGCGTCTATCGCGCCAACAAGGATCCGCGCGCCCGCTTCGGCGGCGGCCGCGTCGAACCCGCCGACCGCAAAGCGCGTCACGACATCCTGATCGAACAGCAACACGCTGGCGAAGCGAAGGATGGCGACCTCGTCTTCGCCGAGCTCATGCCCGAACGCGGCCGCGCGCATGGCCCGAAGCGCGGCACGATCAAGGAAGTGATCGGCCGCGAGAGCGATCCGCGCGCCGCCTCGATACTCGCCATGCACACGCACGGCATCACTGAAGGCTTTAGCCCGGACGAAGAAGCGCAAGCCAACGCGGCGCAGAAGCCCACGCTCAAAGGCCGCACGGATCTGCGCAACGTCCCGCTGATCACCATCGACCCCGAAGACGCACGCGATCACGACGACGCCGTCTATGCCGAACCGGATACGGACGAGAAGAACAAAGGCGGTTGGCGCGTGTGGGTCGCGATAGCGGATGTCTCCGCTTACGTGACCAGCGGCTCGCCTTTGGATCGCGGCGCATGGCGGCGGGCGAACTCGACCTACTTCCCTGATCGGGTGGCGCCCATGCTGCCGGAATCCTTGTCCGCCGATCTCTGCTCGCTGCGCGAGAACGAAGAGCGCGCCTGCATGGCGGTTGAGATGATCTTCGATCGCGACGGCCGGAAAGTGCGCCACAAGTTCGTGCGCGGGCTCATGCGCTCCGCGGCGAAGCTCTCGTACGAGCAAGCGCAAGCAGCCATTGATGGCGAGCCGAACGAAAAAACCGGCCCGCTGTTAGAACCGATCCTGAAGCCGCTTTGGGCGGCGTATGCGTGCGTGTGGGCGGCGCGCGAGAAGCGTCAGCCGCTGGAGATCGACGCGCCGGAGCACAAGATCATCTTCAAGGACGGCAAGGTCGCGGGCGTAAAGCGGCGCGAGCGCTTCGATGCGCACAAGCTCATCGAAGAGTTCATGATCCAGGCAAACGTCTGCGCGGCCGAGACTTTGGAGCAAAAAAGCCGTCCGCAAATCTATCGCATCCACGATCGCCCTAGCGATGAGAAGATCGCCGCGATCAGCGACTTCCTGCCGACTGTCGATATGTCATGGGCGAAGGGCCAGAGCGTCACCGCGGCGCGCTTCAATCGCATTCTGCAACTGGCGCAGGTTTCGCCCAACAAGGACATCATCAACGAAGTTGTCCTGCGCACGCAGTCGCAAGCCGTGTATTCGCCCGACAATATCGGCCACTTCGGCTTGAACCTGCGCGCCTACTCGCACTTCACCTCACCGATCCGCCGCTATGCCGACGTCACCATCCATCGCGCGCTCATTCGCGCGCTGAAGCTCGGCGATGATGGCGCGACGGACGCGGAAGAGCAGCGCTACACGGAAACCGCCGAGCACATCTCCGAGATGGAGCGCAAGAGCATGGCGGCCGAGCGCGACGCGACCGCACGGTACATCTCATCGTTCCTCTCAGACCGCATCGGCAACACGTTCGAGGGCCGCGTCACCGGCGTCACGCGCTTCGGCCTTTTTGTGCGTTTGGATGAGACACAAGCCGATGGCTTGGTGCCGATCTCCACGCTCGGCAACGAGCGCTACATCCATGACGAAGCAGCACATGCGCTCGTCGGCGAACATTCGGGCGAGCGCTTTCCGCTGGGCATGCGCGTCGAGGTGCGCTTGGAGGAAGCGACGCCGATCAGCGGAGGCCTCGTGTTCTCACTTCTCAGCGACGCTGCGCCGCCGCTGCCCGGCTGGCGCAAATCACGCCCGAGCAAACAAGGCTATCGCCCCGGCGGCAGCGCGCGCGGCGGCGGCCGCGAGCGCGATACCAAGCGCGGTAAGAAGCGCCGCTAGGAAATTTGCGATACAACCTCTCGTTTTTCTTCGCTCGCGCTGCTAGCGTCGAACTCAGGAGGCTGGCATGGCTGACGTTTTCATTTCGTACAAGAGAGAGGATCGGGGCGCGATTGAGCAACTAAATCGCGCGCTGCGGGGCTTGAAATTGGACGTCTGGTTCGATGCGAGCCTAAATGCCGGCGAAGCTTTCTCGGAGGAGATTAATCGGGAGGCGCGTGCAGCTAAGTCCATTGTTGTGTGCTGGTCGCCGGCGGCCAGAGAGTCACGGTGGGTGCTCGCCGAGGCGCTAATCGGATTTGAAGCCGACAAGCTCGCTGCAGCACGGGTCAATTCTGAGCCCTTTGTGATACCCGCGCCATTCAACATTTTGCACGTCGAGGACATCAGCGATTGGTTGGTAAGCCCCGATAATTCGGACCAGGCATGGCGTGGACTGGTCCGCCGCATTGGAAAGTTGTGCGGGCGTCCCGAACTAGAATCCGGTGCCGCCCTAGATGTAGCCCCGCCAGTGCCACGCGTGACGGATGTTTTCGCAGAAGCCAAACCCACCTACACCTTCATCGACCGCTCCACAAAACCCGAGTTTCGTCGCATACAGCGAGAACTTCTCGCCGGTGGGAAGATCATCCGTCTGCATGGCCCTTCCAAGTCGGGAAAAACCGAACTATGCCGTCAGATATTTCAAGAGGCGTCTCCAATACTGCTCTACGGAAGCCAAATCCAGTCCGTGGACAGTTATTGGGGCTCGATTGCGCAACAGCTTGATGTCTCAGTCACCGAGGCTCCATTCGCTTGCGCCAGACAACGCCGCGCGCTGATAATCGACAATTTTCACGACGTGGATCGTCGGCTCCAGGGCCCGCTCATCAAGAGCTTCCGTCCGTTCATGGACGAGAAAGGCACTGTTGTTCTGATTTCGGTGCCTGACGTCGCAGAGGTCTTTCTTGAGATTAAGCGCGGAAGATCAACGCCTGATCCTGTTATCGGAGAACTACTCGCGCGCAGCGTGCCCGAAGAAGCGCCGAAGTGGACCGAGGGTGAAATTCGCCGCATCGCTGACGTCGGCTTCCGCACGTTGAAGGTGAGGGTCACTGATAAAACGCTAAGCGTTCTCACGCGGTTCGCCTTTCGTAACCCACTTCTTATGCAAAAACACTGCTCCGAGCTCTGCTTCAATCTTGGTATTGACGAGGCCCTCGCCACAGAGCGCCAACCGTCGATCAACGAACAGCACCTGCGAGAGACGTTTCAGCGCGTCGCGTCTATTGACGGAGCAATATTCCACCGTATTGCGACGAGGGGGGCTAAGGCTTACCAAACAGCCGGCGGGAAAAAACTTTCGCTGCGAGAGTTGGTGCTGCTTGCCGTTAGCCGGACCAACGTGAACGTCAAGATCGGCTCAACGCGAATTGCGAATAATATAGCGCAGATGTTGGACGAGAAGTCACCGCGCGTCACAGCGGCGGACGTCCGGAAAGCAGTCACAGAGTTGATTGCAGAAATGTATGCCCTTGGGCAATCGGGGCTTGTTCTGGACGCGGCCAACTTTCTGTACATTGCACACCCGTTCTTCAAATCGTACCTCGTTTGGGTGCTCGCTCCACACTGTGGCGCGCCGATGCCCGACCTTGAGCGATACGTTGAACCACAAGACGCCGAACAACACGAACCAGAAGACCTCATCGAGTTCTAAGGTCCCTCTCGGCATGGCTTTGCTGCCACCCAGAACACAGGACTAGATTTGATGTTCAAATCGATCTTTCTCATTGCCGCCGTGCTCGCGCTTGCCGCCTGCGGCCAAACCACAACGCCGTCAGCCGACACGACAGCAGAAGCACCCGCCATCGATCCGCATGCGCCGCCTGTGCCGAGCGATGATCCGGTCACGGCGGAATTCCTGATCGGCACATGGGGCGACAATGGCGATTGCAACTCCGCCGTGACGTTCAACGCCGACGGCACGCTGCGCATGCAAGATGGCGCGCCTGGCACATGGACGCTTGTCGGCGATCGGCTGACCATGAGCGGCGCCAATGGCGACTTCGCCGTCAACATCGCCAAGGGCAACGACAACCAACTCTTCGTCGGCCAACCCGACGGCGGCTTTGGTATTTCGCAGCGCTGCTAGTTACCGCTCTTCTTGAACGGCGCGCTCTCCGTCAGCGCTTCGGCTTCGTTGACGACAGCGGGCGTCTCGGCTTGCAAGAAACGCCCGATCGCACTGCGTAAGCCGGGATGAGCGATCCAGTGCGCGCTATAGGTCTCAACGGGCACATAGCCGCGCGCGAGCTTGTGTTCGCCCTGCGCGCCCGCTTCAACGCGGGGCAAACCAAGCTCAATGGCGAGATCGATGGCCTGGTAATAGCACAGCTCAAAGTGCAGGAAGGGCACGTCTGCAACACGGCCCCAGTAGCGGCCGTAGAGTGCGTCGCCGCCGACGAAGTTTAGTGCTGCTGCAACCGGCGCCCCTTCTGCTTCGGCGACAAACAGCACGCAACGATCGGCCATGCGCTCGGCGATGATGTCGAAGAAGTCCCGGTTGAGGTAAGGCGAACCCCATTTGCGGGCGCCGGTGTCCATGTAGCAGCGAAAGAAGAAGTCCCAGTCGCGCTTAGTGATGTCTGCGCCACGCAAGCGCTTGACGCTCACTTGCTCGCGCGCACGCTGGCGCTCGCGGCGAATGGCCTTGCGTTTCTGCGACGAGAGCGCAGCGAGGAAGTCCTCAAAACTAGCGTAGCCGCGGTTGAACCAATGATACTGCAGGCCAGTCCGCGTCAGATAGTCGAGCGGCTTCAGCCGTTCGCAGACGGCAGCTTCCGCGAACGTCGCATGCACCGATGACGCGCCAGAGCGCTGCGCCAACGCGATTGCTGCTTGCGCCAGCGCGCGCTCGACGCTTGCGTCCTTGGTCAGGATGCGCCGCCCCGGCACGGGCGTGAATGGCACGGCGCATTGGAGCTTTGGATAATAGCTGCCGCCGGCCCGATAGAACGCATCGGCCCAGCCATGATCGAAGACGTACTCACCATAGGAGTGGTCCTTCGCGTAGAGCGGCATGAAGCCGGCAATAGCGCCGCTGACGTCATGCGCGATCAGGTGCAACGGCTGCCAGCCGGTAGCGGCAGAGACACAGCCGCTTTCTTCAAGCGCCTGCAGAAAGTCCCACGAGAGAAACGGATCGTAGGGCGCCCCTTCCGGATTCGCGTGCGCATCCCAAGCGGCGCGCTCGATCTTGTTCAGATCGCCCGCAATGGTGACCGTGAAGGGATCCGATCCGTCCATGCACGTTATCTAGGGCTTCGCCCCTGGCGAAACCAAGGCGCCGTTCACAGCAAACCCAGGCTCTTGAAGCTGGCGACGCCATTTCGGCCAATGACCAGATGGTCATGCACGCGAACGCTCACGGTTTCAGCAGCGGCGACAATTTCCCGCGTGATGGCGAGGTCGGCGGCGCTCGGCTTGGGATCTCCGGAGGGGTGGTTATGGACGAGGATCACCGATGCGGCCGAGAGCTCAAGCGCCCGGCGCGCAATCTCGCGCGGATAGACCGGTGCGTGATCGACGGTGCCCTCGTTCATCACCTCGTCGGCGATGAGTTGGTTTTTGGTGTCGAGGAAGAGCACGCGAAACTGTTCGCGCGGCTCATGCGCCAGCGCGACGCGGCAATAATTCACGAGTTGAGACCAGGACGAAATCACGGTGCGCTGATGCAACGGCGCCCGCATTGCGCGCTCGAGCATGGCTTGGATGATCTTCAGATCTTGCGCCACCGAGGGCCCAGCGCCCTTCACCTCGGCAATGCGCTCGACGGGCGCGGCCAGCACCGCCGACAGGTCGCCAAAGCGCGCGAGCAGCGCCTTCGCCAGTGGTTTCGTGTCGATGCGCGGAATGGTGCGGTAGAGCATCAGCTCCAGCAGCTCATAGTCCGCGAGCGCGCCCGCGCCTGCTTCATCGAAACGCGTGCGTAGGCGTGAGCGATGATCGTGATAATGCGGTTTCTCGGCTTTTGACTTTGGCTTCGCGCGCACCTCGATAGGCGGCAGCGTCTGCGGTTGCGCGTCGAGCTGAAACGGAAACAGTTCGCTGTCTTCAACCGCACGCGGCGGCGTTTGCGTGGTGCGATTTTTTGATCGCCCCGCCATCGCCGCCTACGCCTTGATCTGGTGGGGTTGATGCAGGCCCTTCGGCGAGGCGGTAAAAATCTCGACCCCCGTGTCCGTTACGCCGACGGAGTGCTCGTACTGCGCAGAGAGCGACTTATCCTTCGACACCGCCGTCCAGCCGTCGTTCAAAATTTTCACCGCCGGCGATCCCAGATTCAGCATCGGCTCGATGGTGAAGATCATGCCGGGCTTGAGCACGGCGCCCTGGCCGGGCTTGCCGAAATGGAGAATGTTGGGCGCGTCGTGGAAAACACGGCCGAGGCCGTGGCCACAGAACTCGCGCACGACACTGGTGCGTTCGCTCTCGGCGTAAGATTGAATGGCGTGACCGATATCGCCTGTCGTGGCGCCTGGCTTCACCACAGCGATGCCGCGCATCAGCGCTTCGTACGTGATGTCCATCAGCCGCTCGGCTTTGCGAGGCACCTCACCAATCGCGTACATGCGGCTGGTATCGCCGTGCCAGCCATCGACGATGACGGTGACATCGATATTGACGATGTCGCCGCTCTTCAAAACTTTGTCGCCTGGAATCCCGTGGCAGATGACGTGATTGACCGACGTGCAGATCGTGTGGCGATAGCCGCGATAGAAGACGCAAGCCGGCAGCGCGCCATGATCGAACACGAACTGGCGCGCGAGATCGTCGAGCCGGCCCGTCGTCACGCCTTCGCGCGCTTCGGGCACGAGCATGTCGAGGCACTCAGCCGCCAGCCGCCCCGCCTTCGCCATCGCCGGAAAGGCGACGCTCGGGTCGTGCAGCTTGATCTGCCCATCGCGGACAGGGCTATCCATGAAATCGGTGTCGGTCATCGGTCCTGGCATAACATAGGCTGAGCTTGAGAACATCCAAGCTGGCCGGTCTTTTCAGTCATTCCAGGCGGCCGGAGGCCGATCTGGAATCCAGGGCAAACGGCGGAGCGGTAGCCCTGGATTCCAGATCACGCTTCGCGTGTCTGGAATGACTCGAATCTCAAGCGGCCTGTGACGCGCTCTTGCCGATGACCCGGTTGCGGCCTGCCGCCTTGGCCTCATAGAGCGCCTCATCGGCGCGCTTGAGCAGCGTATCGGCGCTCTCCTCACCGTCGCCCGTGCAGGCAACGCCGATAGACACGGTGACTTCCAATTCGCTCTGCTGGCCCGCCACGATGAAGGGCGAGGCGCAGACCGAACGCCGCAAACGCTCGGCAGCGAGGCAGGCAATGTCACCGCTGGTGCGCGGCATGATAACGACGAATTCCTCGCCACCCATGCGACAGGCAAAATCGGAAGGGCGCGTGTTGGCGCCGAGGCGCACGGCGAAATCGCGCAGCACGCCATCACCGACATCGTGGCCGTAAGTGTCGTTGAGGCGTTTGAAGTGGTCGATGTCGATGGTCATGATCGACACCTGATCGCCGCCGCATTGCGCGCGCTGCACCAACGGCGTGAGCTGATTCATCAAGAAGCGGCGGTTGTAGAGACCGGTGAGCTGATCGGTGATCGCCAGTTCAAGGCTATGATCAAGACGCGCGCGCAGCGCATCGACGTAGCGCTTGCGGCGCATTAAGGTGCGCGCGCGGGCGACGAGCTCTTCTTCGTCGATCGGGCGGCTGATCACATCATGCGCGCCAAGTTCGAGGGCGCGGACGATGCGCTTGCGATCATCCGGCTCGACGACGGCGAGGATCGGCAAATGTCGCGTCGCTTCACCTGAGCGCATGCGGGCGATGACGCGGAAGCCGTCAAAGGCGCGCGCAGTAACGGAAACCACGCACAAATCCGGCGGACCCGCCGCCTCGTCCACACCCATCACCGCAACGCGATGCTCGACGCCGAGCGCGGCCTTGATCGACTTGATCTGCGTCGCGTTGTCCTCAACGACAAGAACATTTCCGGCAACGAGCCGGTGCTGCTCAAGCGGATCGCGTGCTTCTTCGTCAATGACGCCCAGGCGCTTACCATTGGCTTCGCGCGCACGGAGTTCGTCGATGACAACCTTTAAGCCAAGCAGGCTTTTCACCCGCGCCATCAGCTGCACGTCGTCGATCGGCTTCGGCAGAAACTCTTCGGCGCCGGCCTGGAGGCCACGCAGTTTGTTGTCGCGATCATCCAGAGTCGTCAGGATCACGACCGGGATGTGTTTGGTCTCAGGCATCGCCTTCAGGCGCCGGCAGGCTTCGTAGCCATCGATGCCGCCAGGCATCATGACGTCCATGAGGATGAGATCAGGCTTTTCGCGCTTGGCCAGCTGCACGGCTTCTTCGCCGCGCTGCGCCGTCAGCACATCGTAATAGTCCGCGCCCAGCTTTGCTTCGAGCAAGCGGCGATTGGCTTCCAGATCGTCGACAACGAGGATGCGCGCACTCACGCGAGCGGTCCTCCTAGCCGATGAACTTGCGGATGGTTTCGAGGAACGTGGTCACCGAGATCGGCTTGGAGAGATAAGCGTCGCAGCCTGCGGCCATGATCTTCTGCTCATCGCCGCGCATCGCAAACGCGGTGACGGCGACGACCGGGATGGCCTTAAGTGCGGGATCTTTCTTCAAGCGGTCAGTGATCTCCAGACCGGAGATTTCCGGCAGCTGGATGTCCATGACGATGAGGTCGGGCTTGTGCTCGCGGGCCAGCGGCAGCGCTTGGCGGCCGTCGCGGGTCTTGACCGTGCGGTAGCCAAAGGCTTCCAA
The DNA here is from genome assembly GCA_964405865.1 of uncultured Terricaulis sp. Lineage (GTDB taxonomy): Bacteria > Pseudomonadota > Alphaproteobacteria > Caulobacterales > Aquidulcibacteraceae > Vitreimonas. The sequence goes on along the minus strand of CAYOPM010000007.1, from coordinate 98,485 downwards.
CAGATCGTTGAACAGCCTCATATTGAGTTCGCTGTCTTCGACGATGAGAACGGTCTTGGCCATCACCCGCTTCGCTTCTCACAACCCCGGCGCTTCTGCGCTCATTGCGCGCCTTATAGCGCAGGGCCATTAACAACCCATCGCAATGGCGCCAGTTTTACGCATCTCGTTAAGAACACATTAAGGATTGATCGATGCGACTTGGCATTGATTTCGGCGGCACCAAGATCGAAGGCGCTCTGCTTGATTCAACGGGAGAAATCCTGAACCGGCAGCGCGTGCCCAATCCTGGGGACTATCAGAGCGCGGTGCGCGCTGTGGTCGATTTGGTCGCGAAAATCGAATCGGATTCGGGCCAACGCATCAATGTCATCGGCCTCGCCATCCCCGGCTCGCTCTCGCCGAAGACGGGCCTCGTACGCAACGCCAATTCGGTTTGGCTCAACGGCATGCCGTTCGAGCAGGATTTGGAAGCAGCGCTGAAGCGGCCGGTTCGGGTCGAGAACGATGCGAATTGCTTTGCGCTGTCGGAAGCCGTCGATGGCGCGGCGGCGCACGGACGTGTTGTGTTCGGCGTCATCATCGGCACGGGTTGCGGCGGCGGCGTTGTCGTTGACCGCAAGATCATTCGTGGCGCCAACGGCATTGGCGGCGAATGGGGACACACGCCGCTGCCCTGGCCGCGCGAAGACGAAAAGCCGGTGCAGGATTGGTGCGGGCGTTGGGGTTGCTTGGAGCAATGGCTCTCCGGCACAGGCTTCAAGCGCGCGTTTGGCATGAGCGCGCGCGAGGCCGATGAGAAGGCGCAGGCCGGAGATGCGCACGCGCGCTACGTGCTCGACGTATATGCCGATCGCGTCGCGCGCTCGCTGGCGGTGGTGATCGACATTCTCGATCCGGACGTGATCGTGTTCGGCGGCGGCGTCTCCAACGTGAAGAGCTTGTATCCGAGTGTTCGCGGCAAGCTGCTGGCGCATGTGTTCTCTGACGTGCTGGAGACGCAGCTGGTTCAGAACAAGCATGGCGATAGCTCCGGCGTGCGTGGGGCGGCATGGTTGTTCTCGCCGGACGAGGCCGCGTGATCCTCTGCCGCGCTTGCGCCAGAGAAACGCCGACACCGCGCTGCAGCCATTGCGGCGAGGAACAGCCGGTTGAGCATGGCGAGCTGAGCGCCCTCACCATCGCTCACCTCGATTGCGACGCATTCTACGCCTCTATCGAAAAGCGCGACGATCCGAGTTTGCAGCCGCATCCGGTGATCGTCGGCGGCGGCAAGCGCGGTGTTGTTTCCACATGTTGCTATGTCGCGCGCGCTTATGGCGTGCGTAGCGCGATGCCGATGTTCAAGGCGCTGAAACTCTGCCCGCAGGCGAAGGTTGTGCATGGCGACATGCGCAAATATGTCGAGGAAGGCCGCATCATCCGGCGGATGATGGAGGAGTTGACGCCGCAAGTGCAGCCGCTTTCGATCGACGAAGCCTTCATGGATCTCACCGGCACCGAGGCGCTGCATGGCGGCCTGCCGGCGCAATCTTTGATCAAGCTACAGAACAAGATTTGGGAGGAGCGCCGCCTCACCGTTTCAATCGGGCTCTCGTTCAACAAGTTCTTGGCCAAGACAGCGAGCGATCTCGATAAACCGCGTGGCTTCTCCGTCATCGGCCGCGCCGAGGCGCTCACCTTTCTCGAAAGCCGCTCCGTCTCAACGCTTCCCGGCGTCGGCCCCGCTGGCGCCACCGCGCTTGAGCGCAACGGTCTCCGCAAGATCGGCGACATCCGCACCGTCGGCCCGCAGCGCATGCGTGCGCTTTATGGCGATTGGGGCGCGCACCTCTTTGCGCTCTCGATGGCTGACGATCCGCGCAAGGTCGATCCGCACGGTGAACGCAAGAGCATCTCGGCCGAGACGACATTCTTCGAAGATGTCTCCGAGATCGAAGCGCTCGAAGATATCCTCTGGCCGCTCTGCGAGAAGGTCGCCACGCGCTGCCGCGCCAGCGACACGGCGGGGCTGACGCTGACGCTCAAACTCAAAGACACGAAGTTCAAGATCATCACGCGGCGGCGCCAGCTGCCTGAGCCGACACTGCTCGCCTCACGCATCTTCCAGCACGCGCGCGAACTGCTGGCGGGCGACGCGGACGGCAACACCAAGTATCGCCTCATCGGTGTCGGCCTCTCCGATTTCAGCGACGCCGCGACCGCCGATAAGGGCGACATGCTCGATACGGCGACGCCAAAGCGCGCGGCAGCGGAGGCGGCGATCGCGAAGGCGCGGGATAAGTTCGGACGCGACGCGGTGCAAACCGGACGCGCGTTGAAGGCGGATTTTGAGGACGAGGGCTAACTCACACCCATTCCCGGGGCGCCGCAACGCGGCGAGCCCGGGACCCATAAACACTTCTGCCACGTCGTTGCGGCCGGCATGCGTGTTTATGGGCCCCGGAATGCTCGCTTCGCTCGCATCCGGGGATGGGTGAGTGATGACGAGCGTGATTTGTCCCGCTAGTAGAGACCCAACACATCAAGGGAGCACACCGCCATGGCACGCATCGAAGCCCGCTTGCAGGAACTTGGGCTGACGTTGCCGACGCCGCCGGCGCCGGTGGCTTCTTATGTGCCGTTCGTGATCGTGGGCAATGTCGTCCACGTCTCTGGGCAGGTCTCGGTCGACGCGTCGGGCGGCATCAAGGGCAAACTTGGCGACGCCATCGAAGTCGAAGAAGGCCAAGCAGCCGCGCGCCTGTGCGGGCTCAACCTGCTCGCGCAAGTGAAGGCCGCGTGCGGCGGCGATCTGGATCGCGTGAAGCGCGTGGTGAAGCTCAATGGCTTTGTGAACGTGACACCGGAGTTCAGCCCGATCCCGCAAGTGATGAACGGCTGCTCTGACCTGATGGTCCAAGTCTTCGGCGACGCTGGTAAGCACGCCCGCTCGGCAGTCGGCATGGCGAACCTGCCGATGGACTTCGCTGTCGAGGTCGACGGGCTCTTCGAGATCAGCTGATACATCAGCCGCGCGAGTTGAAACGCGTCTTTCGTCGCGGCAGCGGCGGTTCAGGTCACATCGGCGTTTGACCGCCGCGCGCGCAGCCGCCACAACATCCCGCAACGACAAGCGGGGGAACGATGAGCGACGCGGCAGCGCCAGCAGGGCATCAAGGCTACGGCACCAAGTCGTACCGCGCCTATGTGCTGTTCATCTTCGTCATCGTCTACACGTTCAATTTCATTGACCGGCTGCTGATCTCGATCGTGCAGGAACCGATCAAGCATGAGTTCGGCGTTTCGAATTTCCAGCTTGGTCTGCTCGGCGGGCCTGTGTTCGCCATTCTCTACACGCTGCTTGGCATTCCGATCGCACGCTACGCCGAGCGCGCCAACCGCATTACTATCGTCTCGATCGGCGCTTTCGTCTGGAGCTTGATGACGGCCGCCTGCGGTATGGCGGGCAATTTCGTGCAGCTGGCGCTGTGCCGCCTCGGCGTTGGCATTGGCGAGGCAGCGTGCGTGCCGCCGTCGCAATCGGCAATCGCCGACTACTTCCCGGCCGACCGCCGCGCTTCGGCGCTGGCGATCTTCTCGCTCGGTATCCCCATCGGCAGCGCCATGGCCTTCCTTGGCGGCGGCTGGCTCGTCGCTAATTTCGACTGGCGCACCGCCTTCATAATGTTGGGCGCTCCCGGCATTTTGGCGGCGCTGATCCTCAAGCTGACGGTCAAGGAGCCGCCGCGCTCAGGCACTCAGGTGAAGCCGCCCTCGTTCGGCGTCACGCTGAAGGCGCTCTCATCGAAGGCTTCGTTCTGGCACATCGCTTTTGGCGGCGCGCTGATCAGCTTTGTCGGCTACGGCAGTTCGCAATTCCTGGTTTCCCACCTCATCCGCAATTACGACCTGGGCGCGACGCTCGCTGAAGAAGGCGCGCACGCTTCGTATGCGATGGCTTTGGTGGCCGGCGTCTCGACCGCGCTCGGCACGTTCCTCGGCGGCTATCTCTCGGACCGCTTCGCGCCGAAGCACAAGCACGTGAACTCATGGCTGCCGGCGGTTGGCGTCGCAATCGCCATTCCGTTCTACATTCTCTCCTTCCTGCAGACGGAATTCATGTGGGCGTTCGCGTTCCTGATGATCGCGCCGATTTTCCACTACATGTATCTTGGCCCCATGTACGCCGTGACGATGGGCGTCTCGACACCGCTGCAACGCGCCACCTCGGTCGCCATTCTGATCCTGATCGTGAACCTGATCGGCTATGGCTTGGGCCCGCCCTTCATCGGCGCCGCCAATGACTTCTTCGCTGCTCAACAGCTGGCCGATGTCGGCCTGACGCTCGCGCAGTGCAGCGACCAAGCGAATGCCGCGGCGTGCGCGAGCGCGCAGGGCCTTGGCCTGAAATACGCTCTGGGTACGACGATCCTGTTCCTCGGCTGGGCCTCGGTGCACTTCCTGCTCGCGGGCCGCACGATGTTGAAGGATCGCGTGGCGGAAGCCACCGCGTAAGCGCTACCAGCCGCGCCCTGGCGTGGCTGGGCGCCAGCTGCGCGCTCCACGCCCGTTGACGCGGCCCCGCCCCGGTCGCATCAACCGCCCATGATTCCGCGCTACGCACGCCCCGACATGGTGGCCATTTGGGAGCCCGAGAGCCGTTATGGCATCTGGCTCGAGATCGAGACGCTTGCCATGGAGGCGATGGCGGAACTGGGCACGATCCCGAAGAGTGCGGCCGCCGAATATCGCGCCAAGGGCAAGTTCGACGTCGCCCGCATCGATGAGATCGAGCGCGAGGTGAAGCATGACGTCATCGCGTTTCTGACCAGCGTGGCAGAGCACGTCGGGCCGGAGTCGCGGTTTGCGCACCAGGGCATGACGTCGAGCGATGTGTTGGACACTTGCTTGGCCGTGCAATTGGCGCGCGCGTCGGATCTGCTCATCGCAGGTTGCGAGCGCGTGATGGCGGCGCTCAAGCAGCGCGCAATCGAGCACAAGATGACGCCGACCATCGGCCGCTCGCATGGCATTCACGCTGAGCCGACGACGTTCGGTTTGAAGCTTGCTGGGCACTACGCCGAGTTCGCGCGCAATCTGGAACGCTTGAGGGCGGCGAAGGCTGAGATCGCGACGTGCGCGATTTCCGGCGCTGTGGGCACGTTCGCGCAGATTGATCCACGCGTTGAAGCGTATGTCGCCAAGAAGCTGGGTCTCGCGATCGAGCCCGTCTCGACGCAAGTCATCCCGCGCGATCGCCACGCGGCGTTCTTTGCAGCGCTCGGCGTTGTCGCCAGCGGCGTGGAGCGGCTTGCGACTGAAGTCCGCCACTTGCAACGCACTGAAGTGCTGGAAGCCGAGGAGTTCTTCGAGCCAGGTCAAAAGGGCTCGTCGGCTATGCCGCACAAGCGCAACCCGGTGCTGACGGAAAATCTCTGCGGCCTCGCCCGCCTTGTGCGCAGCGCGGTGACGCCGGCGATGGAGAACGTCGCGCTCTGGCATGAGCGCGATATTTCGCACTCATCCGTCGAGCGCGGCATCGGGCCGGACGCCACCATCCATCTCGATTTCGCGCTGCATCGCATGGCGATGGTGATCGAAAAACTCGTCGTTTATCCCGACAACATGGCGCGCAATCTGGCGCTGCTGGGCGGCCTCCACAATTCGCAGCGCGTGATGCTGGCGCTGACGCAGGCGGGTGTAACGCGTGAGGATGCGTATCGTTTGGTGCAGCGCAATGCGATGGCGGTCTGGCAGAGCCCGCCGCCCCGTGCGGAGACGGCGCTGATCGACCGGCTCCGCGCCGATCCGGACGTGACCGCCAAGCTCGATGCAAAAACGCTAGATGGCTGCTTCGATGACGCGCACCACTTTGCGCGCGTCGATGCGATCTTTAAGCGCGTGTTCGGCTAACTCTCGCGCGCGGCGTCTACACGCGCTGACACCAGCGCTGCCTGTTGCTGCATCTGCATGTGCGCGCGTTCGATGCGCTGGTGCTGGCGGCGCAGCCGTTCGGACCCGGCGTTCGCCATCCGACGCAGACGCTCAGTTTCCACCACCACGCGCGCGGCAGCGCGGTGTAACGCCACGACTTCAGTGCAGGCGGTGCGCCTAGCGTGGCGCATGCCACGCACTTCCGGCCAATGCGCGAAAGCGAGCTGATCTATCGCCGCGCGTGCGGGGCCGCGAATATCGGACGCCTCGATGAAGCCAGCTGTGAACGCGACGAGCACGCTCGCCTCGACGCCGTTGAGTTCATCGTCATCAACAAGCCACGCCACGCCGTTGGCGTTCATCGCGGCGCCGTAGGCGCGCACTGCGCCACGCAACTCAGCGCGGCCCCCTGGCGTACACACGTCGCCGCCCATGCCAGCCGCGAAGCGTTCGAGCACCTCGCTCGCGCGTGTGGCCGGCATCAGCGCCGGCGCCGGACCACACGCGCTCACGGCCGCCAATAGGGTGAGCACAATCACGCGCAGCATTGTCTTCCCGCCTTAAACCCAAGCGGGATCATCGCCTGCTCTCGTAGACGAAAAGTTCAGAAACGCTGTGAACCGGCGTTAGCCAGGAGTGCCTTAGCCGTTCTTCACCGAGGCGCGGGCCTCGGCCAGAGCTTCGTCCATTTTGGCCCGGATCTGGTGGTCCGAGAGCTGGACGGCGTGGAGGTCGAGGTCGGCGCGGATCTTTCGGAAAAGGTCCTCGGTCCCAGCCTCTTCCAGGTCGGCGACGACGACCGATTTGGCGTAGGCGTCAGCCTCCTCGCCCGAAAGGCCCATGAGATTAGCCGCCCAGAGACCCACAAACTTGGCCCGGCGCGCTTGAGCCTTGAACTCAAGGTCTTGATCCAATTGAAATTTTGCTTCCTGGCCGGCTTTGCGATCGTCAAATTGGCTCATGGCCGTCTAGTGCTCCTGGTTTCCCGGATTGAATAGGCGGCGCCCGCCCTTGGATCAACCGCAGCTGGATGCGCCAATTGTGGCGCCCCGGCTTTCCTCTTAAGTTCTTAACGAGGCGTAGCGGCGATTCCGTGTCGCCCGTTGAGCATTGGCGCGCTTAAGCCCGCGCCCGCCCTCAAGGAGGGAGCATTCCGAATGTCTACGCGTCGCAAGAAGATCTACGAGGGCAAGGCCAAGATCCTGTTCGAGGGTCCCGAGCCAGGCACGATCATCCAATATTTCAAAGACGACGCGACCGCCTTCAACGCCCAGAAGAAGGCGATCCTCGAAGGCAAGGGCGTGATCAACAACCAGATCTCGGGGTTCATCATGCAGAACCTGAACGCGATCGGTGTGCCCACGCACTACATCAAGACGATGAACATGCGCGAACAGCTGGTTCGCGAGGTCGAGATCATCCCGCTCGAAGTCGTGTGCCGCAACGTGGCGGCAGGCTCCCTCTCGACGCGCCTCGGCATCGAGGAAGGCACGCCGCTGCCGCGCTCGATCATCGAGTTCTATTACAAGAAGGATGAGCTCAACGACCCGATGGTCGCCGAAGAGCACATCACCGCGTTCAACTGGGCGAGCACCCAGGAGATCGACGACATCATGGCGCTGACGCTGCGCATCAATGACTACCTCTTCGGCATGTTCGGCGCTGTCGGCATCAAGCTCGTCGACTTCAAGATCGAGTTCGGCCGTCTCTACGAAGGCGACATGGTGCGCACAGTTGTGGCTGACGAAATCAGCCCCGACAGCGCCCGCCTCTGGGACGTTCAGACGAACGAGAAGATGGACAAGGACCGCTTCCGCCGCGATCTCGGCAACGTCACTGAGGCGTATGTCGAAGTGGCGCGCCGTCTTGGCATCGTGAAGCAGAACGCCGCGGGCGGCGAGAGCGTGCATTAATTGCGGAGGCAGTGGGCAGCAGGCAATAGGCAGTAGGATATCGCGCTTCATCAAGCAGCGCACTTTTCCCATTGCCCACTGCCTACTGCCTACTGCCTCCCCCAGAGGGGGACACTTATGAAAGCCATCGTCACCGTCGGTCTGAAGCCCGGCGTTCTCGATGTTCAAGGCAAAGCCGTTGCTGGCGCGCTGAAGGATTTGGGCTTTGGCGGCGTGACTGACGCGCGCGTCGGCAAGCGGATCGAAATCCAGCTCGACGGCAATCTCGATCCGGCGACCGCGGAAGCGCAGGTCAAAGAGATGTGCGAGAAGCTCTTGGCCAACACCGTCATCGAAAGCTACCGCGTCGAAATCGCGAGCTAACGCGCGATGTGGCGGGCCGGGACAGATTCTCGCGCCATCATCGTCGCGAACTAGCGCTGCGGCGCGTTTCGCGTTTATGCTCGCGCCATGACGCATTGGTTCAAACAGAAGCGCTACGGCTACGGGGCGACGCCCTCGACTTGGCAGGGCTGGGCCGTCACCGGCGTTTATCTCGTGGCGGTGCTGGCGCTTTCGGCCTGGCTCGCTGAAGGCGCAGTCGCCGCGCAATCGCGCTACCTCCCGTTCATCGGCATGGTGACCGTGCTGACCATCATCCTCGTTGCTGTTGTTGCAATGAAGACTGAAGGCGGCTTGCGCTGGCGTTGGGGTGACGACGAAAAGCGTTAGACGCGCCTAGAAGTCGATGTCGAAATCGTCGTCGTGATCGTAGGGCGTCATTGCGCCGCCATCACCGGATCCGTGTCCGCCGCCGCGTGGGCCGAGCAGCGAGAGGATGACGATCAGCGCCAAGAAACCGAAGCCGATCGCAGTCGCGATGAGACCAGGTAGCATCTCATCTTGTATGTGGGGATGCGCGCGCGTGGGCGTGAGGCGCTCACTGCATTAAAAGCGCCTCACGCTTTGCGTGTTATATTATTGCGCGGGCGCAGCCGTCGCCGAGAGCGGACGCGCCATCAGTTCTGCGATCGAGAGACCCACTTCATTGTGGCCGCCGAAGGCGGTGCCGGTTTGGCCGTTGGCGACGCGCTCGGCGTAGGCCGTGTAGGCTTCGGCCGGCAGCGGGACGTAGCCGACTTGCGGCGCGAGCGTTGCAGCGTTTTCGATGAAGTAGTTCACGAAACGGCGCACTTGCGGACGGCGCAGTGCTTCAGCGTTCACATAGATGAACATTGGACGCGCGAGCGCGTAGTCGCCAGACGCGATGCTTTCAGCCGATGGCGCGACGCCGTTGATCGAGAGCGCTTTCACGCGCTCTCGGTTTTGCTCGTAATACGCGTAGCCGAAATAGCCCATGCCGTTGGGGTTCGAGGACACGCCTTGGACGATGACGTTGTCGTCTTCGCTCGGCGTGAAATCGGTGCGCGAGGCGCCGCCATCACCGTTCACGGCCTCCGTGAAGTAATCGAACGTGCCCGAAGCGGTGCCTGGGCCAAAGAGCTGGAAGGTCTGGTTCGGCCAGGACGGCGAAACTTGATTCCAGCGCATGACCGTCGCTTGCGCGCTCGGCTGCCAGATGGTGCGCAGTTGCTCCATCGTGATGTTGGTCATCGTGTTCGACGGGTGAACGACAACGCTGACGCCGTCGAACGCGATCGGGATTTCGATGTATTCGATGCCGGCCGCGGCGCAGGCCTCGATTTCACCGGCCGAGATTGGACGCGAGGCGTTCGAGATTTGGGTTTCGCCGCGGCAGAACTTGCCGAAGCCGCCGCCAGTGCCGCTTTCGCCGACAGTCGGACGCGCGCCGCCGGTAGCGGTGCGGGTGAAGCCTTCCGCGGCTGCTTCCGCGAGCGGGAAAACGGTCGACGAGCCGTCGATGGAAATCTGTTCGTTGGACGAGCCGGCGCCTTGCGTCTGGCTCTCGCCGCCGCACGCGGCGAGCGCAAACATCGCGGCTGCCGCCGCAACGGTGCGCAGTTCAAGTTTCAACATCATATCATCACCTTCGAGGTTGGTTTGAGTATTCGAATCCGCAGCGCGGCCCCTGTGCCACGCGCGTATGACGCTTTCGTCTCAATCGCCGCCGCCGCCACCGTCGCCGCCGCCATCGGAACCGCCGTCGTTGGACGCGTTGTCCAGATCGGCGTCGCGACGGTCTGACGTGCTTGTCGGCGCCACATACCCGCCTTCACCGCCCCGGTCCCGCTTGGCGCGATCGAGCATGGGCTTGTTGGCCCGGTAGAGGACGCTGATGAGCAGCGCGGTGACGCCGATTGTCACAAGCGCTGCGATGATGAGCCACTTAGCCATGGGGCTCTCCTAGCGGCGTTGGGGGTGAAAGTCGCGTTTTTGTTCGGCAAAGCCGTGGTTTCGGGTCTTGGCCTGAATCGCGGCAGGCTTTATCTACGGCCCATGAAATCCGCAGTGATCGTGTTCCCGGGGTCCAATTGCGACCGTGACGCAGCGCGCGCGCTCCACCGCATCACGGGGACGCCGGCGCACATGGTTTGGCACAAGGATACGGCGCTGCCGGAGGGCATCGACCTGGTCGTACTGCCGGGCGGTTTCTCCTACGGCGATTATCTGCGCTCCGGTGCGATGGCGGCGAGGAGCCCGATCGTCCGCGACGTTGTTGCGCATGCGGAACGCGGCGGCTTGGTGCTGGGCATCTGCAACGGTTTCCAGGTGCTGACCGAAACGCGGCTGCTGCCCGGCGCGCTGGCGCGCAATGCAGGCCTCAAGTTCTCGTGCAAGGAAGTGCCGCTGGCGATCGCCAACGCGAACACCGCCTTCACCCGCGCCTATCGCGAGGAGCGCGAGACCGAAATTCCGATCGCCCACGGCGACGGACGTTTCGTGGCGGACGAAGACACGCTCAACCGCGTCGAGGGCGAAGGCCAAGTGATCTTCCGCTATCTCGCGAACCCGAACGGCTCGGCACGCGACATCGCCGGCGTCATGAACGCGCGCGGGAATGTCATGGGCATGATGCCCCACCCGGAACGCGCGTCCGATCCTGAACTTGGCCGCACCGGCGGGACGGCGGTTTTCCAGAGCCTCCTGGAAGCAGCATGAGCAAGAAGCCCGTAGCTGCACCGGCGTCGGATTTCGACGCTGAGGTTGATGGCGCGCGCAAGCGGCTGGAAGCGTCGCTTAGCGACGACACCGGCTTTGACGATCTCGCCGCGCTGCAGGCGCTCTTTCCCGCGCTCGAAGCGAAGATTCAGTCCCGCCGCCTCGCCTTCACGCTCGGCGACGAGGACGACGAGGAAACGCAGATTATCATCCTGCACGTTCCGACCGACGAAGAACTCGGCTTCATCTTCGCTGAGGACGGCGAGTACGTCTTCGAAAGCAATCTCGAAGCCTATTTCGATGATTTCGTCGACGATGACACGGAGCGCTTCGTAGAGCGCCTGTACGAAACGCTGCGCGCCGACCTGCCGAAGTACGAAGTTGAGAATAAGGGCTAACGCGAAACGTCAGCTACATTTCACTTGGCGCCACCCCTCACATGATTAAGTTTTCCCCAGAGAGATAGATCTGGGGGCAGTGATGGGGACGTGGACACCGGGGCCCGGCGCGACGGGCGGCGATGACATCTTCGTTGGCGATGACGCGGTTGATGTCGTCGATGGTCTCGGCGGCAACGACACGCTCTCCGGCGGCGGCGGCGGCGACACACTGAGCGGCGGCGAAGGCGACGATGTCCTGGCGCCTGGAGATGATTTCAGCGTCGACGTACTGAGCGGCGGCAACGGCACGGACACGCTCGATCTGAGCGATCTCACCGGCACGGGCGTCGTCGTCAGCAATAACGGTTCGATCTATCGCGGCACCGGCGTCAACGACACCATGCTCAACCCGTTCGAGATTCTCATAGGCACCGACTTCAACGATCGCCTGCAAACGATCGATGCGACACTCTATGGCGGCGACGGCGATGATCTGGTCATCACGCAAGGCAGCGGAACCGCTTATGGCGGCGCAGGTCGCGACTTCTTCAATGCCACCGGCGAGAACAATGTGTTCGCCGATTTCGTGGTCGGCGAGGATGTGCTGTTCATGGACAGCAACGTCACGGCTATCTCCATCGATGGCGCCGACACGCTGCTGACTTTCGGCACGATCGTTGTCCGCGTGCTCGGCATCAATACTCTGAGCTTGGCAGAGTGGCAGGCGCAGCACATGACCTACAGCGCGTACAACGTGCTTACGGTGTCGCCCGGATCGACCTTCCTCAGCGCATTCACGGCGTGGGCCTACATGGGAGGCGCCAATGACATCGTCACAGGCAATGGCAGTATCGCAAACAGCATCTCCGGCGGCGTCGGCAACGATACCATCAATGGCGGCGATGGTGACGACCGTCTCGACGGCGGTTCTGGCGACGACGTCCTCAACGGCGGCAATCACGACGACTTGTTGCGCGGCGGCACGGGAAATGACGTTTTGAGCGGTAACGGCGGCGCCAATACATTTTTTGGCGGCGATGGCGTCGATATCGTGCGTTACGAGGGTTCCGTTGAATCGATCACCTTCGAGATGAATGTCGGCGGCGTGCGCAGCGGCGACGCCAGCGACGACACGTTTGACGGCATCGAAGGCATTGGTGGCTCAGCTTTCGCCGACACACTGACGGGCGATGCCGGCGATAACGTGCTCGCTGGCGGTGCGGGCGCAGATACGCTCGACGGCGGCGATGGCGTGGATGAAGCCAGCTATCAGTTCTCAACCAGCGGCGTGACGGTCAGTCTCGCCAACACCGCACTGAACACCGGCGAAGCGGTGGGCGATGTCTATACCAGCATTGAAGGCCTGACAGGCTCGAACCACAACGACACGCTGCATGGCGATGCTGGCGTCAACGTGCTGCGCGGCGGCAGCGGCAACGACACGCTCGACGGCGCAGGCGGGCCCGACACGCTCTATGGCGGGCTCGGCGATGACAATTTCTACGTCACGGGCGCGCACGATGTTGTCGTTGAACTCGGCGGCGAAGGCAGCGACCGCATCTTCTCCAGCGCTACCCGCACGCTCGGCACTTACGTTGAACATCTGACACTCACCGGCAGCGCGAACATTGACGGCTTCGGCAACGCGTCGGCCAACGTAATGATCGGCAATACCGGCGCAAACGTGCTGAATGGCCTCGGCGGCGCCGACAACATGTTCGGCGGCGAAGGCGACGACACACTCTTTGGCGGCGCTGGCAATGACGGCCTGCAAGGCGAAGCCGGCAACGATCTGCTCGACGGCGGCTTGGATCATGACAGCATCTACGGCTACGCGGGCCAAGACACGCTCTACGGCCGCGCCGGCGACGATTACATTCAGGGCAACGAAGACAACGACGTTGTCTACGGCGGCGACGGCGCGGACACTGTCTATGGCGACGCCGGCGACGATCTGCTCGATGGCCTCAATCACGACGACTATTTGTACGGCGGCGACGGTGCTGATGAACTCTATGGCCGCCAGGGCGACGACTATCTCTATGGCGATCTCGGTAATGACGTAATCTTCGGCGGCGATGGCGCCGATACCGCCTATGGCTTCGAAGACAACGACGCGCTCGATGGCGGCAACGGCGATGACTTACTCATCGGCGGCGATGGCGATGATACGATCAACGGTCGGCAGGACAACGATACACTGCACGGCGGTAATGGGGTCGACGTTCTCTATGGCGGCGACGGAACCGACACGCTGAGCGGCGGCGCCGACAACGATCTAGTCGACGGCGGCAATGGCAGCGACACGCTGAACGGCGGCGCAGGCATCGACATCCTCTACGGCCGCCAGGACAACGACATCCTAGGCGGCGACGCCGATAATGACGAAGTCTATGGCGGCGACGGAAACGATACTATGTCGGGCGGCGACGGCGACGACATCGTCGATGGCGGCAACGGCAACGATGCAATCGACGGCGGGCTCGGCGCCGACACGCTGATTGGCGGTTTGGACGCCGATACTTTCGTGTTCTCGACCGCGCTCGGCGGCGGCAATGTCGATCTTATCGTAGGCTTCAGCGCCGCTGATGACGTGATCCAACTGGATACGACCGTCTTCTCGACGCTCGCCCTCGGTACGCTCAGCGCCAACGCCTTCGTCATCGGCGCAGCCGCCGCCGACAGCGACGACCGCATCATCTACGACCCGACCACCGGCGCGCTCTACTATGACGCGGACGGCGACGGCGCTGGCGCTGCGGTGCAGTTCGCTACGCTGGGCACGGGGTTGTCGCTGACCGCGGCGGACTTTGTCGGAACGCCATAGCGCAAAGAAAAACGGCCCCCGCTTGCGCGGAGGCCGTTAGGCTATGGAGTTTCAGGCAGATTATTCGACGTAGAGCTGATCGGCGCGGGCGCGGATGTTAGCGTCCTCTTCGCGCAGCACTTCGAGCGCTTGTTGCGTGCGCCGATCCGAGAGCACCGAGTTCACGCGCGCCAGCGTTTCTACGCTCTCGGCCGAAGCGCCGAAGAGACGGCCGAATGCCGCGAACGGATTGTCTTGCGCGGGATAGAAGCGCAACTGCACGCGATCGTTCTCGCCGATGTTTGCGAGCGCACGCGCACGCGCCACCGCGACATCGAAGCCGCCGAGATGGTCGACGAGGCCACGCTCCAGCGCCTGCTGACCGGTCCACACGCGACCGCCGGCGATGGCCCGGACTTGCTCCGGCGTCATCTCGCGGCCATCGGCGACGAGACCGATGAACTGCGTGTAGGCGCGGTCGATGAAGCCGGCGAAGGCGGCGCGCTCTTCCGGCGTGAACGGACGCTCGCTGGAGAAGCCGTTAATTAGCGGCGAACCCATTGAGATCGTCTCGGTGTTTGTCGACAGATAATGGTCGATGGCAGGGCCGATGATGAGCTTGCCGCCGAGCACGCCGATCGAGCCGGTAATGGTCGAAGGCGAAGCGACGATCTCATCGGCGTGGGCCGAGACGTAGTAGCCGCCAGAGGCCGCCACATCGCCCATGGAGACGACGACGATCTTGCCACGCTCGCGCGCAGTGCGGAGTGCTGCGAGGATCTGATCCGACGCGACAACCGAACCGCCAGGGCTGGAGACGCGGAAGACGATAGCGGCGACGTCATCGTTTTCGCTGGCTTCGAGCAGCGCTTCAGCGATGCGATCGCTGTTGAAGACGCTGTCGTCACCAAAGAGACCGCCGCCCTCATCCGGGCCGGACACAATGGCGCCTTCGCCCTGCACGACCGCGATGATGCGGCCGCCCGAACGCTGCGCCGGGGCGCGATATTCGATGAAGTCGACGAGTTCGGCTTCTTCGCCCAATTCAATCGCGCGGCGCGCGGCTTCTTCGGGACGGCCGAGATGGTCGAAGAGTTGACGGGTGACGCCTTCTTGCGCGGTGAACGGCGTCGCTTCGATGGCGGCGCGCGCTTGCTCTGGCGTGATGCCACGGTCGGCGGCGATGTTGGCCAGCATGTTGTCGTAGATGCCGCCCATCAGGCTCGTGACCGACTCGCGATGCTCGGGCGTGAACGTGCGCTGCGTGAGGTTTGAAGCGGCGGTCTTGTAGTCCTCGCGCGTCTCGAACTGCGCTTGCATGTGATAACGCTGCAGCGTGCCGGCAAAGAAGGTGACTTCAGCCGAAAGACCCATCGGCATCACTTCGCTGGTTTCTTGCAGCCACACTTCGTCACTGTCAGCGACCGCCATATAACCAGGCATTCCCATGCGGACGCCGTCATTCTGAACGTGCGCGACGACAAACTTGCCCGCAGCGCGGAAGTTCGCGAGTGCGGCGCGAAGTTCTTCGGCTTGCGCCGCTGGCATGCCGCCTGTGTTGGCGCGAATGTAGATGCCGCGCACGCGGTTGTCGGTGCGCGCCGCGTCGATGCGGGTGATGGTGTCGAGAAGCGAGGGCGCGGCGCCCAGAGCCGCGAACGGGTTGGTCGGCTGCTGATCGGTCATGCCTTGGCGAAGGTCGAGCGCCAGAACCATGCGGTTCGGCTGCGGCGCCGGCGCGGAGGCTGCGCCAATGAAGCCAAGCAGCAAGATCCAACCAAGGATGCTCACGAGAATGCTGCCGACGACGACGCCGGCGACGGTGATCAAAAACTGCTTCAAAGCCCTGCTCCGGACCCCCGCCCTCGGGGATTTATCGAAAAATGATATGGGCGGACCCGAAACGCAAGGACTTTTATCGTTTATTGATAAGAAAGGCTGTAACGCGTCCCTAAATGTCGGGCGCCATAGCGTATTTCCCGTTTCAGGCGTTGTGGCATGATGGCCGGCCTGGAGGGTGCTGCCTGAATGTTCGGCTCACGCGGAAGATCTGCGATCGCCAGCGACGACTGGATGCACGAGCAGCAGCTGCGGGCGGAGCTGGAGGCTGAGGCCTGGCGGCGTCTGCGCCAACATCTGTCGACCGAACAACAGACCTACCCGCCAGACTATTATTACTTGCCTGCGCCGCCGCAGCCCGCGCCGGCAAAGCGGTTTGACCACCACCGCGCCAGTAGCGCAATTCTCAAGGGTTTGGTGCGTTTTCTTCTCGCCAGCGCGATGGCCTATACGGCTTGGCTTGCAGCTGTCGATGGCGGCTTGGGCGCGTTCGAGGTTTGGTTGGCCGTCGGCGGCGTCTTCGCGATCACGCTTTCGCTCTCGATGTTTGGGTTCGCGCGCGAGATCGTGCATGCGTTGGCTGAAGCGGCCCGCTGGGGATTGCTCGCATGCCTCGCCATTGGCGGGCTCTGGTTCGCGGTCCAGACCTGGAGCCTGGGCGGCTAATTCCGCATCTGAGAGGCGCATCTTCGCCCGATTGCCACGGGCGAAAGCGGGCCTTATAAGCCGCGACCTCCGGAGTATAGCTCAGCCTGGTAGAGCACCACGTTCGGGACGTGGGGGTCGTAAGTTCGAATCTTGCTACTCCGACCAGAATTCGCGGGGGCGGCTTTCACGAGCCGTCCCCGCTTTCGGTTTTTGTGCGGCATAGGCGCTGTTGCATCGGTGTGCGACGCCCTCTAAGTACGCGCTTCGCCGGTTTTGGGGTGTCGCCAAGCGGTAAGGCAGCGGTTTTTGGTACCGCCATTCCTAGGTTCGATCCCTAGCACCCCAGCCATCCTTCACGGAGTGAAGGATCAGAGCAAACCGCAGCCCTTGCGGCATCAATGCATCACACAGCAGCGCCGAGTCATTGCATAGCGCTTGGCCTCGATTGCGGCTCTTGCTGTTTTGCGACTCCTCGACATTTTAGAGGGCGCGTGAACGCAGCGATGCAAACAGAACGGTTTGGTGATGGCGACTAAGACGAAGAAGAAATCAGCAAAGAAGAAGGTTGTCCGGAAGAGCTATGTGCCCGGCGACTTCCAACTCCGGGTTGGGCGTTCGAAGACCGGGCTTGGCCTCTTTGCCGAGAGCGACATCCCGAAGGGCTCTTGCATCATCGAGTATGTGGGGCCTGAGATTTCGAAGGCAGAGGAAGAGACGATCAACTCGCTCTACCTGTTCGAAGTGAATGCCCGCAAAACCATTGATGGTTCGCCGCGTTACAACAAGGCGCGCTACATCAACCATTCATGCCGCGCCAACAGCGAACCGAACATCCATAAGGGCCGCGTCTTCATTCACGCGCTGCGCAACATCAAAGCTGGCGAAGAGCTGAACTACGATTACGGCAAATCGTACTTCAATGCTTACCTGAAGGACGTGTGCGCCTGCCCGAAATGCTCCGAGAAGCGCGCTCAGCCGGCGGCAAAGAAAAAGACGCTGGCGAAAAAGATGGCTGGAAAGAAAGCCACAACCGCGAAGAAGAAAAAAGCCGCCTAGAGTTCTTTCACCTCGGCGCCCTTGGCCTTGCCGAGGATCACAGTCTGCGCGAGGCCGATAAACAGGCCGTGCTCGACGACGCCGGCGATGGCTTGCAGCTCAGCGGCCAGCGCCTCAGCATTGGCGATCGCCTTGGCGTGGGCGTCGAGGATGTAGTTGCCGCCGTCAGTGATGACGGGCTCGTTAGCCTTGCCGCTGATGCGCAGCGCCACCTCATCGCCCGCGCAGCCGGTTTTGCGCAGCGCTTCAGCGACACGTTGTTGCGTCAGCGCAAAACCAAAACGCGTGACTTCAACCGGGAGCGGAAAGGCGCCCAGGGGTTCCACCCACTTGGTTTCGTCGGCGATAACGACCATGCGCTTAGAGGCCGCCGCGACGATCTTCTCGCGTAGCAGTGCGCCGCCGCCGCCCTTGATCAGGCGAAATGCGGGATCAATCTCGTCTGCGCCGTCGACATCGACATCAATGGCGCTGATTTGAGAGATTTCGATAAGCGGCACGCCGACCTGCTCAGCCAGATTGCGGGTGGCTTCTGAGGTCGGCACGCCCTTCACGCGCAAGCCCTGACGTACGCGGTCGCCCAGCGCGCGGACGAAATGCGCAGACGTTGAGCCGGTGCCGAGGCCGACGATCATGCCGTCCTTGATGTAGTCCAGCGCTGCCTGCGCGGCGTTGAACTTGGCGAGATCGGCGTCGGTCATGCGGCTGCCTTCTGCATGCTGGTTTTCCTAACGTAGCGCACAAGCAAGGCGCGGATGTCGGCGACCGTGTCCGCCGCGAGATCTCGCTTCGGTATGATCTGAATTAGGTTGAGCTGGTGCCGGATGACGAAGATCGACTTCGTCTCAAATGCCACCGGCCACAGCTCCCAGGCTGATTGGCCTTGGCCGCTTTTTGCTGCCGCACTCAGGCCGTCGGGCGAGAGCACGTAAGACACAGGGTCAAGCGCGCCCGGCAACTTCAGAGTTTTCCGAACCGCGAGGTAGATACAGAACGCGTAGATAAGAGCGTAGAGCACCGCCATGCCACCGATCACTAAGGCGCCAGCGAGAGCGGCAGTTTTGAGGCCCTCATCGAGGTTTACGAACACCGCGATGCCCGACACGATCAAGATCGCTATGGCCGATGAAATGTAGGAGGACGGCGCTCGAAGCAGGTTTGCGGTGATGCCGTTCCAAATGTCAGCGCGTGAACGGCGGACTTCAAAGCGTAGCTCGTCCATCAGCTTTCGCTCTTCTTCGCAGCCTTCTCAGCCAACTTCTTGGCGCGGTTCTTGTCGGCCCAACCGTCGAGATTGATCTGCCGCGCGCGTGCGACGCCGAGCGAACCGTCCGGCACATCCTTCGTGATTACACTGCCGGTACCAGTATAGGCGCGATCGCCGACGCGCACGGGCGCGACCAGCGCCGTGTTGGAGCCGATGAAGGCGCCTTCGCCGATGGTTGTGCGGTATTTTTCGAAGCCATCGTAATTGCAGACGATTGTGCCGGCGCCGATGTTTGAGCCTGCGCCCACGTCGGTATCGCCGATGTAGGAAAGATGGCTGGCCTTGGCGCCTTCGCCGAGAACTGAGTTCTTCACTTCGACAAAATTGCCAATCTTGGTTTTCTTACCGAGCTTAGAGCCGGGCCGGAAACGCGCGAACGGACCGATTTCAGCGCTCTCGCCGATCTCGGTCTTCTCGAAGTGACAGAACGCATGGATGCGGGCGCCCTTGCCGATCTTCACGGCTTTGCCGAAAAAGACGTTGGGTTCGATGACAACGTCGGCTGCGATCTCGGTGTCGTAGCTAAAGAAGACGGTGTCTGGATCGATCAACGTCACGCCCGCTTCCATCGCGGCAATCCGGGCGCGGCGCTGGAAGCCCGCTTCAGCAACAGCCAATTCGACTTTGGAGTTGACGCCAAGCGCGTCGGATTCCTCACCGATCAGCACTTGTGTCTTCTGGCCGGCGGCGCGGCCGAGGCCGACGACGTCGGTCAGATAATACTCGCCTTTGACGTTCTCGCTCTTCACCTGCGAGAGAAGTTGGAACAGCGTCTTGGCGTCGGCGCACATGACACCGGAATTGCACAGCCGGTTCGCGCGCTCGGCTTCGTTGGCGTCCTTGTGTTCGACAATGCGTTCCACGATGCCATCGGCGCTCAGCATCAAACGACCGTAACCTGTCGGGTCTGCGGCCTTGAAGCCCAGGACCACCAAACCACCGTGCGCGGCGCGCATGGCGAACATTTCCTCGATGCGCTCGGGCGGCACGAACGGCGCGTCGCCATAAAGAATGATCACGTCGCCATCGAAACCGGCGAACGCGCTTTCGGCTGCGCGCACAGCATGGGCGGTGCCGAGTGGGGGATCCTGTGTGGCGGTCGAGCCCGCGCCCAAAACTTTGGCGACATGCTCGCCGACAGCGGGCGAATGCACGCCGGTGACGACGATGGTTTTGCTCGCGCCAGTCTTCGCCGCCGCCGCGATCGCCCAATCCAGCATGGCGCGGCCACCGACTTCGTGCAGCACTTTCGGCAGCGCGGACTTCATCCGCGTGCCTTGGCCCGCCGCCAAAATGATCGCTGCCCGCGCCCGGCTCATACGCGCTCCGCTTGTCCGAATCCTGTGTGTGTCATAGCGGATTGGCCGAACCGGGGCATCCCATGACCAGCGGCGAATTGGCAGGCGCCACCATCGTTTTCGACCTCGACGGCACGCTGGTGGACAGCGCGCCCGATTTGGTGCGGGCGCTGAACGAGACGATGGACCTTGAGGGCTTGCCGCGGGTGAAGCTCGAAACGGTGCGCCAGATGGTCGGCCAAGGCGCTCGCGTGCTGATCGAGCGCGCATCACGCATGCACGGGATCGTGTTCGCGCCAGCTAGGCTCGATGAACTGACGGAAGAGTTCGTCGCCTTCTACGCCGCCGACATCGCGCGCCACACCACAGTGTTCCCCGGCATCGTCGAAGCTCTTCAGAGCTTAGCCGCGCTGGGCGCCAAGTTTGCCGTTTGCACCAACAAGCGCACCGCGCTGTCGATACGCTTGCTGGATGCTTTGGATTTGAGCCGTCACTTCTCTGCGGTGATTGGCGCCGACGCAGTGCCGGAGCGCAAACCGCATCCCGATCACTATCGTGCGGCGGTCGCTGCCGCTGGCGGGGTTGTGCGGCGTTCGGTGATGGTCGGCGATAGCGTTGCCGACGTTGCATCGGCGCGCGGCGCCGGGGCGCCGGTCATCGTCTACCGGTATGGCTATAACGATGTCGGCGCCGATCAACTCGGCGCCGACTTAGTTCTTGATCGTTATTCAGACTTAGCGCCGGCCTGCCGCCGCTTGCTCGCGGCGCGCCCATAAATCCGCAGGGCTCAGCGCTTACGCGACTTCCATCAAGCCGCGACCCTTAGGGCCCGAGCGTTCCCGGTCGTTCGGGTCACGCTTGGTCGGGAAACCATTGACCATGTCGCTCCGCACGTCCGTACGCGCCGAGCGCATAGCCGCGACAAAGCCCGCTTCCACGAGCTTGATATCGACGGTGAACCCACGTTCGCGCCAATACTCTTCGATCCGCTGCTTCAGGCGCCGCGCACCGTCAACATTGCAGAAATCGTGATCCATACAGCTCCACCACTTCTCTCAATCGGTATCCGGGGTTGGGCTCAATGGCCCCGGGAACCGGTCGCGCAGAATACGCTCCGCGCTTTGCGTCAGCCCCCTGATCGCCTCGCAGCATCGTCACAATGAACGACGAGCGAGGCGCGGATATGGCGGGGTTGCGTCAGACGCGCAATTCCGATCACGAATTCCTGATCGACGCGCGATATATGCCGCCAAAAGGCCTATGCCTCATGACGTAAAGCTAGGTTTTCACCGATCTTTCGCCAGAGTCATCGGTCGAAAAGCGGGGTTAAACCCGGGTCATTTCCCAAGCCCCGCGACGAAACGCGCAGGCCGCGGCGCACGCGATTCCTGCGGCGTGGCAAAGCGCTAGGGCTGTTCGCGCGCGCGTTGGCCGGGCACGGTTGTCTGATGACTCAAACGGCTTCCTCTTTGAATGCGGGCGAATCTGCGCCGCTTATTCGCATCGCTTCGGGCGAAGTGCGTGGACATTTAGACGGCGCGGTGCGGCGTTTTCTTGGCGTGCCGTATGCGGCCGCACCCGTTGGCTCGTTGCGTTTTGGGTTGCCGCAAGCGCCGGTTGCATGGAGTGGCGTGCGCGACGCGACACAGCGTGGGCACATCGCGCCACAACCTGTGCCGACCGCCGCAGAGATGGAGAAAGTGCTGCCCGGCGTCGACATCGAGCCGCTGATTGGCGGCAGTCAGGTGCAAGGTGATGATTTTCTGGTTCTGAACATCTGGGCGCCAGAGGCTGCGGCAAGCGCGCCGGTCATGGTGTTCATCCACGGCGGCGCTTTCACGGGGGGCGCTGGCGCGGCGGATGTTTATGACGGCACGGCATTCGCGCGGGCGGGCGTGGTGCTTGTAACCATCAATTATCGCTTGGGCGTTGAAGGCTTCCTCCACATTCCGGGCGCGCCGACGAACTTGGGCCTGCGCGATCAGATATTCGCGCTGCACTGGGTGCGCGACAACATCGCGGCGTTTGGCGGCGACGCGGCGAACGTGACGATTTTCGGGGAATCTGCGGGCGCGATGTCGGTCGCGAACCTCGTGGCCTCGCCGCTGGCTAATGGGCTGTTCAAGCGCGCCATCGTGCAGAGCGGTCATGGCGACATGGTGCGGCCGATACCGGTGGCGCAGCGGCTAGTGAAGAAACTGGCTAAGACGCTCAAAATCGCGCCAACCGTTGAAGGCTTCAAGGGAAAGAGCTTTGCGGAATGCGTGGCGGGTCTGCGCAAGGTTTCGCTGCCGACGTCAGGCATTGATCTGCGTGGGCCTGACGGGCGCGAGCCGGCGTTCGGTTTGAGCCGCTTCCTGCCGGTCTATGGCGACGACGTGCTGCCGCTGCATCCGGTCGAAGCTTTGAAGCAAGGCGTCGGCGCGGAGATCGAGTTGATCGTCGGCACCAATACTGAAGAGATGAACCTCTATTTCGTTCCGAGCGGCGTGCGGAAGAAGATCGGGTCGTTCTTGGCGCATTTCGTGACGCGCAAGGCAGAGCCGAAAGCGAAAGAGATTCTGCGTGCCTACGGCATCAAGGAGCGCGGCAAACGGCCCGGCGACGCATTCACGGAAGCGCTCACCGATCTCGTCTTCCGGCTGCCAGCACGGCGCTTCGCGGCAGCGCATCAAGGACGCACGCACGTCTATGACTTCTCGTGGCGCTCCACAGCCTATGGCGGCGCGCTCGGCGCTTGTCATGCAATCGAACTGCCGTTCGTGTTCGATACGCTGCACACGGTAGCGGGCAAGCGCGGGCTCGCCGGCGAACATCCGCCACAAGACCTGGCCAATCGCATGCACGGAATCTGGGTGGAGTTCGCGAAGACGGGCGCTCTGCCCTGGCCCGCTTATGACGGCCAGCGCATCGTCTATGACCCCGCAACCGGCGAAGCCGCGCCAGAGGCGCCCTTTCCGGCGGAGCGCATTCTCGGCTGAGGATTCAGATGTACCTGAACAAGTTTAAGCTGACGGACCGCGTGGCCGTCATCACCGGCGGCGCGCGGGGCATTGGCTTTTCGACCGCCGAAGCGCTGGCAGAAGCTGGCGCACTCGTGGTCATCGCGGATCGAGATCAGAAAGACATCGACGCGGCGATTGCCCAACTCGCTGGCAAGCGTCGATGGCGTCGTGATGGATGTCACAGATAGCGCGCGTGTGGCGGCGGTGGCGGACGAGATCGCGGCGCGGCACGGGCGGATCGACATTCTCGTCAACAATGCCGGCATCGCGCGCAGTGAAACCGCAGCGGAGGATGTGGCGGACGAGCATTGGCTCAACGTGCTCGATGTGAATGTCAACGGCACCTTCTGGTGTGCGCGCGCGTTTGGGAAGCACATGCTCACGCGTGGATCAGGCGCGATCGTCAATGTCGGTTCGATGTCGGGTTTCATCGTCAATCGGCCGCAACCGCAGAGCTATTACAATGCCTCGAAAGCGGCTGTGCACCAGCTGACGAAATCACTGGCGGCGGAATGGGCGGCGCGTGGCGTGCGTGTAAATGCAGTGGCGCCGACCTACATCCGCACGCCTCTGAACGCCTTCGCGGATCAGACGAGCGAAATGTACCGCCGCTGGATCGACGGCACGCCGATGGGGCGCTTGGGGGAGCCCGAAGAGGTCGCATCGGTGATACTTTTCCTGGCTTCGGATGCCGCAAGTCTGATGACGGGTTCGATCGTGCTCGTCGATGGCGGTTATTCCTGTTGGTAGGAGCGATGACATGATGCGTTTCATCTGGACCTGCGCCAGCGCGCTCTTGTTGTCGGCCTGCGCGCATGCGCCAGTGCGGGACCTCATGGCGGGTGGCCACTATGTAAACATGGGAAGCTCCTTCGCGGCTGGCGCAGGCACCGGCGAAGCACCCGCCGGCAGCCCAGCGCGCTGCTATCAAAGCGTTGCCAGCTACGCGCACCTGCTCGCCGCACGGCTGAACTTGCCGCTGACCGACGTCAGTTGCGGCGGCGCGACATCCGCGCACCTGCTCAATCCATGGAATGAACTGCCAGCGCAGATCGACGCCGTCAGAGAAGACACCCGCTTAGTGACCATCACAGTCGGCGGCAATGACATCGCCTATGCGGGCAACCTTGTCGCCGCGAGTTGCGAACAAGGCGAGATGATCCGCGTGGGAAGCTTGTCTGTGCCATGCCCCTCGCCGTTCGCCGTAGCCGAAGAAGCTTACGCCACGCTGGAGACTAACCTTCGCACCGCGGCCAATGCGATTGCAGCGCGGGCGCCGCGCGCGCGGATCGTGTTTATTCAATACATAACCCTGGTGCCGCAGACCCAGTGCGATCAGTCACGCTTCACGGAAGAGGAAGCTGTAGCGCTGCGCGTTGTCGCGGCGCGTCTCGCCGAAATCACCGCGCGCGCAGCGCGCGACGGCGGCGCTGAAGTGTTGGCTGTCAACGAGACGTCCATTGGCCGCACGCCTTGCGACCCGGCGCCCTGGAGCACAGGGCTTCCCCGCGACTATCAAGGCGACTTGGCCCCCTGGCATCCCAATCGGCGCGGCATGGATGCGATCGCAGCGCAATTGGAAAACCTGATCGCCTCTTAGCGCAGCTCCGAAAATCCGCCCGGCAACCCCTCCCTGCGGCTCGGCACAACACTTCGCCGGTTCTATACCTATCCGATAGGTCTGCCTTAGGCTTAGGCTCCCCTCAACAATCGAGGCTCAAAAACGGGCCTATATGGGGAGTTCAGAACATGCGGCGCATTCACAAGCTTCTGGCCGGCGCGGCGCTGGCAATCGCGGCGGCGCCTGGCGTGGCCATGGCGCAAGACGCGGGCGTCACGGCCGAAGATAGCGAAGAGATCGTCGTCACCGCGCGCCAGCGCGAAGAGCGCCTGCAGGACGTGCCCGTGGCAGTGACCGCCATCGACGCCGACACGCTGGAGCGCGAGCAAATCAATTCGGTGCGCGAAGTCGCGGCGCTGACGCCGGGCCTCAATATCACGACGGACGCGGTTGGACGCGCGTTCATGTCGATCCGCGGCATCGGCACGACGCTCATCGATAGCGTCCAGCCTGGCGTCGGCATTTTCGTTGACGGCATCTATCAGGTGAACACCTCTTACCTGAACAATCCGGTCGTTGACGTCGAACGCATCGAAGTGCTGCGTGGGCCCCAAGGCACATTGTTCGGCAACAACACGCTGGGCGGCGCCATCAGCGTCATCACCCGCGCGCCGACCGATGACTTCACCGGCCGCTTCTCGGCCTCCTACGCCGACCCGGACAATTATCACACGATCGCCGGCAGCGTTGCCGGCCCGATCGTCGAAGGCTCGCTCCGCGGCCGCTTGGCCGCCAGCTATCACTCGCGCGACGGCTTCTCCACCAACACGCTCGCCGGCGGCGATGCGCGTCCGATGGAGAACGAGTCGGTAAACGCGACGCTCGCTTGGGATGCGCCGCAAGACGCCGATATCACATTCAACGCGTACTGGAATCGCGTCACTGGCTCGCAGACGGCTTATTCGAGCCCGGACGGGCCGACAGACTACATGCAAGACACCCAGCTCAACGTGAACAGCATTGCTGAGTACGAGTACTGGGGCGTCAACGCGCGCGGCGTGTTCGACATCGGCGGCGGCACGCAGATGACGGCGATCCTCGCCTATGATGACCGCACCGGCCAAGCGACGGGCGACGCGGATTTCGGCTTTGTCGATTTTGCGCGCATCCTCGACGGAAACAACACGCTTCAAACCTATACCGGCGAGCTGCGTTTCGACACTCAATGGAGCGACCGCCTGAGCACGCTGATCGGCGTGTTCGGCAGTGCCTCCGAGACAAACACGTCGGTGACACAGCTGCTGGTGCCGATCCCGCTGGTCGTCACGCAACTCACCACTAACGAGCAAACGACAGTCGCCGCGTTCGCCAACGTCTTCTACGACATCACCCCTTCGCTCGAGTTCTCAGCCGGTCTGCGCTGGGATACGCAGGATGTCAGCGTCTCGGGAACGGCGGGCGAATATTCGGCCAGCGAATTCCAACCGCGCGTGACGCTGACACAGCGTTGGGACGACAACTGGATGACCTACGCCTCGATCGCCCGCGGCTTCCGCGGCGGCGGCGCCAACTCTCCGGCTGCGCCGCTTCAGTTCTACGAGGGCGACTCGGTGTGGACGTACGAGCTTGGCAACAAATGGACCAACGCCAATCGCACGCTCACTCTCAACGCCGCCGTCTACTATAACGACTATCAGAACTATATCGGCCAAAACTCGCTGACGCCGGCGCCGGGCCCTGTCGCGGTGAATTTGAACACCGGCGACGTCGAGAGCTACGGCGTTGAGTTGGAAGGCGTCTGGTCGCCGAACCAATTCTTCACGCTGACGGGCGGCGTTTCCTACAATCACTCGCGCATCACGGATGACTCCGCGTTCGAGGAGGTCTTCCCGCTCGGCCTTGCCACCGACCGCATCCTCTTCCTGCCGGATTGGAATTTCTATCTGACGCCGACGCTCACCTATGATCTCGGCGACGGCAACGCGATCGTGTTCAACACGACAATCGCCTACAAAGGCGACCGCGCCGGTTCGAGCCTCGATCCCACCTTCCAGCCGCAACTCGAGGGCTATTACACGGTCAACGCCAATCTAGCGTATGAGCGCGACAATTGGACGATCGCGCTCTGGGGCACCAACTTGCTCGACGAGGAATACTACGAATCCTATCTCGATCAGTCGCTGCTGGCGGCGATCTTCGGCCCGCCTGGTCCGATGAACCCGCTGGTTCACAATCTGGGCATCGCAGGTGACGGCCGTCGCGTCGGCGTCCGCCTCAGCGCGCGGTTCTAGAGCGATGGGCGCTGCGCCTAACCTCCAGGCGCGCACGCCGTTGACGCCGGCTTTTGTCGAGACCTTGCAGGCGATCTTCAGCGATCGCCTGCATCTCGGCGAAGCCGTCCGCGCCCAACACGGCACGAGCGAAACGCACTTCGCCACGGCGCTACCCGACGCTGTCGTGTACGCTCATTCAACCGAAGAAGTTGTCGCGCTGGTGAAGGCTTGCGTGGCGGCGAATGTGCCGATCGTGGCGTTCGGCGCCGGGACTTCCGTCGAAGGCAACACGACGCCGGTGCGTGGCGGCGTATGTGTCGACCTCTCGGAGATGAACCAGATCGTCGCGGTCAACCCGGATGATTTTGACTGCACCGTGCAGGCCGGCGTCCGGCGCGAGGAATTGAACGCTTATTTGCGCGATCAAGGCCTCTTCTTCCCGATTGATCCCGGCGCCAACGCCACCATCGGCGGTATGGCGTCAACGCGCGCGTCAGGCACCAACGCCGTGCGCTATGGCACCATGCGCGAAGCGATCTTGTCACTGCGCGTGGTCACACCGGACGGTCGCGATATCCGCACAGCGCGCCGCGCCCGCAAGAGCGCCGCCGGCTACGACTTAACGCGGCTTTATATCGGCGCGGAAGGAACGCTCGGCATCATCACCGAAGTGACGCTGCGCCTACATGGCATCCCTGAGCAGATATCCTCGGCGGTCTGCAGCTTCGAAACGCTGGCGGGCGCCATCGATACGGTGGTGCAATCGATCCAACTCGGTATTCCGCTGGCGCGCGTCGAAATCCTCGATGACGTGCAGATGCGCGCCGTCAATGTTCATTCCAAGCTCAACTATCCGGAGCTCACGACACTTTTCTTCGAGTTTCATGGCAGCGAACACGCCGTGAAGGAGCAAATCGCGACGGTTGGCGATCTCGCCCGCGCCAATGGCGGCGGCGAGTTTCATTGGTCGAACCTAGCCGAAGAGCGCGCCAAGCTCTGGAAGGCGCGGCACCAGGCGTTTTACGCGGCCCTCGCCATGCGCAAGGGCTGCATCGGCTGGCCGACGGACGTGTGTGTGCCGATCGGCCGCTTAGCGGAATGCATCTACGAGACGAAGAAAGATCTCGAGCAGGCCTCTTTTCCTGCGCCGATCCTCGGCCATGTCGGCGACGGCAATTTCCATGTCATCTTCGTCATCGATCCAAACAAACCCGAGGAGCAAGCCGAGGCAGAGGCGCTGAACGAGCGGCTCGTCGCGCGCGCCCTTTCCATGGACGGCACCTGCACTGGCGAGCACGGCATCGGCCTTGGCAAGCAAGACTGGCTGGTGCGTGAACTCGGCGAAGACGGCGTCGACATGATGCGCACGATCAAGCGCGCGCTTGATCCAAAGAATCTCTTCAACCCAGGCAAGATCTTCGCGGACGAACGCTGATGGACACACGCAAGCTCGTCGATCCTGCACTCTTGCCGGTGTTGGATGCCTTCCCGACGATTGCGTTGACCAAGGAATTGCTGGGGCCAATGCGGGAGGCCGAGCGCTTCGCGCAGTTTCCCGCGATCGTCGCGCAGGAGGTGCAGGAGCGGATTGAACTAACCG
The DNA here is from genome assembly GCA_964405865.1 of uncultured Terricaulis sp. Lineage (GTDB taxonomy): Bacteria > Pseudomonadota > Alphaproteobacteria > Caulobacterales > Aquidulcibacteraceae > Vitreimonas. The sequence continues at coordinate 69,863 of CAYOPM010000007.1, read as the reverse complement.
TGCAGACGGCCCCGGGGCCGTCCGGCGCGCCAGATATTTCGCTGCACGTCTACAAGCCGCGCGATATGCGCGAAAAGCTGCCGTGCATCTATCACATCCACGGAGGGGGCTTCGTGGGGGGCGGTGCGGCGCAACTTGAAGCGCTGCACCGCCCGCTTTCACACGCGCTGAACTGCATCATCGTAAGCGTCGACTATCGCTTGGCGCCGGAAAATCCATTCCCGGCGAGTATCGAAGATTGTTATGCGGGCTTGGCCTGGACGTTCGCCAACGTCGATGCGCTCGGCATCGACAAGACACGCATTGGCGTCATGGGCGAAAGCGCTGGCGGCGGTCTTGCGGCGGCGCTGGCGCTACTGGCGCGCGACCGCGGCGAATACCAGCTTGCGTTTCAGCACCTGATCTATCCGATGCTCGACGACCGCACCTGCGTCGTCGCAGAACCGAACCCGATCGCCGGCGAGTTCATCTGGACGCCGCACAACAACCGCTTTGGCTGGGCTTCACTGCTCGGCTGCGAACCTGGCGGTCCTGACGTCTCGCCATACGCCGCGCCGGCGCGTTCGACGGATCTCTCACGTCTGCCACCCTGCTTCATCGCCTGCCCCACGCTCGATCTCTTCATCGATGAGAACGTGAGCTACGCGCAGCGCCTCATGCGCGCTGGCGTGCCGGTCGAACTCCATGTTTATCCAGGCGGATTCCACGGCTTCGACATTTTCGGCGGCGACGCGCCACTCGCGGTCCGCGCCCGCGCGGACTCCCGCACGGCGCTTCAACGGGCACTCCACCCCTAGTCCATCCGACCTATCAGAAAGGTCCTTGCCAGACCTGTCTGATAGGTGCATTCTGCCTTCAACAAAAACCCAGATCACTGGGGAGGAAGAATGCGCGAGTTCGTCGAAGTCTCTCCGGAGATGACGCTACTTCTGGGCGACGGCCCAGTCGTAGACGTTCCGCTGCCCGCCAATCCGCTCGTTCTGGCGTTCGATGTGGAGTCAGCCACGCCGACCGTCGCCTTGGTCACCCATGACGGCCAACTCCCCTACGGTCTGCTGCTCATTATTGATCACGTAGCGTTCGAGCGCGTCGGCGGCGCCAGTGATGATGATGGCGCGTTTCATCTGCCATCCGATTCGCGCGCCATCGTGCTTGCAATTCGCGACTGCACCTTGAGCGGCGAAACCCTCAAAGTTTATCGCCTAGGCAAGAGCATTGAACTGCTCTGCGAGACTATCCGCATTCAAACGAGTGGGGACCTTGTCCCGCTCGCCGGCGAGAGCGCGCTCTCACTGGAAGATACGCGCCGCATCGCAGCCGCGCGCCGCATGATCGACGAGCGCTGGCACGAGAAGCTTACGCTCGACAAGATCGCCCGCGCCTGCGGCGTCAACCGCGCCAAGCTGACCCGCGGTTTCCGCGACATGTTCAATTGCACCATCGCCGAAGCGCTCGCCGAGCGCAGGCTGATTCAAGCGAGCGTCATGCTGCGCACGACCGACCTTCCCGTCTCATCGATCGGTTACGAGAACGGCTATCTCAACAATGCGAGCTTCGCCCGCGCCTTCAACCGCCGCTTCGGCGTCTCTCCCTCTGATTTCCGCGCCAGCCCGATGGTGGTTGTATGAGCACCGAACTAACTTCGCTCCACCGCGCCGCCGAGGGCGGCTCGCTCGTCCAATCGGCGATGCAAGCGGTTACCGCTTACATCAAGGACAACAAGCTCCGCGTCGGCGATACGCTGCCGGGTGAAGCGCACTTTGCAGAACAGCTTGACGTCAGCCGCGCCGTGATGCGCGAAGCCTTCGGGGCCCTCTCGGCGTTGCGGCTGATCAATGTCGCCAACGGCCGCAAACCGCGCGTTGGCGCGCTTGATGGATCGGTGATCGCAACTTCGCTGCAGCATGCGGTCTCAACCGCTCAGGTCAGCGTCGCTGATGTCTGGGACGTGCGGCGCACGATCGAACAGCGCACAGCCGCATTGGCCGCGACCTCGCGTACGGAAGCTGAAGCGCAAGCTTTGCTCGATCTCGCAGCGGCAATGGAGCGCGACTACGAAGACCAGCCGGCGCTCACACGCCACGACATCGACTTCCACAACACCATAGCGCGCGCGAGCCACAATGCCCTCTTCATCCAGATCGTCGCGTCATTCGCGCCGCTGATGGAAGTCGCGGTGCCGACGGCGTGGCGCACGCGGGTCGCGGCGGCGCAGAAGAAGCTCATGCTCGATCGCCACCATGCTATCGCGCGCGCCATCGCTGACGGCGACCCAGAACGCGCGGCGACCGCCATGGCCTCGCACTTCGACGACGCCATCGGCGATCTGCTCAAAGCGGAAACACAGAAACAATGACCGCGGTCTCGGACACGACCGCGGGCCCGCAGCTACAAGTGCAGACGCGCGCGCATACCGCATGGCTGGCTCTCGTTGTTCTCGGCGTCACCACCCTGAACGCCTTCGCCATGCGAACGGTATTCGCGCCGATGCAGGAATTGGCGAAGGCCGATCTCGGTCTCAGCGATTTCCAGATCAGCCTCGTGCAAGGCCTCGCCGCTTCGATCCCGATTGCGCTGCTCTCCATCCCGCTGGGACGCATCACTGATCGCGGCAACCGTATGCGTCTGCTTGGCGTGCTCGGGCTTACTTGGACTTTCGGTACCCTGGCCACGGCGTTTGTGACCGATTTTTACGCACTCTTCCTTGCGCGCATGGTGGCGAGCATTGGCGGCGTTTGCGCTGTGCCGGTGGTGATTTCGATCGCTGCCGATCTCAGCCCGCCCGAAAACCGCGGGCGCTCGCTGCTGATTTTGTCTCTAGGCAACATGGTCGGCGTAGCCGCCGCATTTGCGCTTGGCGGCACGGCCTTGGGCGGCTTGACCGCGACACCGTTGTTTGAAGGCTTGGCCGCATGGCGCGGCGTGCATGTGCTGTTTGCGATCGGCAGTTTCTTACTGCTGTTTCCGCTACTGCTTGTGCGCGAGCCGGCGCGCAACGAGATCGCCGAAAGCGCGAACCTGCCGCTGCGCAACGCGCTCGGCGCCATCTGGCGCATGCGCGCGTTGCTGGCGCCGCTCTTTATCGGGCAAGTCTCGGTCGTGATGGCCGACACGGCCGCCGGCATTTGGGCTGCACCCGTGCTGCAGCGGACATACGGCCTGCAGCCTGAAGAATTCGCCGGCTGGATGGGGCTGGTGATTCTTGGTTCGGGGCTCGTTGGCTCCATCCTCGGTGGCGTGCTCGCGGATGCGGGCCACAAGTCGCGCATCAGGGGCGGGATTTTGATCGGCGCGGTTATCGCGGCATTCCTCTCCATTCCCGGCGCCTTCTATCCGATGATGCCGGACACGACCGGCTTCGCGTGGGTGTTGGCGCTCTTCCTCGCGTGCGGGGCCGTCACGGGTCTTGTCACGGCGACGTCGATCGCGGTCCTCGTTCCCAACGAGTTGCGCGGCGTGTGCCTTGCGACCTTCATGGTGGTCGCCTCGATCATCGGCCTCGGCATTGCGCCAACCTTGGTGACGCTAGTCAGCGACGCGCTCGGCGGCGAGCAAGCCATCCGCTATGGCCTCGCCTTTACGGGCGCTGCAACTAGCATCGCTGCTGCGATAGGCTTTAGCGCCGCGATGATCAACGCGGCGCGCAAGGAGCGGGCGGCGTAACAATCAGCGTTGCTCGCGCTCGGCGCCGAGATAGCCGAACAAGAAGGCCGCGACTTTGCGTATCTGGATCTCTTCAGCGCCTTCTGTGATGCGATAGCGGCGGTGGTGACGGTAGATGTGCTCGAACGGCTTGTGGCGTGAATAGCCGAGGCCACCGTGCACTTGCATCGCGCGGTCGGCGGCCTCGCAGCAGAGGCGGTTCGCCCAATAATTGCACATCGATACTTTGTCGGAGAGCTCGGTCTCGATCTGCTTGTGTGGCATGCGATCCATTTGCCACGCAGTCTTGCGGATCAGCAGGCGCAGCATCTCGGCTTGCGTCGCCTATTCGACGAGCGGCCACTGGATGGCTTGGTTCTCAGAGAGCGCTTTGCCAAACGGCTTGCGCTCGCGCGCATACTGCACACTTTCATTGATGCAATAGACCGCTGCCCCAAGCGACGATGCGGCTTGGCGAATACGATTTTGGTGCAGGAAGCTCTGGCCGAGCTTTAGTCCTTTGCCGATCTCGCCCCAATAAGCGTCCTGCGGAATCCACACGTCGGTCAGTGATAGACGCGGATGATCCGTCGGCATGTTGAAGGTCCAGAGATATTCCTCGATCTTCAGGCCAGGGGTGTTGGCGGGAACGAGAAACGTCGTGATGCCGCGCGCATCGCCGCCATCGCCGCTGGTGCGCGCGAAGACGATAACATGGGTGGCGACGTGCATGCCGGTCGTCCACATTTTCTCGCCGTTGATCAGCCAGCCAGGCTTGCCGTCCTTCTCTTGCGGGACGGCGCGCGTTTCCATGAAGGTGGCGTCGGAGCCGTGATTGGGTTCGGTCAGGCCGAAGGCTGTCTTCAAGCTCTGATCGAGCAGTTTTGGGCCATCGCGCTCGTATTGTTCGGGCGTGGCGAATTCCTTGAACATCACCACGAACGGACTGTTGCTGACGATCGAGTGCTCGTTCTGCAGATCGTTGTGAAGGCCCAGCCCCTTGGCGGCCAAATGCTCACGGATAACAGCGAGCCAAAGCTGCGAGCCATCCTTGCCACCAAGCTCTTTCGGCCAAGCAAAGCGCAAGTGGCCAGCGGCATCGGCGCGGTTGCGCGCTTCGGCCAGAAGATCCTCCCATTCCTTCTTCGGAATGCCGCCACGCTCCCAATCGGTGCGTTCATATTCGCGGCGGTGATCGAAATACTTGATGTTGTCGCCGGCGTTTTCGAGCGGCTTGATCTCGCGCGCGATGAAGGCGTCGAGTTCGGCCAGATACGCCACGAGTTCAGGCGGCAGATCGAAGTCCATGTGACTATCCTTCGTTGAGCGCGCGGCGATACGCGGCGTAAGTCGGCTGGTCGATGGCGAGTTTCTCTAGCGTCGTGGCACGGAGATGGGCAGCGAGACCCGGAGATGAGACGTCTAGCGCGCCGTCGCGGATCAGGGCGCAGAGGCGCCGGTTCAGAGCTTCGAGGTCGGCATCTTCGTTCAACAAAGCTGTCAGCCGCGCGTGTTCAGCGGCGTCGCTTGCGGGGCTTAAGGCCAGCGCCCGCTTCACCAGCTCCAATGCCGCAGTGGTCAGGCGCGTCGCGAACCTGCTGCGTTCCTGGCTGTCGTCGCTGAGCTGCGCGATGGCGAGGTCGATAATGATCGCGGGAGATGGCGGGTCCTGCACCTCAGACCTCCAACAGATTGAGCAGATCGAGTTCGGTTTCCGACGCGCGCCGCGCGATCAGCGCGCGCTCCACGCCAGCGGCCGCGCCATCGCGCAGTGCGACGCCAGACATCGTGCAGATCACACCCCATCGCAACGTGCCGAGCACTTCCCAGAAGTGCGCGCGCTTGCGATCGACAGCGCCGCCGCCCGCGGCTTCGTAGGCCGCGTACAGATCCTCGCGCGAACCAAAACCGCCGACGGGCTTATCGATCTCGCCGAAGCGCCAGGAATTGACGCATATCCAACCCAGATCCTCGGTCGGGTCGCCCGCATGCGCCAGCTCCCAATCGAGCACAGCGTTCACGCCACCCGCCCCGATCAGCAGATTGCCAGTTCGGAAGTCGCCGTGAACGACGCGCGGCGACACATCGTCCGGCTTATTCGCGCGCAGCCAGTGGAACGCGAGTTCAAATACAGGGCGCGGCCAATCTTCGGTGCGATGCTGGCGCTCCAGCGCGTCGATGATGCCTGCAATCGGCACGACGGGGAGCGCGGGCGGACGTGGCAGTGCGTGGATGCGCGCTAGTATCTCGCCGCATTGGCCCGCGAGCTTCGGGCGCACGTCGGCGAATGCTTCATGGCGGACGATGCGCTGGCCCAAAGCTTCACCTTCGACATGCTCCATAAAGAAGCCCGCGCCCAAGCCATCCTCGGGCTCCAGGACGTAGAGCACCTCCGGCGACGGCGCGCCGTTCGCGCGCGCGGCTGCGATCAGCTCGGCTTCTAACGCGATTGGGATTGCCAGCTCACTGCGCACGCGCTCCTCGGGCGATCGGCGGAGCACGACGCGCACATCGCGCTCGGGCGTGCGCACGGTCAGCGACCACAATTCCTGACTGGCGCCGCCCGCGAGTGCGCTCACGAATGTTACATCAACGCCGCCCGGCGCGAGCTTAGGCGCCAAACGCGCCAGCAACTCCCCACTTGGCGGCGCGGGCACGCGTCACATCCGTTCGATGATGATCGCCGGGGCCATGCCGCCGGCGGCGCACATGGTGACGAGACCGCGCTTCAAATCGCGGCGCTCCAATTCGTCGAGGATCGTGCCGATCAGGATCGATCCGGTGGCGCCTATCGGATGGCCCAGCGCCATGGCGCCACCATTGACGTTGACCTTGGCGCGATCGAGCTTGAGGTCGCGGATGAACTTTTCGGCGACGACGGCGAAGGCTTCGTTGATCTCGAAAAGATCGATGTCGTCGAGCGTGAGCCCCGCCTTCTGCAGCACCTTCTTCGCGGCCGGCACTGGCGCGTTGAGCATCAGGGTCGGGCTATCGCCGACATTGGCGGTCGCGACGATGCGTGCACGCGGTTTCAGACCGTTCTTGCGCGCATAGTCCGGCGAAGCGAGCAGCACGGCGGCGGCGCCATCGACGACGCCCGAGGAATTGCCGGCGTGATGGACGTGCGTGATTTTGAGATCGGGATACACCTGCCGGATCAGGCCGCCATACGTCGTGCCCTGCTCATCCAGCGGAAAATCCGCCATCGCCGCAAACGCAGGCTTGAGACCTGCGAGACCCTCGTATGTCGTTTGCGGACGCGGAAACTCTTCATGATCGAGCGCGAGCGAGCCATCTTCGTTGCTCACCGGCACGATGCTCTTCTTGAAGTAGCCGCCTTCGATCGCGATCCCGGCGCGCTTCTGACTCTCAAGCGCGAGCTGATCGAGCGCTTCGCGTGAAATGTCTTCCAGCGTCGCGATCGCATCGGCGCACACGCCTTGATGCGATTGCGGATGCCGCGCGCGCAGACGGAGATTGCCGTTGTCCATCATGAACGGCGATTTCGGATCGGCGGTCGATGACGTGTAGCTCATCATCTCCGTTCCACCAGCTATTACGAGATCCTCCATGCCGGACATGATCTGCGCCGCTGCCATATTCACTGAGGTGATGCCCGAGCCGCAGAAGCGATCGAGCGTCACGCCGCTGGCTTTGGTGTCATAGCCCGCATCGAGTGCGGCCATGCGCGCCAGGTCGCCGCCTTGGCGCCCGCGTTGAGACGAGGTGCCCCAGATGATGTCGTCAACTTCGGCCGTGCGCAGAGTGTTGCGCTCGGCCAGCGCCTTCAGAACGGTCGCCGCCAGTTGTTGGGGATGAAGGCCGGCCAGCGCGCCCTTGCCGGCTTTGCCAATGCCGCGCGGGGTGCGGCAGGCGTCGATGATCCAGGCTTCAGGCACGGTGTCCTCCGGTTTTCCCGGAGCGTAACGCCTTTCCCTAACGGCGTGGAAGCAATCGTTGTATCGGGCTAGTGACCCAGCACTTAGCGCGCCACGACCGTTGCGTTGGTTCTCGTTTGAGCCGCCATGGCTCGATGCGGCGCGGCTGTTGAAATTGCGCCATGCGCTATTGACGGCTCCTTTCGCCAGCGGCTTCAGACTCGAATGGGCCACCCAAATGGAGCCGACGTCACAACTCACTCTTGTGTGCGTGAATATCTTGCCTGCGCACCGCCGTTGTCAGACATCGCATCGAGCCGTCGCTCCTCCAGCAAAGCCGTGTCTCGCGCGCGAGCACGCCTGCGGATAGACGGCGAAGTGCGCTTCGGCACGAACGACCGGCGCGGCGCGTGAGAACGAGAGTCTGCCGGGCGAGTCTGCCGGCACGCTTGAGGGCTTGGGCTTATGGTGGAGATGGTGGGCGCGACAGGGATTGAACCTATCGCGGGTTCAGGTCTAACCGGCGGATTTCATTCATTTTGGTGCGACGACGAGCCGAGTTTTACACTTCGGTTTTACAGAATGCGCGTTCTACAGGCTCAGGATTCATCGTCCGTTCGCGCTTGCCGCAGGCGACGCGCAGCGTCTTCGGCGAGCTTTCGCTTCGAGACATAGCGCTTGAGGATTGCCGCGACGCGGCCCTCTTCCCAGCCCATAAAGGCGGCGACTTGCTGGGCGCTAAAGCCCGCTGAGGCAAAGCGCGTCGCTGCTGTCCCACGTAAGTCGTGAAAGCGCTTGTTGATGCCAATCGCATTCCGTGCTTCGCGGAAAGCATTACCGAGGCCGCTCTGCGTCCAGGACCGGCCGAGGCCGCTGGTCAGCGCCGTCGCCGCAATCCGTGGCGCTGTCTCCAACGCGGTACGCGCTTCAGGAAGCAACGGCGGCGTCGCCAAAGTGCGGCCTCCGCTCTTGTTCGTGGCGCGCTCGATAACCCCAACCTCGAAATCAATCTCATCCCAGGTGAGCGAGATGAGATCGCCCATACGCAAGCCCGTGTAAGCGGCCACCGTGATGGCGCGCGCACATTCTGGCGTCGCCGCGCTGATCAATCGGCGCAGTTCGTCTTCCGTCCACACGATGTCGGAACGGTTGGCGCGATGAATGCCTTCGATACCCCGCGCGGGGTTCTTGGTCACATGGCCGTATCGTACACCCCATTGGAGCAGGGCGGAGAGCACCTCGACCCGAGTGTCGGCGGCGCGCGGGCGATCCGCGACTTGGTCGCGCCAGGTGCGAATGCGCGCCGGCATGCGATCAGACGCGAGCGCCGCTAGCGCCAGCGTGCCGAAGTGTCCTTCGATCACGTCGAGGACGTTGCGGTAGAGTTTCTGCGTTGACGGCGCGAGGCGTTTGAAATCGCGGCTTGCTTTATAGAGATCGACTAGGCTCGAAATGGTTCGCCGCTGCGTGCTTGGCATTGCGGCGGACGGAGAGACGCGCCCCGCATGCGCCTCGCGATATGCACTGATGTAAGCCTGCGGATCTGTGTCGGGATCGGGTAGCCTTGGCCCGCCTCTGTACGCGTAGTGGTACTCCCTGCCCTTTGAGCGAACGATGTGCGTGTCAGGCAAGTGCGGGCGTTTTGCCTTGCGCCCCACTAATGCCCGCCCAGACTCTGAGAGCGGGCTGCCGGCGAGGCACACTGGCTTAAGTGCGCCGGACAAGGTCGTGCTCCGCTTCCCACGCCGCTAAAGCCTCGTTCGCATCATCCGCCGCCACTTCCGGCACGTCCGCGCCGGAACTGATCAGCACCGATCCGTCCGCACCAAGGCGCAACGCTGTAGGCGCGATGCCCAATTCAATCGCCAAGCGTGCGATACGGCGCACTTGTGCGTCGGGTGCGTAGCGGGAGCGTTGCCGCGTCATCTACGCCGACGTCGTTTGTTCAGTGGACACAAGCGCGACTTTACTCACGTCGGCGGGCACCTCGTTTGTCGTCCAGCGAGCAGACGCGAGGGGGCGCATTCATCGCCACCCTCGGCCGTTTGGGTCACGCTCGTTGTTGTTCAGCCAATCTCGCCGCGCGCGACGTGAGTACCAAATGCGCCCAAGGTGCTCGACCCACTTCGGTCCGCGTCCGGCCTTACGCCAGCGACTAGTTGTGCGGGTGCTGCGGCCAATGCTGACCGCGAACTCGCGGTCCGAAATCAAGTCGTCGTCATCGATCACGTTCGCTTCCTCCGTTTTGCGAAGGAGCGTGAGATGATCCGCCACGTGACCATCCGCAATGAGGTCAAGCCCTTTGCTTTCCGCCTCTCAAAGGGTTGGACCCTCGCGGATGGTCACTCAATTTTCTTCTTGGTTGCAGTGGCTTGGCTAGGATTTCTTGCGCCTTTGCCAGCCGTGGATTTTTTGTTGCGCTTCGCGATGTCTTGATTGGCTCGACCCTGTTTTGCCTCGGGCCATCGCACACAGGTCGCCATGTACTTCAGTTGCTCTTTTGAAATCGCGTCCCGTGACGGGAAGCACTCCTTCCAGACAGCTTCCAATGCAGGCGCTACCTCCTTCTCTTTGTCCGGATGATTTGCTGGGCCAACATCGAGCCTCTGCGCGACGATGATCATCACCTCAATGAATGGCGACAGCTGTTGCGTTGCGCTCGCCACTTCGGCGCGAATGGCAGGCGCACGGAGCCATCGGTCCAGCTGATGCTCACGAACAACGTAGATACCTCGGCTCCCGTCGCCGAGATCTTGCCACCCCTGCTTCAAGGCGCGTTCCAGAAAGTGATTGTCCCCCCAAAGAGTTGCCTCAACGCTCTGCTCTCGCTCAACCTCCCTGTCGGTTAGCAACGTGACAAGCAGCTCCCCGTCGCATAGCTGGCGCTGAAAAGCTTGCTGCGCCTCATACTCAGCTAAGGCTGGATAGGAACGGCCGTCTTTCAGCCCTTCGCGTTTGAGGTAGTCGTAGTAGACCCGGCCAAAGGCGACCAACCCTTGCGGCAACACCACCGCGCGATTGTCGTAGACATAACCCTTCACAGGCATTCCGCGTCCCCGCCTCGCTCGCATCTTGAGACACGGCTTTGTGCGAGTTATGCCTCGATGTCGGCCAATGCTAGGCCCCGCGCGCGGGAAATCAGAGCGTGTGCGGAGACTCAAGGCATCAATCTGAGTTTCTTACAGGTTCAATCGGATCAGGGTGTGCGGCGGTCGATCCCCGTTGCATCTCCTAGAAGTGGATCAACGATCGCCGAGCGTTCCGGCCACACCGCCCAAACAAGACAGCCGATCCAGCCGATGCCCGTCCACGCGGCACCCAAGTTGAACGCAAAGAGTGGCCACTGATAGCGGTGACGGCGACTGAACGCGACAATGGACGGGATCATGTACGCCGCGATCCCCAACGCGATGAGGCCGAAGAACAATAGGGTTTCGGTGGTCCCATCTTCGGACGCGCTCGGCGGGGCTTGGGCGGGCTCGTAGGACATCTCAGCATCCACGGGGCTGGCATCACGATCGGCACTGCTGTCCCCGGCAAGCCGTTCGCTGGAGCCAACGGGTGGCGCGGGCGTCTGTGGTCCCATTTCCAGGCCGTACTCGCCGAGGTAGTCATTGATCCGATCGCGATTGCCCTCTTGGTCGGCTTGGGTCGTGTCGGCGGCTTGCCCCTGATCGTCCTGAAGCGCTGCGCGTTGCGCCTCCCAGTCGCGCATGTACTCGTCTTGTTGAGTTTGGGCTCGCTGGTTGAACTCCTCCGCGCTCTCCTCACGCGGTGCGTTCTGCGCCCAGGCGATGCCGCCAGCGAGCAACATCCCGATCGCAACAAGCGCTGCCACGCCCCCGTTTCGCTTGGTCATCGTTCCAGTCCCGTCACGCAATACACCGTTCTGGCGTACCCGAACTTGGTGAGTAGAGGGAAGGCCGGACTTGACACCGGCCCATGCCCTCTTCGCTTCACTCAGATGCCTACGACACGCTGCGCGCCACGCTGGTAGCGCTGCGCAAGGATGCCGGCGTCACCCAGGTCGAGTTGGCGGAGCGTCTGGGCAGACCGCAACAGTTCGTGTCCAAGGTCGAACGCGGCGAACGCCGCCTAGATTTGGTCGAGTTCATTGCCGTCTGCCGGGCCCTACGCCTTGACCCCAAGGACGCCTTCGCTGTCGTGCTACGGCGTGTCCCCAAGGCCTTCGACATCTGATCAACGACGCGCAACGGCCGGCGATGACGACGGGGTTGGCCGCGCCCTGTTCGCCGGGCGTGGTCCGGGCCGCAACGGCCGCTTCCGCCGTGGCGTCGAAAGGCACATCTCGCGGACCAAGGTGTGAACCGGGCCGAAGTCGACGTAGCGCTCAAAGAGCGCGTCTGCGAGTTCTGTCGCACCGGCTTTGCCGACCGCCGCAATCACGTCCTCCAACTCGATGTTGATGAACGACACCTTCCCTGTAGCGTCGGAGAGGCACTTTGAATATGCGCGGGCGGCGCGTTGCACGTCTCGGTTTTGGCGCGGCGCGATCAGGATGAACACGCCCCGATCATGGAGGCCCGCGTCCACCATCGACTGCGAGAGCATGTGGGTGCGCCACAAGCCTTGCAGCGGGTTCTTGCGCAGCCGCTCGTCGTCCGGATCGGCATAGAGCCCGCTCGACCGGGCGAGTTCGTCATAGCGCGGGCGCAGGCGCGCTTCCGGCTCCGACATGGACTCTGAGTATTTAACCTCGACTGAGATGAACGTCTTTGCCCCGTCTGGGGAACGCGCCGTGATGAACGCGTCAAAAGCGGTGCCGTCACCGGTGAACGTCGTGTCGCCTCGGCCGGGCGAGTGCTCCATTTGAATGTGCGTAATTTCTTTGACTGAGCCCGGGACGAGTTGCGCGACCACCCGCTTCGCCAGCTTCTTGTCCAGTTTGAGCGGTGCGAACAGATTGAACGCCAACGGCATCGACGACAATAGATTGGCGTGCATGCGTTCGGCGTCGATCAACGCCCCCGGCTCGCGGTAGGCTAGATCACAGCGCGCTTGCCCGAAGATTTCGGGGCTGAGGAAGTTTGCACCGTCACGCGCGGCGCTAGCGGCTAGCAGGCTGCCGAGCCGGCGGCGCGCCCCGCTCGCGTTGGTGTGATGGCCCAGAGGCAGTGCGCGCTTCTCGCGCCATAGCGCTTGGAGCAAACGCGCCGCCGCGCGGAAGCGACTGTCGTGGGGTTCGTAAACGTGTGCCTGCCGCAGCAAGCGCTCTGGAATGAGCGGCAAGAGTTCAGGGTTGTGCAACACCATGCGGGGCTCTCCGGTTGTGCGGAGGTTCACCGCGAGTGGTCAGAATTTTCCTCTGAACTCATACGCCGTTATGCGAAACTACTATCGTGCGAGACTCATCTTTTCCGAGTAAACGCTGCGCCTCGGTGAAGCGCTCGGCTGATAACAAGTCGAGCCCTGTTGTCCCCGTCAGTGGATCAGGCGCACTGAGTGCTAGACGATTGGCCTCTGGCGAACCACGATCTGAAAGGCGTAGGACGCGCAGCAGTTCAGCAAGCCGCAATTGATTGGCCGGGCGAACAGGTCCGCCCTGCGACCAGTTGTGCAAGCTACGCCGATCTACACCCAACAACGTAGCGAGTTCATCCCACGTAAAGCCGGTCAATACACGCACTGCGGCCAAGTTCTCGCGGACCGCCTCCTTGTTCACGCCCGTAAGCGAGCCTACGCGAAGGGGCGCGAACGCTGGCAGGTTACAACGAATGCGATCGTCATCTTGCCAGTCTAGAAAATTGCTGGTTTGTCGCACGGCGCTGAATAAACCCACCAGAAACGAGGTGTCGCCGGGCGCGGCCGATGAACTCGTGTTGGTCGTGAAGCAACGCACCGTCACCGGCTCAAGATCGAGATATATGTTGGAGGGCTTGTCGCTCTTTAGCCCGCGCGATCTGCGTGAAGAACTATTCGGCGACATCACGAAACTCCGTCGAATGTTTCGATGAGCTTTGGACTTGCCGCCCAATAGAAGAACGTATTCACGCGAGTCGCCAAGGAAAAAATAAGTTCGCTTAGCCGGTCGGGATCGAATGGGGCGGGGGTGTCTTCAAATTCCCTGAAAGAATCGAGATCGAACATCCACGATCTGGCACTTATCGGCGGCAAAAGACCTACATCGTGGCTGGCTCCGGCCGCCATTAGCCCCCATCGCAGCAGGAGCATGCCTTCGGCAGTTTCGCACAACGCTTCCGTCAGGCTGTGACGAATTCGCGGCCGAAGCTCTGACGAACTGAAACTTCCGATTTCGGGCTTTAGCAGCTCGCGTAGCCGATCCATCTCCGGCGCAACGATCCGGTTCACGTAACGCACACCCGCGCGCGTGACGACTGTCGGTCGTATCGTGGAAGCCAAGGCATCGAGGATTGTTCGTAGTCGGTGACGAAAGTCCGCGCGATCTGTGTAACGCTTGGTCTCTAGCGCGAGGAAATCCGGCGCCAGCGTAACGGTCCAGATCTTCTCAGCATCGCTGAACTTCCAGATCGACGTATTCTTCAACGCAGGCGCATTGCCGACGCCAACCTGGACCGATAACGCCTGCTCTTCTTCGGTTAGCGGATAGGTGCGTCGGATTTCCTCCTGAAATGACGCGATAAAATCCCGCTTCTGGATTGAGAAGATCTCCGCAAAGCGCAATTGCGCCAACACTCCGGTTAGCGGCGCGCGCCGTAATTCAATCCTCTTTGGCTGCGGCGGGCCAAAGAGAGGATCGGCGTCCTGTGCCTGCATCTGGGTCCCCTTTTGCGGCCAATATACCCTTGGGAAATAGATTGGGAAATCCCGTCCACAACCTGCTTGCGCTCGCGCCAGAGTCTGCCTAGGTGGGAAGTAAGGTGGGAAAGCGGGGTTTCGGCTCGTTCCCTCGACGTTCCGCGCGGGGTCGCATATGGCTTCGGCGAACCCCCACCGCATTTGGGGCCTGAGGGAAATCTGGCCCCAACGAATTGTGGAGGGAGTTCAAGTTGAGTGCTGCGGAAATGACCTCTGGGTCCGGCCTTGAACTCTTCTGTTCGCGTGTCGGAGAGCCTGCCGGAACGATCTTGCGCCAACTCGCGCGAGACAACCTTAGGACACTGCGGCGCGGCGATATTCTTGCCCGCCGGGGAGACGAGGCGTCTGGCGCCTGGATTATCGAGCGTGGCGAGATCGAAATCGGGTCGCCACGCTTGCGGGTGCGCCATGCCGGCGAGCTCGTGGGCGAGGCTGGATTGTTGTGTCCGGGCGCTCGCCGCTCGAACGACCTCATCGCAAGCGCTCGTACGGAAACTTGGTGCGTGAGCCGGGAAGCGATCGACGCGCTAGCCGCCCCCCAGCGAGCCGAAGTCTACCTCGCCCTCGCCGGCTGCCTCCACACCAAGCTTCACGAAACCGTCGACCAGCGCACCATTCAACTGGCTGACATCGATGCCGGCGAGACGTTGCTAAAAGCGTTCGTGCCTGAGAGCGGCTTGCAGCTCGTCCGCGCTCGGCTTTTCAGCGACGCGAACGCGTCCGATATCCATCGTGCGAGCACCGGCGTCATCCTTTTCTCGGACATCGCTGGTTTCTCGGCGCTCACAAAGACCATGACGCCACACGACGCGGGCCTCGCCGCGATCGAATTGCAGACGCCCGTCGTCGAAGCGCTGACGGCGCATGGCGGTGAGTTGGACAAGCTGATGGGTGATGGCGCGATGGGCTTTTGGCTCGCGAACGGCGACACCGTCACACCCGCGATGGCGGCGGCGGCGGTCGATGCGGCGCTCAAGGCCGCGAAGGCGGTGCGCGCCGTCGCCAATGCACACAACTGGCCTGCGGTGCGCCTGCGCGTTGGCCTTCATTGCGGCGAGTTTCTCGTCGGTGATTTCGGCGCTGCGGGGCGGCGCTCGTTCACCGCGATCGGTCAGGTCGTCAACACTGCGGCGCGCTATGAGCAGGCGCGTAAGACCCACACTGGTCTGCCGCTAGGCCCCGTCCGCGTTAGCCCGGCGCTTCGGAGTGCCCTGCCGCCATCGCACCAATCGTTGTTCGAAACCAAATCTCGCCGCTTCAAAGAGAAATTTCCGCCGATGCTCGAAGTGCACCGGCTTCGCCCTGCTATCATCGGAGAACTCGATTGACCTGGTCTGAAACAAGATCGCGCCAGCGCGTGCAACAATTCGCGCAGCAGGCGCCAGAAATCAAAGGCGTGCTTCCCAACTACACTGGCGGCGGCCTGCAAGCGCGTCAGCGGCTGTTGCGCGAACAAGCGGGCGTCAAGGCAACCGGCGCGCTGAGTCGGCTGTCACCTTCCACGGCGATCGTCGTCGATGCCGTCCACGTCTATGTCCAGCTTCTCAACTTCGACGAGATGCTGCTGGAAAATGCGCGCGAGACCGAGGCCTCCCACCGGCGTGCGCTGACCCTGCTCCATTTTTATTACCAGCTGCTCGACCGGCTCGTGCTCGAAGGTGATGGCATCCGCGTCGACTTTCACGCCGCGCGGATGCACTTCGTCGTCGCCGAGCCTGCTGGGGCCTTCGCTGCCGACCGTCTAGCGCGCGCGCTTGCGATCGTGGAGGCGCTTGAAGAGGCGGCGATTAGCCTGCCCGCCCAACTCGGCCTCAACATCTCGCGCGCGCCGCTCCGCGTCGGCATCGACCAAGGTCCGTGCATTGCGATCGCCAACGACCGAGGTCACGATCTGGATACGGTGTTCTTGGGCACGCCGGCTAACCTTGCGGCGAAACTCGCCGTGGGCGACGAACCCGGCGTCTACATGTCGCCGTCTGTACGCCAGCTTCTCTCGTTGCCGCCGGTGTTCGGGTTCGACACATTGCGGCGCACAGCCGCTCCGTCGTTCGTTCGCGCACGAGCCAAGAAAAGCGCGGACCTTCTGGTCGAACGCGCCGCCGATGCCGCCGGCCGGGCCGAGTTCTCGGTGCCGAACTTCGTATTCTTTGCGCCAGAAACGCCGCTCTCGACGCTGCGCTTCGACGAATTGTCGCCAAGCCACACCGCACGCACGGAGATGGCGGCCGTGTTTGCGGACATCGACAACTTCACTCAATACGTCGACGCATCGATGAAGTCCGGCGCCGCGCGCAGCGTCGTGCGTTTCATGTTCGTCGCGCGCGAGGAGCAACGCGCGGTTCTGCGCTATGACTTCGAAGCAAAGCGCCTGCGTTTTGTGGGCGATTGCGTCATCAGTCTCAATGCAAGTGGCGATGGCCGCACCACTAGTGCGACAAGAACCGTTGAGGATGCGGTGCGTTGCGCCGCAGCGCTGCATAGCTCGCTCAACGTCTGCCAGCAAGAACTCGGCGGAGCTGAGCAATTGGGACTTCAGGTCGGCATAGGCTTTGGCGCTTCGCCTCTGACGCGCGTTGGATTGCGCGGCGACATGTCCGTGCGTTGCGCTGCGAGCCGCGCAATCATGGAGGCCGAACAATGTCAGAGTTTGGCTGAGCGTGGTCAGACTGTTGTCGCGCAGTCGGCGTTGGCAGCATCGACCCGCGTGGCAAAGCTTGCTGATTCCCGCAACCAAGTGACTGGCAAGTTCGCCGCAGTGGAAACGCTCCTGACGGGGTCGCCCATGCAGCTCGGCGCTGCAACCGGCGTTGCGGGCGCTAGCGGCACAGCGCGCGCCGCGCCGCCTTTCCGCGCACACGGTGGAGACAAGCGCTGAGCGAAGCTCTCACTCACATCTACGATGCAAGGCCCGACTGGTCGGGTTATGTCTTCGCGCCGGCGTGGGACTTATGGTTCGACGTAGAACCGCCAGCTTACAATGGCATGGCTCTTGGGCGGACTTATCTGCGCGTAGGCGGTTATGGTAACGGCGTTGATGTCGGCGAGCGCGGCGAGCATCGCCGCTATCCCGAAGCATGTCTTGAGCGTCACATAACCCCAGACGGAAGCTTCTGTCTCGGGCTGCACCTTCGTCGCATCACGAACTGGGCGGACGCTGCGGATTGGTGGTCCGACTTGCATCACTTCCTGGCGCTGCAAGCGATCGCCGAAGCGACTGGCTGCTGGCCCGTCCAACATGCTCTGTCCCACGGCCAAGAAGCCGCCGGCTTGGAAATTCGAGCGCGCCGTCTCGCCAGCAGGCTCAACATCGAGCGCGACTATGAGCGAACCATCGACGGTGAACAGACTTGGCTCGCGAAGGTGCTGCAAGGCGCACCCGCACCGGCCACCGCAAAAAGGAAGGCGATGTCGGATCTACTGCGGCTTGAGCGGGCGCGTCGTGAAGCAGTTGAAGACATATGGCAAAGCCAGCACAAGAGCGGCCTCACTTGTTGCGGCACTATGAAAGCCTGCCGCCTGCGTGAACTTGAGCATGCGGTGTCGCACGCCTCGCAAGCTGCGTAGATTGATGTCGGCGCGACAGCTTCAATCCGGACGCCTTGCGGGTTCAATCGGACACACAGGCGACGGATCGACCCAAGGGAGTTCACGCAGCACGACGACAATTCTGTCGGGGTAGTCGCTGCTCGCGTCGGGATCGGCGAAACGCTCGCACCGCTGCGATAGGAGATAGTCGCGCAAGAGAGGTTGCAATGCGTCGCGGCGAGGCGCGCGGTCGCCGCAACGCACAATCAAGAACTCCGCGCCGGTGCGCGCAGCGTCCTGGAGTGCTGCTGCCAGACGGTCGAGCGCACGCCCCTGCTGGACAATTTTCTCGCGCCCGTTGGCGTACGGGCCTCGGTAGCGGCGCAGGTCGCAGGTGCTGGTGGTGGCCCAGGGCGGGATGCGGCGCTGCCAGTCTCCGGTGGCTTTCTTGATCATGCTTCGGTCTCCGCCGCGTCGGTGCAGCCTGTGGATATGGACGCCTGCGCCTGTGGGTCCGCATCTCCCTCGCCCGCAACGGTATGAGTTCACAGGAAGCGTGCGAGATGTTTGAGCTGGCGCAGCGTCGGCCCGTCGGCGTCGCCGCCGTTCAAACAGACCTGGACTTGCTCGTGGACCAGTTGCTGGCGTGCGGCGGTGATGGCTGCGCCAACGGCCGCCAGTTGCTGCGCGACCTGGAGTGATGACCGGTCTTTCTCCAAGAGCTTAAGCGTGGCGGCGAGATGCCCGGCCGCACGGCGGATGCGCTTGGTGACCGCGTCGCGCGATGGGTGTTTGAGTTTCGGCATATGCCCTCCTTGGCTCGGGCCATATGCTCCGCAGGGCGCGCGGTCGCGAGTGATGGCGCGCGCAGTCGCGGGATTGCTTGCCGTTTACCGCCGAAGCGCCGCGATGAACCCCTCGGCGAACTGCGCGCTGATGGCGGCGTCGACGAGACCGCTCTCGACTGCCTGTGCGATTGCTCTTCTGGCTTCGGTCGCGGCGCGCGCGTTTTGGCCGTGCTCCACGATCAGGAACCGTGCGTGTGTGTCGGCGGCGGCGCGAAGGGCCGCGTGGGTGCGTTCGCCGACCACTGCATGGTCGGTGGCGCGTACATCGAGCGTCGTGGTGTTCGCGAGCGCCGCGCGTGTGAATGCCCATGACCCTGTCGCCTGCTTGAACATCGATACCTCCGCTGTCGCCGCTGCATCCTGACGCGCGTTGCCGCATATAGAGCGTGGCGCGCGCCGACTTAGCGCGAACGCAGGTCGTGACGCGCGCTCCGCGTGAGCGCCTCGGTGGTGGCAGGGTCAAGCAAGAGGGCGAGTGAGAGTTTAACGCGAGTAGCGCGTGCGTCGGTGGCGCGTGTCCCGCTCAAGTGCGCGAGCAATCTGGCGCGTTGATGCCGCGCACGGGTGGCGCGGCGGAGCTGTGCACGCAGCTGTCGCGCCAGCGGGTGGGGTGACCGCGTCGCGGCGAGCAGCGGGATATCTACCCGGCGCGCCCAGAGCGCGAGCGCTTGTTCCGCTTGGCGCGCTCTCGCGTCGAGACGCAACACGGTGCGTTGCGCCCCGAGGCAGCGAGACGCCAATGCAAGCGCCGGGTCGTCACGCGGCAGATCTGTCACTTCGCCTCGGCCGGCGTATCGCCGAAGAGGAAGGCGCGAAGGAAGTCGGCGGCGCGTTGGGCGTGACCGGCAGCGGTCAAGAGTGCGCTGGGGTCGCGGTCGAGCAGCTTGAGCCAGCTGTCGATGTAGGCGGCGTGGCATTCGACGTGATCGACGGGCAAGCCCAGTTCTGCGCCGAGGAAGGCGGCGGTGAGTTCAGCGACAAGTTCTTCGCGTGCATAGGCGGCGGTGGCAATGTGTGGTTGGAGGTCGCGGTCGAGCCGCGTCGGGTGGCCAGTCCAGTGCGCGAGCTCGTGCAACAGTGTCGCGTAGTATTGCGCGGTCGAGACGAACGCGTGGCGCGGCGGCATGGCGATCGCGTCGCGTGCCGGGCTGTAGCATGCGCGCGCCCCGCCGTGTTCGATGGCGACCGGCACACGGGCAAAGCGCGCCGCCAGTGCGGTTTCGCTTGCGATCGGCCGTACGAGCAGCGGTGCGTAGAAGTGCACCGGTAGGCCGGTGATCTGTTCGGCGTTGAAGACAACGTAGGCGCGGAGCACGGCGCGCTTGGGTGCAACAGGCGGGTCTGTGTGCTGGTCCGTCCCCTCGCCGCCGCCACTGTAGAAGACGACGTGCTGCCCGCGCTCGCCGCGCCGGACTGCGCCGCCCAACGCGAGCGCTTGTTTGAAGGTGAGCCAGTGGCGGGCGCCGTAGTTGTGGGTTTGCGCTGCTCCCCATAACGCGAGGATGTTGACGCCTTTGTATGCGACGCCGGTGTGACGAAGCGGCAGGCCGAAAGCGGCGGCGCTGTCCCAGGGCTTGACCCAGGGACGAACACCCTTGTTCAGCGCGTCGATGATGTTTGCTGTGACACGCGCGGCGATGCTGCCGCGCGAAGCAGCGGCGGGTGAAGGCGGCGACACGTTGGTGTTGTCGATGTCACGCTGCTGCGCCTTGTTTTGAGTCGATGTCGCCATGTGGCGGGTTCGGGCGGCCCGTGGCGAAGTTGCTCAAAATCCGCTGGTGCGCGGCGAGCGGCGGTGCGCTTGATGTGACGGCTCCTGGCTCGCGCGTGGTTGCGCGACCATTGTTGGAGCAAAGCACATGTCGTTCGCATTGGAGTTTCGCCCGAAGGTTTTTTCCGACGTGCTGGGGCAGCAGGACGCTGTCGCGACGCTAAAGGCGCAGCTGCGCCAGGCGCTGCCGATGCCCTTACTGTTGTCCGGCGAACCCGGCACCGGCAAGACGACGTTGTCGCAGGTCGTTGCGCGCGCGTTAAACTGCACCGCGCCGGCCGCAGATGGGTCCCCGTGTTTATCGTGCGAGTGTTGCGAGGCGTTTGACACCGACGACCGCGCGCACTTCTACCTTGAGATTAACGTGCCGCAGTTCATCGCAAGGACCGCCGCCGTTGCCAAAGCAGGTGGTAAACTGAGCGATCTCGCCGCCTCCATACTTGAAGTGGCGCGTTCGCCGGCGTTTTACGGCGCATCGCGTCGTGTCCTGTTCTTGGATGAAGCCCACGCCCTGGGTGGTGTGTTCGATAAGCTGCTCGGCGCGTTGGAGCGTGGGGATGGAGCCGCGTTCGTATTTGCGACCAACCAGCCCGAGCGGCTGCCACCGGCGTTTCGGTCGCGGTGCCTGGAGATAGGTCTGCGCCACATTCCTGAGGCTGAACTGATCACGCTGGGTCGGCGGGTGTGTGCCGTGAAGAAGGTCAACTACGACCCGTCGGCGCTCGCGATGCTGGCCGCCGCGAGCCAGGGACGCGCGCGAGACTTCTTGATGAACTTAGACGAGGTCGCCGCACGTGGTCCCGTGACGATTTCCGCGGTGGGCACGACGTTGGATTTGGCGTGGGCGCCCTTGGTGTTGGGCGCGGTCGCGGATTTGCTGCGCGGTCGGTACGCGGGGGCACAGACCGCCTTGACCGGCTGGCGCGCATTACCCGGGACGAAGGCGCGCGCGCTGCGGGATGGATTACTGTTCGTTACGCGGCTGCACTTTGCACCGCCGCGTGGCGCGGATGAACCGGTGGACGAGAGTGCGCTCGCGGCTTTTGTCGGCGTACCGTCTGCCGACGTGGTGGATGTCGCTGCCGCCGTTGCGCAGCGCGCTGCCGTGTTGGGCGTACCGGCCGGTGTGTGCGTCGTGGAGTGGGCGCTGTTTTGGTCGGCGTGCGCACCGGCCGTCCTGGATGAAGTAGATTTTGAGCTGCGGCTGCGCGCGTTTGCCTTGCATGTGTGTCCGCCCGGAGTGGAGCTGCCGCCCCTGCCCGCGCCCGTTGCGCCGCCTTTGATTATTGCGCCGCGTCGTCGCGCCGTGGTGCGTGCGGCAGTGCGCAGTGCTGACGGCGTGAAGCAGCAGCAGGATGACGCGCTCACGCGGGCGGATGTGTTCGCGCAGTATCGCGCCGCGACGTTGCTGCCGCAGGCGTACGGGTTGTGGTTCAACACGTTGGTGGTGTCGCGCTGGCGTGAGTTTGATGTGGAGGGGTGGCCGGCGGTGCGCACACAGTTCTCGGCGCTGACGCATGAAATGGGGATGCGTTTACGGGATTGGGTGGGTGACGCGGCGTTTCGGTTGCATTGGTTGGCGCAGCATGAGGTGGACGCGGGCGGCGGGTTTGTGACGTGGTTGCTGTTGTGTGTGCCGCCGGGGTTGTCCGCCCGCGCGCGCGAGTGGACGGCGGAGTTCTTGCCTGTGCCGGTTGGGCGGTTGGCGAATGAACTGGGTGACGATGTGTGGTGGTCGCCGGCGGGGTCGTTGGCGACGGCGCATTGGCGCTTGGTGCGGGTGTTGTGGCGCGCGTTGGATGGTGACCTGACGTTGCCTGACGAAGCTGGCGTGCGTCGGCCGTTGAAGGCGTTGTTGGGCGTGCCGGTGCAGGGGCCGCGCGTCGCCGGTGTTTTGTCTGAGGGCGCGCGGCGTTGGTCGTCGTCGCAGACGCTGGGGCCGGGCGTGTGGCGCGCGGCGGTCAAGGAACGGTTTGCGTTTGTAAGCGTGTTGGATGAACCGCGCTGGTCGCGCGTGCGGCCGTGGCATGCCTTGGATACTGGCTGGGAGGCGTTTGAGTACGAATGTCGCGTCGCGGAGACTGCGCGCCGCGCGGCGCGCTTATCGGAGATTGAGGCGGCGTTGCCGGCGGGTGTGTGCGCTGCACAAGACGCCGCGCGCGAGGAACGGCTGCGTGCGTTGCGTGAGAGTTGGCCGTTGGACCCGATGAAGCGGCCGCGTTCACGTTGCTTGTGGTGATCGCGCGCGCGACCCTTCTCGCTGCGAAAGCAGCGCCGAACTGTGGATTCCGGCGAGAAGGGGGCGATCAGATTGGGGGTCCCAGTATGGAAAACGGGGATAAAAAGCGCGAATGCCGATCAGCTCGTCAGTGAGGGAGAGGTTGATCAGAGGGAGAGCAGCAGGGGCGTGTGCAGGGAGAGGGTAAGGGTGAAGAGGGAGAGCAGGTAAGTAAGCATTAGCAGGGGGTCGTGTGCATTTGAACGGATCGCGAGCGCTCAACCATTAAACTGCCGGACTTTTCGGCTGCATTTTGTCGTGAGTGGTGAGCGATTCAGTGCGACCCCAAAACACCTTCCCGCAGATCAATCTCGAAAGGCAAATTCAATCGGAGAGCGTTACCGGTTCAATCTAGCTGGTGCTCAACAAGCCGACGCGGATGGAGCATGGGACATGCTATGCGCTCGCCGCTTCTCCCTCCCTAAACCTTGCTGCCGGATGCGTTGCGGCGTGGACTGCCGCCAGCGGCGCGATACTGACGTGGGTGTAGATTTGAGTAGTGCTGAGGGATTCGTGTCCCAGCAGTGCTTGAATGAAGCGGATATCCGCGCCGTGCTCCAACATATGCGTCGCTGCTGCGTGCCGGAACAGATGGCAGGCGCCCTTCTTGTTCAGCTTGGCCTTCGAGACATAAGCGCTGACGCGGGCGGTCAGCTTTTTGGGCTGGAGAGCCGCACCGCACGTGTTGACGAAGAGCATGTCCGACTTGACCCCGCCCAGTAGCAGCGGCCTCGACCAACGGCGGTATGAACTCAGCCAAGCGAGCGCTCGTTCTCCGGTCGGGACGTAGCGATCCTTGCCGCCCTTCCCTTTCCTCACGAGCAAGAGCCGTCGGAAATCATCGACATCGCCCAAACGGAGACGCGACAACTCCACACGCCGAATGCCGGTCACATAGAGAACTTCCAAAATCGTCCTGTCGCGCAGACCGAGCGGCGTTACGACATCGGGCAAGGCCAAGATGGCTTCAACATCCCCTTCGGAAAGGATCGTACCAGGCAGTCGCCGTTCGCCGCGAGGCAACTCAAGCGCCGCAGCGGGATCGACGGAGATCAAGCGCTCCTTCGCCAACCACCGGAAGAACGCACGGATCGCCACCAAGCGCGCGATCTGTGTACGCAACGCGAGCGGCTCGCCGTCAATCTTGCGGTGTTCGAACAGATGCTGGCGGTATGCCTCGATCAAAGCTGGCGTCACGTCCTGCGCGTGCTCCACCTGCTTTGAGGAAAGCCACTTGATGAAGCCGCCAGTCACGGCAAGTCGCTGCTCGATTGTGAACGGCGAATAATTGCGGACCGCAAGATAGAAGCAGAAGAGCTCAAGCGCGGTCGTCAGCGACAGGGGCGCATCATCCGGGTCGCAAGGCTTGGCGATCTCGACGGGGCTTATCGGCGCGTGCATGGCATTCTCTCCTGGCTACAATAGCCAGCAAAAGACTAGGCGAACGCTGAGCGCGAATATCTGATCGAGGCTATCCCCTCCCCGATGGATTAGACCGCGCCGAAGGGGCCACTTCCTGCAAACTGACCCTGTGGGTTATCGGGATGATCTCAACCTCTATTCGTATGTCGGAAACGATCCTTTCAACGGCGCGGACACGACCGGTATGTGCCGGCTATGTCGCGCAGCATTCAACGTCGCTCGAAGAGCGATCAGCAACGGCGGCGATGTTCGCCGCGCGGGATTAGACGAAGTCGCGGATATCGGGAGCAATGTGGCAACGGTTCTGGACCCGAATGCCTCCGCTCTCGACAGAGGCATTGCTGCATTTGACCTTGTCTCGCCAATCACTGCCGGGGAAATCGGAGGTGCCGCCGACGCGGTGGGAGACGCGGTCCGGGCTGTCGACAATGCTAGCGATGCTGCGCGTGGCGCCGATCGAGTAGGGAGTTTGCCGCGCCCTCCCCGAGGTCCAGGAAGCGCACCGGTTGATCAGCGTGATCCCAGGCGTGTGTGGACGCCGGCCGAGAGAGCCGCGCAGCGCGATCGACAAGGCGGCATGTGCGCTACCGGTTGCGGAACGCCCATCGATCGGGACAACTCACGCGGCCACCACGTGGAGCGGTGGGCAGATGGAGGCAGAACCGATGAGGCCAACCACGCTGAAGTTTGCGAAGACTGTCACACGCGACTGCACGAGGCTCCGAAGATGACTGAAGATTCTCCGAAGGATGTTGAGGCGCAAAAAAATGCCGACGCCTCTCAACCCGTTCCAAACGTCTGGCGTCCGTCGTTGGCTCATTTGGTTGAGGTAATACTCGGAAAGCACCCCGCTGAAGCGCAGAGCAGTTTCGCAGATGCCGATCTCACGAGATGGAGACGGACTATTGCTGACTACGGCGTGATGATTGGGGGTGTATCAGATGAAAGTTGGGAAACTTCGGTCGCGCAGTGGATGGATGGCTACTGGGAAGTTCTGATCGACTTGTGCACGCCGAATGGTGCTCGAACGGACTTGGTTGTCTTTGTGCGCGTGGTTGAGGACGCAAGCGACTACAAGTTCAGCGTAGACTCCGTCCATGTCCCGTAGCAAGGCAGTTCCTGCAAACTGACCCCGTTGGGTATTACGCAGGGCTAAATCTCTATTGGTACGTCGGCAATGACCCGACTACCTTGGTGGACCCCTCGGGTCTGCAAGCAACATGCGGATCCCGGACCGGCGGCAGAGCAAGTTCTTGCATTACATACGGCGGTGCCGCGCCACCTGGTAGATCATCCACGCTTGATACGGCCGCTCAGCGCTCCGCGCTACGGGGAGGAAACGGGTTTGCACAGCAGGCCATGCAAGTGACCAGCGCGCCGCAAAGTACAAGTTGTGGCTATCCTTCAGAGGAACAATGCGAGTTCTCGGACCTGACCAATGGCGAGGGCGGCATATCTGATCAGTTGGAATCGCAAATTTGCGGCTTCCGAGGCTGCATCCCATTGATCTTGGGTTTCGGCGTCGGTGCGCCCGAGGGCTCAGCTGTGATTCAGAGAGGACAAGGATTCTTTGGCTGGGCCTCAAGAGCGTTGATAGCCGGCCGAGTAACATTCGGCGGTAAGGCCGAACAGGCCGCAACTCGCGGTTGGACGATAGCAATGGTAAGAGCCACCGTTCGATCACCCACGCGTGTTGGCACATCAATAAATGCCGCGACCGGTAATTCAGCAACCGCCTACTTTCGCTCGCCGAACCAATACGTCGTTATCGATGATGTGACGAACACGGTTGTTCAAATATCGGACTTAAGAGATCCCGGTTGGGTCGTAGATTGGCGGATTACTATTCGCTAGGGGGTTATAGCATGGCCACAAAATCATTGGCCGATTTGGCGACTGAGTTTGACGGGCACGTTTTGCGAGGAGCCGTGCGGGTTCCAGCCAGTAAAGTGGTCGCGTTTCTCGATGCCGCTCGCGTGTTGGAGCTAAACGTTCCTTATGTTGAGTGCTTGTTCGTCGGCCAGAGTTCGACTAGGCCGAGTATGGAGCTGTCAAGAGAACGGCAAGACTTCGAAACGTTCGATCTGTTTGTCGCTTTCGTCAGACACGCGGCGGCGCTCGCAGAGGATGAGGCAAAATCCGAAGGCGTACAGGCACAGTTTGAAGTTGGTGTTGTATCGAGTTAAGTCGCCTGGAAAGGCGTTCTACAACACTCTTACCTTTCT
Organism: uncultured Terricaulis sp.; assembly: GCA_964405865.1. GTDB lineage: Bacteria > Pseudomonadota > Alphaproteobacteria > Caulobacterales > Aquidulcibacteraceae > Vitreimonas. The sequence continues at coordinate 43,476 of CAYOPM010000007.1, read as the reverse complement.
TATCAGCCGTGCCGGCAGTTCCTGCAAATGGAGCATTCGCAAGGATGATCTGCAGGGACTGTCGGTCCTGACGCGCTTCATCGTAGGTGCAGCGATTTTTCCTAGACGCCGCAAGCGCGTAAACGGGTTTTCTCCTAGCCGCTCGGCGCGATTGGGAAAAAATTTTCCTAGAAGCACTTTTCGGCCCGCGCGCGGAGTGTGCTGGGGGCGCGGTTCGGACGGCGGCGGCGGTGCTTAAGGCAGTTTTGCGTGCTCGCCAAAGACTTCTTTCCAATCCACCTCCAGCCGCCAAACGCCCTCGGCCCCGGGTCCGTGAACCGTGCCAGCGATGGTGATCTCGCCGTCCGACACGCGGAGATTCATGCCGTCGTGGAGCGTGATGCCGAGCCGGGACAGATCGGCGACCGTTCCGTTCGTGTTCAAGCGCACGTACCCCTCAGCATCAGCGTTGTGGAAGTCTACGAAAATGGTGTCTTTGGTCGTCATCGGAATCGTCTTTCCTCTGGGGACACCGGATTCGGTCGAGTGGGCGTCAGCAGATCATTGCCTTGCTCGGGCGTGATCCCGGTAACCGTAACGTGGTTCGGGCTCCGGCCAGATGTCGCGACAACATCACCGCCCGCTGCTCGAATGTCTCCGACCGTTGTCACTCCAACCTGATTATTCGGAACGTTAGCGCACAAGTCGCACAAGCTTGCGCCTGGGCTCGCCTCAGCAGAGAACCCGGTGACCCCACTCGGATGCGTGCCGGTTCCCGCTTCAATTCCCTCTACGGAATTGCCGCCGCCCCGGCCGGCTGCGCCGCCGCGTACAACGAGGTCGTCATTTCGAAGAACTCTGCCAGCGGCACTCGCTGCATCGCTGATCTCGTTGGTGCTTACTGGAGAAGCCAAATTGAAGGCCGCTGCCGCGCGGTCACCTAAAGAAGAGTCCGGGCTAACAAGCGTCGCCACATCCGATGCAATGCTTAAGCCCTCTTCGCGAATCGCCCTCCCGATATTGCCGCGATTATTGACAGTACGACGGGCGACATTGAAGGCGGCACGAAGCACTTTCCAGTTGCCCGTTGGGTCGGCACCGTTCAACGGGTCGTTTCCGACGTAAGCGTAGAGGTTCAGATCATCTTCATACCCGACGGGGTCAGTTTGCAGGAAACGCCCGAGGAATGGATCGTAGACGCGCGCTTTGTAGTGATAGAGCTGCAACTCTGGGAACGCCGCCTGCCCGGTATAGCGGAAGCGCGACAAGCGGTTCGAACTGAGCAAGCCTCCCCAATCATGAGGCTCGCCATACGGCCCATAAGAATAGATCGTCGCCGCGCCTGTTGAGTCTGTGGTTGCAACGATCGAGCCCTGCCGATCTGCGATCAGCCAGCGGGGGTCGGCGTTGTTGGAACCTTCGTACCAGATAAGAGGCTCATCGACGCCGGGTCCGTGTACGTAGCGGCGCGCGACAGCGCCGCCAGTGGTGTTGTACTCCAGCACCAGGCGATCGCCCTCATAGACAAACTCCCAGGTGTTCGTCCCCTCCTGCAGCGTGCGCAAACGGCCAAGCGGATCATAGCTGATGTTGCGCGCGACGCCGCCTTGCGTGACGGCGAGCAGCCGATTTTCGAGATCATAGCTCATGCTCCGCGCGCCGTCGGAAGTGAGGTTCTGGCGCGCGTCGTAATTGAAAGTGACGCCATCAACGCTGGTGTAGCGATTGAGCCCGTCGCGAACGTAGGTCTCATCGAGATCGTCGACCGTCCATTCGTACGCAGAGACGATACTACGCAAATTGACCTGGCCGGCGCGATTGTAGCCGAAATCAAAGGCCGCGTCGCTGCTTGTGCCGGAGAGATCGAAGTCAAGCCCGGTGAGCCGCGATGCACTTGAATAGTCGTAGGTCGTTACTCCATTCGCCCCGCCTTGCGCGCGCGACAGCGACGTGCGCCGCGATTGCGGATCGTAGGCATAGTCTGCGATCAGATTTGCCCCAACGGCCGAGGCCAGACGCTGCACCTGATCAACGCGGTTGAGGGCATCGTAGGTGTATTGGAAATAGGCGGCGTCGGGATGGGTTATGCGCGTGCGATTCGACGCCGCGTCATACTGGAACGCCAGCCGCCGGCCATAGCTCGCCTCATACTGCAAGCGACCGACTGTATCGTAGCAATAATCAATGCCGGTGTTACTCGCCGTGCAATCGCTCGACGGCGTGAGCGAAGAGCCAAAACGCGCAAACGTGCGCCGCCCAGCGAGATCGTAGCGCGATGTCACATCGGCCGATGTTCCGCCTGGAATGTCCTTGAATATCTCGCGGTTCAGCGCGTCGAACGCGTAACCGAGGGTATCGTTGCTGCGCAGACGCAAGGTGACGCGATTGTCGCCCGCATCGTAGCCGTACTCCTCGTAATCGGTCGTGCTCGCCGTCCCTGCTCCCAGCGTCGGGTTCGGGAAATAGAGCCGCGAGAGCCGGTCGAAGCCGTCATAGATCATCGCCGAGAGATTGCCGTTGGCGTCCTCGACGGTGTCGAGCTGGCCGTTGGCTGTCCAAGTCCGCGTGGCGTAGGTGATCTGGATGCCGGTGGCGTAGGCGCGCAATTCTTCGAGCACCTGGCCTTCGACGCTGTAGATGGTGCGGCTGATTCGGTCTGGCCCCTGATCGCCTTGGGTCGAGAGCGTGCAGGCGTTCGTGGGGAGACTGCCATAGACCGCCGGATTCATGCGCACGGCGGCGCAATCGAGCCGGTTCAATGCGTCGTAGCTGTATTGCGTGACGTTGCCGTCCGGATCGGTCATACGCGCCACGCGGCCGGTTGGCAGATAAGCGTAAGTGGTGGTCGCCCAATCATTCGGGCTCGCTTGGCCGGTGGCCTGGCGAATGCGGTCGATCAGGCCGTCTTCATCATAGCGCCACTCGGTCGCGACGCCTGTGCCGCTCGGCCCGTCATAACGCGTCAGCCGGCGCGACGCGTCATAGGTCCCGGTGTGAGTGTTGCCGCGCGGATCGGTGACGCTGGTGATGTTGCCGACACTGTCCCGGCCGAATGTGGTGACGATGTCTGACGAACCGTTCTCGACCGTCACTGTCTGCAAATAGCGCGTGGTTGAATTGTAAGCATTGCGCACCTCGCGATTTGTCGGATCGGTGCGCGTCAGCAGCTGACCGTACGAGTTCCACGTGTAAGTCGTGACCGGACTGACAAGGCTTGACGAACTCGTGGTGCCGTCATCGACGGCAGGCTGGGTCATGCTGGCGATCAGGCATCGCCCCGAGAGCAGCGTGTAGGTCGTCTCATTATCGCGCGCATCAATCTGCGAGATCGGAATGTTGCAGGTCGCGTCGTAGGTCGCTTCAGTTTCGGTGTAGGCAAGCCCCGAGCCCGGCTCTGCCTCACGGCGCGTGCGGATGCGATTGTTGCGCGCGTCGTACCAATAGCGTTCGAGATTTCCTTCAGGCTGCGTAGAGGTAATCACACGCCGGAACACGTCATACTCGCTGCGGCCCTCATAGCCCAAGCGATTCACAACACGGATCGGCTGCGCGTACTCATCGAAATAGGTGCGCGAAGCGATCGTGTTAGACGAGGGCTGCGTTGGATCGGACACCGCCGCCACCCGGCCCGCCGAGATGTGATAGCGCGCGGTGTTGCTCGCCGCGTCAGTGAGGGTCGCGACCTGCCCGCGCACGATACCGATCGGATCGCCCTCATCGTTTTGCAGCGCATTGTAGTTGAAGGTCACGATGGCGTTCGTCGACGAAGATGGCGCAAACACCTGCCACTCGTCAGCTTCAGAGCCGTCGTAGGTCCAAGTTTGCGCATCGGTGCCGGTTACAGCGAGCGTTCCAGGCCCAGCTTCGCCCACGCTTCCGCCGAACTGAGCATAGCGACTGGCGTTCTCGCCGTCGCGAACACGGCTCGTCGATGGATCGTAAGTGATGGAGCGGCCAAGATTGTTCGAGAGCGTGTAGTCATCGAAGCTAACGACGACACCTTCACGAAACTCCTGCCGCCGGAAGCGCATCCATCGCGTCGCCATTGTAGGCAACGGCCCGCCAGCGGTTGTGTCGCACGTTGTGTAACTAGTGTTCCAAGGACCGTAGAACGACGTCGAGCCATCCGTGTTCTCGGCGCGTACGCACATGCCATTGTACTCCCAACGCTTTCCCGGACCGAAGAGCAGTCCAGGAGAAACGGCGCGGCGCTGGCCAAACAGCGTTATTTGCGTTGCGTCGCCTGGGGGGCCGGCAAATTCACCGTCAGCGCGCTGAAAAAAATTGCGGCTCGACGCGCCTTGCACGACATTGACGGCGTTATTGACAAGTTGCCCGCGCCACCAGCCTTGCGAAATCAAGCCGGCGACCTGGCGCTGCAACGTTTGTGTTGGCGTCGCTTGGTCACCGCTCATCACATAGAGTACGCGTAAAGCCGCTATAGTGTCGGTGGCGTCGCGCGGGGACTGGCGTCCAAAGGCGGTGTCGCCGTCGTTCTGCATTCGCGCTTCGGCCATCCAGTTGGACGTCCAACCGTTGTCGCGAAACATTTCCTGCCAGATCTGCCAACCGCTAATTCCCTCCGGCAGCGTTCGCGCAATCAGATCGTACGGTGTCGAGGACCGGTAGGAACGCTGAAAGCTCAAACTATAGGGATAGGCGCCCTCTCCAACGGTGATGTCAGGCGGCGGCGTATATGTGACGGCCCCTGTGCCCAGATCGACGTTGTATGCTTCCGCGCGGCTCGTGAACTGCCGCTCAAGGAAATCCTCTGGAATCGAGAAGATGCGGACCGGGTTCGCTTCGGCATCGTCCGTGCCACCTCCGCCCGCCATCTGATTATTGCTTGCGGATATCTGATGAACGACGCCGTCGCTGCGTAGCCCGATGATCGCGTAGCCTCGCTCGGGTCCTGGCACAGTACAATTGGGATCGAGATTACTTGGACAGACACGCACGTCGGTCGGACCTGGCCCGAGCCAGGAACGCCGCGGAACAATTATCGTGTAACCATCGGCAATTAGGTTATCGCCAGCGTCGCGTAGCGCAAAGCCCGGATAGGGGTCGTCGTCAATGAGCTGCGTGCGCACACTGCTCCAGTTGGACGAGTCGGCGATGTAGAAGGTTCGATTGCTACCTTCATCGGCAAGCCAGTCGAAGCGTGCCGCCGTGGAGATAGGATAGACGGAGTCCAGATTTTGCTCGACGGCGCTTCCCTCAAGTGTCGCCCCGACCGCTGCTACAGAACGCCGAAGGGCCAGAGAGTCGCCGGCGTCGCCTGAGTTTGCGTTGGCGCTAACTCCCATCGTGATTGTGAGCGAGCCGATGCTCGTGACCGGCAGTTCACTCGTGGTCGATTCCAAATAAGGGATGGTCGCTGCTGTCACGAACAGCGAGTGCACGGCCACGTTGCCATCGCTCACGCGCTCAAGAGTGCCAATAGCCGCATTGGTCTGCACTGCGAACGAAGCCGCATACCGCCGCTTCGTCGCGCGCTGCCCATTGGTGATAGAGGGCTCCTCGCCCAGGGACGGCCAGATTGAGGTGTATCCCTCATTGCCAGTCGAACGAGACTCCAGATACGCGCCGAAGTTTGCGGACATCCGTCCGCCACCGACGATGAACTGCACCGCTCCGGCCATGAGCGGACCACCACCGGCGGCGGTCGAGTCCATGTACTCGCCACCATCCGCTGCATAGGGGTGATTGAAGTCGACGACGATTCCGGCGGCAGCGCCGATCAAGTCTTCCCCGAACACATCCTCGCCGTTGCGATAGAAGCGGTGCGTGACAGGCCCCTGGTTCGGCCGAGGAAAGTCACGCATCGGCTCGATGGTCAGTTCCTGACCGTAGACCTGATCCAAGTACCAATTTTGCGGATCCTGATTGACGAGTGATACCGTCAGGCGCACGCGAAAGACGCTAGGCACGTCCCCCGAATAGACAGCTCCCGAGAACGCGGTGTGATTGGCAAGCGATGTCTGGCGCGGACCCTGCACGTTGTCTTGCAGCGGATAAGATGCAGCGATGCTGTTTTCTTCGGCGTAGGAAACGATGTCGCGTCCGCCAATCACGTCGGCGAGATCGCGATCGGCGTATTCGGCTTCAATCTCGTCGAGCAAGTTCTCTGAGAAATCCTGTAAATCCTCGTGGATGTTGTCGCGATTGATGTTGGTGATCGAAGGTTCGCTGCCGCTCGTTGAGCCGCTAAGCGCCCGGGTCATGAAGGTCGACGACGAGAAGCCCATCGCCGTGTCGATCCCGCTTGGCGTCAACGCACCCGCGCGCGGCGTGAAGGTCTTGAGCGCCGGATCGAAATAGTAATTGGTCCCGCCAATTTCGACGCGAGCCCACATGTGCATGATTGTGTAGTTTGAACCACTGACATCATAGGGAAAGCCGCCGTCGGCCAACACATTCGCCACGGCCGCGCTCGACGGCCCCAGCCATGCAATCAATTGCGCTTCGGTCAGTGAGACCGTGCCCACGACGTAATCCGCCTCATAGCCGGCAGCGCGGGCCAACTCGACAAAGAGATGGGTTTGGTCAAACGGCGTGCCAGCCATATCAATGAGCGCGCCGCGCGCGCCGTTCTGCACGCCAAAGATCGGCACGACATCGACATTGTCGTGCACGAACAAGAAGATGCGATCGATGTCATCGCCTAGCGCATGCGCGGTGCGCGCAATGATCTCATCGGAAGAACACGCGCCCGTGCATGCTGGGCTGGTGATGGTCTGACCTGTGAAGTAGCTCCACGCATTGGCAGTGGGGATTTGCGGACCATCGCCGATGCGCACGGTTTCTGCAGATGCAGGCGCGAGCCAACTGACCGCAAGCGCGCAGAGAGCAACGACACCGAACACGCCCGCTCGACAACGCAGCATGACCTACTCCGGCCTCTTGCGCGCGCTGTTTGAGATGCGCGCGTCGCAGTAATGATGCACTTGTCCAAGTTGTGTCCAGACAATTCTCGATTGAATTTCTCTTGCGCGATTTTCGACGCGATGCTTATGATCGTGGCGTCGCGTGCGCGCGGTGAGGAAGGTGCGATGTCGCTAGACCGTCGCCGTTTGTTGACGTCCGCAGCAGCGCTTGCATTGTCGGCGAGCTGGGTCAGCCGCGCCCGGGCGCAAAGCAACGTCGCCTACGAATACGATGCACTCGGTCGCTTGGTCAGAGTTGTCTATCCCAACGGCGCCGTCGTTGAGTACACTTACGACGCCGCCGGCAATCGAACGCAAGTTGAGCAAGGCGAAGGCTCGCCTAGTCCAACCGGCACGTTGAGCGCGTCGCCGACCTCTATCTCACCGACGGCTACGTCCACGCTGACTTGGACCAGCGCCAACGCGACGGCCGCGTCCATCAACAATGGCGTCGGCTCGGTAACGCCGGTGGCGGGCGGCTCGGCGCAGGTTTCGCCAAGCGTCACAACAACGTATGTTCTCACGTTGACCGGGCCAGGCGGACAAACGACACGCGACGCAACCGTCACCGTTGGCCCACCCACTGGCACATTCGCGGCGAGCCCAACCACGATCAATCTTGGTGCGTCGGCAACGCTGACATGGACTTCGCTTGGGGCGACCTCGGCCTCGATCAACAATGGTGTTGGCAGCGTCACACCGGTTACTGGCGGCTCAGTGCAGGTTTCGCCATCAGCGACGACGACCTACACGCTGACACTGAACGGCCCGAGCGGTCAGACAACATTGCAGACCACGGTCACCGTCTCCAACATCTTCACCGCGACGATTCAGATCACCGGAACTAGTCCCGTCAATTTGCGCACGCTGGCTAACACTGCCGGCTACAGCGATACACAAGACGCCAACATCACGTATCAACTCGCCAGCAACGTCACTATCACCGGCGCTGCCAACGGAGGACGCGGCATCGACACCGGGACATGGCCTACCAACCGCCTTATCACTCTCGCACTGCAAATCGGCGGAAAAGTCTATGGCGGCGGCGGCGCAGGCGGCGATGGTGAAGCAGGGCCTGCAACATCGGGCGGCGCGGGCGGCGACGCTATCTACGCGCAAGAGAACATGAGTGTCGTCGTAAATGCTGGCGGCGAGGTGAAATCTGGCGGAGGTGGCGGCGGTGGCGGTGGTGGTTGGATTCGCGATCCATCCGGCGAGCCGACCGTCTACTACGGCGGCGGTGGTGGCGGCGGTTTCCCGAACGGTCCTGCTGGCGGCAATGGATCAGGCGGCACAACCAGCGGCGGCGGTACGGGCGGCGCGGGACAAACTGTGTTTCCGGCGACGCGTTTGACTGGGGCTGGCGGCGCAGGTGGCAATGCAGGCGCGGGTGGCGCTGCCGGCGGCGCTCCCACAGGTAGCGGCGGCGGCACGAACTGGACCGAAAACGGCGCGGGTAATGGCGGCGCGGCGGGCTATGCCGTACGCAAGAATGGCAAGACCGTGAGCGTCACCAACAACGGTACAATCACCGGGACGGTGGGTTGACGCGCCTTCGTTTGCGCGCGCAATCGTTGCGCGGCGAAGTTCAATCAGATGAGCTTGCTGGATCAACGAAGAACTCGCGGCACAGCGATCACTGACGCTACCCCCGACGCGCCACGGAGCGACCTATTGAAATTTTACAGGTTCTGCCGACGTTCACGGCGTTTTGCGGAAAGTTTTACAGGCTAAGTGCTTGAAAGGATGGTGGGCGCGACAGGGATTGAACCTGTGACCCCTCCCGTGTGAAGGGAGTGCTCTCCCGCTGAGCTACGCGCCCGAGAGCCGGATTTGGGCGTCTCGAAGGGCGCGGACCATAAAGTCGGCGTTGCCTGCGTCAAGCGGCCCGTCTGTGCGGCCTTGACCTTCTCCTCCGCCTGCGGCTAGTTGCGAATAATTCTCAAACAATTGCCGGAGTGCCCGCTTTGTCCTTTTCCATCAGCCGCCGCGGCTTCACTTTGGGCGCCTCGGCGTTGGCGCTCGCCGCCTGCAATCAGAATGCGGGCGAGAGCGCCGAAGAAAACTTCGTCAACGTCTATACTGCCCGCCACTACGACGCCGACCGCGCGCTCTATGCAGCGTTCGAGGAAGCGACGGGCGTGCAAGTGCGCGCGCTCACCGGCAATGCTGAGCAGCTGCTTGAGCGCATCCGCGCCGAAGGCGAAGCGACCGAGGCCGACCTCTTCATCTCCGCGGACGCCGGCAATCTCTGGCGTGTGAAAAATGCCGGCCTGCTGCAGAACGTCACGACCGAAACGCTCGAAGCCAACGTGCCGCAAAATTTGCGCGACGCGGAAGGCGCGTATTGGGGCTTCACCAAGCGCGCGCGCGTCATCATGTACCGCAAGGACGCGGTGCGCCCGGAAGAAGTCGCCACCTATGACGCACTGGCGACGCCGCGCTTCCGCGGCCAAATCGTGATGCGCTCGTCGACCAATACATACCAACTTTCGACTTTGGCCTCGCGCATCGAGCGCCATGGCGCTGAGAATGCGCGCCAATGGGCGGCGGGCGTACGCGCGAACTTCGCGCGCGATCCGGATGGCAGCGATACCGATCAGATCAAAGCGGTCGCCGCTGGCGAAGCCCAAGCGACGATCTGCAACCACTATTACTTCGTGCGCCTGATGAAGTCAGAAGATCCGGCAGATCGCGATGTTGTCTCCAAAGTCGGCCTCGTCTTCCCGGATCAGGCGACTGGCGGCACGCACGTCAACATTTCAGGCGGCGGCGTCACGCTGCACGCCAAGCGGCGGGGCCGCGCGATCCAATTCCTCGAATACCTGACCAGTGACGCCGCGCAGAACGTGATCGCACCGGCCAACACCGAATACCCGATCCGCCCAAGCATCGCGCCGTCGCCGGAACTGGCTTCGCTCGGCGCATTCGTCGAAGAGACCATTCCGCTCGACGCGCTCGGCCGTCACCAGGCGGAAGCTACGCGCATCTTTGAGGAAGTCGGCTGGCGCTAAGCGCGCACGCTACGGCGGGGCAAACCAAAAGCTTCGCAGTTGACGGCGTCGCGCTCGCGGCGGCGATGGCGACGCTCATCTGTGCTGCGCCCGCAATTGCGGTTATCGGGCTCGCGCTTCGGCCTGACCAGGATGGCGTTGCGTTCGGCGGCGATCTCTTGCGCGACGGCGCGATCGGCACGGCGCTTGTGGTAGCGCTCGGCGGCTTTGGCGCTGTTGTGTTTGGCGCAATGGCGGCGTGGCTCGTGAGCTTATGCCGGTTTCCTGGGCGCGGGTTGTTCGAGTGGCTGCTCGTCATCCCACTTGCGGCGCCGAGTTATGTGCTGGCTTACGCCTACACCGGCATCACTTGGCATGGCGCGGCGCCCATCGAAGTGCGCGGGCTTTGGGGGGCTGCGTTCGTCTACGCGATCGGGCTTTACCCCTACGTCTATCTCGCCGCGCGTGCGGCGTTTGCCAGCCAATCGGCGTGTGCGCTCGAAGCGGCGCGATCGCTGGGCGCCTCGCCGTGGCGCGTTTTCTGGGAAGTGGCGCTGCCGCTGGCGCGGCCTGGGATTGCGGCGGGTGCGGCGCTCGCGATGATGGAGATCGCGGCGGACTATGGCGCCGCGTATCATTTCGGGCTGACGACGCTTTCTACGGCCGTGTTTCGCGCCTGGTACGCGCACGGCAGCTTGGACGCAGCGCTTCAGATCGCCGCCGTGCTGCTGGTGGCGGCAACTGTATTTTTGATCGTTGAGCGGCGCGCGCGTGGGCGGGCTGCGTTTGGCGGCGGATCTTCACGGTGGCGACCTTTGCCGCGCTATCAGCTCTCGACGCTGCCCGGACTTCTCGCGAGCGCTTTCTGCGTGGTGTTAATTGCGTTCGGCGCGGTGTTGCCACTGGCATGGCTCGGACGCTTGGCGCTGTTGCACGGCAATCTCGGCGACATCGTTCAGCCTTTTGCGAATTCGGTGATCCTTTCGGCGACTGGTGCGCTGAGTACACTCGCGCTCGCGGCGGCCATTGCGGTGAGCGCGCGGCGTTCGAAATCGATCGGCAAGCTTTCGCTCTATGGCGCGGCGATGGGATATGCCGCGCCGGGTGCGGTGATTGCGATGGGCGCGCTGGCGCTGTTCGGTATGGCGCGCGGGGCGGGTTGGATTGGCGGGCTAGGCACGACGCTCGCGCTTACGGCGCTTTTCTGGGCGTATGCGGCGCGGTTCTCGGCAGCGGGCGTGCAGCCGATCGATGCGGGGCTGGCGCGGTTATCTAAGGGGCTTGATGCTTCAGCGCGGACATTGGGCGCTGGGCCTTGGCGGCGATTGATCGCGGTGGATTTGCCGATTGCAGGGCCGTCGCTCGCGGCCGCGGCCTTGATCTTGTTCGTCGAAATCCTGAAAGAACTTCCTGCGACGCTGATCCTGCGTCCGTTTGATTTCGATACGCTCGCTGTGAAAGCCTATTCCTACGCCTCCGATGAACGGCTGTTGCAAGCAGCAGCGCCTGCTCTGCTGATCTTCCTCGCAGGGCTCGCTCCAATCGTCATCCTCACCCGCGGCGTTGCGCGCGCACGTGCGGGGCAAGCATGAGCAGCGTCACGCTCCGCAGCGTGCGCCGCGCATACAATGGCGCATGGGCGCTTGATGATGTCTCGCTGACGGCGCCGGAAGGCAAGGTGCTGGCGCTGCTTGGCCCTTCCGGCTCGGGCAAGTCCACGATCCTGCGCTTGATCGCCGGGCTTGAGACGCCGAATGCCGGCGAGATTATCATCGGCAATGAGACTGTCTCAACGCCAGGACAAGTGACGCCCACTGAGCAACGCCGCGTCGGCATGGTGTTTCAGGACTACTCGCTGTTTCCGCACCTGACGGCCGGCGCGAACGTGGCGTTCGGCCTGGACAAACTCGCGCGCGCAGAACGTGATGCGCAAGCGTTGCATTGGCTCGATCGCGTTGGGTTGAAGCATCGCGCGGGCTCTTATCCGCATGAGCTTTCTGGCGGCGAGCAGCAGCGTGTGGCGCTCGCGCGGGCGTTGGCGCCGAAGCCGCGTGCGGTTTTGCTTGATGAGCCATTCTCCGGGCTAGACCCTCTGCTGCGCGCTGAGCTGCGTGACGCGACGCTCTCGACCCTGGCGGAGACGCAGACCACGACATTGTTCGTCACGCACGATGCAGAGGATGCACTGCAGGTCGCCGCTCAGCTCGCGATCCTGAAAGCTGGCAGGCTCTTGCAAGCAGCCACGCCGCGCGAGGCCTACGATGCACCCGCCTCACTCGCGGTGGCAGCAGCGCTCGGGCCAATCAATGTGTTTGAGAGCGTGAGCGAGGGCGGCGCGGTGCAGACGCCGTTTGGCGCAGTGACGTCATCCTTGCAAAACGGCGCAAAGGCGAGCGCCGCAGTTCGGGCAGAGGCCGTGAAGTTGCAGCCAGGATCAGCGGCACGCGTGATCGATGTGCGGCCGCACGGCGCTCACGATTTGGTGCGGATCGAAGCTCAGGGCGTCGTGTGGCGCGCGCTTGTGCCGGCGCGGACCGCGTTAGGTGAGCGCGTCGATGTTGCGCTTCAGGCGGCTGGTTCGTTCGTGTTCTCAGCCTGAGCCGCCGGCTTCCGCACGACGAAGCGCCGGCGTTCCAGGCGGCGCTGCGCAAGCATCATCAGACGCGTACGCCACGCCTCCGTTTCCCACGCCAGTTCGCGCGCCGTCGCGGGCTCGATACCGTCGGACTTCGCGAGACGTTCGCCGAGTTGCTTGAACGCTGTGCGGGCAGTTGCGAGGAATTCATCGGTCAAATCTTCGTCGGCCTCGATCTGAAGGCCGACGTCGCGGAAGAATTGCAGCACATCGCCATGGGCGCGGATTTGCGGTTCGGCGAAGGATGAAGCGAACGCAGTTTTGAGCGCATCGGACTTGAAGCCGACATAAGCTTCGAGCACAGCGCAGGCGCCGGGCTTCAAGCTCTTCATAACCTGCTGCGCCAAGTGCGGCGCGTAGCCGACATAGGCGAAATCATCGACGCTATAGATGCCATCGAGAGACGCAGGCGGATACACGTGCGCTTCGAGATCAATGCGCGTCACGCTCACGCGCGTGTCGAGCTTGGCTTGCTTCACTTCGTGGCGCAGTGCTTCGACGGTTTCTTCGCGCCACTCGTACACTTCAATCTTGCCCGGATGCTTGCCGGCAATCGCAATCACGGGTGCGGCGAGACCCGGGCCCCAAACCGCGAGCACGCCATCAGCTTCGACACCGATGCGCGCGGGCTCCATGGCCTCGGCGGTAGCATCGCCGGGGCGCACGCGGCCCTCGCCCCAGATGAGCGCCAGCCCCGACAGACGCGGCGGCATATCGAATGGGAGTTCGTCGAAGAGTTCGTCTTCAACGTCGGCGGCTTCCGCTTCTGCGTTTTCGTTGGCGGTCGCTGCGAGCTTTGCCTCGTAGTCGGCGAGCGCGGCTTCCTCGTTATAGGCAGCACCGTTCCACCACGCGCTGAACTTCGCGCGCGTGAGCGCCAGCTTCTTCTTGTTAAAGAGACCGTTAACAGCCGCCATAGTGCGGCCGAGCATAAGCTCGTTCCGTTAACGATTTGCTTGTGTCACCGGCAGGATTGGCGGCGCGCCGGATGGTAGCGGCGCGATTGGATCGCGCATGAAGGCGAGAATGTCCTCATAGACGACCTCCCGCTGCAGATCGCGCAAGAGCCAGTGCCAGCCATTCTCGTAGAGCGCGGTACGCGCCGTCGCCGGCAAGCTACGCGCGGCGTTCTCGGCGGAGCGACGCGGGATGATCTGGTCGTTCGCGCCATAGAGAAAAAGAACATGGCCATCGAGATTGCCGGCATTGTCCGAGGCGTACTCCATCAGATTGACCAAGCCGAAGACGGCATCGATGCGCGTGGTCCAAAGCATGTGCGGCGCGCGGCCCGCTTGCAGCAATGCTTCGCGGTTATCGGACGCCGTCCGCGTGCGCGTGACCCGGCGCGGCGGCGAGACCGCGCGTGAGGGAAACGTGTGCGCCCCCATCCAGAGCGTGAAGGCGTAAGTGTCGGGCATTGTCGACCAGCCCCAGACGGCTGGCGCGACGAGAACGAGGCGATCGATCTCAGGCGCATCATCGGCGCTGAAGGTGGCGATGGCTGCGGCTGAACCCATGGAGTCGCCGATCACGGTAATCGGCACGCCAGGATGTTCGCGACGCACAAGCGCCACGGCCGTGCGCAAATCCTCCGACATCAACCGTCGACCCGGCCAAACGCCACGATTGGGCGAACGGCCAAAGCCCCGCGTGTCATACGCATAGAGCGCAACGCCGCGTTCGGTGAACCACGGGCCTGCGAGATAATAGGTGTTGGCATAATCGTTCATGCCGTGGAGCGCGATGATCGCGCCGGTGGGCGCCCGCCCTTCCGCCGGCAGCCATGCGGTGAGACCGAGTTCCGCGCCATCGAACGAGATGAGGCGTTCGTTCGCGACATCCAAGCGCGGGCCGGCGAAGCCATTGGTCTGCGATTGCGCCTGCTGCACCGTCGGCACACAAGCGGCGACGATCATCAGCGCAAGGCCGATGAGACCCTTCGCCGTAAAGCGGGCAACACGTCGGTTTCGAACCAGGGATTGCGCTTCAGCCATGCACTATTCCGCCACGATGGATGCGGCAAAGGCATGACATTGGTGGGGTAGTCGCGCCAAGCGCTAACCGTCTCACCCAGCGTCCGCTTCACCGCAGCGCCCAGATGATAGCGCTGGGCGTACGATCCGACGAGTAGCGTCAGGCGGACATTTTCCAATAACGGCAACAAACGCGGCCGCCAGAGCGGCGCGCACTCGCGGCGCGGCGGCAGATCGGCGCCGTTGACGGTTCCTGGGAAACAGAAACCCATCGCTGCAACCGCTATCGTGCGTTTGTCGTAGAACTGGTCGCGATCCATTTGGAGCCAATCGCGTAAGCGATCGCCAGATGGATCGTTCCAAGGGATGCCGCTCTCATGCACGCGCCTTCCCGGCGCCTGACCAGCGATCAAGATACGCGCGGCGGGATGCACCCACACGACCGGCCGTGGTTCGTGCGGCAGCGCGCACGCGCGGCACGCTCTTATTTCCGCCACGATTTGATCAAGCGCGGTCATCGTTGCGGGCCGCATAGCGCAAAGTGCTGCGCTCGCAACACATCAATCAGCAGCGCATTCCGATATATCGCCGCAGCGGACAGTTTGTGGTTGGCCGGGCGTGACTCCATCCGTTACCAACCAAGGCAATGCATCACACACCGCTCATCGCCACCATCGCCGTCAGTTTCGTCATCGCATTCATCTTGGGAATGATCGCCAATCGGCTGAAATTCCCATCCATCGTCGGCTATCTGCTCGCTGGCATTCTTGTAGGGCCGTACACGCCGGGCTTTGTCGCCGATGCGGAGCTTGCAGCTGAGCTTGCGGAAATCGGCGTCATTTTGCTGATGTTCGGCGTCGGGCTGCACTTTTCCTACAAAGATCTGTTCGCGGTGAAGAACATCGCGCTGCCTGGCGCGGTGGCGCAAATCCTCGTGGCGACGCTGATGGGGATGGCGCTGTCGCATTTCCTTGGCTGGCCACTTGCTGGCGGACTGGTGTTTGGCCTGGCGCTTTCGGTCGCGAGTACAGTCGTGCTGTTGCGCGCGCTGGAAGAGCGCCAATTGCTCGATACGCGTTCGGGCCACGTCGCGATCGGGTGGCTGATCGTTGAAGACCTCGCGATGATTTTCGCGTTGGTGCTTCTGCCTGTCGTGGCCGAAGTGTTGCCGGGATTGGACGCTCCCGCGCTCGCAGGCGCACCAGATGCAGCAGAGGCGGTGTACGCGACTGCGGCGGGCCTTGAGCACGCCGGTGAAGCGAGCGGTAGCGGCAATCTTTGGGGCTCGCTTGCTCTGACGCTGGGCAAAGTCATCGCCTTTGCCGGGCTCATCTTTATCGTTGGCCGCCGCGTCATTCCGTGGGCGCTGGCGCGCGTTGCGGGGACGGGTTCGCGTGAACTCTTCACGCTTTCAGTTCTGGCGATCGGCATCGGCATCGCGTACGGCGCCGCGGTCTATTTCGACGTCTCGTTCGCGCTAGGCGCGTTCTTCGCCGGCATGATCCTGAAGGAATCCGAACTCAGCCACCAAGCGGCGGACAACACGCTGCCGCTGCGCGATGCGTTCGCGGTGTTGTTCTTCGTCTCCGTCGGCATGTTGTTCAATCCGATGGTGCTGGTTGAGCAGCCGCTCGCTGTACTGGCGACGCTGTTCATTATCGTGATCGGCAAGTCCGTGGCGGCGTTCCTGATCGTGCGCCTCTTCCGCTATCCGACTGATACGGCTTTGCTCATCTCTGCCAGCCTCGCCCAGATCGGCGAATTCTCGTTCATTCTGATCACGCTCGGCTTGTCGCTCAATCTCTTGCCGGAGACCGCGCGCGATCTTGTGCTCGCGGGCGCGATCCTTTCGATCACGCTCAATCCGGCGATCTTCTATTTTGCCGACGTTCTTCGGAAACGCCGTTTGGCGCGCGAGGCGGCGAAGGTCGATCCCGCGCCGACCGGCGACGATACAACCGCGGACACGCCTTATCATGTCACTGAGACGGACCATGTGATCGTCGTCGGCTACGGCCGCGTCGGCAAGCGCGTTGCGGATGCACTGGCGGAGCAAGGGGTAGCTGTGGTCGTGACTGAGGCCGACATGGAGCGCGTTGAGATGATCCGTGCAGCGGGGCGCACGGCGATCCTCGGCAACGCGGTGCGCGACGAAGTGTTGGCCGCCGCAGGTGCGGCGCAGGCGCGTCATCTCATCGTGGCTGTGCCGAACGGCCTCGAGGCCGGCGAGATCGTCGCGCATGCGCGCAAGCTCAATCCATCCTTACGCATCGTAGCGCGGGCGCACCTCGATTCCGAGGTCGACTACATCAAGGCGCACGGCGCCGACCGCGTCATCATGGGCGAGCGCGAGATCGCCCGCTTGATGCTCGCAGAGCTCGGTCCACAACCGACCTAGTCAGCGTCCTCGGCGCGGTAACGCAGGCGAACGGCAGGGATGACGCCGACATCGATCTCGATGTGCGCGCATTCGAAACCGGGTGCGCGGATGACGCGGTGCATATCGCCGGCACGGCGGAGCACGCTCAACATGGATGAGCCGATTGTGTTGCCCTTCAGCGCCTCGCCGCCAGCGGCGATGTCGGCTTCGGCGGCAGCGACAGGAACGAAGTGGGCGATGACTTTCGGCGTGATGCCAAGCTCGATCTCGAACTCGCGCAGATGAAAGCCCGCGCGGCGGAGCGCCGGCAGCGCGCCAAGGAAAGCGGACATTGTCTCTTGGAGCTTCTCCGCGCCGTAGGCTCTCAGCTCCGCGAGCTTTTCGCCGGGGAGCGCAGCTAGGCCTTTGGCATGATCGACGAAACTCTTCTTCGCGCCGGGCTCATCGCTGGACATCACTTGCCCTGCTTCAACATTTCGCGTGCGATGATGATGCGTTGGATTTCGCTGGTGCCTTCGTAGAGGCGGAAGATGCGGACGTCGCGGTAGAAGCGCTCGATGCCATGATCGGCGACGTAGCCCGAGCCGCCGAAGATTTGCACGGCGCGGTCAGCGACGCGGCCGACCATCTCCGACGCAAAGAGCTTGCACGCGGCGGCGTCCATGACGACGTCTTCGCCGCGGTCACGCTTGCGGGCGGCTTCCAACACCATGGCGCGCGCGGCGTTGGCTTCGGCGCGGCAATCCGCCAGCATGGCTTGGATCATTTGGAAGTTGGCGATCGCTTGGCCGAATTGTTTGCGCTCGGCGGCGTAGCGCACGCTCTCTTCGATCAAGCGCTCGGCGACGCCGACGCACACGGATGCGATGTGCATGCGGCCGCGATCGAGCACTTGCATGGCGACGCGGAAGCCTTGGCCCTCTTCACCGAGGCGATTTTCGACCGGCACGCGCACGTTGTCGAAGTGGACATCGTGAATGTGGGCGCCCTGTTGGCCCATTTTCTTTTCAGGCTTGCCCACGGAAACGCCCGGCAGATCGCTCGGCACGAGGAAGGCGGATACGCCGGCGCCGCCTTTCACGTCGGGATTGGTGCGCGCCATCACTGTGAACAGCGAAGCGCGGGCGGCGTTGGTAATGTAACGCTTTGAACCGTTGAGAACGTAGTGATCGCCCGTGCGTTCGGCGCGCGTGCGCACGGCGGCGGAGTCTGAGCCTGCTTCCGGTTCGGTGAGCGCAAATGAGGTGACGACCTCACCGCTGGCGACACCGGGCAGCCATTTATCCTTCTGCGCCTGGGTCCCGAACATAACGAGGCCTTGGCTGCCGATCCCTACGTTCGTGCCGAAGGCCGAGCGAAACGCCGGCGAGCAGCGGCAGAACTCGAACATCGTCCGGCACTCTTCCTCCATCGAGAGACCGAGGCCGCCATACTCCTCTGGGATAGAGATGCCGAAGAGGCCAAGGGCGCGCATTTCCGCCAGTGCGTCAGCCGGTATCGCGTCGTCTTCCGAGACCTTCGCTTCGAGCGGGATCAGCCGTTCGTTGACGAAACGGCGGACGGCGTCGAGCAACTGATTGAGACTGTCGTTGTCCATGATCGTTACTTCGTCCCTGATTGTCTTCGCGCGCGCGCGACGGCGGCTAGGCGGCCCTCACGGCATTCCATAACTGTGTTTGAGGCGCTCTCGCCGCGGCTGATCAGCCAATCAGCCAAGCCGTAGAAATCATCCGCGGCCTGCGGCTCGCCCATGAAGTAGCCCTCGCGATCGGAGACCAAGACGAGATTGGCGCGCTGCGGCCCCGCGCAAAACCCAGGGCCAACCAGATTGCTCGGCGCCAAGCCATTGCCGCCGCCCACCATCACGATGCCGGGTAGTTCTTCGATGCGCGCTTCCTCAACGGCGCCCATGCGCGTGGGGATGTTCACGAGCGCCAGCGTCCACGCTTCTTCGAGCGAGAGGCCGAGTTCGGCGATCTGATCCTCGGTGGCGTAAGCGACGGCCTCGGCGCTATCAAAGACCATGACTTCGTGTAGGTCGCCGGCGAAGGGCCGTGTGATCAAGCGGCCGGGCGTCGGCGCGTTGGCGATAACTTGGTTGTACGAGTCGATATGTGCTTGCGGGCGCAGGATCGAGACGAT
Source organism: uncultured Terricaulis sp. (assembly GCA_964405865.1). Taxonomy (GTDB): domain Bacteria; phylum Pseudomonadota; class Alphaproteobacteria; order Caulobacterales; family Aquidulcibacteraceae; genus Vitreimonas. The sequence continues at coordinate 24,448 of CAYOPM010000007.1, read as the reverse complement.
GCGATCGACGCTACGCATCATTGGCGGATCAACGGCGAGCCTCGACCAGCGATCAATAAGAAACGCGAGTTGGCTCGGATCTTCGCGATAGAGATTGTAGGCGTTGTCAAAATTTATCTGGGCCCCGTCACCCGGCGCATCGCCAGGACGGATGACGGTGATGCCGAGCTCGTCGCGATTCTCGATGCGCACGTCCGGCGCCTGCTCACGGATGCGCGCCGCGCCCGCGTCGCGGAATTGGCTCGGGGACAGCAGATCTTGCGCGGACGCAGGCGTCACTCCCGCGAACAGCACGGCGAGTGCAATCAGAAGATATCTCAGCATACGCGTCTCTGGGTGATCGAGCTGATGCGGCGCGGTGAGCAGGGCACGCTGCGTGTTTCGGTGGCGCGGGGGCGAACTTCACCGACGACTAGCTCTTCCTGGCGGAGCACGAGGCGAAGATCGCTTTCCTCCAAGCGGTAGAGGCTGGTGACAGAGCGCATCTCGACAATATTGGCCTCCCATATCCCGAGATAAACGGCCTCGCCGGGGCGCACATTGAAAGATGGGCGATCCGGGCCTTCAATCAGCCCGTCGGCGGCGTAGTTGACGCGATTGTCGCGGATAATGCCGTAGACGCCATCAAGCGCGTAAGTGCCGGGATCAAGCTCGTAGACGAAATACTCGCCGGGCACGCCGCGGACGCGGATCGAGCCGCGCGTGTTGGTCTCCGGCGAGAACGCGCGGTCATCGTCAAGCGATGTGAAATCACCGCCTGAATCCAGGAGCCGCCACAACATCGTATAGCGCGCCGACGTGTTGTCGGAGCCTTCCGCAACGCCAATGATGACGAACGAGCGAGCGGACTGGCCGACATAGAAGCGGTCATCGTCCGGCGTGACGCAGCTCGCCAGCACCAGCGCACCCAGAATTGCGAACAAAAACCGCATTATCCCTGCCCTTGCTCCGGCGGTCATACCATGTCAGCACGCCCGCCCGACAAGCGAAAAGGCTGGGAGAAAAGCTCATGAGCGCTGATGGCGCGACGCCAACCGGCCCGACTGTCATAGCCGACGGCCGGTTCGCGGGCTGGACCACTTGGAGCAACGGCGCCGATCCCTACGAAAGCGTGATCGGGCCCTTCTGCTTCAAGGTCGAAGATGGCCACGCGCTTAGCGCCTTCGAACCGAAGCCACATCATCTCAATGGCGGCGGAACCATCCATGGCGGCGCACTGATGAGTTTCGCAGACTTCGCGCTTTTCGCCATTGCCCACAATGCGTTGAGCGGCAACGTCAAGGCTGTCACATTGACCTGTAACAGCGAGTTCATCGGCGCCGGCAATCTCGACGCCTTGGTCGAAGCGCGCGGCGAAGTGTTGCGTGACACACGCTCACTGATTTTCGTGCGCGGACTAATTACACAAGCTTCACGTCCGCTCCTTGCTTTTTCCGGCACGCTCAAGAAGATCGGGGCCTGAGGGGTAAGGGATGAGATCGCCGGGTTCGGCATTCAATTTGCGCGCAGCGCTGACGCATGAGTTGCGCGCCGCAGCTGCAGAACTCGAAAAGTCCGAGAGCAAACCGAAGGCCATTCATCGCGCGCGTGTGCGGTTGAAGCGCGCGCGTGCGCTGGCGCGTGTTGGCCGCGCGTGTGCGCCTGGGCTTTCTGATGTGTTCAACGACTCCGCGCGCGCTGTGATGCGCACGCTGGCGGAAGCGCGCGATCTAGCGGCGCTGGCCGAGGCTGCCCGAAAGTCCGCGGAGAGCGCGGATAAGCGTGAAGCCACCGCGCTTAAAGCCATCGCTGAGGAGATCGACGCTGAGCGCGCTGCGATCGGTGCGCCCGATCTGGAGTCAGTGCGCGGCGGTTTGCGTGATCTTGTAGCGCTGGCGCAGGTTTGGCCCGAGGCCTCGGTGCGTCAGATCGAGCGCGGCGCCAACCGGCTGATCCGCAAGGCGCGCATTGCCCGCAGGCGCGCCAGCGACGCCAGCAATCCGGAACGCCGTCACCATTGGCGTAAACGCGAAAAGGACCGCCTGTTCGCCGCTTCCCTGCTTGAAGACGCATGGCCCACGCGCCGGCGGCGCAAGCTCGGCGCGAAGCTTGGGGATATCTTGGGCGATGAACGCGACACGCTTTTGTTGATCGAGCATGTGCTCAATGCGCCATCGTGCGACGGCAAGACAGGCAAGCGCGCGTTGAACGCGCTGCAGCGGCGTTTCGCCAAGCTTTCGGCACGCGCCAACGATCTCGGCGCGCGCGTACACGCTGGCGGCGCTTAGGCGGCAACCTGTCCCGCCGCGCGGTTTGAGAACGCTTCGCGCCAGCGTTTCAGGTGCGGCAGATCCTCACCCGGCCGCCAACGCATCATCTTGGCGAAGTCCATACCGCAGGCCGCGGTGATGTCGGCGATCGTGAAGCGTTCGCCTGCGATCCAAGGTCGGTGCGCGAGTTCCTCATTGAGCCAAGTCGCCATGCGCATGGCTTGCCCTTGATTGTAAGTCGCCACCTCGGCGTTCTGATTGCGCTCGACCGCGCCTAGCACCGGGTTGCCGTGCCGCACCCACATCATCAGCGGCATTGAGAACAGCAGCTCCATGCGCCGGTCCCACATCTCGATAAAGGCGCGCTCGAAGGCGTCACGGCCCATCAGATTGGGTTCGGGCTGCGTGGCTTCCAGGTAAGAGCAAATGGCGCGGCTCTCGGTCAGCGTGCGGCCATCGTCGAGTTCCAGCGTCGGAATTTGGCTGAGCGGGCTCTTCTTGCGGAAGTCGTCGGTGCGATGCTCGCCTTCTTGCAGGTTAAGCGTGACGATCTCGATGTCGGCGATGCCCTTCTCGGCCATGAACATGACGACGCGCCGCGGATTCGGCGCGTAGGGCGCGACATAGAGTTTCATCGTGCTTCTCCCCGGCGCGAGGCTAGAACCCTCGTCTCAAACTGATCATAGAACAGGATTGCTGCCCATGTCCGACATTCGCTTCGACGACCAGGTCGTCATCGTTACCGGCGCGGGCGGCGGTTTGGGGCGTTGCCACGCGCTCGAGTTCGCACGCCGCGGCGCGAAGGTGGTCGTAAACGATCTCGGCGGTTCGATGGACGGCACGGGTGGTTCGTCTGCCGCTGCAGATGCTGTCGTAGCGGAAATCAAAGCCGCCGGCGGCGAGGCGATCTCGGACGGCGCTTCGGTGACGGACGATAAAGGCGTCGCCAATCTCGTCGCGCGCACAATGGATGCTTGGGGCCGCATCGACGTGCTCGTCGCCAATGCCGGCATCCTGCGCGACAAGAGCTTCGCCAAAATGGAAATCGCCGATTTCACCGCCGTGCTCGACGTCCACGTCATGGGCACGATGAAGCCGGTGAAGGCGATGTGGGAGATCATGCGCAACCAGAATTATGGCCGCATCGTCGTCACCACCTCATCGTCAGGCCTCTACGGCAATTTTGGCCAAGCCAATTACGGCGCGGCGAAGCTTGGCCTCGTCGGCCTAATGAACACGCTCAAGATCGAAGGCGGCAAGAACGACATTCGCGTCAACGCGATCTCGCCGGTCGCGGCGACGCGGATGACGGATAACATCATGCCCCCTGAAATGCTGGCAAAGTTTGCACCGGAGCATGTGACGCCGGGTGTTGTGTATCTTGCTTCAAAAGACGCGCCGACCGGCGCGATCCTGACGGCAGGCGCGGGCGTGTTCGCGCTGGCGCAGATCGTCGAAACGGAAGGCGCGTTTGTCGGCACTGGCGCGAGCGCCGAAGCGGTGCGCGATGCGTGGAGCACGATCACCAATCCTGCCGGCGCCGAGGCTTACCCGAACGGCGGCGGGCAGACGATGAAGTTCCTTCGCAAGTCGGCGAGCTAGAACAGCCATACCGGCATCGCGGCCACGATCGCAGCCGTCATCAGCGTGGCGAGAAAGCCCGGCAGCAGCGCCTTGCCAGCGAGCGCATAAATCTCCGTGCGCCGCTCCGGCATGAGCACCGTCATGCCGCCTGTCATGATGCCGATCGACGCGACATTGGCGAAGCCGCAGATCGCGTAGGTCATGATCATGCGGCTGCGTTCGCTCATCTCCTCAGCTGGGATGGCGCCGAGATCGATGAAGGCGATGAACTCGGTGAGGAAGAGCTTGGTGCCAAGGATCGTGCCGCCGGCTTGCGCATCCGACCATGGCAAACCGATGCCATACGCGACAGGCGCGAAGATGTAGCCGAAAATTCGCTGCAGCGTCAGCGGTTCGCCGCCGACGTCGGGAAACAGGCCCAGAATGTTGTTCACAATCCAAACGAACGCGACGAAGACGATCAAGAACGCCGCCACGTTCACAGCGACCATGACGCCGTCCTGCACGCCGCGCGTCACCGCATCCATCGTGCTCTCATATCTTAGCGCAGCGGCGTAGTCGTAAGGCTCGCCCGCTTTGTGTTCTTCCGGGATCATGATGCGCGCGAGCAGAATGCCGGCAGGCGCGGAGATGATCGAAGCGACAAGAACGTGGCCTGCCGCATTCGGCAGAACCGGGCCAAGAATAGCGGCGTACGCAACCATCGTAGAGCCGGCGACCGTGGCGAGGCCTACGACCATCATCAGGAAAAGCTCGGAGCGCGAAAGCTTGTCGAGATAAGCGCGAATGACGATCGGGCTTTCGACCATGCCCATGAAGATGTTCGCGGCCACCGCCAGCGCAGAGGCGCCGCCGAGGTTCATGGTCTTTTCAAAGATGAAGCCGAAGCCGCGCGTGATCCAGCGCAAGATGCCCCAGTGCCAAAGCACAGCGGAAAGCGCCGAGATCACAAGGATCAACGGCAGAACGCGGAAGCCGAAAATAAACGGACCTTCGATCGCCGCCTCGCCACTTGAGTACGGCGCGGCGCCGCCGCTCAAATAACCGAACACAAACTGCGCGCCGCGATCGGCGGCGTCAGCGAGGCCATCCACGGCCATGGTCACGCTGTTGAGCACTGCCTCGGCGTTCGGGAGCGCAAAGAGCGCCAGGATGAAAGCGACCTGCACCGCAATCGCGCCGATGGTCAGGAAGAACGGAAAGCGCCGCTTGTTCTCGGAAAGCAGCCAGCACACCAAGATGATGACGACGACCGCGATCAGACTGCGCGCGTTCTCAAGCGAATAGGTCAAGCGGGCCCCCGATTGCTTGCAGAGCTATTGAAGGCCGCGTGACGCAACAACCGCGGTTTTGTGACAGTGGCGGCCGCCGCGGCGCGTTATCCACAGGGCCGGAACCGCGTGGTTGCGCCTGCGTTGGCGTCCCTGAGCACCACTGCGCGTTTTGTGTCCCAGAGGAAAATCGTTGCAAATCAGCGCCGTACTTTGCCCGCATGGCACACACGCGGATTTGGGCATGCGCGCGCGGCCGCCTTCCGCTAGGAAGCGCCGCTGACGATGAGCCTTATCCTCATCCTCCTGGCCCTGCACGTCGCTGCGAGCGCCGCTGGTTTCTACTGGCTTTGGCGCAAGACTGAGCGGCAGCGTGCGGAGATCGCCCGGCTAAACGAGCTGCTCACAGCGCGCGCGGCGCCTGTGCGCGCTGTCCGCTCGGCCGATGGCGGCGTCGTCTCGATTTCTGATCTGTCGGGCCAACGCGTGCGCTCGCCGAAGTTCGCGCCAGCGTCCTTCCAGCGACGCAAGCGCGAGACGCTCTCGCCTGAGACGCTGCGCACGTTGGTGCTGTGCCTCATGGCGGTCGCGCCGGCGTTTGCGCTGTTCTTTGCCGGCGCCGAAGCGGCCGTCGTCGCATCGGGACTCGCCATCGCTGCGGCGATGATGATTGTCGCGCTGCGCCCAACGTGGGGCGTTGCTGCGTGGGCCGGCGTGCTCACGGCCTCGGCTTGGGCCGGCGTCGGCGCTGCTCTTGGCACGCCAGCGGCTGAGCCGATCAGCTTTGCGCTGGGCCTTTCGCTTGCGGGTTTGTGCGGCCTGATCAACGCGTACTTGCGCCGCGCCGCGCCGGGCGCGGTCATGGCTCTGCTGATGGCGGGCGCGGCGCTCGCGCTGGCGAGCCAGATAAGCCTGTTCAGCGCAGCTGGTGCTGCATACGCGATCGTGGTTGCGGCGGCGGCGATTGCTGGCGCGATGAGCTTGCGCCTGGACGCCATGCATCTTGCGGCGTTCGCCGCGGCCGTGCTCGGGCTTTTCGTTTTGAGCGGACAAGACAGCGCCGCGATCTGGTTCACGCCGGCCGCAGTCTGGGCAGGCGCAGTGTTTCTCGCCATAGCGGCTGTGCGCGTGCCGCAACTCGGCCCGCGCGCGCTGGCGCTTGCGGGCACTGGCGCATTCGCACCGCTCGGCGTGATTTTTGCCTTGCACGACGCCCGCCACGGCCTCGCCGATCCGCGCGCGGCCGCGGCGGCATTCTTTGCGCTGGCCGCTGCGCTTGCCGGCATCCTCGCTGTTTCGGCGATGCGCCGTCAGAGCGGTCTTGCGGCGTTGCGCTACACGCGGTGGATCTTGGTTTTGGGCGCGTTTATCGCGTGCGCGGCTGCAATCCCGCTCATGTTGCCGGCGCAGCTTGCAGCCCCAGCATTCGCGCTTTTGGCCCTTGGCTTGGCCGCCCTGAATTTTCGTCTGCCAGACTTGGTCTGGCGCGTCTTCGCGCCGATCGCTGCGCTCTTTGCACTTGGTTCATCGTTCACCGCCGCACAAACAATGCTCGCCGAGGGCAGCACCTGGGCGCCGGCTGTTCTGGTGCTGGCAAGCCAAGCGGCGCCTGCGCTGGCAATGGGCGGCGCCGCTTATCTGTTCGAACGCCAAGGCTCGTTGCGTTTCGCCGCTTTCTTCGAAGCGACTACACTCGTCTTCGCACTCGCCGCCGCGCATCTGCTGACGCGCATACTCTTCACTGGCGGCGCGACCTTGCTGGCGCCGGTCAGCTTCGTCGAAGCGGCGAGCCATTGTGCGCTTTGGTTGGCGGCGTCGCTCGCTATCGCTGCGCGCATGACGCATGGCGCGGTTGCACTGCGCGACACCGCCGCGCGCGGCTTGGCTACGATTGCGCTCGCAGGCTTAATCGTGAGCGGCGTGCTTTGGCTGGTGTCGGCCTGGCCCGCACCGCCCGCGCAGAGCTGGTTCGCGCGCGGCTCGCTCGCGTTCCTAATCCCGTCAGCTCTACTTTGGGCGCACTGGTTCTTTTGGCGCCAACGCGGCGCAAGCAAGCGCACGCGCGTTGCCTTCGCCGCAGCAGCCGCGACGCTGGCTGTGTTCCTGTTGCTAGAATTTGTCGGCCTGCCGGCGCCGCTCTGGGGCAAGACGATTGCCGCTATATTCTTGGCGGCGGCGGCGCTGAGCGTGAACTTCCTGCCGGGCGTCACCGCCAATGGCGAGCCACTCAGACTTCGCGATAAATCTCCAACGTCAGCGGCGCCACAAGCAGCGCGCTAAGGCGCGGCATGAGCTTGGCCATGTGCGGCGTATCCGCGTGCGCTTCGAACGCATGCCAATCATCGAACCGCGTATGGATGGCGAAGTGCTTGGACGAGCCCATCGCGCGCGTCACCACATAGGCCTCGCACGCGGGTTCCTCATTGCGGACATGCCAAGCGAGATCGGCGATCAACGACGCGAACTCCTCGTCCGCGCCTTGCCGCGTTTCAGCTCTGAAGATTGCACAGACGGCTTTTGATTGCGGCGCAAGCGCCGCGCGCGTCCTCGGTTCGGGTAATCCCATCATGCACGCAACACCGCCCTCCCCAGGCGGCGTCCTCAGCCCATGACGAATGTTAGGCGCCAGTCTTAACCCGGCGCAACCCTAGCGCTCAGACGCAACTGCGTAACGCGCGCTCAGCTACCCCAGCACGCATACGCGACTTCGCGCATTTTCGCCGGGCCGCCGTCTTCGTATGTGTGCGTCGTGCCGTTGACGGTAACCGAGAGCTGATCTGTCGGTTGCACTGCAGCAAGAATGGGCGGGCGCTGCGGGAGATTGATGACGACGCGCTGGCTGCGGCCGCGGCCCTCCAACGTCATCGGCACGTTGACGCTCATCGCGCCAATCCGAACTGCCGCCACCGTTGCGCGGCGGGCGTTACGGCCAAAGGTGTGGTCGGTGAGGATGATGTCGCCCGTCGGCGGGCGGCATTCGAGCGTGACGACGACATCGCCGTCCTCATCGCGCTGCGTGGCGGTCGCGACGCCATCGACATAGGCGTAGCTCCAGACGCCGTTCTGAGCAGAAACCGGCCCCGCAGCCGTCGTCGCACCCAAAACCGCAATCACCGCCAACAGCTTCCGCATCCCGCCGTCTCCTCAAAATCCCTCGGCGGGGGCTTTAGCACGGCCCCCGCGCCAAGCGCGATGCCCGAAGACCGTTGAGGATTGGTAATTGTCAGCGAATGAGCGCCTGGCCCTGTTCCAAATCGAGCAGCCATTGCTTGCGCTCCATGCCGCCGCCATAGCCGGTGAGCGAGCCATTGGCCCCGATCACGCGGTGGCATGGGATAACGATCGAAATCGGGTTGCGCCCGTTGGCGAGGCCGACGGCGCGGACCGCCGCCGGATTGCCGATCGCCTTGGCCTGCTCGCCATACGAACGCGTGACACCGTACGGGATCGCGATCAGCGCTTGCCAGACACTCTGCTGAAACGGCGTGCCTTGCGGCGCGAGCGGCAGATCGAAGCTCTTCAGCTTGCCGGCGAAATATTGATCCAACTGCTTGCGCGTCGCGGCGATGACCTTGTCGTCGCCGCGCGGTTGTTCGGGCAGCGGATAGCGCGGGTTCTCGAATAGGATTGCGGTCAGCGCTTTGCCGTTCGAGATGAGCGTGAGTTCGCCGACGGGGCTTTCATGTATGGCGCTGATCATGGACGCGCTCCTTTCTTCGCGGCGCGCCGCCAGAGCCGGATCGCGGCATAGGCGCGCCAAGGTTTGAGCTGTTCGAGCGTCTCGCCCTTACGGCCGAGCGCATTGATGAGAGCGATGTCTGTCGCAGGATACGCGTCGGGATCGCCGAGCGCGCGCAGCGCGACATATTCTATCGTCCACGGCCCGATGCCTGGGATTTGCGCGAGTGCTGCGCGGCCCGAAGCGATGGCGCCGCGCGCGAGCGCGAGCTTTCCATCGACGGCAGCAACGGCGAGGTGATGCAACGTCTCCGCGCGCTTGCGCGGCACGCCGATCTTGGCGATGGCCGCGGGGCCGGCATTTGCCAGCGAGGCCGCGTCTGGGAAGAGACGCGTCAGTCCTTCTGGTCCGCGCTCGAACTCGGCGCCGAATTGCGTAACCAGCCGATCCGTTAGCGTCCGCGCCCCAGCAACGGTGACTTGCTGGCCCAGCACCGCGCGAATGACGGTTTCAAAGCCATCGAGCGCGCCAGGAATGCGCACGCCGGGCTCGCGCTTCACATCGGCCTTGAGCTCTGCATCGCTGGCGAGATGCGCATCGACCGCAGTCATCTCCGCGTCGAGATCGAACGCGCCGCGCACATTGGCGACCAGCGGACGCAAATGCGGCGCGAGATTCTCCGATAGCGTCAGCACAAGCCCCTTCGGACCCATGCCGATCTCGATCCAACCCGCAGTATCGCCCTGCTTCAGTGTGCGCATGTAGCCATTCACGCTGCCGCGCTCGACGCCGGGCAACGCGCGCTGGCGCAAGAACGCGGCGATGGGCGCGATGTCGTAATCGCCGCGCGGTGAGAGCGAGACGCTGAAGCTCTCGCCACGCGCAATCAATTTGCGGCCGCGCATCTTCGACGGCGGCGCGCCGTAGCGATCCTTCATCGTGGCGTTGAAGCGCCGGAGTGAGCGAAACCCCGAAGCGAACGCGATTTCGGTGACGGAAAGCGCTGTCTCATTCAGCAAACGCCGCGCCGTGAGCAAGCGGCCAGTCTGCGCAATGTCGATCGGGCTCGCGCCGAATTGCGCGTTCATCACGCGCCGCAAATGGCGCGAGGTGACGCCGAGTTCGTCAGCCAGCGATTCCAGCCCCTGTTCTTCGAGCGCGCCCGCTTCGATGCGTGCGTAGGCAGCAGCGGCGAGCCGTGCAGGCGCATCGATCGGCGCCAAGCCAGGGGCGCGTTCGGGGCGGCAGAGCAAGCATGGGCGGAAGCCCGCCGCCTCAGCAGCAGCCGCCGAAGGCCAGAACGTCCGGTTCTGCCGCTTCGGCGTGCGCGCGGGGCAGATGCAGCGGCAATAGATGCCGGTCGAGGTCACGCCAACGAAGAAGCGGCCGTCAAACCGGCGATCCTTCGCGTCGCAAGCGCCGTGGCAGGTTTCCGCATCGAGCATGGCGCCAATATGAGCGAAATCGATCCATCCGTCTCGCCGGATTCGGACATCGTAGCAGTGTCGTTGTGGACGCCCTGCGCCGCTCCGGCTACCAGACGCGCATGCTCGACCGCCGCTTCAGCGTAGCGCCGATGATGGATTGGACCGACCGGCATTGCCGGGCGTTCCATCGCGTGCTGACGCGCCACGCACTGCTCTATTCCGAGATGCTGACCGCCGACGCCGTGATCCACGGCGATCGCGAGCGGCTGCTTGGGTTCGACGATGTCGAGCAGCCGGTAGCGCTGCAACTCGGCGGCAGCGATCCAAAGAAGATGGCGGAAGCGGCGCGGATTGGCGTCGCGTTCGGCTATGCGGAGATCAATCTCAATATCGGTTGCCCGTCGGACCGCGTGCAGGCGGGGCGCTTTGGCGCTTGCTTGATGCGCGAGCCCGAACTGGTGGCTTCGCTCTGGAGTGCTGCGCAAGAAGCTGCCGGCGATGTGCCGGTGACGATCAAATCGCGCATTGGCGTGGACGATCAAGAACCGCGCGAGGCGCTTTATGCGCTGGTTGATCTGAGTGCGCGCGCCGGCTGCCGCTCGTTCACCGTGCATGCGCGCAAGGCTTGGCTCGACGGTTTATCGCCTAAGGAAAATCGCGACGTGCCGCCTCTCGACTATGACTTGGTGCGGCAGCTGAAGCGTAACCGGCCTGAGCTCGAAATCATTCTCAATGGTGGTCTGCGCGATCTCGATCATGCGATGGACGAGATGCATGACGTCGATGGCGTGATGCTCGGGCGTGCGGCGTATCAAAATCCCGCTTTGCTGCTTGATGTCGACGCGCGCGTGTTTGGAGCGGCAGCGGCGCAGCAGAGCCGAGAAGCAGCGGTTGAGGCATACATCCCGTACATCGAAGCAAAGCTTTCCGAAGGCGTGGCTCTGCACGCGATGACGCGTCACATGCTCGGCCTGTTCGCGTCGCGACCCGGAGGTCGCTTATGGCGGCGTGTGCTGAGCGAACGCGGCGTGAAAGCGGGTGCTGGCGTTGATGTTATTCGCGCAGCGTTGGCGGAAATGTCGAACGCTGCTGCCTTGGCGGCATGAGTCCCGAACTCATCTGGTTTGCGCTTGGCTTGATCGCAGCGGGTCTGCTTGCAGGTTTCGCTGGCGGCCTCTTTGGCATCGGCGGCGGCATCGTGATCGTCCCGCCGCTCTATTGGTTGATGACTGCGCTTGGCGTCGATGAGGCAGTGCGCATGCATGTCGCCATCGGCACGTCGCTCTCGACGATCATCGCAACGTCGTGGCGCTCACTCGCGACGCATAGGAAAGCCGGCGCTGTCGACTTCACGGTGCTGAAAGCGTGGGGACCGTGGATCTCGCTTGGCGCAGTTGGCGGCGCAGTGGTTGCGGGCCTGGTTAGCGCTGAAGTATTGCTGATCGTGTTCGGCGGCGGACTGTTGCTGATCGCGCTGCAAATGGGTTTCGGCAATCCGAACTGGCGGTTGGCGGATGAGTTGCCGACGGGCGTTGCGCGCGCCGGCCTGGCCAGCGGCATCGGCTTGCTCTCGGCGATGATGGGCATTGGCGGCGGCGCATTCGGCGTGACCATGATGACGTTGTGCGGCCGGCCGATCCATCAGGCAGTCGCCACTGCCTCGGGCTTTGGAGCGGCGATCGCGCTGCCGGCAGCGCTTGGCTACGCGATCGCGGGCTTTGGACGCGAAGGGCTACCGCCCTGGTCGCTCGGCTTTGTCAGCGTGCCCGGATTTCTGATCCTTGGCGCACTCACGGCCCTCACCGCGCCGATCGGCGCGCGGATGGCGCACAGGCTACCGCAGACGACGCTCAAGCGCGCCTTCGCGATCGTGCTGGCCCTGGTGGCGGCGAATATGCTGCGCGAGGCCTGGGTCTAGTCGGCGACGGCCTTGGCCATCCGGTCGGGCAGCAGCGCCATGATCGCCAGACGCTCCGGCTCGCTCATCCGGCCCCAGCCGGCGATCTCGGGGAGCGTCCGGCCGCAGCCAATGCAGTGCCCGGTCTGGCCGCTGACGGCGCAGACCTTGATGCAGGGCGTGGACGGCTTCTCGGGCTCCATAGGCTGACAGCTAAGCCATCCCCACGCCGCCGCAAGCATGTCGGTTCCGTAACATCGTTTTTCGATAAATCTGCATTGACTTTCGATGCGCCTTATCGTAAATCGATATTTGTCTGAATTCGCAGCAAGGACGCATCCGCCGAATGGGTCGGCGGCATCTTTGAAGCGAGCCTGGCGAACAAGACCGCCACAGGAGGGACTTTCAATGCGTTTCGCTGCTATCGCCACCACCGCCGCCGCCTTGTTGGCTGTGCCGATCGCGATGAGCGTGACCGCCCCGCAAATGTCGGGCGACGAGTTCGTGTCGGCCGTGCGCTGCACCGCTTACGCCGATGCCGCCAACCCGGCCGCCCGCCTTGAAGAGGCCAAGTATCAGCTGAATAGCGAAGCCCGCCGGCAGGCGCCTGAGACGGCAGCCCTCGCCCGGACGGAGGCCAACGCGGCCGCTCGCCAAGCCGTGAATGGCGCTGGGGACGATTTGGCCGCAAACTGCGCGTCGCAGATTGCGGCTCGCGAGGCGGACGCGGCGTAAGACAAGTTTGCAAAAAGGGCGGCTCTCGGAGCGCCGCCCTCGGGGAGAGTGCGATGAAGACCTTGGTTCTTGCTGGCCTCATCACGGCTATCACAGCGCCGTTCGCGGCCGCTGCGGAATCGACCACTGAATGCCAGCTCGATCAGAGCCGCCGTTCGGTCGAGCAGCGCATAGAGGCGCCGGTTCAACCCGCCGCGCCGACCGCCACTGCCCGCCCCACCGTCGCGCCGCGTGAAGCAGCACCGCCGCAAGTCACCGCCGACCAACCCGTGCGCCAAGCGTCGAACGATAGGCGCCGTGGCGGCAAGCGAATTCCCGACGCTGAGTTGATAGGTCCTCGCGGCGCTTTATAGTCACGGCCTGAAGCACGCGCGATCATCGCGCGGCCCACGGGCTCGTGACCATGAATCTTGATTTCTCGCCGGAAGAGATCGCGTTTCGCGATGAAGTGCGTGCGTTCATCGAAGCGAACTATCCGAAGCACCTGAAGGGCATCGGACTTCGCGAGGATCTGACGAAAGAAGACTTCCTCGCCTGGCACAAAATCCTCGGCAAGAAAGGCTGGTCTGCGCCGGCGTGGCCGAAGGAATATGGCGGCACCGGTTGGACAGCGACGCAACGCTACATCTGGCTTGAAGAGAACGCGCGCGCGGAGACGATCCCGCCGCTGCCCTTTGGCGTCTCGATGGTGGGCCCCGTCATCTACACGTTCGGCACGCCTGAGCAGAAGCAACGCTACCTGCCCGGCATCCTCTCGGGCGATGTATGGTGGGCGCAAGGCTATAGCGAACCAGGCGCCGGCTCTGATCTCGCATCACTCAAAACCAAAGCCGTGCGCGAAGGCGACTATTACATCGTCAACGGCCAGAAGACCTGGACGACGCTTGGCCAGCACGCCGACTGGGGCTTCTTCCTCGTCCGCACTGATCCGAACGCGAAGCAGCAAGAAGGCATCTCCTTCCTGCTCATCGACATGAAGTCACCCGGCGTCACTGTGCGGCCGATCAAGCTGCTCGATGGCGGCTACGAAGTGAACGACGTCTTCCTCGAAGACGTGAAGGTGCCTGTCGATCAGCGCATCTATGAGGAAAACAAAGGCTGGACTTGCGCCAAGTTCCTGCTCGCGCACGAACGTGCAGGCATCGCAGGCGTCGCGCGCTCAAAGCGCAATGTCGAGAAGCTGAAGTCGATCGCCAAGTCCGAGATCGGCGACGACGGCAAGCCGCTGATCGAGTCGGATGATTTCCAACTGAAACTCGCGCAGCTTGAGATCGATCTTGCGGCGTTGGAGATGACCGAACTCCGCGTGCTGGCGCGTGAGAACGCCGGGAAGGGCCCGGGACCGGAAAGCTCCCTGCTCAAGATCAAAGGCACTGAGATTCAACAGCGCCTTACGGAGCTTACGCTCGAAGCCATCGGCAATTACGCGCAGCCCTACACGCGCGAGTTGGGTGGCAACGAATTCGCGGTGGGGCCGGAATACTCGCGCGCGCCGGGGCCGATCTATTTCAACTGGCGCAAAGCCTCGATCTATGGCGGCTCCAACGAGATCCAACGCAACATCATCGCGAAGATGGTGTTGGGCCTCTAAACGCACGCGCCAATAAGAACACGTCCAGGAAACGCACGATGAATTTCGATTATACCGACGAACAGAACATGCTTCGCGACTCCATCGCGAAGTGGGCGCAAGGCCAGTACGATTTCGACAAGCGCCGCGAAGCGCTGAAGAGCGACGATGCCTGGACGAAGAATTGGGCGACGTTCGCGGAGCTCGGCCTGCTTGCGGCGCCCCTGCCGGAAGATTTCGGCGGCCTCGGCGGTGGGCCGATCGATGTCGGCGTCGTCATGGAAGAATTTGGCAAGGCGCTGGTGGTTGAGCCTTATGTGGCGACGGTTGTGATCGGCGCGGGCGCGATTAAGTACGCTGGATCGGCGGCGCAGAAGGACGAGCACCTCACCGCCATCGCCGGCGGCGAGCGCGTCATCGCCTTCGCGCAAGCCGAGCCGAAGAGCCGCTGGGCGCTGAACGATGTCAGCACCACCGCGAAGAAAGACGGCGCGGGCTATGTGCTGAATGGCCAGAAGTCGGTCGTGTTCGGCGGACCGCAGGCGGATACCCTGCTCGTCAGCGCACGCACTTCGGGTGGCCAGCGCGATGCGAAGGGCATTTCGCTCTTCCTGGTGCCGAAGAACGCTAAAGGCGTGACCACGCGCGATTATCCAACGATGGACGGCACGCGCGCTTCCGACATCTATTTCGAGAATGTCAGCGTCGGCGCCGATGCGCTGGTCGGCGCGGCTGACGGCGCGTTGCCGCTGATCGAAAAACTCGTCGACGAAGCCAACACCGCGCATTGCCACGAAGCTGTCGGCGGCTTGCGCATGATGACCGATCTGACGCGCGAATACGCCAAGACGCGCAAGCAATTCGGCCGCGCTATCGCTGAGTTCCAAGTGCTCCAGCACCGCATGGTCGACATGTTCATGGCGACTGAAGAGAGCGTCTCGATCGCGCTGCTGGCGACTCTGAAGCTCGATGCGAGCGATGCGGAACGCGCCAAGGCGGTGGCGGCCGCGAAGGTTTCGATCGGCCGCGCGGGCCGCTTCGTTGGCCAAGCAGCCGTGCAAATCCATGGCGGCATGGGCGTGACCGAGGAAATGCGCGTCGGCCACTACTTTAAGCGCGTGACGATGCTGGATTCGACCTACGGCAATGTCGACTATCATCTGAAGCGCTACGCAGCGCTGACGGCTAAGGCCGCGGCTTGAGTTCCGCGCTCCCGCCGCGAGCGAAAGAGTTGAGCGCAACGCACCGCTAGGCGATATGCTCGCGCCGGAGGCCACGCATGGCGGTTGAGACGCATGGCAAGCCGGCAGCGCCAAACAGCGCCGGCATGCCGAAGCTGGTGAAGCCGTATATCTACATCACCGCCTATTATCTGGCGGTGACGGCAGCCATCGCGCTCTCGCTTTGGCTTAACTCCGGCCTGCTCGCGTTCATGCCGATCGGCGGCGCGGCGGATTTCGGCACCATCGGTCAATCGGCGTTCGAGCCAGTTCCCGTCGGCGATGAAGCGGCGCGCGAGACTTTGATCGCGGGCGTGAAGCTCGCCCTCTCCATCCTTGGCGCCTTCCTGCTGATGCTGCCGGTGACCTGGATCTGCATGGGCGCACGTCGGCGCAAGGATGTGACGCAATCGTTCGTGCAGACCATTCTCGTGCTGCCGATGGTGATCACCGGGCTGGTGCATGTCGTGCACAACAGCTTGGCGTTGGCGTTTTCGCTGGCAGGCATCGTCGCCGGCGTTCGCTTCCGCCACACGCTAAAAGATAGCGCCGAGACCACCTATCTCTTCACCGCCATCGCCGTCGGCATTTCTTGCGGCGTGAACGCGGTGGAAGTCGCCGCCATTATTTCGATCTTCTTCAACTACACGGTGCTCGGCCTCTGGGCGACGGAGTACGGCGCGGACTCAACGGGCAAACAGAGCTTCTCGCGCGAGTGGATGGCCAAGGAAGAACCGTCAAAGAAGGATCATGATGAAGAGCGCCGACGCCGCCACGACGATGATGAAGACGATTAAGGCCGCAGCCTTTGCCGCACTTTTCGTAGCCGCTTGCGCCGAACCGGCAGTCGGTCAGCGCGAGCCGTTGGCGCCGATTCCAAACTCGCTCTTTGCGACCGAGGCGTCGCAGCAATGGCGTCTCCCGCTAGAGCTCTTAGAAATCTCCGGCATGGCTGTGAGCCCGGATGGCCGCTTGTTCGCTCACGACGACGAGCGCGCGGTGATCTATGAGATCAACGCCGAGGACGGCGCGCTCGTAAATCGCTTCGCGCTCGGCGCGCCGCTGACTGGCGACTTCGAAGGGCTCGCCATCGACGATGATGGCGTCTTCTGGATGATCACCAGCGACGGCCACCTGCTGCGCTTCGCTGAAGGCGCGGACGGGAGCCGCGTAGATTACGAGACTATCGACACAGGTTTGCGACGCACTTGCGAGATTGAGGGACTCGCCTTCCTGGCGGCGACGGACAGCCTCATTATTGCCTGCAAACGCAACAACGCTCGCGACATGCGCGATACGATCTCGCTCTATCAGTGGCGGCCGGGTGCGCGCGAGGCGCAGCCGTGGCGCTCGATTCCGCTGGCATCAATCCAGGCTGCGGCTGGCGTTGAAGACTTCCGGCCATCCTCGATCGAGTTCGACCGGCGTAGCGGGCGCGTGTTGCTGCTATCGGCAAACGATCCCGCACTGCTGGAACTCGACCGCGACGGCGTCGTCGCGGCGCGCCGCCTGGGACGCATTCACACGCAGGCCGAGGGGTTGGCTGTTTTGCCGGATGGTTCTCTGGTGATCTCGGATGAAGGCGGCGATACTCGCGCGCTGCTCTCAGTTTACGATCGGGTTTCTCAATGATGCTCAAGCGCCTCTTCGCCGCTGCCTTCTCGCTCTTCGCCGTTGCTTGCGCCTCTGCGCCCGCGCCGGCGGAAGCACAGCAGACGCAATCATCCTTCAGCGGCGTCGAGCGCATCGTCGTCATCGGCGACCTTGAAGGCGCTTACGAGAAGTACCTCGACATGTTGCGCACCGCGCAGCTGGTTGATGCTGACGGCGATTGGATCGGCGGCGAAGCACATTTGGTGCAGCTTGGCGACGTGCCCGATCGAGGCCCGAACAGCCGCGCGATCATCCTACACCTTGCTCAGATCGAGCGGCAGGCGCGCCGCGCAGGCGGACGCGTGCACGCACTCATCGGCAATCACGAGGCAATGAACGTCGAAGGCGATCTGCGCTATGTGCATCCTGGCGAGTACGAGGTGTTCGTCACGCGCAATTCGCAGCGCGAGCAGGACGCCTATTTCGATCGCTACGTCGCGGCTCTCCGACGCGCACCGCCGGCGACCGGTATGCCAGTCATCGACGCGGCGTTTCGCGCACAATGGAATACTGAGCATCCGCTCGGCTACGTCGAGCACCGCCGCGCTTGGGCGCCGAACGGCGAACTCGGGCGCTTGGTCGTCGGCCACAACGCCGTGATCCGCATCAACGATATCCTCTTCATGCACGGTGGCCTCGGCCCCTCGTTCGCCGCCGTCGAACCCGACACCATGAATGACGCGATCCGGCGCGCGTTGCGCGGACGCCCCGTCCCCGCCTATCCGGACATCGTCACCAACCAGGAAGGCCCGCTCTGGTATCGTGGGCTCTCGGTGAACGCCGAGGAGTCAGAGCGCGCTCACCTGGAGAACGTGCTGCGCTTTCATGGCGTCAACCGCGTTATCCTTGGCCACACCAAGCGCGCATCCACGGTCATTCCGCGCTTCGATGGCCGCGTGATCATCGCCGATATCGCCGTGCCGAGCGGCTATGCCGATCCGCACGCCTTCCTGATCATCGAGAACGGCCAGTATTACACCGTCCACCGCGGCCAGCGCGTGCCGCTGACCGCCAACGGCGCGGAAGAAGCCTGCACCTACATCACCGCGATCGCGGCGATCGACGGCAATGCCGGGCCGAACGCCACTTTGGCGCAGCGCTGTGCGACGCCGGCTGATCCTGCGGCGCAACCGGCAGAGGCCGCGGCCCAGGAAGAGCCGGTCAACTAGCTTCAGCGGCAGCGGTTGATGATCTGCCGCTCGACCTGACTCGGATTGGCGATGATCTCGTAGAACTCATCGATGTAACGCTGCGTGCTTTGCCGCCGGCTGTCGCTCAGGCGCGTCTCATTGGCGATGAGCGCGTTGATGGCTTCGCGGCGCGCCTGGAACGTCGCGATCGCGGCCGGGATTTGGTCATTGTAACGGCAGACTCCGCGATAGTAGCGCTGGCGCACGCTGTTCAGGCCAAACTGTTCGGGCGGCACGGCGTAGGGCGCATTCACCAGGCCCGAAGAGTCGAAATCATAAGGCGCGGGGATGACGTTCTCGCGCGACGCCGCGGAACTCGCGAGCAAGCGGGTGTTGTGACAGCACTCTTCGGCCTCCGGCCCCTGCACCATGTCCCAATCGAGATTGCCGATCATGAATTGGAAGAGCGCGTACTCAGTCGCCGCGCGCGGGTTGAGCTGCGCGAACCGCACTTCGCCCGAGCGTACATCGAGCTCAACGAGACGGTTGTTGCGCCGCGCCAGATCGTCGGAATCTTCGATGACGAAATTGAACTGCGTTTCCTCGCCGCGGCGCCCCGCGCTGTCGCGATAGGTCACGACCAGCGGCCGCACCCGGTAGCTGAGCGGCGTGATCTCGTTGAACATCCGGTAGGCCAGATATTCGAGCACGATCATCTGCTCGTAGTTTGAGCCATTGCGGCATTGCGTGACGAGCTTCAGACGGTTCTGGCCGCGCATGATGGTGCCGCGCGTGACGCCCTCGGCGAAATCGATGCGCAGCGGGGGGAAGGTGCAGATGCCGCGTGTACGGCGCGACAGGCCGCGCGCCGACAGTTCAAGCGCGAGACTCTGCGGCTCTCCAGCGCCCATCACGGTCAACGTACCGGGATGAGGGTCGGTGTTGCGGGTGGCTTGGCGGACGATCGTGTTGAGCGGCGCGTCGATGACGACTTGCAGATCTGTGTTCTCGGAGAAGAGCGGCGTCTGGGCCGTGGCGGGTGCTGCCGCGAGGAGCGTTGCGGCGGCGAAGCCTGCCAGAAGAAGCCTTTTCATCCCCGATCCCCCGATACGGTTGTTCTTGTCGGCTGTGAGTATGTCGGAGGCTTAGACGGACTGGAAGCCGGAGATCGCCAGCGTCAGCGGCAGAACCATGCCCGCGCCAATGCAAAGCGCGAAAACGGCGAAGGATTGGGCGGATTGGATCAGGTTCGTCATGGTCTTTGCTCCTCAGGCTGGACGGGTTTCCGTCCGGCCATGAGGAGAAGATACGCGCGATGTGCCTGGGCAGCTGTGCCCCAGGTCACGGGGCAGTGCTGGACCTACGGGACGCCAGAAGCCGGAAGCCTCGCACAAGCGCGACCACGGCATTCAGAACAGAAACCGCAACCATAAGCGGACGAAGGTAAGTCAGTGGCGGCCCCGAGGGCGTGGAGAGGTTTAGCCACAACAGGCCCACGAAGATCGACAGCGCGGCAGTGGCCCATTGCCAGATCAGTGATTGACGCGCGCTCCACACGGTCTCGTCGCCGTTTGCAATCCGATGCCGGTGGGCCAGCCAGCGTTCAAGATACCAACCACCAATCAGCACGATCGCGATCGATAGAAACAGCAGTCCTTCGTAGGAGGTCATACGCGCCCCATCACTGGCAACAGCGCGCCGGTAATGGCGCTGGCTTCACCTGACGCCAAGAACAGCATCGCTTGCGCCAGTTCCGACGGCTGCACCCATTTTGCTGGATCAGCGTCAGGCATGTCGGCGCGGTTTTGCTTGGTGTCGAGAATGGACGGCAGCACGGCGTTGACGCGGACGCGGCCTTTCAGCTCTTCAGCCAAGCTCTCGGTGAATTTCATCACACCCTGCTTCGAGGCTCCATAGGCCCCCATGCCAGCCGCGGCCTTGAGTGCGCCCGCGGCGCCGACATTCACGATCGCGCCTTGTGCGTCGATCAGATGCGGCAACGCTGCCTTGGTGGCGACAAGCGCGGTGCGAAGATTGAGCGCGAACATGCGCTCCCAGGTGTCGATGACGCCGGCGTCAGCGAAGGATTCCCACGCGAAACCGCCGGCGATGTTGAGCAGCGCATCGATCGCGCCGGTTTGCGCGCGCACAGCACTCATCGCGCGCGTTGCGGCGGCGGAGTCGCTCAGATCAACAGCGATAGACAGCGCAGGTTCGGTGATAGATTGCGCTGCGGTCTTTAGATCGAGCATCGCCACTCGCGCACCTTGCGCGCTGGCGAGTTCTGCCGCCGCGCGGCCAAGCACGCCGAAAGCGCCGGTGATGACGATGGTCTTGTCGCGCAGGCCGTAATCCATGACGCTCTTGTAGCGGGCTCAAAGCACGCGCGCATCCAAAAGCGGCGAGGTCGGCATCCCTAAAGCAACGAGATCAGTCTCGTTTGCCTAATGCCTTCCTTAGGGCGCGGCGGACCCCATGCCGCCCGCCCCTTTTTCTCCGCTCAAGCGCGCGACTTCATTTCCTGCATGACACGCTGCGCGTAGGCGCGGCTCACTGGCACCTCGTCGCCGCTCTCCAGCACAGCCATGAGCCGGCCGTTGGCGTCGCGGCGCACAGCGCGCAGGCGCTTCCAGTTCACGAACGCAGAGCGGTGGACGCGCAGCATCACGTTCGGATCGAGCTTCTCTTCGAGATGAGACATGGTCTCGCGATGCAGCAGCGTGCGGCCTTCCCAATAGAGGCGGACGTAATCGCGCTCGGCCTCGATGCGCTCGACATCGCCAACCGGCACCCGCAGGAAGCGGCCGCGATCGCGGATCCAGAATTCCTTCTCGTATTGCGGCGCTTCGCGCTCGTCGGATTCCTTCTTCAGCGCATCAAGCACGGCGGCAAGTTCTTCGGCGCGTCGGCCGGCATCCTTGGCGGCGCGGCGCTCGCGCGCGCGGTCGATCGCGGACGCCAAGCGCTCGAACTCGACGGGCTTCAGGAGATAGTCGATTGCCGACGTTTCGAACGCGCGCAACGCGTATGACTCAAACGCGGAGACGAAGATGACAGCCGGTCCGCCGCTGTCCTCCACGGCGTTGGCGACTTCAAAACCGTCGGCGAGCGGCATCTTGATGTCCAAGAGCACGACATCGGGTTTGAGATCGCGCATGGCGTTGATGGCTTGCGCGCCATCGCTGGCCGAGCCGACGACTTCGACATTCGGAATCCCTTCCAGCGCCAGCTTCATGCGGCGCAGCGCCAACGGTTCGTCGTCAGCTAAGAGCAGGCGCAGGGGTTCTGCGGGCACTTTCTTCCTCCAGAGGTAACCATAGGTCGACGCGACACCCGTTGGGTTCGCGATTGCGCGCGATGAGGCCCGCGCGATCGCCGTAAAGCAGTTCAAGTCGCTCGCGCGCGTTGGCGAGCCCAAGGCCCTTGCGGCGCGGGCCTGTCTCGGCCGCAGGCAACCCCGGGCCGTCGTCTTCGATGCGGATTTTGAGCGCGGCGCCATCGCGGAACGCGGAGACATCGATGCTGCCGCCTTCGGTGCGCGGCGTGATCGCGTACTTGATCGCATTCTCGAGAATTGGCTGCAGAATGAGGCTGGGCACACGCGCGTTTTCGAGACCAGGCTCGATATTGAAGCGGACCTTCAGCTTATCTTCGAAGCGCGTTTGCTCGATCTCGAGGTACTTGCGCTGCGCGTCGAGCTCGGCGGTGAGCGCCGTCATTTCCGTCGGCTGACGATCCAGCGAGTAGCGCAGGAAGCCGGCGAGCTTCAGCAGCATGCTCTCGGCTTGCGCGTTCCGCTTTTCCAGAACTAGCGTCGAAATCGCGTTCAACGTGTTGAAGAGGAAATGCGGGTTGATCTGATAGTGCAGCATGCGGAGCTGGGCGTCGTAAGCGAGCGCCTGAGCCCGCGCGATATCGCGCTGCTGAGCCATGGTTTGAAAATGGTAGCCGAGCAGCGCTTGCGTCAGACCCCAGAGCGGCAGCGCCCAGCCGAAATTGAAGAGATAGATCACGAACGGATACGGCTCGGGCGCATATTGCGGCAGCAGCAGCAGCGGCACGTATTCTTCGCCAAGCTGCGTTAGCGGCGCGAGCGCGAGCGCACCAAGCACCAGCGTGACGTTGCGCGCCCACGTCGAGTTCTGCGCGCGCGGGCCGGCGACGAGCGCGAGCAGAACGCCAGTGAGCACGAAGTAGGTGGCGACGACGAGTGCGCGGTTTAGCAGAAACGGAAAGTCGCTAACCTCCGCCGGCGGGTCGGCTGCGGCTGCAGCAGTGCGGACGGCGAAATAGACAAGCCAAAAGCCAACGTGCGCGCCCCATCGCGTCCACGCCGGATGATCGAGGAGTCCCCTCGCAGCACTGCGCGTATCGTCGCCGCTCACCATCGCGCCAGCCTAGCGACTTTGCGTGCGCGGCGCGTAACGCCGTTTGCAGTAGCACGCATTTCGTCGCGGTTTTTTGTCGTTTCGTCGTGTAAAAACAAGATGATCCGCAGTTCAACGGCAGACGCTTTCGAAGCTTCGCGCAAGCGCAAAAGCCAACGCCGCGAACACAAAAGCGAGAGCTTCGCTTAGGCGCGGCGCTCGGCGCGTATCGCTGCGACCTCAGCGGAGAGTGCGTGCCAAAAGGGAACCGCTCCATAGCGCGCAAGAAGCGCCTCGCGACCAGCCAACGTCATCGCGCGCAGCTCGCCGCGTTCGGACTCGGCTTGTTGAAGCAGTGCTTTCAGCGCCGCTGTGTCGCCGACCGGAAATAGACGGCCGTACGCGCCGCCGCCCAGCGCATCGCGATGCACGAAGATGTCGCTGACGATCACAGGCACGCCATGAAAGAGCGCCTCGCGGATAACCCACGAATAAGACTCCCACTCCGACGGCAGCACGAGAATATCGTCGCGATCAAAGTGCGAGAACGGATGATCGAGCCACCCGGCGTGTTCGATCTTGCGCGGCGCGGCGGCGGCAATCGCTTTGAGCTCATCGTCCTGTGAGCCCGCGCCGATGATCCGGAGTTCGGTGTCCGGCTTGAGATCAGCGGCGAGAAAAGCGCGCACAAGCGTAAGCGGATCCTTCACTTGCTCGACGCGGCCGATGAAGTTGAAGCGCAGACGCTTGTTGGGGCCAGGCTGATCACGCGGACCAGCATCGGTCGGCGCGGGCACGAACGGATTGCCGAACATGCGCACGCGCGCGCCAGGCAGCCCCGCCTGCACCATCTGCTGCTGCTCTTCGTTCAGCGTGACGATGAGATGGGCCGGGCGCTTGTGTTTGAAAT
The DNA here is from genome assembly GCA_964405865.1 of uncultured Terricaulis sp. GTDB lineage: Bacteria > Pseudomonadota > Alphaproteobacteria > Caulobacterales > Aquidulcibacteraceae > Vitreimonas. The sequence continues at coordinate 756 of CAYOPM010000007.1, read as the reverse complement.
TGTCGGAGTGGCAGCGCGTCATGACGATGGCGTTCGGGAAGAGCGCCTTCATCTGACGGATGGTGCGATCGCTGTGGGCCATGACGCAATCCGGATCGCCGCCGCGTTTGCGGATCTCGGCGCGCAGCTGGGCAAAGTCCGGCGTCAAACGAAAGAGCGGCGATTGCAGCGAGTCCGGCGCTTCGATCACGTCGATCCCGCCGGCGCGCAGCAGATCGGCGCCGGGGCCGCGATAGAGGCACACGGATTTCAGGCCGTTCGCATCCCACATGCGCGCGTAGTGGAAGAGCGAGGTGAACACCCCACCCTGTCCCTTCATGACGGCGACTTGCACTGCGAACATGCGGGTCTCTTAGAGCGTTCAGGCCCACCCCAAAAGCAAAACGGCCCCACGAGCGATCGTGGGGCCGTTGTGATTGGGTGCGGGAGTAGGATTTGAACCTACGACCTTCAGGTTATGAGCCTGACGAGCTACCGGGCTGCTCCATCCCGCGGCAAACTTACTTCCAACGCTGGCGCAACAGCCCGGTCATTTCCGGTTTGACGGTCTCGCTTTACGCTCGACCTTGGGCTGCTCCATCCCGCGGCAAACTTTAGATCTCTGATATGCAAACGGCCGCGTGAGAGCGCGGCCGAGAACATCACGGCCGAGGCCGTCATTGTGATTGAGGGTTCTATCGGACTTCGTTTCCACGCGCCTGGCAGACCCGGCAGCGACCTACTCTCCCATGCCTTAAGACATAGTACCATCGGCCC
>CAYOPM010000006.1:0-206838 GCA_964405865.1 uncultured Terricaulis sp. | reverse complement strand
CGGGTGCGTGATGTCTTGAACGCTTGCCTCATCATTCGGAAGCCGCCGCATGCAATCGAAGACGGCGCCGAGGCGCTTCGATCATTTGCTCAGCACGAAATGCAACACCTTGCCCTTGAGAATGCTGTTGTTGTGCCGCTCGCGCGCCGGCGATTTGAGCCAGCTGATCTTCAGGAACTTTCGATGCGGCTCCTTGCCCGGCGCCGTCGCGTGACAGCGCCGGGCGGCTGAAGGTCACGAACACTTCGAGTAGCCGCACTCCAAGCATTTGTCGCATCCCTCGGTGCGTATCAGCGCGCCGGCGCTGCACTTCGGGCAAAAGCGGGGGCGAGCGTTCTGAATTGACGCCGTCGTTTCAGGTAGCGTGGGGGCCGAGATGGAGTCGCTATCGAGATGGCGCTGAATGACATCGCCGATCGCGGCCAGAAGTGAGGGGACATAGCGCCCGTTCAGCCAAGAGCCGCCCCGCGGATCGAACACGGCCTTCAATTCCTCCGCGACAAAGGAAACATCGCCGCCCCGGCGGAAGACCGCGGAGATCATGCGGGTGAGCGCCAGCGTCCAGGCGTAATGCTCCATGTTCTTGGAGTTGACAAAAATCTCAAACGGGCGCCGCACGCCGTCCTCTTCGAGGTCGTTGATGGTGACGTAGAGCGCATGCTCGCTTTCCGGCCATTTGATTTTGTAGGTGGAGCCGATCAGCGCCTCCGGCCGCGCCGTGAGCGAGGGCGGCAGCGACGGTGATGCCTCTGTCTCCTTCGGCTTTTCGACCGAGAGGATCGAGCCTGTCACCGCATTGGGCCTGTACGTTGTGCAGCCCTTGCAGCCAAGATCGTACGCGCGCGCATAGATGTCGGAAAATTGTTCGAAAGGGATATCCTCTGGGCAGTTCACCGTTTTTGAGATCGAGCTGTCGATGAACCGCTGCGCAGTCGCCTGCATGGCCAAATGATCGGCGGGTGTCATGGTTTGAGCGCTAACGAAGCTGTGTTCTGGAGGAGGGGTTTCGCCGTGGATACGCCGCCACACGGTGAGTGCGTAATCCTGCACCGGTTCTTCGATGAAGCTGTTATCCGCCTGCCGGACGCGGCGCTGATACGAAAATGCAAAGACAGGCTCGATGCCGGAGGAGGTATTGCCGGCTAGCAGAGAGATCGTACCGGTCGGAGCAATCGTGGTCAGACAACCATTGCGCAAACCATGTTCGCCAATGAGCGCGCGCGTTTCTTCATCAAGCGAAGCGAGCGTTGGGCGATCGAGGATGGCGGCATCATAAGCTGGGAAGGCGCCCTTTTCAGCCGCCAGCTGAGCCGACGCGCGATAGGCGGCCGTGCGGATAGTGCTGAGCCAGGTCTCCGTCAACGCCAGCCCGTCTGCGCCGCCGTAGCGCGCATTGCAGAAGATCAAGGCGTCCGCCAAGCCAGTAACGCCCAGGCCGATACGGCGTTTTGACTTCGCTTCTTGCTCTTGTTCGCGCAGCGGATAGCGCGAGACGTCGATGACGTTATCGAGAAAGCGCACCGCTGTTGCGGTCAACCGCTCCAGTTCTTGGTGGTCTATACCGGCGTCAGCCTCGAACGGACGGGTGACCAGCCTCGAAAGATTGATGGATCCCAGCAGACACGCGCCATAAGGCGGTAGCGGCTGTTCACCGCATGGATTGGTCGCCGCGATGCTCTCACGAAAAGCGAGGTTATTCTCAGCGTTGACGCGATCAATGAAGATAACGCCCGGCTCGGCCGCATCGTAGGTCGCCCGCATCAACCGCGCCCAGAGGTCACGGGCGCGAACGGTTCGCTGAACCTGTCCGCCGAACTGCAACGGCCAATCCTGGTCGGCGGCCAACGCCGCCATGAAGGCGTCAGTCACTAATACCGACACATTGAAGTTGCGCAGCCGCGCCGGATCGCGCTTGGCGTCAATGAATTGCTCGATGTCTGGATGATCGATGCGCAGACATCCCATCATCGCGCCACGTCGCTGCCCGGCGGACATCACCGTGCGGCACATCGCGTCCCAAGCATCCATGAAGGAGAGGGGCCCCGACGCTTGCGCGCCGACCCCGCGCACAGGTGCGCCAGCGGGGCGAATGGTTGAGAAGTCCATTCCGACCCCGCCACCTTGCTGCATCGTCAGCGCGGCCTCGCGCAGATGTTCGAAAATCCCATCGAGATTGTCGGGGATCGTCCCCATGACGAAGCAATTGAACAACGTGACCGCGCGCCCCGTACCGGCGCCGGCGATAATTCTGCCAGCGGGTAAGAATCTGAAATCGGAGAGCGCCGTTTCAAATTCGGACCGCCAGTGCCGGCGCGCGCGTGTGGGCTCCGCCGCGGCGATGGCGGTCGCGACGCGCGCCCATGTCGCCTCGACCGTCTCGTCACCCAAGTCGCCTGATCGGAAGCGATATTTCGCGTTCCAGATTTCGGCCGAGATGGGTGCGTCGAACGGCATGACGTGTGCTCCATTTTTTTGTCTACGCCAGTCAGTCTCCGTGAGTCGAAGGTAAGGCAGTCGTAAATTGCACACGTCAGCGACAACACAGCGCGCTTCTTGGCGAATGTGCAGTGGTTGATTGATGTGCATCAAGCGGAGTGCGACTTTAATCGCTGCGGTCGCGACGCTTTTCCCTTCTCTCGGCAGCGGCGCGGATAGCGCGTTGACCGGACGGCGCCGTCGCCCAAGCAACGAACTGTGTGATGCTGTCCACTTGGTCGTCATGCTTGCTATGGCCGAACGTCAACAACTCACGCTTGAGGTCGTCCAGAAAAGCTGCGTCCGTAGGAAACAAAAACTCACCCTGTTCAAGCCGGACGGTCTGAGTCGAGAGGCGCACTTCCTTGGCCACCTTCGGCGTATAACCCACGACCCGCCACGACGGCTCGCTGCGAGGCCTGGTGGCGCGAACAATATCACGCCGCAATTGTTGGCATAGCGCAGTGCCGTTGCTGCTTTCCTCAACCAAGACCAGCCGCGCGACCCAACGCTTCCTGTGCGCGTGCGCGAGGTCGTAGAGGTCCGGGTATTCCCAACGACCGCGTATCACATCCAGCAGCTTCCAAGCGCCCTGGTGGAAGCCCCAGGTCGAACAGGCCGAGTAATCGTTGTTCGGGTTGATCTTGGCCGCCGTGTCCCAGCTCTGAACGACGAGTTGGCAGTCAGCCGGTTCGGGTGGCGGGTCGTAAAACCGGATCGACGACCACTTGAAGCTGTCAGTGTGGCCCGACGCCGGATCCTGGAGGTATTGCGCGGCGAAGTTGGCCGATCCCATACTGACCCGAAGATCGTCTAGCTGCTCCTGGGATTCGCGCGAGGGCGAGAGGAGTTCTCCCGGCTCCACCGTCTTCTTCCGCCCGTAGCCAAGCGCATAGGTGCGTTCGATCGGCGCGATGGCCGGCAGATTGAGGTGCGTGAAGCCACCTTTCTCCAACAGGAAGCCCGGCAGGTCGTCTTCGTGGAGCCTCTGCTGCACGACGACGATGCGGCCTTCGCGCTTGTCGTTGAGGCGGGAGAAGAGGGTGCCCTCGTAGAAATCCTTGACCTGCTGGCGCTCGGCCGGCGAGCGGCAGTCGTCAGCTTTCATGATGTCGTCGACGATGATGATGTCGGCGCCGAAGCCCGTCAGCGCGCCGCCGCGCGAGACGGCGCGGCGTCCGCCGTTTTGGTTTGTGACGAACTCCAGTTCGTTGTCCTGGAGCCTAGCGCCGACATGGCGAAAGAGTCGCTTATAGAGCGGCGACTGCATCACGGTCCGAAAATCGCGCGCCGTGCGGCGGGCGAGTGCGTCGCCATAGCTGGCGACCAGGAACTTGAGTTCGGGGCTCTTGCCGAGTGCCCAAGCGCAAAACGAAACCGAAGAGCAGATGGTCTTTAGGTGGCGCGGCGGCACGGTGATCAAAAGGCGCCGCGTCTGCCCCGCATAGACCTCGCTCAAGGCGTGGGTCATCGCCTCCACGTGCCAAGCCGGCTCCAGCGGCGTGCCCGGATGTAGGATCTCGAAGGTCTTGCCGGTGAAGCTGGTGAGGTCGTGGCGGAGGACGGCGTCGAGGTGCGCCGTGGTGAGGCCTTTCATGAGCCGTCACCGTCGGTCCGCGCGCTTCCGGCGCGTTTAAGGAAGTCGGCCAGAAGCGCTTCGTCGTTTGCGCTGAGCGGCTCGGCCTCCTGTCGGCTTGAACTCGACGAAGGCTGTTGCTGTCGCTCTAGCCGCATTTCGTTGAGGAAGTCGCGCCGCGCCTTCGGATCTCCCTTGATGGCGTTGATCACCAACTGCTCAGCGACGGCCTCGCGCCCGCTCATGCGGACCTTCTTGCCGCCCACGCCGATGGTGCGCTGGCGTCCGGCGGCTTCCGCCAGAATAGTAGACCAGTTCTTCGAACCCTTCGGGCGTCCCTTCGGATTGCCGGAGCGGCCCGGCTGAAACCGGGACGCCAACGGAGGATGCTTGTAGCCGACGGCGTAAGCCTCTTCGTCCTTTTGAGGAGGGGGCGTTTGGGTCGTCTCCGGCCGCGGCCGCTGGCGCACGCGGATGCTGATCGGCGGCTGGTCGTCGTTGGCTTCAGACATCGGCCGTCTCCGTCAGCAGGGGACGGCGACGCCGAACTGAGATGGTCGTGTTGTCGGTGGAATCGACATGTCCGAAGGGGCGGCTGCTCGCCGCGCACGTGGCGGTCTGACCGGTTTCGTCCTGCCAACGGCGGACGATGGCGTCGACATAGAGCGGATCGAGTTCGATCGCGCGGGCGATGCGCCTCGTGCGTTCGGCTGCGATCAGGGTCGCCCCGCCGCCGCAAAATGGATCGAGCACGATTTCGCCGCGGGCAGTGCAGTCGAGCAAAGCGTCGGACACAAGTGCGACCGGCTTTGGCGTCGGGTGGCGCTGAAGTTCGGCGCGGCCTTCGGCGCTCATGTTGGCGCCCGGATAGTTCCAGACGTTCGAGCGGTTCCTACCGTGACGACCGAGTTCGACGTTATTGCGGTGGGCGGTTTTGCCCTTGCGCGTGACGAACACCAATTCGTGCTGAGACCGATAGAAGCTGCCCATCCCGCCCGCGCCCTTGTCCCAGACACAGAGGTTGATGAGTTCGAGCGCGTTGGCTTCGCGCGCCGCGTCGAGTTCACGAAGGTGACGCCAATCCATGCAGATGTAGGCGACGCCGCCTTCCTTGGTGACCGACGAGATCCCTGCCACGGCCTTGGTCAGAAAGGCAGTGAACTGGTCGACTGACATTTCGCCCGCCGCCATCACGAATTCGCGGCTGCCTGGGCGTGTTCGCACGTGGCCATTGATGGCGACGTTATAGGGCGGGTCAGTGAACACGGCGTCGGCCAAACCGCCCGCCATCACCGCCTGATAGGACTGGAGCAGCGTGGAGTCGCCGCACAGCAACCGGTGCGGACCCAGCTGCCAAATCTGACCTGGTCGTGTAATGGCTGGACCATCGGCGATCACCGGCGCTTGTTCGGGCTCGTCCCCGGTGTCGATGGTCAGCGCCTCGATCTCCAAGGCGCTGAAGCCGGTGATTTCAAGTTCGAAGTCGGCGTCGAGGAGCGACAGCTCCTTGAGTTCGAGCGCCAGAATCTCCTTCGACCAACCGGCCAACTCGGCGATGCGGTTGTCGGCGAGCACGTAAGCGCGTTTCTCGGCTGGCGAGAGGTGATCGAGCCGGAGCGTCGGCACTTCGGTGAGGCCGACCTGTTGAGCGGCGACTAGTCGTGCGCGACCTGCGAGGACGACGCCGAGTTCATCAACGAGAACCGGAGTGATGAACCCGAACTGGCGGATGCTGGCGACGAGGGCGCGTGTCTGCTTGTCGGAATGGGTTCGGGCGGCGCGGCCCTCCAGACGGAGAGCCGAAATGGGTTGGCGTACGACCTTGAGATCGAGCGCCGGCGGCAGGCGCGGCTGCATGGCATCCTCTTTCGCCGCCGCGCGAGCGCGGTGGCTAGGCTAGGGGAGCCAGGTGCGCGATGTCATCGACAAGCCAGCCGGCGATATGGGGGAAGCCTGCGACCACGGGCGAAGTTCAGAAGTCGCGCCAAAAGGTCCTACCAGCGGAAAATGGGGGGTAGAGGTGCTGGCGGTATCTGTCGTGAAAATGGGGATTGTCGCAGATTGCACAAGAGGACGCCCCCGAGCCGGAACTCTCCCTGTTCGCCCTTCGAAATTCCCTGTTTTCGCAGCAGGGATCTCAGTCTCGATTCTCCGTCTAGCCCTTGCCTGGATTGAACGTTGTGGACGGTGTTCAGCGCCGAGGACTCTCAAATGAGCGCGAAATCCCTGTATTGTCCCATTGAAACAGGGAATTCAGGAACGCCGCGTGGAGACGGGTTTCTCAGGACTGAAACCACCACCAACCCTTACGAAATTCCGAAGCTATTCAACACGGGTAGTCACTTCCGCGCGGAAGGTTAGTCACTCGACGTTCCGGCAACGTACCGTTGGTGGTATGGGCGTGACGCATGCCCTCGAAGACGAAGGCTCTGAAACTCTATGCCAAGGACCTGTCGGGTTTTGACCACAAGGGTCCGAAGTAGGCCACTGAGCTTGTTGATCGCCATCAATGACACCGCTTCCGCATGGGCAGCGTGGCCTTTTGTCGTAGGAGTGGCGGCTTAGTGTTTGAGGCTGCGCAAATCCGGTGCCGGTGTGTTTGGCAAGCTGGGAGGTGTCAAACGCAGGGGAAGCGACATGAGCAAGTATGGAGTGGCGGCAATCGCCGCGCTGGCCGCGTTGACGTTGGCGGCGCCAGTGCAAGCGCAGATTTTGGACAATTTCCAGATCAAGGTTGGCGTCTCCGGCGTGCTGCCGGAAGAGAGCGGCGATCCGATCGATGTCAGCATTTCAGACGAATGGGCGCCGTCGTTGCAGGTTGAATACTTCTTCAACGATCACGTCTCGGCCGAACTGCTTTGCTGCGTCGCTACACACGATGTGGTGGTAGAGGGCGGCATTGACCTCGGCGAAGTAACCCACTTCCCGCCGACCGTAACGCTCAAGTATCGCTGGACCAATTTTGGCCAAGTCGAGCCCTATGTCGGCGCGGGCGTCAACTTCACGTCCTTCATCGACAGCGAACCGCCGGCCGGGCGACACGTCGATTACGATTCTTCGATCGGACCTGCGCTGCAAGTGGGCCTTGATTATCGGCTCGACGATCACTGGGCGCTGAACTTCGACGTGCGCCGGATTTGGATCAATACCGACGTGACCATCTCTGGCGACATCGATGCCACTGATGAAGTCGACATTGATCCTTGGGTGATCTCGACGGCGATCGCTTACCGTTTCTGAGCGGTGCTTACGCTCCAGTGGCTAAAGTATCTCTCAACTCATCGGGCGCTTCGGCGCCCGCCTTTTTATGCAGTTCGTGTCTGCTGATCCCCCATTAGGATACGCCTTGGCAAACCGCGCTCGCCGACGCGCGCTTGCAGCTTTGATCCTACTAAAATTGAAGCTGCGCTACGCGCGGCCGCGCCAAGCCGAAGCCGGGGAGCGCATGTGCGCACGGACGCCTTCGTTAGCGAGCAGGACTATAAGGCCGGACGTCGCCAGCGCGGCGGCGCCGACAAAGCACACGGCGCAGTGGCCAAGGAGTGAGGCGGTCTCGTGCGGCGGTGGGCCGCACCATGATGTCTGCATTGCGCGCTCATACGGGGTCATCGTCAATTGCGTGAACCATCGCACGATCAATGGCCAAACGACGGCTGATGCAAACAGGCCGGACGCCGCGGCAAGACGATGAAGAGTCATTAGGTTTGCCTCCGGGCGATTGTTTAGACTGCGCTCGACGACGCCCCTTGATCGAGATCAAACGCCAGTACGCGCGCGCCTGTTAGCGATCGAACTCTGCGGAATCGAAACGCTGAGCGGGGTCGTCGATGGCGAATGCGAAGAACGAGGGCGTGTGGGGAATCGACGCGGCGGCGATTGGCGCGATCCTCGTATTGGGCATGTTCCTGGCGTTGTTCGGAATATCGCGCGCGGTTGAGCCTGCCTTCGCCATACAGATGTGGACCCTGTTCTTAGGTCTATTCGCCGGTGTCGTGGGGCTGGTTGGAGTCTTAGGCGCCGATCGGCAGCGCCCGCCATCACGCTACGAGAACAACGTCATCAAGGCGGGCGTCATTGCCTCGATGTTCTGGGGCATCGCTGGGTTTCTCGTTGGCCTCGTCATCGCGCTGCAGCTTGCGTTTCCGAACCTCTTCTATTTCCCCGACTGGGGATTCACCAATTTCGGCCGACTGCGACCGCTTCATACTTCGGCAGTGATCTTTGCTTTCGGCGGCAACGTGCTGATCGCGACAAGCTTCTGGGTCGTGCAGCGCACTTGCCGAGCGCGTCTCGCCGGCGGCTTGTGGCCCTGGTTCGTGTTCTGGGGCTATCAGCTCTTCATCGTGCTCGCCGGCACCGGCTATCTCGAAGGCGTCACGCAATCCCGGGAGTACGCTGAGCCGCCTTGGTACACTGACATCTGGCTGACCATTGTTTGGGTCGCCTATCTCTTGGTGTTTCTCGGCACGCTCTGGAAGCGCCAGGAAAAACACATCTATGTCGCCAACTGGTTCTACCTGGCGTTCATCGTCACCATCGCGCTTCTGCACCTCATCAATAATCTCGCAGTCCCGGTCTCGTTCGGTAGCTGGCAGAGCTATTCGCTTTTCTCCGGTGTGCAAGATGCACTGACGCAATGGTGGTACGGCCACAACGCGGTCGGCTTCTTCCTGACCGCCGGCTTTCTTGGGATCATGTATTACTTCATCCCGAAGCAGGCCAATCGGCCAGTCTATTCCTATCGCCTCAGCATCATCCACTTCTGGGCGCTGATCTTTCTCTACATCTGGGCGGGCCCTCACCATCTGCACTACACTGCGTTGCCGCAATGGGCGCAAACGCTCGGCATGACGTTCTCGATCATGCTGTGGATGCCCAGCTGGGGCGGCATGATTAACGGCCTGATGACGCTCTCAGGCGCTTGGGACAAGCTGCGCACCGATCCTGTTCTGCGAATGCTTGTGGTGTCCGTCGCTTTCTACGGCATGTCGACGTTCGAAGGCCCGGTGATGTCGATCCGCGCCGTCAACTCGTTATCGCACTATACCGACTGGACGATCGGTCACGTGCACTCTGGTGCGCTCGGTTGGGTCGGGTTTGTTTCCTTCGGCGCGCTCTACTGCTTGACGCCCTGGCTTTGGAAGCGCCCGCGGCTGCACTCTCTCGCGCTTGTCGACTGGCACTTCTGGCTCGCGACCATCGGCATCGTTCTTTACATCACCTCGATGTGGGTCGCCGGCGTCATGCAGGGCTTGATGTGGCGCGCCTATAACGACTTCGGCTTCCTCGAATACTCGTTCGTCGAGAGCGTTGAGGCGATGCATCCCTATTACGCCATTCGTGCGTTGGGCGGCGGGCTCTTCCTCGTTGGAGCTCTGCTGATGGCTTACAATTTGTGGCGAACGGCGACGGGCAAAGAGCCGGCTCACGAGCGCGCAAGTGACGTCCCGGTGCTCGCAGCACCAGTGACTGCGGAATAGGGGGCGCTCATGTGGACATGGCACAAATGGTTCGAGCGCCACACGCTCATTCTGCTGATCGGCATCCTTGTTGTGGTTTCAATAGGCGGATTGGTTCAAATCACGCCGCTCTTCTTCATCGAGTCGACGATCGAAGAGGTGGAGGGCGTGCGTCCGTACACGCCGCTCGAACTGGCGGGGCGCCAAGTCTACATCCGCGAGGGATGTTACGTTTGCCACTCGCAGATGGTCCGGCCACTGCGTGATGAAGTTGAGCGGTACGGCCACTACAGTCTCGCTGCGGAGAGCATGTACGACCATCCGTTTCAGTGGGGCTCCAAGCGCACAGGTCCAGATCTGGCCCGCGTTGGCGGACGTTATTCCGATGAATGGCATCGCGCGCATCTTTTGGATCCGCGCTCAGTCGTGCCGGAATCGGTAATGCCTCCCTATGCCTTTCTTGCGCGCGCCGACATCAATGCCGCGAGTATGGACGAGCACTTGCGTGCCAACCGCATGCTTCGCGTTCCGTATACCGATGAGCAGCTTGCGAACGCTTCGGCCGATGCGCTGGCGCAGGCCGAGCCGCTGAGTTCGAATGCTTATGCTTTCGAGCAGCGTTACCCGGGCGTCGCTATCCGCGACTTCGACGGCAACCCGTCGCGCGTGACCGAAATGGATGCGCTGATCGCCTACCTGCAAATGCTGGGCGTTGGCGTCGACTTCTCCACCTACGAGGCTGAAGCGCCTGAGAATGAGCGGTGACGCCATGACATACGAACAGGCCACGCATCTTGCGCAGACCTGGGGGCTCGCTCTCCTGGTCACGCTGTTCGCTGGTGCTTTGATCTACGCGCTCTGGCCAGGCAATCGCGAAAAGTTCGAGAGCGCAGCGCGCACGCCGCTCAACGATGAGGACGACAATGGCTAACAAGGTTGAGCGCGACGAGGTCACCGGCACTGATACGACCGGCCATGAATGGGACGGCGTCAGGGAGCTCGACACGCCGTTGCCACGGTGGTGGCTCCACATCTTCTATGCATCGATCGTCGTTGCGATCATTTATTGGGTGCTGATGCCGGCTTGGCCGCTTATGAACGGCTATACGCGCGGCGTACTCGGCTTTTCCGATCGCGCCAATGTCGCGGCCGATGTGGGTGAAATGCGCGCCACGCGCGCGCCGATGTTCGAGCGCCTCGCCAATGCGAGCGCGAGTGATCTCGCCGCCGACACGGAATTGCAGGAGTTTGCGCGGGCAGCCGGTGAATCCGTGTTCGGCGACAATTGCCGGACATGTCACGGCGCAGGCGGTGCGGGCGCGCCAGGCTATCCAGTGCTGGCTGACGATGTCTGGATATGGGGCGGTTCGAGAGACGAAATCGAACAGACGCTGCGAGTCGGCGTTCGCTCAGATCATCCTGATACGCGCTTCTCTCTGATGCCGGCGTTCGGACGTGATAATCTGCTCGCGCCGCGTCAGATCGCGGACGTCACGGAACATGTCATCGCGCTCTCTGCAGCGCGCACGCGTCTTCGCCCCGACCGCCAGGCCGCCGAACGCGGCGCTCTGGTCTATCAGGAGCAGTGCGCCGTTTGTCACGGGGCCACTGGGCTCGGTGATCGCACTGTCGGCGCACCCAGTCTGCAGGACGACCTTTGGCTCTATGGCGGTTCGCGCGAGGAGATCCGTCGCCAGATCGAACTGGGCCGCGGCGGCGTGATGCCGGCGTGGGAAGGCCGCTTCGATGAAGGCACGTTGCGTGCGCTTGCCTATTACGTTCACCAGATGGGCGGCGGTGAACCCGATCGGCCTGTTGAACCGATCGTGCCGCCAACGAGCGATAACCCAGCTGAGCCAGCCTCCGTGCCCGTAGCGCCGCGGAATTGAGATGGGTTCTGTCACACTCATTCCAAAGCCGCCAAAAAAGTCGGAGGACGTAGAGTCGGTTGACGTACGTGCGGTGAATTCAAAGGCTGCGCGCGCGCTCTATAAAAAACGCGAACAGATCTACCCAAAGCTTGTCGCGGGTACGTTTCGCAATCTGAAATGGGCAGCGATGGTGGTGCTGCTCGCCATCTATTACGTTACACCGTGGCTCAGGTGGGACCGTGGCGACTTCCGTCCCGATCAGGCAGTGCTGGTCGATTTCGAAGGACGGCGCTTCTACTTCTTCTTCATCGAACTCTGGCCGCAAGAAGTCTATTACATCACCGGGCTGTTGATCCTGGGCGCGTTCGGCATTTTCCTGTCGTCGGCTTTGTTCGGGCGCGTCTGGTGCGGTTACGCCTGCCCACAGACGGTGTGGACCGATCTCTACATTTACGTCGAGCGATGGATCGAAGGGGACCGCAACGAACGCATACGCTTGGCGAAGGAGCCCTGGTCCGTATCGAAGTGGCGGAAAAAGTTCGCCAAGCACGCATTGTGGCTCATCATTGCCGCCGCCACAGGGGGCGCGTGGGTTTTCTACTTTGGCGATGCGCCAACTCTGACGCGCGAAATCTTCACCGGTCAGGCCACGACCGAAATCTACCTGTTCGTTGGCTTACTCACCTTCACCACTTACGCCCTGGCCGGCACGATGCGCGAGCAGGTCTGCACTTATATGTGTCCATGGCCGCGTATTCAGGCGGCGATGACCGACCAGGACGCGCTCTCGGTCACTTATCGTGTCGATCGCGGCGAGCCGCGTGGGCCACATAAGAAGGGTGCAAGTTGGGAAGGGCGTGGCGATTGCGTCGATTGCAATGCTTGCGTCGCCGCTTGCCCGCAAGGCATCGATATCCGTGACGGCGATCAGCTCGAGTGCATTAATTGCGCGCTCTGCATAGATGCCTGTGACGATATCATGCGCAAAGTCGGCCGGCCGACCGGCTTGATTGCGTATGACACGCAGCTCAATGTTCAGCGCCGCGAGCGCAAGGAGCCAGCGCGCTTCCGCTTCGTGCGACCTCGCACCATCCTCTATGCCGTGCTGATGACGCTTGTTGGCGCCATCATGCTTTACGAGTTGCTGAACCGCTCGACGCTCGACCTCAATGTCATCCGCGACCGCTCACCGCCTTATGTGCGTCTGGCCGACGGTTCGTTGCGCAACGACTTCGCATTGAAATTGATCAACATGGCGCCGCGTGCACGCCGCATCGCTATTTCTGTCTCAGGCCTTGAAGGGGCGCACATCATTGTCCAGGGCGGCGTGCTCGACCCCGATGGCCGCGTTATCGCCGAGGCGCGAGGCGACAGCGTCGCCAATGTGCGCCTGCACGTCGTGGCGCCTGCCGGCACCGAAAGTGGCTCGCACCCCATTCGCTTTGTGCTCGACGATCTTGATAGTGATGACAGTGCTGAGAGCACCTCAGCATTTCTGGCAGGAGGGCCGCCATGATTGGATCAGAAGCGACGCGCCAGCGGTTCGAGGTCCGAGGCTGGCACGTCCTCGCGGCTCTGCTTGGATTCTTTGCCATCGTCATCGCCGTCAATGTCGGTTTCGCGGTGATCGCGGTTCGCTCGTTTCCGGGCGAGGACGTGCGGCGATCTTATCTGCAAGGGCTGGCCTACAATGACACCTTAGCGTCCCGGCGCGCTCAGGCGGCGTTGGGTTGGAATGCAAGCGCAGACATTGGAGGTGATGCCGCCGAGGCGACTGTAATCGTGGAGCTACGCTCGAGGGATGGTCGCCCTGTAGATTCGGCAAGTGTCACAGGCGAACTTCGCTGGCTGACCGATTCCAGGCGTGACCGAGCGTTGACGTTCGAGCGCCTTGGTGAGGGACGTTATCGCGCACTGGTCCGCGCTTTGCCGCCAGGCCGTTGGCAATTGCGCGCCAGTGCATCGGACACTTCCGGCGGCGCGCTCGATTTTGAATCGGAGCTGATATGGCCGACATCGCGTTGAACGTCAGCGACGCCGTTGGCTGTCCATCCGGCCTCGGCTCAACAACAAGCTCCGCTGCCGCTGCGGCCACTACTGCGGCGAACGTGAGATCAGACCTCAGCGCGTTCGTGCGCAAGGCCCCTACAGGGCTCGATACGATCGAATTGATGGTGACCGGCGCTAAGTGTGCAGGCTGCATCGCTAAGATTGAGCAGGGCTTAAAGCAGATGTCGGGCGTCGAGGAGGCGCGCCTCAATCTCTCTACTCAGAGATTGCGGGTCGGTTGGCGCCCTGGCGATACGACACCCGCAAACATCGTTGAAAAGCTGACTGCGCTCGGCTACGGCGCAGCTCCGTTCGATCCGGAGATGGCGCAAGCCGCCGTCGATGAAGAGGGTCGGCGCCTGTTGCGCTATCTCGCCGTGTCCGGCTTTGCTGCAATGAACATCATGATGTTCTCGGTGCCGGTGTGGTCCGGTGCGGACGAAATGGGCGAGGGCACGCGCACGCTGCTGCACTGGGTGTCGGCGCTGGTGGCAATTCCCGCATCGCTCTATGCGGCGCAGCCCTTCTTCAAGTCGGCGTTTCGCGCGCTGCGCGCGCGGCGCGCCAATATGGACGTGCCGATTTCATTGGCCGTCTTTCTGACGCTTGGCACGAGCGTCGCCGAGACGTTGCAGCAGGGTGAGCACGCCTATTTCGACGGCATCACCATGCTGCTCTTTTTCCTGCTGATCGGGCGCTATCTTGATCATCGTTTACGCGAGCGCGCGCGCACGGCGGCGCGGGAGTTGCTCGCGCTGCAGGCGACGACCGCAGCACGCCTCGACGCTGACGGGAACTCAAAAGCGGTCGCAGCGCGCGACGTCATCCCCGGTGATCTCTTGTTGCTGGCTCCCGGTGAACGCGCACCCGTGGACTGCGTGATCGAACAGGGCGTCTCCGATCTCGATCTCTCCGTGCTGACTGGAGAAACCTTGCCGCAAGCGGCGGGGCCGGGCGCGTGCGTCGCGGCTGGCTCGATCAATCTTTCCCAGGCGCTTGTCGTGCGCGCCTCAGCGCGTGCCGATGAGTCCGCCGTGGCGCAACTTGCGCGTCTCATTGAAACCGGTGAACAATCGCGCGCCAGCTTCGTGCGCTTGGCTGACCGGGCGGCGGCGCTCTACGTGCCGGTGGTGCACACTCTGGCCGCGCTTACCTTCGCCGGCTGGATGCTCGCGCCGTTTGTTGCGCAGGTCCTCGGGTTCGAGATGGCCGCGATCGGCGTGCGCGGCGCGCTCATGAATGCGGTGGCCGTGCTCATCATTACGTGTCCGTGCGCACTCGGGCTTGCGGTGCCGGCAGTGCAGGTCGTCGCCACTGGACGGCTCTTCAGGCGCGGTGTGCTGGTTAAATCTGGCGATGCCCTCGAACGCTTGGCCCAGGCCGACATCGTCATCTTCGACAAGACCGGCACGCTCACTCTAGGCAAGCCACGCCTGCAATCGCCGGTCGATGCCGTAGCGCTTCAAGGCGCGGCCAGTTTGGCGCGCGCCTCGCATCATCCCTTGTCACGCGCAATTACCGAAGCTGCGGGTGTCGGCGCAGTCGCGGACGATGTTCGCGAGACGCCAGGCGAGGGCATCGAAGGATCGGTGAATGGACGCAAGGCACGGCTTGGCCGCCGGCTCTACGCAGCGCCCGAGGCTGCGGACGCCGCCGATGGCGCGCCGGAATTGTGGTTCGCCCTCGAGGGCGAGAGCCCGGTACGCTTTGTGTTCGCCGATGCGCTGCGCGCGGATGCGGCTGAGGTGGTCCGCGCTTTGGGGAAACGCGGCATCGGTGTCGAGCTGTTGTCAGGCGACAGACCGGCTGCCGCTGCGATCGCCGCGCATGCGACAGGCATCGAAGATTGGCGCGGCGGCGTCAGCCCAGCCGACAAGACTGCGCGTTTGGCGGAATTGCGTGCGCAAGGCAAACGCACGTTGATGGTGGGCGATGGTTTGAACGACGCCGCCGCTTTGGCCGGCGCTCATGTCTCTGCGTCTCCCGGGAGCGCGCTCGACGTCAGCCAGGCCGCTTCCGACATCGTCATCCAAGGCGCGCTCCTGATGCCGTTGGTGGAAGCAATCGATGTGGCCAAGGCGGCGCGCGCGCGTGCGCTTGAGAATTTGCGCTTTTCGGCGCTCTACAATCTCATTGCCGCGCCGACCGCTGCGTTTGGTTTGCTCACGCCCTTGATCGCAGCGCTCGCTATGTCGTCGTCCTCGTTGCTCGTGACCTTGAACGCCTTGCGATTGCAGTTCACGCTGAGGGCGCCATCATGAATATCATGGTGGTCCTGATCCCAGGCGCCTTATGCCTAGGTGCGCTGGGCCTTGCCGCCTTCTTCTGGAGCCTGAGATCGGGCCAGTATGAAGATCTCGATGGCGATGCGCGGCGGATCTTGTTGGACGACGAAGACTAAGCGCTTCAGGGCGCGTCTTTGGTTTGGGCTGACTTAAGTCCGGCCCTGGACGCCATGGTCGGGATGAACGCATGACCGCAAAGCTTTCATTCTTCGGGGCATCGGGCTGTGTCACCGGCTCGTGTATGCTGCTCGAATCCGACGACGCCCGCGTGCTGATCGATTGCGGCATGTTCCAGGGGTCGAAGACGCTCAAGGCGCTCAACTATGAACCATTCCCATTCGACGCCGCCTCGCTCGACGCAGTGTTACTGACGCATGCGCATATCGACCATAGCGGCCTTCTTCCCAAACTCATGCTGAACGGTTTCGCTGGCCGCATCTTCGCGACTAAGGGAAGCATTGAGCTGTGTCGTGTGATGTTGCCGGACGCCGGCGCCATCCAGGAGATGGAGGTGGAGTCACTCAACCGGCGGCGCCATCGACAAGGTGAGGGCGACCTTCAACCGATCTTCACCCGTCGCGACGCCGACGACGTGATGAAGCTCTTTCAAGCGGCGCCAATGAAGAGCTGGATCGATGTCGCGCCGGGCATGCGCGCGCGTTGGTGGAATGCCGGTCACATTCTGGGCGCAGCATCGATTGAACTCGAAGTCGGCGCCGATGACGCTCGCCAGACGCTGATGTTCTCCGGCGACATTGGCCCGAGCGGCCGCGACTTCGCCATGGACCCAGAAGGTCCGGAAGGAGTCGACCATCTCATTCTTGAAAGCACCTATGGCGACGTCGAACGCCCGAATCTGGGCGTCGCCGCGCGCCGGGAAGCGCTGCTGCGCGAAATGCTCGCCGCGCATGCGGCCGGCGGTCCATTGCTCATCCCGGCGTTCGCGGTCGAGCGCACGCAAGAGCTCATCGTCGATCTCCTGGAGTTGATGGAGGCGGGGACCGGCCCACGCGGACCGATCTTTTTGGATTCGCCGCTCGGCATTCGCGCCAGCGATACTTTCCTGCGCCATGGTTATTTCGAAAATGGAGAAAATCCATTCGCGCGTCTGCGAGCCTCGCCTTGGCTCCGCTTCACTGAGAGCGTCACTGAAAGTCGCTCGATTGAGCGCATGCGCGGTTGGCATGTCATTATCGCTTCAAGCGGCATGTGCGACGCGGGCCGGGTGCGTCATCATCTGAAACGTCTGCTCTGGCGCGAAGACGCCACCGTGCTCATCACCGGCTTTCAGGCCATCGGCACACTGGGTCGCCTGCTGCAGGACGGGCGCAAGACGGTGCGTATTCAGGGCGATGAAGTGAAGGTGCGCGCGGCTATCCGCTCGATCGACGTCTATTCGGGTCACGCTGACGCCGTGGGACTGGTGGCGTGGGCGGCGGCGCGCAAACCGCGTGGGGCGATCTTCCTCAATCACGGAGAACCGGAGAGCCTCTCTGCCTTGAGCGAGCGGTTGGTCAAGGCTGGCTTCGATAATAAGCGGATCATCGTTGCTGAGCTCGACCAGAGCTATCGGCTGAAGCCCAAGCCCGAACAAGAAGCTCACAAAAGCCGCGTGCCGAAGGCCGCAATAGCGCGGCTCGATTGGCACAATCAGCGCTCGGAATTCTTGGCGAACCTTAATGCAGCGCTAGAACAGGCCGGCGATGACAGCGTGCGCGAAGCTCTGTTGCAGAAACTGGCGAGTACGCTCAACGCGCCGCACTTGTGACAGTCCCCTAGCGGGCCGCATCGTCCTGGATCGATTGCAGGTAGAGAATGAGCGCGTCGACATCTTCGGGCGCGAAGGCAAAAGGCGGCATGGCCGGATGACCGACGCTGATGCCTTCGCCCAATGCCTCTTGAAGATCTGTGACGGGAAAATGTTGCGACAGGCGCCGGAATGGCGGCGCTTCTGAGAGGGGACTGTCACCGCTGCGACCGATTGCATGACAAGAACTGCAATTGACTTCGGCGATCGCAGCGCCGCGAGCGGTAGGCGCGGCCGCAATGTCCTCGTCGGGCGTGGCGCAGGCGGCGAGTAGCAGCAACGCGGCGCCCACGAGAAATTGCCTCATCCGATGTCTCCTGGCAGAGTCCATAAGCCTATTCGCCACGACACAGCGCCGACTTGATCGCGCGCAAACGCCGATGCCTGATCCCGTGCTCATCTTGCAGCCAAGTCAGGAGCATTAGTCATGAGTGCAACCGAATCCTTGCCGGATAACTTTCGTCGTATTCGCCTCGAACTGGCGAGAGAGCCGCGTCACCCCGAGGGCGATCCGCGCATAGGGTACTCTTTCGTTGCGCCGCTCGACAGCCAAGGCCGACTGGACGCCGAGAGCTGGCGCGCCTTCAAAGACAAATGCCGCGTGGTGCGCCTCCATCCTGCCCAGGACCACGAAGAAGGTTATTTGCGCCGTCGGCCCGGCGGATCGTGGGCATTTCACTACGAATTTGAAGATGGCGGCGAGGACGATGACCCAGCTTATCGTCTGGGCGATCATCGTTTCATCGCTGGCGAATACGTCACCATAGAAGAAGACGAGGGCGCACACACCTATCGCGTGGCCAAGGTCGAGCGCCTCTGACGAAGGCCGCCTCGACTTAGCACCCGCTTAGTCTGTCAATCGCGCGCGCGCTTTGGTGACGCTTGTTCTGGATCAAGGAGCGCCGGCGCGTGCAGGAGCAAAGTCGGGCGCTTGAAAGAGGAGTCCCCGATGAATCGGGTCAAAGGCAAGACCGCCCTGGTCACGGGCGCCGGCCTGGGGCTTGGGCGCGCGGCAGCGCTTATGCTGGCGCGTGAGGGTGCGCGCGTTATCGTGACGGACCTCAAAGAGGCTGAAGGCGCCGCCGTTGCCGATGAGATTGTAGCCAGCGGCGGCGAAGCTATGTTCATGGTCCATGATGTCGCCAGTGTTGACGCTTGGCGCAAAGTGGTCGCGGCTGCAGTCAGCCGCTTTGGCGGTCTTGATATCCTCGTAAACAACGCGGGCGTGGCGCTCGCCGCCAGTGTCGAAGACACCACCGACGAGCAATGGCGTTGGCTGATGTCGATCAATCTCGACGCCGTGTTCTACGGCACGCGGCAGGCGATCGAGGTGATGAAGGCCAAGGGCGGTTCGATCATCAATCTCTCTTCCATTGAAGGTCTGATTGGCGATCCCAATCTCGCCGCCTACAACGCCAGCAAGGGCGGCGTACGCATCTTCACCAAATCGGCGGCGCTGCATTGCGCCAAGGCGGGTTACAAGATCCGCGTAAACTCGATTCATCCTGGCTACATCTGGACGCCGATGGTCGAGGGCTTCCTGGGCAGCCAGGCTGATCCAGCAGCCGCGCGGGCGGCAACCGAGGCGCTACATCCGCTCGGTCATTTAGGTGAGCCCGACGATATCGCTTATGGCGTCGTCTATTTGGCCTCTGATGAAAGCAAATTCGTCACCGGCGCAGAATTGGTCATCGACGGCGGCTACACCGCGCAATGAACGTCGCGTGACCCGGCTTTCGGCCGCGCTTGCGGCAAGTCAAAGCCGCGGCCTCGTTAAAGGCGTTGATGGGAGGCGAAGGAGCACGTCTCATGTCCTATAAATCAATCGTTGCAGTTGCTTGCGGTGAGCAAAACGATGCCTCACTGCTCAACGTGGCCGCCAAGCTCGCGTCGCGTGCGTCGGGCCAGGTGCGCGTCATCCCAGCTTATCCCGATCCAACCGCCGATCTCGTCTCTTTCGGTGCAGCGTTGAACCGCGCCTCCGACTCGGTGATGGAGCGCGTCCGCGCCGGTGAAGCGGGCAACCAAGAGCATTTGCAGACGGCCGCGCGTGAGGCGGCGGCGCGGGAAGGCTTGCGCTTCGGCGCCTCCGGGGCCGGCCCCTGCCTCTATGTCGATGAGCGCGCGCTGCTGCCAGCGATCGCCATCGCCCAGGCCACGGTGCTCGCCGATGTGGTTATGTTCGCGGCCGGTCCGGTGCGCGATGTTCGCGGGCTTTCTGCGTCGTTCGCGGAGACTTTGCTGGAAAGCCGCGCGCCAGTGTTGCTTGTGAAAGACGATCAATCGGACTTTTGCGCTGTAGCGATCGCCTGGGATGGCAGCGCTCAAGCTGGCCGCGCCGTGCGTGCGGCGATGCCGCTGCTGCAGTTTGCCGAGGAGGTTGTCATTCTACAAAATGCCAGCGACCTCTCCGAACAGACTCGCGCATCAGCATCGCCAGACGACTTGATCGCGTATCTTGCGCGTCATGGCGTGTCACGAGCACGCAGCGTGGCTGTTAGCGGCGACAATATAGCGAAGGCTTTGTTGAAAGGTGCGCACGAGCAAGGCTGCGGTCTCTTGGTCGCGGGTGCTTATGGCCGGCCGCGCCTCTACGAACTTGCGCTAGGCGGCGCCACGCGTGGCTTGGTGAATGCGGACGATCAGCTGCACCTGCTGTTGGCGCACTGACGCCGTGCCGCTCAAGGACATCTTGGCGGTGGCCATTCGGTTGGAAGACGACGAACCGACTCTGCGCGCCGCTGCGCTTTTGGCGCGCCGTTTCGAGGCGCACGCCACCGCGCTCATCCTGGCCGTTCATGCCGGATCGACTTATGCGCCAGAAAACGCGCCTATGTCGCGCGTGCTCGAAGACCTTAGCGCAGGCGCGCGTGGCATGGCGGCGCGCAACCGCAGCCGTATTGAAGCGTGGTTGAACGAGGGCTCGCATAAATTCGCGATCCGCGATCTCTTGATCGAACACGCGCTGCTGCGCCGGGAGGTGCTGGCGCACGCGCGCCATGCCGATCTCTCTATCGTGACGCGCACCGCCGCGACGGATGACGCGCACCGGCACTTGCTCGACACCGTATTGTTTGGCTCAGGCCGGCCCGTGATGCTGATGCCGCCGGCGTGGCGCAGCGAGCAGCTCTTCGACTGCGTGGTGATCGGCTGGGACGGAAGTTCCGAGGCCACCCGCGCCACGCACGACGCGCTGCCATTGCTCCGTCTCGCCCATGACGTCGTTATAGCCACGGTCGACGCAAAAACCTCAAGCGATGGTCTCGCGCCGGGCAAGGCGTTGGCGATCCATCTAGCGCGCCACGGCGTGAACGCGCGTATCAACAATTTGGACGGCATGGGCAGGAGCGAGGGCCGCGCTCTCCTCGACTGCGCTATCTCGATGGGCGCTGACATGCTAGTGCTAGGCGCCTATGGCCATAGCCGCGCGGAAGAATGGCTGCTGGGTGGCGTCACCCGCGAGCTGACCCAGTGCTCGCCGATCCCACTTTTTCTGTCGCACTAAGGAAGACGGCGTGGGTTTGTCGTATCAACGCACCGCTTGATGCTCCGGCAAGCGAAGCGATCACGCCGCGACTTGAAGATCCTCAAGGGCCGCGTGATTGCGCACGACGACGTGGCGCGAACTCGGCAGCGCGATGGCGCATTGACGTTCCATATCCGAGAAGGTGCGCGACACGGTCTCAATGGTGAGACCGAGGTAATCTGCGATATCGGCGCGCGACATCGGCAAGTCGAGTTCGGTGCGTGACACGAAGCGATCGGCGAATTGCAAGAGGAAGGTGGCGACGCGTTCGCCAGCGCCCTTGCGGCCCAGCACGACGGCATGATCGCGGGCGGTGTTGAGGCTCTTGGCTGTGAGCGCGAGCACAGCGTGCGCGGCTTGCAGATCCTGCGCTGACGCCTTCTGGACCAGTGAGCGGCGGACCATGATCACGTCGGCGGCGCTAACTGCCTCGGCCGACAAAGTGTGTTTGTCGTCCATTTCCCAACCGAACACATCGCCCGGCAAGTGAAAGCCAAGGATTTGGCGGCGTCCGTCGCTGGAAAAGCGCATGGTGCGAACAGCGCCCGAAGCGACGCGATAGACATATTCGGCGGCCTCGGACTCGCCGAAAATTTCCTCATTGCGCTCGAAGCGCACCCGCACGCCACGCAATGTGAGCGACGGGCCAAATTGGATGCTGTCTTCGTCCGCCGCGGCGCAGGTGGCTTCGAGCGTCTTTTGACATTGCGAGCGCATGACCAACTCCCTGTTGATGAGAGGAGGCTAGGGCGCTGCTTTCGGCGGCGAAATTCGGGGTCAACGCTTAAGGACAATCCCGTAGGCTGAACGGCCTAGCCAGAACAGGGTGTCGCGGGTGATAGGGGACTAAGCGGCTTCCGCTGCGTCGAGTGCCCGCTGCAAGCGAGATCATCGAAGTAAGCAATCGCAATTGGAGCCCGCAAGCGCCGGTCGGATGATGATCTATGTCAAATGCCGCAGCGCCGCATTTGCTGGGGGAGGGCGCTCAATTAGATTAGATTGGCGCCGCACCCGGTGCGGGAGAGGAATGGCGTTCGCATGAGCGAGCATGTCTCAGAACGTCTCAGCGCCTGGTTTGCGGCTGTGTCCAAGGCGAGGCCGCTCGCCGGCTACCTCGTCGTGGCCGCGGCGACGGCTCTGACCGCAGCCTTGGTGCTTGCCTTGCCGCCTGCGATCGCGCTCGACCCGATTTTTATCGTGCTGACGACCGTGGCGGCGGTGAGCTTTTGGCGAGGACTGCCGGCGGGTATTGTGGCGACGCTGCTTGGCGCGCTCCTTGGCGCAGCTCTCGGTGCGCGCGGTTTTTCCGATTGGGGATCGGCGCTTCTATTCATCGCCTTGGGCGCCGCGCTGGCCTGCGTCGGCGCGTGGTCTGTCAAACGACGCGCTCAGCGCGAAGCCGCTGACCGTGTTCTACTTGAACGTGAAGCGCATTTGCGCTCGATCTTCGACACCGCTCCCGAGGCGATGATCGTCATCAATGAGCGGGGCATCATTCAATCTTATGGGGCGTCTGCGGAGCGTTTGTTTGGATGGCGCCCAACCGAAGTCATCGGGCGAAATATCAACGTGCTGATGCCGCAACCATTTCGCGATCAGCATGACGGTTATTTGCGGCGTTACCTGGCAACGGGGGAAAAACGCATTATCGGCATTGGCCGCATTGTTGTTGGCCAGCGCAAGGATGGCTCGACCTTCCCGATGGAACTCGCGGTCGGCGAGGTGCGCTCCGAGCACGGCCAGTTTTTTACCGGCTTCGTGCGTGATCTGACCGAGCGCGCGGAAAGTGAAGCGCGCGTGCAACAGCTTCAAGCCGAGGTCGTACATATCTCTAGGCTGTCAGCGATGGGCGAAATGGCCTCGGCGCTGGCGCATGAACTCAATCAGCCTTTGAGCGCGATCGCCAATTACTTGAATGGTGCGCGCCGGCTGCTTGAGCGTGAAACAGGCAGCGATCCACGCGCGGTGGAAGCGGTCGGCAAAGCCGCCGACCAGGCGCTGCGTGCGGGCGACATCATCCGCCGGCTACGCGATTTCTTGGCGCGCGGCGAGGGTGAGCGCAGTGTCGAGTCGCTGGCAAAATTGGTGCACGAAGCCTGCGGCTTGGCTTTAGTTGGCGCAAAGGAAGCCGGCGTCGATGTCCGCTATCAGCTCGATCCGCATTTGGACCGGGTGATCGTCGACCGCGTGCAGATTCAGCAAGTGGTCGTCAATCTCGTTCGCAATGCGCTTGAGGCGATGCAGGGCCAAGCGCGCCGCGAACTTCTTGTCTCCACGAAAGTCGAGGATGATATGGCGATGGTCAGTGTCGCCGATACCGGTCCGGGCCTCGACGAAGCGGCGGCGGCGCGACTGTTTCAACCCTTCGTCACCACCAAGGCGCAAGGCATGGGCGTGGGCCTGTCGATCTCGCGCACTATCGTCGAGGCCCATGGCGGACGAATTTGGACCGAAGTGAATTCCGGAGGTGGGGCGATATTTCGTTTCAGCGTGCGGCTGGCGCCCGATGAGGAGAGCGTGGCGTGACCGAGGCAAACAGCAGAGTTGTGCACGTCGTCGATGACGACGCGGCGATCCGGGACTCGCTCGCCTTCTTGCTGGATTCTGCGGGCTTCACAGCGCGGGCCTACGAGGACGCGGCCCAATTTTTGACGCGGGTCGGTGAACTCGAACAAGGTTGCATCATCACCGACGTGCGGATGCCCGGCATGAGTGGACTAGAACTCGTCGCGCGACTCAAGGAACTAGGCGTCGTCCATCCGGTGATCGTGCTCACCGGTCACGCCGATGTCGCGTTGGCGATCGAAGCCATGAAGGCTGGGGTGCTCGACTTTCTGGAAAAGCCGTTCGACGATGAGGCATTGTTGGGCGCGGTGCGCAGCGCGCTGGCCGCCGGCGAAGGTGAGTTCGGCCGGCGCGCGGAACTGGCGGAGGTCGAACGCCGGGTAGCCTCGCTCACCGAGCGCGAGCGCGAAGTGTTCGAGGCGATTGTCGCTGGTGATTCGAACAAAGCGGCTGGGATTAGGCTCGGCATTAGCCCACGCACAGTCGAGATCTACCGCGCCAACGTCATGGAAAAAATGGGCGCCAAGAGCCTCTCTGAACTCGTGCGCCTGGCGCTTCAGCGGGAACCGCGCTGAGCGGGTTCGACTTTGCGTCACGTCAATTCCGATCGGACGGTTTTGGTCCAGGGTGGCCGCCGACTTTGGATGCTAGATGCCTCGAACGGCGCAATACTACCCATCGCGACCACTAATCGTGCTCGTTGAGGACGATCCCGCTGTGTTGAGCGCGCTTACCTTCGCCTTTGAAACCGAGGGCTATCAGGTGGAGGCGTTTCGGGATCCAGTTTCGGCGTCGGTGGCGCCGGAGATCGCGCGCGCCGCCTGCATTGTCGTCGATCAGCACATGCCGGGCTTGACCGGTCTGGAGGTGGTCGCACGTTTGCGCGGTCAAGGCGTCTTCGCGCCCACTTTGCTCATCACCACACATCCGACGGCGCAGATCCGTCGCGACGCAGCGGCGGCTCATATTGAGATCGTGGAGAAGCCCCTCTTGGGCGACGTGCTCGCGGCCAAGGTGCGCGCGCTGACGCGACTGGCGACCGGCGGTCACGGCCTCGCACCGGCGCCGCTCAGCGAGGACTGAATGCGAAGCTCATTCGCGGGCAAGGGCTGTCACGGACCTGACCCGCGCCGCGTGTGCCGCCGGCGTCGAGGTTTCGACGCCGCCAAACAGAGTCAAGCGGATGGGCGATACTCCGCCGAAGCCTAGCACGCCTTGCATGATGTTCTTTACGCCGTGCGCGCGGAAGACGAGCTGGTAGATGAAAGCGGGCATACCCATGGTGACGATCAACCGGGCTGACTTACCTTTGAGCTTTTGTCGGATGCCGCGCCCATCGGTCTCGGCGACGAAGTTTGCGCGCGCGACCTGCTCAAGAAAGCCGCGCAACAAAGCCGGCGCCCCGCCAAGCCAAAGCGGAAACACAAAGACCAAATGGTCAGCCCAGGCGATGTCAGTCCGGGCGCTGATTATTGCCGGCGCATCTGGCGGCGTCGCAAAATCGTGCGCCGACCGCAGCAAAGGAAAATCTGCTTCCGCGATGGTCAAAAGGCGTACCTCTTTGCCCGCATCGCGCGCCGATGTCGCGTAAGCCTCAGCGAGCGCATGGCAAAGCCGACCGCGATCAGGGTCGGGGTGACCGTCTATGATGAGCACCCTTTTGGTCATGATCGATCCCAAGTCTCGACGCCATCCTGTTTGACCGCACTACAATCCGGTGCTTTGCGTTCGCGCAAAGCGGCGCGCACAGGCGTGCTCAAATCGCGGCAGGACAACTGAAGACATTCATCATGACTGCTGGTCCGACCGGAATTGTTCGCGCCGACAGCGCCCGCGCTCAACACAGGCGCGACCTTGGTCGGGTGTGAATCGAACGGCGGCAATCGGCGAACATACGCCGATATGCAGGTTGCAGCGCGAGCGGCTTGAAGTCCGGGGGCCGCGCTCACTCGGTCAGATCGAGAAGCTCTGACAGGAGCACGCGAGGGCTTTGCGCGGGCGTGATGTCGAGCGGGGCGCGGCGGCCTTTGGCTTCCCAATAGGGTCGCCAAATCTCGCGCCACGCGCGCGCGGGAAACGATGGCGGCGGGTTATCGCGGACTTGCTCGGTGAAGGCGAAGGCGGCGGCAATAACCTCCTCGCTTGGTCGCGCATTGTTTGGACCTTTGATTTGAGCAATCGCAATCTCGTGCGGCTTGTCGCCTTGCACGGCGATTTCCATGGTGGCCACGCGCACGCCGTCTTGGCTGATGGAAAAGATCCGGCTCGAGCCCAGCGCCACCTGCAGCGCATAGTCGGCGACGCAATGGTGCATCGCGCGGCCCTCGAGGACGAGATCGTTCTGCGTTAGCAGCGCATCGAAGCTGAAGCCGTCGACGACGCGGGTCGGCGGGCGTTCGCGCTCAGCATTGCCGAGGCTGAGCGTCAGATACATGATCCAATAGCGGCAGCTGAGCGCAGCGGTTGCGGCGGACATTTGCGGACGCCACGGCCGTATCGGCGCGGGGCGCACGATGTTCAGACCTTCCGTCGAACACCACGCGTACGCGCCCAGCACAACGATCTGCTCGTTGCTGAGCACGCTGCGATCCAAAGCGCGCGCGAGCCACACGGCGAAGTCTCCATGCGCGCAGTTGAAGGCGAGCACGACTTGATCGAGCCATTGGTGATCGAACGGAAAGCTATCCGGCATGGCGTTGGAAAGACGCACGCCGAGGCCGGGATTGTCCAACTCAGAGAGACTTGCCGGCAAGCGCGCGCCGATGGCTTGCGGTGGCAGTTTACGTGCCCAGCTCGGCAGTTTCAGCACTTTCGCGACTTCGCGCAGAGAAGCGCCGGCGCGCACTGCGTTCATGCCAGAGCGGCGGAGGTACATGGGATAACCGTCGCCAGCGAGCGCCACGACGGCGGCTGGAAAGCTCTCGATCAAATCTGCTTGCGTGCGATCTGTGGCCGCAAAATTCTTCAAACGGCCATGAAGTTGCGAATGATACGCGAGAAGGCTGTGTCCTTTGTGTTGGTGTGAAGGCGTGCTCTCCGCAAGCAACATTGATTCATCTCCGTTTTCCGCGCAGCGCGCGGATGCGGAGAACTAAGAAGTACAAAAGCGACGAGATGGCCAAGGAACATGCTTTGGCCGAAATGTGCGTGCACTATTTGGGCGCTCCGCGATGTTGCTGGCGCGACGACGGACGCGTGGCGTCAGCACAGACTAGGATCACAATTTGTTATCGCGCGGGCTGTCGCGCTTCTCGATATGAAGCGCTGTTAAATTGGGAGGGTCGAAATCCGATGTCGAGAAACCGCCCCCCGGAGCACCCGAACCCGTGGCTTACTCCGGACGACGTCGCCACCGCACCGCTGAACTACAACATGGAGCTCATCGCCGACTGCTACAGCGCTTTCGTTCTGATGTCTGGACACAATTATCTGAGCTTCTTCGAGGAGAACATTAAACCCAATCCAATCGAGGACTACGAAGCCGAAGAATTCCGCGATGACCGCCGCAGCGGCATCAAGCGTGTGTCATGCGTATCGAACCGGGCGATCCTGTGGATGATCGCGCGTAATTCGATGGCCTACCGCAAATTCATGGCCAAGAAGCGCGGCGTCGCAGTGGAGAGCCTGCCGCGCACCAAGCGCTTGACGATCCAGTCGATCGCGCTGGTTCTGTGGGATGCGGAGCGCAAGATTCGCCAGCGCGCCGCGACCAAGAACGGCGTGCAAATGTACAAAGACGAGCAATTATGCTTCGCCTTCTGTAGCTCGGATGAAGATGAGATCGAGGCGGTTGCGCGCGCGCAAACGCTTCGTAGTTTTGAGGCGCATGTTCGTCGCGTGGTCGAAGGCGGCGAAGTGTTTGGCTTGGTGGTCCTCGCGAACGGTGAAATCGAGGGCACCGATCTCCTCTATAACGCGATGGTGCGTACCGCGGCATTCGATATGTGTCTCGCCTATGCCGCCATCCAGGGCGAGGGCCATGGCTGACGTTTTCATTTCGTATAAGAGCGACGACCGCGAGGACGCGGAGCGTCTGGCGTTTGGCGTCCGTAAGTTCGGGGTCAGCGTCTGGTGGGACTACGCGACCCAGACAGGCGATGTCTTCCGACAGGAAATGGCCAGGCAGTTCCAGAACGCCCGCGTCTGCGTGGCGCTGTGGTCGCGGGCATCCATGGAGAGCGCGCATGTCCAGCGAGAGAGCATACAAGCCGACGAGCAGGGAAAACTGATCGCGTTAGCGCTTGATGATTTCTCCTGGTCGCGTGCGCCTCAGCCTATTTGGAATCTGGCCCATCACGTCGCTAACGCCGATTGGGATGAGCCTCGTTTTTGGGATTGGATGCGGCGCACGACAATGGCCGTAGCGCAAGGCGGGATAGGCAAATCCCGTGTGCTCGACACGCTGCCGCCAAGGCTCACGATAAAAACACCGATGGAAGTCGCGCGCTCGGATGTCTTCGATACGCCGATAGCAGACGCCTTGAGTAAAGTGGCAAAGTCGCCCGACATGGCGAGATTGATGTACCGAAGACGGACCGAGTGCGGCGTCACAACAAAATCCCATTTAGATCCGGAAAGGTTCGGTCAGATCGTACATTTGGGCGCTATTCGCCCGAGCAGAGCGCTTGTGCCGGCTTCTCAGGTTTATGCGGAGAGTTATCCCGAGCGTAGTTGCATTCGCTCGCTCACAGAAGTTTTGGAAACGCTGCAGGATCCGCCGCGCCCTCCCAACCGCGCCACCATGTTTATGCTTGGAGACGAAGAAGAGGACGACGCTCTCGTGCGCAGATATGCGGGCCGGATATGTAAGCCTCCGAATTTGCCGATACTGAAAGGCCGTTCCTCAATCTATGCGATAAAAGACGCGAGCGGAGATGTCGCTTCTTTAGGTGTGCTCGATCACGGCAATCCAAAAATACTGGAGTTCTATCCCTTTAGTGTTGAGCTCAGAGCGCGGGGATTCGGGTATTCAGCCGTTCTAGCCAATGCCATGCGAGTCATAGCGTTTCGTCTCAATCGGCCCTTGCGCGCCTGGGTTGGCGCCGACAACGCGCAGTCACGCATTTTGCTGAAGCGTATTGGATGGGAAGAAGACGAGAACCCGCGCAAGCTCCGTCACAGTTTGCATTATCTCTTAAACGGCGATGCGAAATCATGGTGCGCCGTGCAAGCGCAGGAGCACACCGTTTCCCGAGCCGGCAGATGGCTTTTGGATGCACTAAAGCAAACGCAGCTGGTTTTGCCGAAAGGACTTAGCGAGCAAGATATAGTCGCCTCGTGCGGCCCGCGTACGCCGCCAACGCAGCGCGCCGGCAAGTCTTAAAGGTCTGAACAAGAAGTTGGTCGGGCATTTACCATAGCGGCGTTCGCGCACGCGCCTGCGGCGTTATCCGTTGAAGCGCGTCGCGCGCGCGGATACATCGGCCGCTATGGCCATGGCAGAAATCCCGCGCGGCGGTAGAGCGAAGCTTCCGCTCGCCGTCGATCTCGACGGCACGCTGTTCCGTGGCGACGTCTTTGTCGAAGCGATGCTGCGCTTCGTGACCGCCAGGCCGTTGCGCGTGTTTACCTTGATCGGCTGGCTGATGCGCGGCCGTGCTTACGCCAAAGCGCGTTTGGCAGAGGCCGCGCCCAGCGATCCGGGCATCCTGCCGTACGATGAAGACTTCGTAGAGTGGCTCCGCGCCGAGCGCGCCGGCGGCCGCACAGTCGTGCTGGCGACGGCGTCGAACGAGCGCGAGGCGCAACGTATCGCCGATCATGTCGGCGTCTTCGATTGCGTGTTCGCTTCCAACGAAGAGATCAACCTGAAATCCACCCGCAAGGCCGAGGCGCTGAAGAAAGCGTATCCGGACGGGTTCGTTTACGCCGGCAATGAGAGCGCCGACTTGAAAGTGTGGCGCGCTGCTTCGGCAGCCATTGTGGTGAATGCGCCTGCCGGCCTGGCCAAGCGCGCAGCGCGTGAGTTTGAGGTCGAGCATGCCGTGCCGGCGAAAGGCGGGGCGTTGCGCGGGCTGATCAAAGCGATACGGCCGCAGCAATGGGCCAAGAACGTGCTCGTCTTTGTGCCGATGATCGTCGGCCAAGGCTGGTTCGATCCGGCGACATGGGTGCAGGGCTTCATCGCCTTCTTCGCGATGAGCTTCGCTGCCTCGAGCATTTATCTCATCAACGACGCCAGCGACATCGACGCTGACCGACGTCACCATCGCAAACGTACGCGCCCGTTTGCGAGCGGGGCGCTTTCTCCGCTCGTGGGTTTGCCTGTTTCGGCGCTGCTGGCGATCGCTGGTTTGTCGCTTGGCGCGGTGCTCGGCGTGCTGCCGTTCTTCGCGGTCGCCGTTTATTTGGTGATGAATGCGTTCTACACGTTCTGGCTGAAGACCAAGCAGATTGCCGACGTCTTTGCGCTCACTGGCCTTTACATCATTCGCGTTGTGCTCGGCGGTCTGGCGACGGGCTTCCTCGCTTCGTCTTGGCTGCTCGCGTTTTGCGGCTTTTTCTTTTTCAGTCTCGCGCTCTGTAAGCGCGTCACGGAAGTGGACACTGCGGCGGCTGGCGGCGGCGTTGGCTTGAGCCGCCGCGGCTACAAGGTGACGGATGGCCCGGTGTTGACGGCGATGGGCGTGGCGTCCGGCTTCATGTCGTGCCTCGTTCTGGCGCTTTACATCCAATACGACATCACCACCGCGCGCGCTTACAGCTGGCCGCTGCTGCTATGGCTGTTGCCGGCGAGCGTGATGTACTGGTTCTGCCGCGTTTGGCTGCTGACCTCGCGCGGCCAGGTGCACGACGATCCGCTCGTTTGGGCGGTGCGCGATCGCGTGTCGTGGATCCTTGGCGGCATCGCCGCTGCGGGTCTGATCGGGGCCGAGCTGCTCGCGCCGCTCCCAATCACGCAATAGGCCAGATTGATCTCGATCAATGCGGGTCGCAGCGCGCAGGCGCTTCCTAAAAAAGTGACGCCAGCGTCATTTTTAGGGAGGTAGGTCTGCAATGCGCGTAAAAATCGTCGAGCAACCGCCGCAGGATGTCCGCACGTTCGAAGAGGTCGATCTGGCCGAGAAGCTGACGATGGGAGAGGTGGAGACGATCCGCGAGATCTTCCGCACGCCGCTCACCGGCTCGTTCAACTGGGACTACGACAGCGCCAACGCGAAAATCCAGCGACTCTACGAAGTCGGCAAGGCGCACAATTGGAACTCGACACTTGATGTCGACTGGGATGCGCCATGCGACATGAGCGATTATCCGATGGAGCCGTCGCTGGGTGCGCTTAACGGCTATCCGGAATACGAGGCGCTCAGTCCGGAAGAAAAGGTGCGCTTCGCCTGGAAGGGCCACGCGCAGACGATGAGTCAATTCCTGCACGGTGAGCAGGGCGCGCTTTTGGTTGCATCGCAACTTGTCTCATGCGCACCGACAGCGGACGCGAAGCTCTATGCCGCCTCGCAGACGTTCGACGAAGCGCGGCACGTAGAAGTGTTCAACCAATACCTCCGCCGCCGCTGCAAGATGATCTACCCGATCAACAGCAACTTGAAGGCGCTGATCGACAAGGTGCTGTCAGACGAGCGCTGGGACCTCAAGTTCATCGGCATGCAGCTGATTATCGAAGGTCTCGCTTTAGCTGCGTTCGGCACACAAGTGCGCACGACGCGCGATCCGCTTTTGAAGCAGGTCGTCGAACTGGTGATGCGCGACGAGGGGCGGCACGTCGCGTTTGGGGTCAACTACCTCGAAGACTGGATCAAGGTGTTGCCGCAAGAAGAGATCGAAGATCGCGCCGAGTTTGCCTATCAGGCCTGCGTGATCATGCGCGATCGGCTCTTCGGCATGGACGTGATGCGCGAGTATGGCTTCGACCTCGAAGCGGCGCGCAAACACATTATGGACAGCGTCGTGATCAACCTGTTCCGCGAGCTCTTGTTCGAGCGGTTGATCCCTAATCTAAAACGCGTCGGCCTGATCACCGACCGTATCCGGCCGAAATACGAAGAGCTTGGCGCGCTGAAGTATGAAGACTTGGCTGGTGACGTGCTCATCGACTGGGGCCATCTGGAAAGCCCGCTGCCGACGAAGCAGAACCTCGCCGCCGCGCGCGTCGCGGCGGAGTAAGGGTCCCTCCCTGAGCCGGCGCTGCGCAATCGGCGCCGGCTCTATTTTTAACGCCAGATCGCCGGCAGCGTCAGCGACAGTTCCGGGATGAACGTCACCAGCAAGAGCACGGTGATCGCGGCCAGATAGAACGGCCAGATCGACTTCATCGCTTCCGCAACCGTGATGCGTCCGATTGCGGAGCCAACGAATAGAACCGAACCGACAGGCGGCGTGATTAAGCCAATGCCTGCCGCGAGCACGAGGATGACGCCGAAGTGAAGCGGCGCAACGTCGTAGGCGCGCGCGACCGGCAGGAAGATCGGCGTGCAGATGATGATCATGGGCGCGAGATCCATGAATGTGCCGAGCACGAGCAGGATCGCCAGGATCAGCAGAAGCACGAATACCTTCTCGTCGGTGACGGCCTGCAAGAACTCCACGGCCATCGCCGGAATTTCGAGATAGGCCATCAGCCAGCCGAACGCGCCCGCCGCACCAATGACGAACAGCACCGCACCGGAAGAGCGCGCCGCGTGCGCGACCGCGCCGAAGAACGCATTCATGCCCATGCCGCGATAAACCAAGAACGTGACCGCGAGCGCGTAGAGCACAGCAACGGCAGCACTCTCCACCGCCGTAAAGATGCCTGCGCGAATGCCGCCGAAAATCACGAAGATGAGCAACAAGCCAGGAATGGCCGCGATGAAGCGAATGCCGATCGCGCCAAAGCCCGGGAACGCTTCAGTCGGGTACTTGCGCGCGCGCGCCAGAAAGTAAGCTGCCATCATGATGCTGAGCGCCAGCATCAGGGCAGGAACAATACCCGCGGCGAAAAGGTCGGCGATCGAAACGCCACCGCCAGCAATAGCGGAGTAAAGGATGAGATTGTGCGACGGTGGCAGCAGCAGCGCGACGAGCGCGGCAGAGACCGTCACATCAACCGCGTAGTCCTTGGAGAAGCCGCGCTTCTCCATTTGCGGGATCATGGTCGAGCCGATGGCGGAGACGTCCGCCAGCGCCGAACCGGAAACGCCGCCGAAGAGTGTCGACGCGACTACGCTCACTTGCCCCAAGCCGCCACGCAAATGGCCGACGAGCGATGAGGCGAGAGAGATCAGCCTCTCCGATATACCGCCGCGCAACATCAGTTCGCCAGCAAAAATGAAAAGCGGAATCGCGAGCAGCGAGACTTTATTGAAGCCGGAGCCGACCTGCTGAACGACCACGATCGGCGGAATGCCGAGATAAACCAGCGTTGCGACAGTCGCAGCGGCGATCGCAAACGCGACCGGCACGCCGACGATCAAGAGCAGCGCGAAGACGCCAAAGAGCAGCGCGATCTCCATCAGGCGTGCTCCTCGGCCGGGTAGTCGCCCGAGATCAGGCGCTCCAATGCAAAGAGCGCGATCAAGCCGCCCCCGACGCAAAGCCCGACATAAGAGAGGCCTTCGGGCAGCGGCGCGCCGGCCATCGGCACATTCCAGCTGTCGATCATGAGAAAGCCGCCGTACCAGCCGAGCGCTGCACCGAAGACGAGCGCAATCGAGCGCGCGAGCAATTTGAGAAACGCACGGATTGGCGCGGGCGCGACCTCAACCAAAGTCGGAAAATTGAAATGGCTTTCGCGGCGTACGGCGATCGCCGCGCCGAAGAGAGCGGCGACGCTCATCAGGATAAGCGCGACTGGCTCAGTCCAGCCGGGCGAGTCGTTCAGCGCGTAACGGCCGATGACTTGCCATGCGAGCACCAGGACGAGGATGCACAGGCTGGCGCCGGCGATGATCATCGCCAGACGCGCAAGCGCGCCGAAGGCGCCGCTCAAGGCGTTGGACCCAGCCATCCTTCTCCCCATTCGTCGCCATTCGGCGATCGTTATGCGTGCGCGTCGATGCGCCGAATTGTGTTCGCGATGTCTTCGCGCGCGAGCCAGCGACGCTTCATCGGCTCTACCGCGCGGCGGAAGGAGTCTTTGTCGGCTTCGTTGTAATGGACGCCGGCATCGAGCACCGTCTGGCGCGCGTTTGCCTGCTTCGTGTCCCAGAGCGCGCGCATGATGGCGACGGACTCGGTCGCCTTGGCGCGGAAGAGATCTTGATCGCGGCGCGCGAGTGAATCGTAACGCGCCTTCGACATCAGCAATGCTTCCGGCGCGCAGCAATGATCAGTCTGTGACCAATAGCGCGCAACCTCGTATTGGCGCGTGGATTGGAACGTCGCCCAGTTGTTCTCCGCTGCGTCGATCAGATGCGTTTGCAAGCCGGTGAACACTTCGCCGAAAGGGATCGGCGTCGAGTTCGCGCCCATCGCGTCAAGCATTTCCATGAAGATGTCGGCGCGCGGCACGCGGACCTTTAGCCCGCGCATGTCTTCGGGCGTGTGGATCGCGCGGCGCGCATTGTAGATCGAGCGCATGCCGGAATCGTAGAAGGCGAGGCCCACGAGGCCGCGCCGTTCGAACGATTGCAAAATCTCGCGGCCGATCGCGCCATCGCAAACGCTGCGCATGTGCGCTTCGTCACGGAACGTGTACGGCAGCGCGAGCGGCTGCGTTGCCGGAAACATGTTGTTGACGGCGCCGAGATAGACGCGCGCGATGTCGAGCACCTGAAAGCGCGCGAGATTGACGGTGTCGGTCTCGCTGCCGAGCTGGCCCGACGGATAGAGGCGGAAATTGATGCGCCCGTTGGTCTCGCGGGCAATTTCCTCGCCCATCCAGCGTACGGCTTCGACGGTCGGATAATCGCTCGGATGCACATCGACGGCGGTGATTGCAGCGCCCGATGCGTGTTGCTGTGCGAACGCGACGCCCGCGCCGGCAAGCGCCACACCGCCCGTTATCGCCAACGCACGCCGCGTGATCATGAGAAGCCTCGTCCGCCGCCGACAGCCTTTACCGCCGTGCAGAGGATATCGCCCGAACCGTTGAAGCTCACGCGCGAATGTTGACCGATGCGGATGTCGTGCACGCCGGTGACAGCGCCCGTTGAGATGAGTTGGCCAGCCTTCAACGGCTTGCCGCGCTGTGCGAGGTGGCCGGCGAGGAAAGCCAGCGCATCGAGTGGCCCGTCAGGCGCATCGCTTGCGCCGCCGGCGCCGACCGATTGCTCTTCGATGAACGTCTCGCAGGTTACGCCCTTAGCGAGCTTGGCGCGCCAGTCGGCAACTTCAGGGCCGAGGATGAGGCCGTGATTGTTGCCGAAATCGGCGACGACGACAGTCGCGCCGAGATCATTGATTGTGGCCAGCGGGCTGCCGGCGGTCTCGACGCCGACATGCATCGCGCCAATCAGTTCAGCAGCTTCAGCGGCAGTCCATTGCGTTTTGTCGGCAGGCGCATCCTTGCCGATGCGGAAAACGTACTCCGCCTCAACCGCGGCGAAGCCCTGGTCGAACACCGGGAAGTTCACCGCTGCGCCATTGGCGATCCAGACATTCTCTTTGAAAATCGGGCCCGCCAGCCGCTCGGCGCCGAGGGCCGCGACCTGGTGCGGCTGTACGCGGCCGATCTTCCAGCCGACAACTTCCGTCGGCCAAAGCGCAATGGCTTCGTCCTGAATCTTGTAGCTTTCCGCGAGGGCTGCGGGCTGGACGCCGGGAAACCCGTCGAGAGCGCGCGCTTCTTGGCGCGCGGCGACGAAAGCGCCTGCAATCGCTCGGGTTTGTTGGGTGTCGCCCGCCACAATGCCTCCCCGCCAGCTTTGCGCCGGTCTCGTCTGGGATGCCTAACAGACACCGGTGTCATTAGCAATCCGGGGACGCTGCTGAGGCGTGTCAGGCCGCCCAGAGCACTTCAATCGGGGGCATGCCGGCCTGGAAGAGGGCGGCGACCGGGGCGTCCTGGGTGATGAGCGCCTGCTCGAGCCGGGCGCGTTTGGCGTCGCCGGTAATGACGAGAATGAGCGCGCGGCTGCGCTTCAGTGCTGTGCGCGTGAGCGTCAGGCGTTCGGCGCTGCCTTGTGCTTGCGGCGCATTGATCGCGACGACGCTGCGTCGCGTGTTTTCGCTCAACGCTTCATCGAGCCCGCGCGCATTCGGAAACCACGACGCAGTGTGTCCGTCATCGCCCATGCCCATGAGCGCGATTTCGTAGCGCAGCTGCGCGTAGAGCATATTCGCGCTATCGGCCGCGGCTTCGACAGTTTCAGCTGCGAAGTACATCGGCTTGATTTCCGCGCCCGCTTCGAAGGCCGGCGCGAATGCGCGTTCGATCATCGCCTCGTTCGATGCAGGCGAAGAGAGCGGCACGTTGCGTTCATCGACGAGCGCGAGCGTGATCCTCGGCCAGTCAAGCTTTTGTACCGCGAGCGCGCGATAGATTGGCTCCGGTGTCGAACCGCCGGACAAAGCCGCGAAAACCTCTTCATTCGCGGCGAGACCTGCCCGCAAGGCATCGCCAAGCCGCGCGGTTGCGGCTTCGATCAACGCCTCGCGGCTGGTGAAGGCGGTGAGGTTCAGCTCTTGCCTGCAAGCAGCTCTTTGAGCGTCTCAGCCGCCTTCGCGCCGTGCTCTTCGTGCGCCAGTGCATACGCCGCAAAAGCTTGCAAATAGCCGATTTTATCGCCGCAATCGTAGGTGCGGCCTTCGTACTCGTAGGCGTGGAACGCTTGCACTTCCATCAGGCGCGCCATCGAATCCGTGAGCTGGATTTCGTTGCCGGCGCCGGGACCTTGGCTGGCGAGCAGATCGAAGATCTCCGGCTGCAGGATATAGCGCCCGCTGATGAAGAGGTTCGACGGCGCGTCTTCGCGCTTCGGCTTTTCGACCATGCCCTTCATCTTGATCAGCCGCCCATCACGGCTTTCCGGCGCGATGACGCCGTAGCGCTCTGGCGTATCCGTCGGCTCGACCGCGATCACGTTGCCGCCGACGCGATTGTAGGCATCGACCATCTGCTTCAGACACGAAGGCTGCGCCATCATCAGCATGTCGGGCAGCATCACTGCGAACGGCTCGTCGCCGATAATGTCGCGCGCGCACCAAACAGCGTGACCAAGACCTTGCGCGGATTGCTGACGCACGAAGCTCATCGAGCCCGGCGCGCGGACCGGCATTTCAACTTCCTTAAGTTGTTCGGTCTTGTTTTTTTCACGCAGCGTTAATTCGAGTTCATAAGCGCGGTCGAAATAGTCCTCGATCGCGCCCTTATTTCGTCCCGTGACGAAGACTATGTGTTCGATGCCGGCGGCGATTGCTTCGTCCACGACGTACTGAAGCGCCGGCTTATCGAACACGGGCAGCAGCTCTTTGGGGATAACTTTGGTGGCCGGGAGTACCCGGGTACCGAATCCCGCAACCGGGAGAACCGCTTTCCGTAGGGGTCGGTGAGAGCCTGGAACGCTAGCCATTGTGTTCCCTTTTGCCGCGCCGCAGCACGAGGTGTGAGTGGGTTTGCTTAGAGCGGAAGCAGGCGCCTCTCGCAACAGCAACTAAGCGCCAGATTCGGCTTGAATTCAGGATTATCGGTTACGATCTGCATCAAGCCGCGAAAGTCGGTGAGTGGGGTGTCCGGAGTAGTGACTGTCGTCACGGACGAATTCTCTTCGGCGCCGCAAAGTAGTGTTTGCCATTACGGCAACCTTTTGTTAACAGACCGCGCTTCCGGTCCGGGGAGTTCCAAGAAAATGTCGCCTCAAGAGCAAGCCATGCGTCGCACGATCGTGGGCAGTTTCGCTGCCGGCGTCAGCGCTGTGGTGTTCTTCGGTCTTATCGCTCCGCTCATGATGCAGAGCGGCCTGACCGTCCGCGACGCGTTCGCTTCGACCCTCGAAAGCAGCCAGCCGGCGATCCAGCCGCTCGACGTTGTGGCGATCGAAGCCCAGCTCGCCGAAGCCGACCGCCTGATGGCTGACATGCGTTCGTCCACGAACGACGAAATGGCCATGCTCGAGCGCCTGTCGCGCTAAGCGAAAATCACGAGTTTCAAGGAAAAGGCGCGGGGCCAAGCTCCGCGCCTTTTTCGCTTTTGGTCAGAGAATGCTCTGCCCCGTACCCTTCCAATCCTTCAAAAACGCCTCCAACCCCGCATCTGTCAGCACGTGCTTGTAGAGGCTCTTGAAAACCGCCGGCGGGATCGTCGCGCAGTCGGCGCCGGCGATTGCGGCGTCTTTGACGTGGTTGGCTGAGCGGATCGAGGCGGCGAGGATCTGCGTCGGGTAGTCGTAATTGTCGTAGATGGCGCGGATTTCGCGGATCAGCTGCATGCCGTCTTGGCCGTTATCGTCGAGGCGGCCGAGGAAGGGTGAGATGTAGGTGGCGCCGGCTTTTGCGGCGAGCAGCGCCTGAACGGCGGTGAAGCAGAGCGTGACGTTGCAGGGCGTGCCTTCGTCTTCCAGCGTCTTGCAGGCTTTCAAGCCCTCAACCGTCAGCGGCAGCTTCACGACGATATTCGGCGCAACCCCACGCAGCTTGCGGCCTTCCTTCAGCATCGTCTCAGCATCTTGAGCCACAACCTCAGCGCTGACCGGCCCCGGCACGGCGGCGCAGATCGCTTTCAGCGTCTCGAAGAAATCGCCGCCCGCTTTGGCGACCAGAGATGGATTCGTTGTCACGCCATCCACAAGGCCGGTTTGCGCGAGCGCAGCCAGTTCCTTGGCGTCGGCGCTGTCGATGAAAATCTGCATGAAAAGCTCCGCTGCCGCATTCCCGCAGCCGTTTTGCGCTGATACCGGACACCGCAACTCAGGCAAAGCGCCCGAATCGGCGCAGATGAGCCTGAACGAGGATATTCATGAACAACAGCCAACAGATCGAAGGCGTTCCGGCGCAAGAACTCGCCAACGCCCTCCGCGCCCTCTCGATGGACGCCGTGGAGAAGGCCAAGTCCGGCCACCCCGGCATGCCGATGGGCATGGCGGACGCTGCGACAGTGCTGTTCTCAAAATTCCTGAAATACGATCCGAGCGAACCGAACTGGGCTGACCGCGATCGCTTCGTGCTCTCGGCCGGTCACGGCTCGATGCTGATCTATTCGCTGCTCTATCTCACCGGCTACGCCGATATCACGCTCGATGAGATCAAGAATTTCCGTCAGCTCGGCTCAAAGACGGCGGGTCACCCGGAAAACTTCCTCGCTGCGGGCATCGAGACCACCACAGGCCCGCTCGGCCAAGGCTTGGCCAACGCAGTCGGCATGGCGATGGCGGAAGCGCATCTCAATGCGCGCTTCGGCGATGATCTCGTCAATCACCGCACTTGGGTGATCGCGGGCGATGGCTGCTTGATGGAAGGCGTGAGCCAAGAAGCGCTGGCGCTCGCTGGCCGTCAGAAGCTCAACAAGCTGATCGTGATCTGGGACGATAACTCGATCTCGATCGACGGCGCGGTCTCGCTCTCCGACACCACCGATCAAAAGGCCCGCTTCGCCGCAAGCGGTTGGAACGTGCTCGAATGCAACGGCCACGACATGGCCGATACCGAGCGCGCTTTTGCGGCGGCGACGAAGTCCGACAAGCCAGTGCTGATCGCCTGCAAGACGATCATCGGCTTCGGCTCGCCGAAGAAAGCAGGCACCGCGAAGGCGCACGGTGAGGCGCTCGGCGCCGAAGAAATTGTCGCGACGAAAGAAAAGCTCGGCTGGAAGTACGGCGCGTTCGAAATTCCGGACACCATCCTGAAAGCCTGGCGCAAGGTCGGCGCGCGCGGCGCGGGCCAGCGGGAAGAGTGGGCGCAGCGCTTGAAGCGCTCGCAGCACAAGGACGCGTTTGCGGCGGCGATCAGCGGTTCGAACGTCGAAGCAGCGGTGGCCGCGCTCGGCATGCACGCTGTGAAGATGGCGAGCGAGAAGCCGTCGGTCGCCACGCGCGCGTCGTCGGGCTTCGCGATCGACTCGATGTTTGAAGTTTGCCCCGAATTGCTCGGCGGCTCGGCCGATCTCACCGGCTCGAACAATACGTTTGTAAAGGGCACACCCGATTTCACGCCGGAGAACCGCCTTGGCCGCTATGTGCGCTACGGCATTCGCGAGCACGGCATGGCGGCGGCGATGAACGGCATGGCGCTGCATGGCGGCGTCATTCCGTATAGCGGCACATTCCTGTGCTTCGCCGATTATTGCCGCCCGTCGATCCGCTTGGCCGCCCTCATGGGCGTGCGCGCCATCCATGTGATGACGCACGATTCCATCGGCCTCGGCGAAGACGGCCCGACGCACCAACCGGTCGAACATCTCGCATCTTTGCGCGCGATCCCGAACCTGATGGTGTTCCGTCCTGCCGACGCGGTTGAAGCGGCAGAGTGCTGGCAAGCAGCGCTGCTGAACGAAGATGGCCCAAGCATCCTGGCGCTCTCGCGCCAAGCAACGCCCGCGCTGCGCGACGATGCGAGCGAAAATCTCTCCGTGCGCGGCGCGTATGAATTGCTCTCAGCCGAAGGCGGTGACTCTCGCGTGGCGATCTTCGCCACCGGCACGGAAGTCGCGCTCGCGGTGAAAGCGCGCGAAGCGTTGCAAGCGCAGGGCATCCCGACGCGCGTCGTCTCCGCGCCGTGCTTCGAACTCTTCGAAATGCAAGACGACGCCTACCAAGACGCCGTCTGCGGCGCCGACGACGAAGTCAAACTCGGCTGCGAAGCCGCCATCGGGCAGGGCTGGTTCGAAGCCTTCGGCCTCGATGCGTTCGTCGGCATGAGCACATTTGGCACGAGCGCGCCGGCGAAAGACGCGTACGCGCACTTTGGGATTACGGCGGAAGCGCTGGTCGAGGCGGCTAAGGATTTGTTGTAGGGGGCGCGCTTTTCGCCGGAAGCAAGAAGGTAGACTTATCTCAATCTGCGGCGGGCGTAATTTTGCGCATTTCGAAGGATCCTTTCGCCCCAGTCCCAGGAAAGAAAGAGCTACCGCGGTACGTTTGATTGATGATCTTTCCTCGAAAGACCGTACCCCAGGGAAACGTAATTATCAGTTCATCGCGCTCCAACTTCCAAGAACCCTTTTCGACGAATGCGCTGTGGGGTGACAAGAACTGTCCATCTGGCTTTAGCACCCAAGTGCGGCTTACGATGTCGACAGGCGTATGATGCAGTTCTCCCCGCCAAGTGCCCAACACGTCGCCTTCTGAGAGGGCATGAGTTGGTAGCACGGGCGGTGTGTGCGAAACGATCTTCTTCAGCGTGTCAACAAGTTGGTCGGCGTCGGAAGCAAATCGATCGTGGCGAATCTCCGTTGCCTGCCGACGCGCAAGGGACTTTAGGTCGTCGGGCAAATCAGAAGCCGCGACAGCTGTTGCACCGTCGACCAGTATTGGGATCACGCGTATCCCGCGCGACAATGCGTTAGCCAATTCCAATCGAACGAAGTCGTCGGGGTCGTCTATTCGTCGACAGCCTTGACCGTCCGTTGATGTGAGCCAATTCGGCCCCATAACAGCCAGCATAACTTCGCATTGCTCGAGATGACGGTTCAATACCTCAACGAAGTCGAGACCAGGTTCGATAGAATCGACGTCCATAAAGACGCACTTGCGACCCAATGCACGTTCTAATCGATCGAAGAGGCGTCCTGCGGCTCCAGACGAATCCCCGCGCCGATAGGAGATAAACACCGCCCCCATTCGTCATCCCTAACGACCAATGTGTCGTCGCTCGAACCTACACTAAGGTCTCGCGTGACCAAAGTCCGCTCCATGCCAACCGACAAATCTCCGTCATTCCGGGGCATCGCGGAGCGATGAACCCGGAACCCAGGGGCTAGCGGCTGTGTGTTTGCCCCTGGGTTCCGGATCGCGCTTCGCGCGTCCGGAATGACGGGTTTTCTCAGCTACGGGCGACGCTAATTGCAGCGACGATCTTCTCCGCAGCATCAGCCGGCGACATCGCGGCTGCATCGATGCGGATCTCCGCCTTCTCCGGCGGCTCATAGGGCGAGTCTATGCCGGTGAAGTTCTTCAGCTCACCAGCGCGCGCTTTCTTGTAGAGCCCTTTCACATCGCGTGCTTCCGCAACAGCAAGCGGCACATCGACGAAAATCTCGAAGAACTCGCCTTCGCGCGCCAAATTGCGCGCCAGATCGCGTTCGGCGCGGAAGGGGGAGATGAAGGAGACGAGCACGATGAGGCCTGCATCCGCCATCAGCTTCGCGACTTCGGCGACGCGGCGGATGTTTTCGACGCGGTCGGCTTGCGTGAAGCCGAGATCGCGGTTGAGGCCGTGGCGGATGTTGTCGCCGTCGAGCAGCACGGTGTGGCGGCCCATGGCGTGAAGTTTTTTCTCCACGAGATTGGCGATGGTCGATTTGCCCGCACCAGAGAGGCCGGTGAACCAGAGGATCGCTGGGCGCTGACCTTTGATCGCGGCGTGCGCGTCGCGGTCCACTTCGAGCGCTTGCCAATGCACGTTGTGTGCGCGGCGCAGGGCGAAATGGATGAGGCCGGCGCCGGCGGTTTCGTTGGTGTCGGGATCGATCAGGATGAAGCCGCCGAGTTCGCGGCTCTGCTCGAACGGATCGAACGGAATGTCGCGATCGACGCTGACATTGCAGAGCGCGATGCCGTTGGCTTCGATCTCGCGCGCTGGTGAGGGCTCGAACGTCTCGATGTCGATGCCGTGGCGAATGTCGGTGATCGTCGCGTGCGCGGCAATCGCGCCAATCTTCAGCGCGTAGCGGCGGCCAGGATAGAGCGGCGTGTCGCTCATCCACACGATCGTCGCCTGGAACTGGTCGGCGATCTCGCACGGCGCGTCAGCGGCCGCGATCACATCGCCGCGCGAGCAATCGACTTCGTGATCGAGCGTCAGCGTCACCGATTGGCCGGCGATCGCTTCAGGCAAATCACCATCCGCCGTCACGACGCGCGAAACTTTGGCGGTGCGCCCGGACGGCAAAATGCGGATCGCATCGCCCGGTTTCACACTGCCGGCGCTGATGCGCCCAGCGAAGCCACGGAAATCCAGGTTCGGCCGCACGACGCTTTGCACGCTCATACGCAGCGGCTGATCGTTGCGATGCGCCTCGCGCGGCTCGGCGCCTTCGAGCAATTCGATCAAAGTCGGCCCGCCATACCAAGGCGTAGCAGCACTCTTCGATGCGATGTTATCGCCGCTTACACCGGAGACCGGGATCGCGGCCAGGCGCGGCAGATCGAGCGTGCTGGCGAGTGCGACGAAATCGGTGACGATTTTGTCGTACGCGGCGCGGTCGTAGCCGATCAGATCCATCTTGGTGATGGCGAGCACGACTTGTTGCACGCCCATCAGCGAGAGGATGTAGGCATGCCGGCGCGTTTGCGTCAGCACGCCCTTGCGTGCGTCGATCAGCAGAATGGCGACGTCAGCGTTCGACGCCGCCGTCACCATGTTGCGCGTGTATTGCGTGTGGCCTGGGCCGTCGGCGACGATGAACTTGCACTTCTCCGTCGCGAAATAGCGGTAGGCGACGTCGATCGTGATGCCTTGCTCACGCTCGGCCATCAGGCCGTCAACGAGCAGTGCGAAATCCAGTTCTCCGCCGCGCGTGCCGACTGTTTTGGAATCGCGCTCCAACGCTGCCAGCTGATCGTCCGGTACCGTGCCAAGATCGTAGAGCAGGCGGCCGATCAGCGTCGACTTGCCGTCATCGACGGAGCCGCAGGCGACGAGACGCAGGAGTGCTTTCTCCGCAG
The DNA here is from genome assembly GCA_964405865.1 of uncultured Terricaulis sp. Taxonomy (GTDB): domain Bacteria; phylum Pseudomonadota; class Alphaproteobacteria; order Caulobacterales; family Aquidulcibacteraceae; genus Vitreimonas. The sequence goes on along the minus strand of CAYOPM010000006.1, from coordinate 163,534 downwards.
CCATCAGAAATAGCCTTCCTGCTTCTTCTTCTCCATCGAAGACGGCGAGTCGCTATCGATCAGGCGGCCTTGGCGCTCGCTTGCATTGCTTTCGAGAATTTCGCGGATGATGTCGGCGACGCTCGCCGCATCGCTCTCAACCGCACCGGAAAGCGGATAGCAACCGAGCGTGCGGAAACGCACGCGGCGCATCTCGGGCTTCTCGCCTGGCTCAAGCTTCATGCGCGCATCATCGACCATGATCCATGTGCCGCTGCGGCGCACGACGGGGCGCTTAGCGGAGTAATAGAGCGGCACGATCGGAATGTTCTCAGCCTCGATGTATTGCCACACATCAAGCTCGGTCCAGTTCGAGAGCGGGAAGACGCGGAAGCTTTCGCCGGCGCGCTTCTTCGTATTGTAGAGGCTCCACAATTCCGGGCGCTGGTTCTTGGGATCCCAGCGTTGATGTTCGGAGCGGATCGAAAAGATCCGCTCCTTGGCGCGGCTTTTCTCTTCATCGCGCCGCGCGCCGCCGATGGCGGCATCGAAGCCGAATTCACTCAGTGCGCGGCGCAAGCCTTCGGTTTTCCAGATCGTCGTGTGCGCTTCGGAGCCGTGATCGAACGGATTGATGTTCTTCGCTTCGCCATCCGGATTGCGATAAACGATGAGCTCGTGCTCAGCTGCCGCCGCATCGCGCATCGCGTACATCTCGCGAAACTTCCACGTCGTATCGACGTGCAGCAGCGGGAAAGGCAGCTTGCCGGGGAAGAACGCCTTCTTCGCCAGGTGCAGCAGCACACCGCTATCCTTGCCCATCGAATAGAGCATCACAGGGCGCTGCGTTTCGGCCGCGACCTCGCGGAGGATATGGATGCTTTCCGCTTCGAGCGCTTGAAGATGTGAAAGGCGCTTAGACGCCATGATAGTTCCGATACCAATCGACGAAGCGGGCAATGCCAGTTTCGATGGGCGTCTTTGGAGCAAAACCGACATCGCGCGCAAGGTCGTCGACATCGGCGTAGGTCGCTGGAACATCGCCCGGCTGCATGGGCAGGAAGTTCTTGATCGCGGGTTTTCCGGTGGCTTGTTCGATCACCTCGATCAACCGCATCAGCTTCACCGGCGCATTGTTGCCGATATTGTAGAGGCGGTAGGGCGCGCTCGACGTGGCGCTGTCCGGCGCGTCGCCGCTCCAGTTCGGGTTCGGCGTCGCGCGTTGCTCACCAACGCGCGCGACGGCTTCGACGATGTCATCGACATACGTAAAGTCGCGCTGCATCTCGCCATTGTTGAAGACGTCGATCGGCTCACCGGCGAGGATCGCTTTGGTGAAGAGATAAACCGCCATATCCGGCCGGCCCCACGGGCCATACACCGTGAAAAAGCGCAGGCCGGTCACCGGCAGGCGATAGAGGTGCGCATACGAGTGCGCGAGCAGCTCGTTAGCCTTCTTCGTCGCAGCGTAGAGGCTAACCGGATGATCGACGTTCTGATGCACCGAGAACGGCATCCGTGTCGTCGCGCCGTACACTGAACTCGAAGACGCATAGACCAGATGCTTCACCCCGCCATGGCGGCAGCATTCGAGAATATTGACGAAGCCGTCGAGGTTCGAGCGGACGTACGCGTGCGGATTGGTCAGCGAGTAGCGCACGCCGGCTTGCGCGGCGAGGTGGTGGACTAGCTCGAACTTATGTTCGGCGAAAAGCGCGCTGAGCGCTGCCATATCGGCGACATCGACTTCAGCGAACGTGAAGCCAGCGTGCTTCTGTAGCTCGGCAAGTCGCGCGCGTTTAAGCGACACGTTGTAATAATCGTTCAGATTATCGAGGCCGACGACGCGGCGTCCTTCACGCAACAAGCGCTCGGCCAAGTGGTAGCCGATAAAGCCAGCAGCGCCGGTCACGAGGACGGGGGTCGACATAAAAGTCCTGAGCATGAGCGCGTCCGCGGGTGCGCGCTTTCAAGTGCGTTCGATAGGCGCCGGAGCGGCTAAAATCAACCGAACGCGCGTTTGCGGGGCGCTTCCAGCGCGCCAATCGCGCCAACGATGCCGGCCGCGATGAAGAGCGTCGCGATCCACCATTCGGCCCAGGCGCTAAAGCTGGCGTTTGCGATCACACCGGCGGTCGCCAGCGTCCCGCATGCAGCAGCCGCGGCGATCGGCCGTTCACCATAAGCGCGCGCCAGCCACGCGCCGCCGACGAGCAGCGCGAGCGCGGTGATCGCGGCGCCGATGCCGCCGAGTTCAAGCCAAACTTGCAGGCTGACGCTGTGCGGATGGTTGTTCATCGAGTTCATCTCGATACCGCGCACCATGATGCGCTCGCCCATTTCGCGCGATGCTTCGAGGCCGTGGCCGAGCAAGGGCTGCTCGTGAATCTTCTCGATCGCGTAAGTCCAGATGCCGCTGCGGTGCGCCCAGCTCAGCGGCATAGCGTCGGCGATACGCTGGTTGGCGAAGAGGAAGGGTGTGACGAACGGCGCCGCCAGCATCCATGCCGCAAGCCCGCCAGTGGTCATCCAGATCATCATCTTCGGCAGCATCCGCGCTGCGCCGAACGCCAACAGCCCAGCGCCGAATGCCGCCAGATTGGCCAACGTGTCGAACTGTGTGGAGAACACAGCGGCTCCGGCCAGCAGCAGGAGCCCGAGCACCGTCCAGCCCCGTCCCATCAGCATCAGCCCGCCGGCCGCACCCCAGCCTATGGTTACCAGGAAGGCGCTCGCCCGGCTCAAATTGCGGGTCAATTCACCCGGATCGACCACATCGGGCTGGGCGGTGCGGTTGATTAGCAGCGGGGTCAGCGCCTCGGTTGCTAACAGAGGCAGCAGGACCAAAGCCGCCGCTGCCGCGCCTGCGAGCGTCAGACGGGCGCCCTTGCCGCTGGCGAACGTGGCGAACAGCAGCCCGCCCAGAATCTGCGAGCCAAGCTTGAGCGCCTGCTCCCCGGCTGGGTGGGGCGACCAGGTTGAACTGATCCCGGCCCAGACACCGAAGACCACTGCTAGACCAATGAAAACAGGCCTGTTTTCGGCCAGCGATCGAAACATCGACGGGCGCAGGCACGCGATCCCCGCGGCTGTTGTCAGCACCGCGAATCCGAGCGCCCCTCCAACCGCGATCCCGGGTGCAAGCGCGAAGAAAACCGCCAGCGCGATCGCGCCGGGGTCGAGGCGGGGCGTGCTCATGCCTTCAGCTTTAAGGGAAACGCTGCCCATCGCGTAACCAACATTTCTGTATCGTCACTGGGTATTCACTATAAAGGCTTGGCGCCGGGGATTTTTTACGCTTTTGTACCCTTCTGGCGCGTATGAGGGACGGGGGCAGCGCGCCGCCTCGGCGCGCGTGGGAGCCACAGAATGTCGGACAAGCCAACGGATTTCGGCCGCGAAGTTCGCGACACGGTCGTCAAGTCTGGCCTCGGTGGCGTCGCCGCTACCGTGCTTGCAGTAACGATCTTCTCGCCCGCTGGTTTCGGCGGCTTGATCGGAACGTCACTGGCTTCTGGTTTCGGTGGCGATGCGAACGCCGCCTCGTCTGAAGATCCGTATGCGAATCTTCCGGCGTTCCCGGCGCCGCTCTCGACCGTCGAACTCGACAACATCCGCAGCGAACTCGCGCGCACCACAGCGTCGCTTGAGATCACCCGCGCGGCGACGGACGGCAAAATTGAATACATTCGCTCGATCGCGTCGAGCGGCGGTGCAGTGACCTTCACGCCGATGCCAGTTTCAGCGCCCGCGGCGATGGAACTGCGCTCGACCACGAGCAACGAGATTGCGTTCGCGCCGGTTGAAGTGTCGACCACGGCGGTCAGCTACATGACCAACGATGCGGGCAATGTTCAGTACGCCGATCCGCACCTCGAACTGGCCGAGCTGCTGCTCTCGCGCTAAGCGGCCGGACAATTGAATTTCTGATCGAGCGTCGCGCAAGCGGCGCTCGATTTGTTTTAGGCTTATGACGTCGAAGGAGTGCGGCTTTGCGCGTCTGCGCGGTCATCGTCAGCTATCGCACTGGGCCTGCTCTCGGCGCCTGCCTTGAGTCGGTGGCTGTGGCGCAAGGGCTCGACGAGATCGTGCTCGTCGATAACGGCAATCCGCCCGCGGAAACGGCAGCGCTTGATGCATTCGCCGCGGCTCACGCGAAAGCGCGCGTTTTACGCGGGCAGGGCAATGTCGGCTTCGCGGCGGCGTGCAATCTCGGTGCGCGGGCGGGGAGCGGCGAGGCGATAGCTTTCATCAATCCCGATGTGGCCTTGGCGGCAGATGCTATGCCTCGCCTCGTTGTCGTTCTCGCGGATGCGCGCGCGCCCGCGATCGTCGGCGGCGATTTGCGCGACGCGGAGGGAAGGCCCGATCGCGGCAGCCGCCGTCTTCGGCTGACGCTCTGGCGGGCGTTCGTCACCTTCTCAGGTCTTTCAAAGCTCGAACGCGTCGCGCCGATTTTCCGAGACTTCAATCGCCACACCGATCCGCTGCCTCTAGCGCCAGTGCGCGTCGGCGCGGTGAGCGGCGCGCTGATGCTGATGCGGCGCGCGGATTTCGAGACCTTGGGCGGTTTCGACGAAGGCTATTTCGTTCACGTCGAAGATGTCGATCTTTGCCGTCGCGCAGAGGACGCGGGCGGTGATGTGCTGTTCGCACCTGGGCCGCATGGCCGTCACGAGCGTTCATCGAGCGATGCTGCGCCGCGCGTGATCGCGCGATACAAAGCAGAGAGCATGGCGCGTTATCTCCGCAAGTTCGCGCGTGGGCCGATAGAGAGTGCGTTCTCCGGCATCGCCTCAGCGGCACTACTAGCGCTTACGCCGAAGCCCTAGTCGCGCAATTTACGGATCACCGGCTGGCGGTTGAGCACAACCAGTGGATTCCACGCCAGTTGTTCGGCGATTTGGCTGGTCGTCGCCGTTCGCGTACGCTGAACGTCGCGCCGCCATTCTAGCGCTTTGCCGAAACCGGCGAGGCCCGCGAGCAAGCCGCGCAACGGTGCGCTGCGTCCGTGCAACACGCCCCAAAACGCGACCATGAAACTCGCCAACACATGCGCCGGCAGGAAAACAGGAAAGAGCGGCGACGGCATACACTTCACGAAAGTCCAGAAGCGATTGCGCGCGCCGTGGAAATCCGCGAACGGCGAGCGCACGCCGGTCGAGCCGCCGCCGACATGCGCGACGACCGCGTCAGGCGATTGCAGGATCTGCCCACCAGCCAATCGCAAGCGGAAGCCAAGGTCCACGTCTTCGAAGAAACAAAAGAAATTCTCGTCGAAGCCGCCAATCGCCTCGAACGCCTCGCGCCGCACCAGCATCGCGGCGGCACACGCGCTGAAGGTTTCGCCGAGCGGCGGCGGCGTGGTGCGCGGACGGCCGTAGCTCGAGCGATAGGCGATGCCGCTGGCGTGCAGCACGTCGCCGGTGCCGTCGAAGACATCTTTATCGGCGCGGATTTGCATTGAACCAATCGCGGCGGCGCGCGGATGGCGCTCCGCCGTGGCGATCAATTGCGCGAGCCATGTCGGCTCGGGAAAGGCGTCGGGATTGAGCAACACGAGGTATGGCGTGTCAGCGTCTTGCGCGGCGCGATTGTTGCCGGCGGCGAAGCCCAGATTCACCTCGCTCTGAATAATGCTGGATGCTGGCGGCAGCTCGCTCAACCTGGGCCGCTCATCGGCGCGCGAGGCGTTGTCCAGCACCACCAGCCGCCAGCGCGTTTCGGTCTGCGCCGCGACTGCAGCGGCCATGCGCGGCAGGAAGCGAGCGCTGTTGTGCGAGACGACAATGATGGTGGCGAGCGGCTGATCCACGTTTGCGTTCTACAGGTTCAAACTGCGCCGCCAAGGCGCAAGCGGTTGGCAGACGAGGGCGGCGCGGCCTAAGACACGGACTTCGATGGCGATGCACACTTCCATCCTGGTCACCGGCGGCGCCGGGTTCATCGGCTCAGCCGTGTGCCGCGCGCTCGTGCGCGAGGGCCGGCGGGTGCTTAATCTGGATGCGCTGACCTACGCTGCGAACCTGAACTCGCTGGCCGAGATCGCCGACGCGCCGAACTATCGTTTCGCCGAAGGCGATATTCGCGACGCGCAACTGCTCGAGGCGCTGTTTGCGGAGTTCAAGCCGGACGCCGTGCTGCATCTTGCCGCCGAGAGCCACGTCGATCGCTCGATCACAGGGCCCGCGCCTTTTATCGAAACGAATGTCGGCGGCACGCAAACGCTGCTCGAAGCCGCGCGGCGCTATTGGGAAACCTTGAGCGGCGATGCGCGTGCGCGCTTCCGCTTTCTCCATGTCTCGACCGATGAAGTCTTCGGCTCGCTTGGTGAGGACGGCGCCTTCAATGAAGCGACACCCTACGATCCGCGCTCGCCATATTCGGCGAGCAAAGCAGCGTCCGATCACTTGGTGCGCGCATGGGCGCACACTTACGGACTGCCGGTACTGATCTCGAACTGCTCCAACAATTACGGGCCGTATCAGTTTCCCGAGAAGTTCATCCCGAACATGATCCTGAAGGCGCTAACCGGCGAAGCGCTACCGCTCTACGGCGATGGCGGCAATGTGCGCGACTGGCTGCATGTGGACGATCACGTCGCAGCGCTCGGCGCGATGCTTGAGCGCGGGCGAACGGGCGAGACTTATGTCGTCGGCGGTCGTAGCGAGCGCAAGAATATCGATGTCGCGCAAGCGATCCTGGCGCTGGTGCGTGAACTGGCGCCGGAGAGCGGTGCGACGGATGCGAGGATTGCATTCGTGGCCGATCGCCCAGGCCACGACCGCCGTTACGCCATCGATTGCAGCAAGATCGAGCGTGAGATTGGCTGGCGCGCGTCGCGCGGGTTCAACTCGAGTCTGCGTGAGACGGTGCAATGGTACATTGATCGGCGCGATTGGTGGGCGCCAATCCTTGAGCAGAAATACGCCGGCGAACGCCTTGGCTTGAAGGCGAGCTCGTAATGCGGATCGAGCGCACGGCGATTGATGGTGTTCTTATTCTGCATCCGCAGAAATACGGCGACGCGCGCGGCTTTGTGAGCGAGACGTTCAAAGCCTCGTCACTGCACGACGCTGGCATGACGCACGATTGGGTTCAGGAGAACCACTCGTACTCGGCGCAAGCCGGTACGGTGAGGGGCCTTCACTTCCAAGCGCCGCCGGCGGCGCAAGCAAAGCTCGTGCGTGTCGTGCGCGGCGCGATCCTCGATGTCGCCGTCGATCTGCGTCGTGCCTCGCCGAGTTACGGCAAGCATGTCGACATCGAACTCAGCGCCGAGAACTTCACCCAGCTCTATGTCCCGCCCGGCTTCGCGCACGGCTTCTGCACGCTCACCGACGACGCCGAAGTCCTCTACAAACTAAGCGCCGAATACGCGCCCGCGCATGAAGGCGGCGTGTTGTGGAACGATCCCGCGCTTGGCATCGCCTGGCCTGATCTCGCACCGATCACTTCGCCGCGCGACGGCCAATGGCCAGCGTTTCGGGATTTTGTTTCGCCGTTTTAGCCCAGGGTCATTTGATCGAAGCAGAGCTTCAACGCCTCCCGCCACGGGCGCGGGGCGATGCCGGTCAGCGCCGTGAACTTGGATGAGTCCAAGCGCGAGTTGGCTGGCCGCGCCGCCGCGGTTGGATATTCAGCGCTGAGAATGCGGCTCACCTGTGCGCTCTTCATGCCGCGCGCCGCTGCTTCAGCAAAAATGCCTTCGGCGAAATCAGCCCAGCTTGCATCGTCTGCGCCTGCAAAGTGAAAGACTTCGCCGCTGACGTCGCCGCGTTCCGTGAGCGCCAAGCATGCACGCGCCAGATCGTCGGCCCAAGTGGGGCGACCGATCTGATCGACGACAACGCTCACGCGGTCGCTCTTTTCCGCAGCTGACAGCATCGTGCGCACGAAATTCTTGCCGTGCGCGGCGAATACCCAAGAGGTGCGGAGCACAACGCCGCCTTGGCGCAGCACTGCGTCTTCGCCCTTGGCTTTGGACTGTCCGTAAACATTGAGCGGCGTGCGCGCATCATCCTCGACATAGGCGTCCGCCTTGGCGCCATCGAAGACGTAATCGGAGGATAGATAAACAAACGGGATCGCGAGTTTGGCGCAGTGCTGCGCTAAAACAGCCGGTGCGTCAGCGTTGAGCTGAAACGCGTTCAGCGCCTCGCCCTCCGCCGCATCGACGGCCGTATATGCCGCCGCATTGACCACCGCCCGCGCGCCCGAATTGCGTAATTTTTCCAGCATTGATGCGGTGTCCGTGAGATCCAACCGATCGCGTCCCCACGCTTCAACGCCATCTCCGCCGACGCGCTGCAGCGCCGTCGCGAGTTGTCCCGATCGGCCGATGACGAGGATGCGTCCGCTCATTGCGGTGCCGATGGCGGATAGGGGGATAACATCACTTCAATCCGACCTGTCGCATTTGCGGCGACAATGGCGCTCTCTTCAAGGAGCGATCATGTCCGACCAAACCACACGTCTGCAACTGCCGTTCCTCGCCGCAGGCCAGGCGCAGAAGCATATCACCGTGAACGAAAGTCTGCTGCGTCTCGATGCTTTGGTGCAACTCGCCGCGGTCTCGGTGACTGTCGCCAGCCAGCCCGGATCGCCCGCCGATGGCGACGTCTACGTCCTCCCATCGGGCAAGAGCGGCGCCGATTGGGGCGCTATGGCCAATGGCGCGCTGGCTTATTATCGCGACGGCGTGTGGGAGGAGATCGCCCCGCGCGAGGGCTGGTTGGCGTACGCCGCCGATGGCGATCGCTTCTATGTCTATTCCGGTTCGGCCTGGGTCGAACTTGGGGTCGCGCTGGGCGCGTGGCGGATTATCGGACACTCCGCCGTCGCCGCCGCCCTAACCGGAACGACCGCCGAGACGATTCTTGCCAGCGTCGCAGTTCCTGCGGGCGAGATGGGCCCCAATGGCGTCCTGCGCGTCACGACCGAGTGGAGCTACACCAACAGCGCCAACAACAAGACGCTGCGCACGCGCTTGGGGGCCGGTCTCTCGGGAACCGTCTTCGACTCGATTGTTCCGACCACCAACGCCTTCCAGCGCCGTCAGTGCGACATCAAAAATCGCAATGCAAACAACGCTCAGATGGCGCCGCCGTCCGCTTATGTGGCGGGCTTCGGCACCTCTACCGGCGCGGTGCTGACAGGGACTGTGGACACCAGTGCGGCTCAGACCTTGGCCATTACCGGCCAGCTCGCTAATGCCGGGGAGACAATCACGCTAGAAAGCTACCTCGTGGAGCTGGCCCATCGGGCCTGACACCCTGCGAAAACGTCACAAATGGGTAAGCCCGAGAGCCTATACTGAACGGGCGATTCATGCCCTGCTGTTGCGCCAGGGCCACTGGTTTCATCCCTGATCCGGTTGGCTTTTTAGGCGAGAAATGTAGGTTACGGATCATCGTTTAGGTGAGGGGACGGGGCCGGTGTCTGACGCCATTTCATTCGTGTTGCACGCCCCGGCGGACGAGGCTTATGCCGCGTCGCTCGCCGGCGAGATTGGCGCGCTGCCGCTGAAGCTTGAGCCGGGGCGCACCTCTTCGCTGCAATTCGGCGCTGGTGTTGTCTGCATCGTCGTCTGGAGCCACGCGATGGCGCCGCAAGGCGAGGCGCTGCTGGGCGCACTGACCTCCGGCGTGGTGCTTATTGCGCGCGTGAATAATGCGGCCTTGCCGCAAGGTTGGGACGCGTTCGAAGTGATCGATGCGCGCGCGCCCGCCGCCGACGCTGCCGAACTCAACGCCATCATCGCCATGCATCGCGTCACCGCCTTCAATCGTGACGCGCAGCTGCAAGGCTCGGCCGGCACGCGTCAGCCGTTAGCGGCGCGCAGCGCCTACGGCATGGCCGCTACGCTCGCAGTCGCCAGCCTCGTTACGCCTTTCATCATGGATCGCGCCCAAGCGACGGACGCTGCCGGCATCGCGCCGCCAGGCGCACCGGCGCAAGGCGCGGGCTTCTTGCGCGCTTCGCTGGCTGGCATGGCCGCGCAACAGGCGGAAGAACCGATCCCAACCGCAACGCCAGCCCTCGATCGCTGGCTCGCCCCCGACGAGGAAGACGCTGTGCCGGCCCTCGTCGCCTACACGCGCGACGCGGCGGTGCTTGATCTGACGCTCGCATCGCTGCCGGAAAATGCGTTGGCCGATCCGAAGAGCCAGCCGTTCCACGTTGCCGTCGACAATGCTGGCAAGCCGTCGGAACTGGTGTTCGAGCCGCTGAACTCGGCGAAGAACCTCTAAGCGCTAACGCGCTCTGATCACATCGAGCAGGTATTGCGCGTATTCGGTTTTGCCGAGGCGCAGCACTTGGCGTTCGACGTCAGCGGCGCTGATATAGCCCAGACTAAACGCGATCTCTTCAGGGCAGGCGACCTTGAGTCCCTGGCGCGTCTCCAGCACTTTGATGAAGGTCGCCGCTTCGTGCAGCGCTTGGGGCGTGCCGGTGTCGAGCCAAGCGTAGCCCCGGCCCATCAGTTCGACGCGGAGCTTGCCCTCCTCGAGATAGAGTTGATTGAGATCGGTGATCTCCAGCTCGCCGCGCTTTGAAGGCTTCAGCGTCGCTGCTTTCGCTGATGCCGTGCCATCGTAGAAATAGACGCCGGTGACGGCCCAATCCGAGTTCGGATGTTCGGGCTTTTCCTCGATCCTCACCGCACGGTCGCCCTCAAACTCCACAACGCCATAGCGCTCAGGATCGCTGACCCGGTAGGCGAAGATTTGTGCGCCTTCAGTCAGCGTCGCCGCTTGGCGCAACGTCTCGGGCAAAGCGTGGCCGAAAAAGATGTTATCGCCGAGAATGAGCGCTGAGGGTTCGCCCGCGATGAAATCGGCGCCGATCAGGAGCGCTTGTGCGATGCCTTGTGGCGCGTCTTGGATGGCGTAGGAGAGCTTCATGCCCCATTGCGCGCCGTCGCCCAGGGCGGCTTGGAAGATCGGCACGTCGCGCGGCGTCGAGATGATAAGGATGTCGCGGATGCCCGCCAGCATGAGCGTCGTCAGCGGGTAGTAGATCATCGGCTTGTCGTAGACGGGGAGCATCTGCTTGTTCATCGCAAGCGTCAGCGGATAGAGCCTCGTATTGGCGCCGCCGGCGAGCAGAATACCCTTCACGCACGTCTCCTTGGGCCTCTCGCGCGGCCACGAGTGATGATACTTAGCCGTCATGGGTCTGCGATTCCATAACGCGTCGCTCCTGGGGCGAGCATGAGCAGCGATCGCGCGCCTCCTCTGGCGTCGCGTTGGAGCGCGGCGTCGGGATTTTGGTTTTATCTCGATCGCGCCGGACCGGGCGGCATCGGCGGCTGGATCGCGCCGCGCGAGCCGATGGACGCAGACTGGATCGATGTGCAGTTTGGCGCTGTGCGCGTGCATGCGCCGCTTAAGCGTGATGCTGAGACCGTCGGCGGGCGCGCGCTCTATCGCTTCAGCATCCCGCTGCCTTTCCCGCGCTGCGGGCATGCAATGTTCGGCATTGGCGGGAAGACGATCGCCGCTTTCGTTCTATCGCGCCGAAAGAGGGCGCCGTTGGTCATCCCATCGCCGCCAGTGGGTTGGCGCTCGGTGTACGCCTCCACCGTCCCGCAAGGTCGGACCCTCGTCGTGCTTGCGCCGATTGACTGGAGTTTCCGCCGCCAACGCAGCCAACAGCTCACGCAAGCGCTCAGCGCGCATTACGCCGCGACTTACTATGTCGGACCGGCGAGCCTGCAGCTTGAGGGGGCGCCAGTCGAAGCCGATGGCGTCACGCTGCCGCTGCTCGCCGCCGCGCCGACGTGCGATTTCGCCGAGCGTGGGCTGACTGACGAAGAGGCGGAGGCGTGCGCTGAAGAACTCAACGCGTTGCTCGGCGATGCGCCGTTCGATCTGTTGGTGCAGTTTCCGTCATGGCGTGCTGTGGCCAAGCGCATGCCGCGCGCGCGCTTGATCTACGATTGCATCGACGATCACGCGCGGCTTCCCCACGTCTCCGCGCCGATGGAGGATGATGAACGCGCGTTGGTTCAGGAAGCGGCGCTGTCCATCGCCACGAGCGCGCCGCTGCAGCGCCGGTTAGAGACGCTCGGCGCACACAATGTGCTACTCGTGCCCAACGCGACGCGGATGCCTGCGCCGGCGGCATGGCCACATCATCGCGACGCGGCGTTGGTGTATCTTGGCGCTGTCGAAGCGTGGTTCGATTTCGCCCTGCTGCAGGCGGCGGCGGCGGCTGTTCCCGAAGCCGAAGTGCGCGTGATCGGCGCCTGCAATGTCGCGCCGCCATCGGGTCTTTCAAACCGCATCCGCTTTACCGGCGAGATGGACTACGAAAGCGCGATGCAGGCGCTAGTACATGCGCGGGTGGGGCTTATCCCGTTTCGTCGCGACGCGCTGACCGCCGCGGTAAACCCGGTGAAAGCGTACGAATATCTCGCCGCCGGCTTGCCGGTCGTGATGACGCCGATGGGCGGCGCCGAACTCGCGGACGCGCCGGGCATCAGCGTTGCTGATAATGCCGATGCCTTCGCCGACGCCGTATCACGCGCTTACACCAAGACGCGGGACGAAGATCGCCGCGTCTTTGCGGAGTGGGCGACAGGCGAGACGTGGGACGCGCGCGCGGCTCAGATCGTGGCGCGTCTCAACGGCCAATAGCGGCGCGAAACGCCGGCCCCATCGCGGCGAGATAAGAGTCCGCGCTGAGATGCTCTTTTACGAGAGCTCGCCCACGCTCAGCCAAGCTGCGCCGCAACGCCAAATCAGTGCGCAGCCGCTGCAGCAATGCCGCGGCTTGATCAATGTTGGGTTCGGCCCAAACTTGGCCGGCATAGATGCCCTGTGCATCCTCCACGGGCCTGGTCGTCGCCGACACCAAGCCCTCATAGCCGCGCATGAAATCGACATTGCCGGACCAATCCGTCGCGATCACCGCCGTGCCCATCGCCATCGCTTCCGCGAGCGTGAGGCCAAAGCCTTCGGCGCGATGAAGCGAGAGGAGGACGTCCGCGCTGCCGATAAGGCCAATTGCATCTTGCTCACGCCAAATTTCATCGATGAAGCGGATGTTCGGCGCCGTCGCTGCCGCCTTGAGCTCTGCGCGGAGAGCGGGGGCAGTGTGGCCGTGCTGCGTCTTGATAACGAGCAAGACGCTTGGATCATCGCCGAATGCTTTGCGAAAGGCGGCAATCGCGGCGAACGGATTCTTGCGCGCGAGCGAAGAGCGGAAGTCGAACAGCGTGGTGACGATAAACTTGTCCGAGGGCAGGCGCAGCACCGGGCGCCATGCGAGAAATGGCGGCGCCTCAGTTGGCACGGGCTCAGCGGTTACGCCCATCGGATGCGGCACGACCCGCACCGGCGTCGCCGAACCATCGGCAAGCGCTCGCGCGGTGTACGCGCTCGGCGCCCAGACTTCATCGACAAGCGCCTTGCGACGCAGCCAGAGCGGCGGCGCCTCCGGCAATTCCCAAGCCCAATAGCCGGCGACGAGACTCTGCGCCAAAGCGGACGCGCCAATCGAAGCCAGCGCCACCACGAGTTCTGGGGGATTGACGTGAAAGATCCACGCGCCGCCAGGCGCTAAGCCACGCTCTGGGCGCTTCAGCAGCGATGCGTGCGTGAGCGGCCCGAGATCAACCGTTTCAAAGTCGATGCCCAAATCCTCGAGCGCCGCAGCGCAGCGTTTCGCCGAAGCCGCAATGCCGTGGCTCTCAGAGAAAAAGCCCGCGACCTTCACCGATCCCGGCAGCACCTCATGCGGCCGCCGCCGCAAACGCATCTCGAAAAACCGATCCAGCCCGCCCCAGATCGCAGGCGAAATCGCGCGCCGCGCGCCCGCGGGCAGCGGCAGTCCTTTCCACGCGTTTCGCAAGCCTTCGATCATGGTTCCGTCATGCCTTGCGCCTGCTTCACCATGCAACGGTTAGAGCGCCTTGACGCAGCCTTCCGCAGGCTGGCTAGAAGGGGCGGAAGCTTCCCCCTCACGGCGTAAGGGGAGGCGCGCGCCGGGTTGGCGCTGCACATCCGTTTGAGCAGGCGAAGGGGTCGAAGGGCGATGGCGGAAGCCATTCCATTCCAGGATTATGTGGCCATCGTAGCGCCTCTGCCGCGCCCGGGTGCGGTGGTCGAAGGCTGGATGGCGCGTATCCGCGCTGTGGATGAGATCTTCCTCGATCGCGGCCGCGTCTACCTGAACTTCGATGCGTCCGCGCCGCCCAATGAAGCGCCTGTAACCGCGCGTTTCGGCGACGCGATCGAATACCGCGTCCATCCGCTAAGCGAGAAACATCGCGCCACGATCGAAGCCGTCATCCTCGGCTCGCGCTTCACCTACGTTCACACCGTTCACCTCGCGCGCTTCGTGCTGAGCTATCTGCCCACCGGCAAAATCCTCGTCGATTTCCACGGCGCCACGCCGGAGGAAGAGGAGATGCTCGGCAATCCCGTGAACGCCGTTTTCTATGCCGGCGTTGAGCGGACTGTAATTGCGGGCGTGCGCGCTGCAGTCGTCGTCACCGAAGCGATGATCACGCATTTGCGAGCGAAGTATCCGGACTGCGCCTGCGAGTTCATCCTGCTGCCGATCATGGAGCAGCACGACTTCAATCTGGCCGATCGTAAACCAGCCGATGATGGCCGCTACACCGTGATTTATGCCGGCGGCACGCAGACCTGGCAGAATCTGCCGCTGATGCTCGATGCCGCCGCCAACGCCAACATTGATTGCCGTTACGTCTTTCTCTCACACGACCAAAAGCGCATCGCCGCTGAGATTGAACGCGTATGCCCAAAGGCCGACACGCAGCTTGCGATCGCCGGCCGCGACGAGCTGCCAAGCTACTACGCGCGCGCGGATCTCGGATTCGTGCTGCGCGACGATACGACCGTGAACCGCGTCGCGTGCCCGACAAAGCTCATCGAGTACATGCAATTCGGCATCGTGCCCGTGGTGAAGTCGCCGCAAGTCGGAGACTTCCCGGCATACGGCTTCGAATATGTCGCGCTCGAAGAGTTCATCGACGGCCTCATCCCAAGCCGCGCGCAACTCATGCGCATGGCCGAGACCAACCTCGCCATCCTCAACCGCATCCGCGCCCATTTCGGCGTTGGCGCTGAGCGTTTGCGCCAGCTCGAACTGCCGAACCTCGTCACCACCGGCGGCATGCGCGGCCTGCCGATCGGCTACGAGACGCTGGCTTATCCGGCGCGGCGCGAACTCTATGTGTTCGGCGACCCGAACAAATACGTCGCGGACTGGATCATCGGCCCATACGCGGAACATCTGTTCCAGGCCGAAGAGCACACCGGCCAGCTCATCCGCATCGTTCCTGGTGTGATCGACTTTTCCTGTGCCGAAATGGCTGTGGAGATCGAGGTGGTCGCATCCGGCGACGTGCAAATCGAGGTCGTGCAGTCGCGTGGCAGGAGAATTGGCGCCAGGGACTATTTCCGCGCCGAAGCCCCGTTTATTGAGATCAAGCTTTCCAAGCCCGCGGCGATTGCTTCTGTGAAGCTGACGCTTGCGGATGCGGCCTTCGGGCCGCTGATTTGGCGGGCAATCGGGCTGGGCCAATCGGCAAGCGCTCCGGAAGCGAGTGTTTTGCGCGTTGGCCTGGTGATTAATGGCCAGCGAAGCGAGAAGAGTATCGCTGTGAAGTACGTCTGAGCAGAATGCGACGATGGCAGATAGCGCCGCAATAAACTCTCCGGACTACTGGAACCACCGCTTCGCGGAGGATTGGACCGCGCGTGGCGGCGCCGAACAGACTTCGTTTTTCGCAGGTCTGGCGATTGCGATGCTGCCGGATTGGTTTTGGGCCGATGCGATCAGTGAGAAGCTCTCGCTCGTCGATGTCGGCTGTGCGCTCGGCGAAGCGCTGCCGGGCTTTCGCACGCGCCTGCCGCAGGGCAAGCTGACGGGCGTCGACGTCTCGAAAGTCGCCATCCGCATGGCGCGCGAGCGTTTGCCGGACTTCACCTTCCGCGCCGTCAAACAAGATTGGAGCGATGCGCCGCGCGGCGACATCATGTTCTGCTCCAACACGCTCGAGCACCTGAAGGATTGGAAGAAGCGTCTCGCGAAGTTGTCTGAACTCTCAGACAAGTATGTGCTGATGCTTGTGCCGTTTCAGGAGCAAGAGCTGATTGACGAACACGTCGTGAGCTTCGACTTCACGTCATTCCCGGCATCGCTGCCGGATGGGCGGCGGCTATTACACTTCCGCATCCTCGATGCCGCGCAAACGCCGAATACACACTGGCACGGACACCAGGCCCTGGCGCTCTACGGACCGAAAGCCGACGCCAAAGGCCGCGCGGACGCGTCGAGCGATCCGTATGCCGGCGTCGACTTTCGCGGGCGTTCCGTGGCGCAGACTAAAGCTGTCTTGCTCGCGCTGCAGGCCGCTTATCCAAGCAAGGCGCCGCCAAGCGCTGCCGATACGCAACAAGCGGCTGTCGATCGCATCAATGCGGAATGGGCGCAGAAGCTCGACGCCAGCGTCTCGGAGATGAACGCCAAGCACGCGGAGATGCGTGCGTATTATGAAGGCGTGATAAGTGAGCGCGACGCAAAGCTGGAGCGTTCGGTCGCTGATCTTGTCGCCAAGCATGGTGAGTTGAAGACCTACTATGAGCGGGTGCTCGGCGAACGCGACGCGAAGCTTGAAAGCACTGTCGCGGAGCTCGTCGCCAAACACGGCGAGCTGAAGACGCATTATGAGCGCTTGTTGGGCGAACGAGATGCGCGTATCGGCCAACTCTCGGAAGTCCAAGCTTTACGCCAGCGTGCGCATGAGCTTGAAGGCGTGCTGCGTGAAAATCTGACGCAGCAACTCAAACGCAGCGAAGAGCAGGCGGCCAAGTACGTCGAGCAAGCGGTGCAGGCGCGTGTTGAAGCCGCTCAGATCAAGGCGGACGCCGTACAGGCTGAACGCTCGGCCTTGCAGGCGGTCGCGCTGGAGCAGGAAAAACTACGCTCCACCCTGGCTGAGCGGTCGCGCGAGCTGGATGCTGCGCGCTCGGAGGCGGATGCAGCGCAAGCGGCGTTGCAGTTGGCGCGCACCGAAGCGAGAGACGCGAGGGCCCAAGCCGAGCAGTCCAAAGCCGAGGCCGAAGCCGCTATCGCCAACGCATTGGCACAGGAAAGCGCAGCTCAAACGGCGGCGCAGTTGGCGCGCATCGAGGCGAGAGACGCAAGGGTCGAAGCGGAGCGGCACAGGGCCGATGCCGAAGCCGCTATTGCCAATGCGCAGTTGGCGCGCACGGAAGCGAGAGACGCAAGAGCTCAAGCCGAGCAGTTCAGAGCCGATGCCGAAGCCGCCATTGTCGAAAACCGGCAATCGCTGGCCGCCGCTGCGATAGCCGAAGAGCTGGAAGCCGCGCGCGCGTTGCTCGCCGCGCGCGAGCGGGAGGTCGAGGCGCTCAAGGCTGATGTGAAGCGCGCGATTGCTGACCATGCCGCGCTCAAAGCGGCGATCACCGCGGCAGTCGATGAGCGCGATCAAGCGCGCGCCAATCAAGGCGCCGGCGGAGCACCGCGTGCGCGTGTTCAGGACCTTGAGGCGGAGCGCGCTCAAGCGAAGCAGAACGCAGAAGCGAGCCAAGCGGAGGTAGAGCGCGCGAAAGCGATGGCGTTGGCTGCCGCGCAAGAACTGCAAGCGCAACATGCGCACGCCATGCGCGATCTGGTGGCGGCGCTTGACCCTGCGCTCGATGCGTTGCGCCGTGCTTGGCAAGGCGACTACGCACGCCTGTCAGGGCGCACGGCGTTGCTGGAGCGCCATACTGAAGAGCTGCGCACGCAACTTTTGCGTATCCTCGCGTCGAAGTCGCTTAAGCTCGGGACATCCTTGCGGCGCGTCTATTGGACGGTGCGTGGCCAGCCCGGCGCTCCGAATGAAGCGGCGCCTTCGGATTTGCCAGCCGCACCCGATCCCGGCTCAGAGTTTTTGCTTCTCTGGGACAAGGCCAAGCGCTCAGCCGACGCCGCGCGTCGCGTTGCGGTCGCTGCGCCAGCTATCGCGGCGCCCCCGCCGCCGCCTTCAGTGCAGGCGCCTCCGCCTCCGCTTCCGCCGCCGCCGCCTGTCGTTTCTCCACCACCGCAAGTCGCCAGTGCCCGCGTGATCGCGCTGCAGGCCGCGTCACTCGGCAGCGGCGGACTTGAGCGCGTCGTCTTCGACCTCGCCGTTGGATTGAAGGCGCGCGGCGAAACGGTGATCGCGATCTGCGTTCAATCCGGTGGCGTGTTCGCCGATGAGCTCCGCCAGCGCGGCATCACCGTTCACGAGATCAATCGCGATGTCGCTGCTTATGAAACAGTGCTCCGCGAGAACGGTGTCACCGATCTTTTCGCGCATCATTCCTATTTCGGCTACGAGCGCGCCGCGAGTCTCGGCGTTCGCCTCTATGACGTCGTGCACAACTACTATTTCTGGCATCGCGGCAGCGGCAATATGATCCGTCGCGTCGCCGAGCTTTCGACCGGCATTGTCTATGTGTCCGCCGCCGTGCGCGCGTTCCACGAGCGCTTGTTCGGTGTGCCGTCAAACAAGGGCGTTGTAATCAACAACCCGGTTCACATTGATGGCCTGATCGTACCGGAGAAGCCGCAGCTGCAGCGGCTAAGAGAGAAGTCGACGGAGACGATCTTCCTCAATGTCGCGCAGGCTTTTCCGTCCAAAGCGCAGCCAGCGATGATCACGGCGTTCGCGCGTGCATTGCGGAAGAACCGCGCCATGAAGCTGCAGATCGCCGGCGGCGCAGTGAAGGAAGAGGCGGCAAGCGCCGTGCGCGCGCGGATCGATGCAGAAGGCGTTGGAAGCGCCGTCGAGCTGCTCGGCCATTGTGATCGGCGCAAGATGAGCCGGCTCTATGCCGAAGCGCACGCCTTCGTGCTGCCGTCGCTTTACGAAGGCTATAGCGTGAGCGCCATCGAAGCGGCGACTTACGGATTGCCGCTGATCCTTACCAATGTCGGTGGTGCGGAAGACCTCATTACCAAGAGCGGTGTGGGCGTTTTGCTGCCTCCCGCAACCGACGATCTTTCGAAGCTAGATCCGCCAGCCGTCGAGAGACTGGGTCTCGAGAAGGAAAACGCGGCAACCTCTGCGCTGGAGCAAGCGTTTCTAACTGTCGCGGGAGAGCGGGCGCAGTGGACCGCGCGCGGCTTGGCTGCGCACTACGACATCCGCTCCTTGGATGATGTGATTGGCGCGTACATCGGGGCGATGCCGGCCATGGCGCGCGCTGGCGCTTAGGCGTAGCTGCGCGATGATTCCAACAAGTGCGCGTGCTGCGAGTGGCGCACGGCGCGCACGACTTGATCGTAGTTTTCGATCAGCTGATCGTAGGGCGTGGTGATCTGCTTCTTGAATGTCGACTGCTCGCCGCCGAGATTGTCGACGGCAACGAATTCCGAGAGACGCTCCCATGCAGGCGCGCTATCTGGACCAAACAGGTCTTCGTACCAGACTTCGATATAGGAATCAGTGCCGCGCACGAACTTGCTGACTTGCGCGAGTTCGAACGTCTTTCGCCCGAGGAAATCGAGCATGTCGTCTATGTCGATGTAAAGCGGCTGCTTCTTCGCCTGCTCGCCTTCGACCAGCTGCCACTGATTGGTGGCCATAGCGTGCAGGTGTGAAAAGTAGATGTGCAGCACGTTGCGCTTCAAATGCACGATCGGCAGATTGTGCTTTATCAGGAACGTGAAGATCCCCGGCGCCTGCGCAAGCTCACGGTGTTCGATGTCGAACAGATGTAGCGTGTCGTATTTGATGTCGACCAGATAGCGCAGATTGCGCGCGCGGCCCTTGAGGTAGCTCATATAGGCGGCAAAGCGCGTCTCGGCGTTCTTAGGCGAGGCGAGCGGCGTATCCTGCATGGCGCGCAGAAAGTGATAATAGTTCGACGGATAGATCTCGCTGTCGGGCGCCGGGTTGAAGATTTCGCCGAAGACAAAAATGTCGGGCTTCTGGGCGAACCTTGAGGTGAGCGCGTGCGTCCCGCTGCGCGGGTGCGCGATCAGGAAAATGTCGCCCTTGTTGCTCATGTCCAACCCTGATCTGGCTTAAACATTCGCGCGCATCGGCGCCAGTCTCGACGGCGCGTCAGGCGAGTTTCACGCGCTCGGTGGCGCAAAAGGCGGCGTTCTGCTTTTGACCGCGTGACCCAGATAGCGTCCGAGTTGCTCGACAATGCGTTGGCTGGCGAGGCCGTCTCCGTACGGGGAGCAATCGCGCGCCATGGCCGTGTACGCGGCGCGGTCCTTGAGCAGCGTTTCCAGCCGATTGCAAATACGCTCGCGGTCAAGGCCGACCAATTCGGCGACGCCGACACTTACCGCCTCCGGCCGCTCCGTTTCTTGACGCAGCACCAGGACGGGCTTGGAGAAGAAAGGCGCTTCCTCCTGCACGCCGCCGGAATCCGTCACCACCAAATGCGACGCCTTCATCGCGCCCATGAACTCGAAATAGCCAAGCGGCGCGACAAGCGACACCCGATCGAGACCATCCAGCACTTCGTGCGCCACTTCTTCAACGCGCGGATTGGGATGCACCGGATAAAGCACGCGCACATCTGGATGTGCTTCGACGATGTCGCGCACAGCCAGCAGTGCTGCGCGCATCGGTTCGCCAAAGTTCTCGCGGCGATGCGCGGTCAGCAGGATCAAGCGTTCGCCGGGTGCCGTCGGCGGCAGCGCAATCTCATCGCCATAGCGCGCAAGATTGTCGATTACCGTGTTTCCGGTGAGATGGATGGTCTTCGCGTCCACGCCTTCACGCACTAGCGCATCGACCGAAGCCTGCGTGGGCGCGAAGTGCAGATCTGCGACGCGGCCAGCGATGACGCGGTTGATCTCTTCCGGAAAGGGGAGGAGTCTGTTGCCGGTGCGCAAGCCCGCTTCGACATGGCCGAACGGAATGCGCTGATAGAAGGCCGACATCGCCGCCACCATCGCCGTCGTCGTGTCGCCCTGTGCGAGCACGAAGTCCGGTTTCAGGTCGCGCAAGATCGCATCGAAGCGAATGAACGCATTGCCGGTCAGGCGCCCGAGCGTTTGATCGGGCTCCATCAAATTGAGATCGTGATCGGCGCTGATGCCGAATTGCTCGAGCGTCTGATCGAGCAGCGCGCGATGTTGTCCACTGAGTAGAACGAGGCATTCAGCCCAATCCGTCGCGCGCAACGCGTGAATAACCGGCGCCATCTTGATGGCTTCCGGCCTTGTTCCAATGACGGCGACGATGCGAGACAATACAATCCCTCAAGCTTGCAAACGGCGTGCGCGCGCCCGTCAAACACATGAAATTCTCTCATGTCCAGCCGCCCAGGCATAGCGCGCGCCTTTGACGTGAAATTTGCCGCCGCAACGGCGCCTCGCCTCTTCTCCCTGGCGGGATTTTGCGCCAAGGATGGTTCGAATCGGAGTGGGGTCGACGTGTTCGCTGCAATCGCCGACATGGCCGTAGGCATTGGCCAATGGCGCACCAGCTACAAGCTGGGCCTGCAGGATATCGAGCTGCGCTATAAGCGCTCGCTGCTCGGGCCGTTTTGGATCAGCGCCGCTTTGGTGGCGACGATTCTGGCGCTGGCCTATGTGTTCTCGGGCGTATTCCCGGCGACGGAGTTCGGCAGCTACATCACTTATATCGGCGCCGGATTGCTTACCTGGCAGTTCATCCAATCGCTGGTGACTGAATCGTGCAACGCCGTCACTGAACACACGTCTTATCTGCAAAACGTGCGCATGCCGTTGACGACGATCGCCGGCCGCATCGCGTTCCGCAACGCCATCGTGTTCGCGCACCACTTTGTCGCCGTCATCGGCTTGTTGGCGCTGTTCG
Organism: uncultured Terricaulis sp.; assembly: GCA_964405865.1. GTDB lineage: Bacteria > Pseudomonadota > Alphaproteobacteria > Caulobacterales > Aquidulcibacteraceae > Vitreimonas. Next base: position 141,720 of record CAYOPM010000006.1, on the reverse strand, counting down.
CTCTTTACGGCCCGTCCACAGACGGCCTTCGTTTCGAGCCGATAACACTTTGGGCGCTGCCGGGGGCGGGGCTCATCCTGCTGATCGGATACTTTCTGGTCATGATGCTCGGCCCCATCTGCGCGCGCTTTCGTGATGTGCCACTGGTGATTTCGAGCGCCATGCAGGTGCTCTTTTTTCTCACCCCGATTTTCTGGATACCCGGCGCCAGCACGCACGATCCGCGATTCTATCTGGCCAACCCGTTCTACCATCTCATCCAACTCGTCCGCGCGCCAATCCTTGGCGAAATGGCGACGCCGCTGAATTGGAGCTTTTCGCTCTGGGTGTGCGCCGTAGTCGGTGTCTTGGCTCTCCTAAGCGTCACCGCGACGCGCAAGCGCTTAGCGCTTTGGCTCTGAGGCGCGGCGTATGGCTTCGATCAAACTTCAAGATGCGAGCTTCAGCTACCCCGTGTTTGGCGCGGCTGAGCGTTCGCTCAAAGTTGCGCTCATGCGTCAGCTGCGCGATGACGGCAAAACCGGCGGCGTCGTCCGCGTGCAGGCGCTCAGCAACATCAACCTCGAGCTGAAGGACGGCGATCGAATCGGTCTGATCGGCCGCAACGGTGCGGGTAAATCGACACTGCTGAAAGTCCTCGCGCGCGTCGTGCATCCGCAAATTGGTGGTGTGAAGATTGATGGCCGTGTCGTGCCGCTTTTGGCTCGCGGTCTCGGCATCCAACAAGAGCTCAGCGGCTTCCGTAATATTGATCTGCCCATGCGTCTGCTCGGCGCAACCGAAGCGGAAATTCGCGTTGCGCGGGATGAAGTGCCGGAACTCGCAGGCATCGGCGAGTTCATTCACATGCCGGTGCGCACCTATTCCGACGGCATGCGCGCGCGGCTTCTGTTTGCGATTTGCACCGCTGTGCGGGGCGATATTCTGATCATGGATGAATGGCTGAGCGCAGGCGACGCCGAGTTCGTTCAGCGGGCGCAGGAGCGGATTCATAGCCTGGTTCGCGAGACGCCGATCGTTGTGATATCTAGTCACTCGCTCGAGATCATCCGCAGTATTTGTAATGTCGTGTGCTGGATGGAAGCTGGCCAAATTGTGATGACTGGCCCGCCGGATATGGTGTTGCCTGCTTATCTCAAGGGCTTGCAGCGTTCGCCTGGCGACGACAAACCGCGCATCGTGGCCGGCTGACCGCGCGGTTCCCTTGACACTCGGGCGAGGGGCCTTAGTGCATGGCGTTCAAAATTCGCGTCACAGAAGTGAGGACTGATCCGATGCGTTCCGTGATTTTGGCTTGTGCGATGGCGGCAGCGCTCGTCGCGTGCGGACAGCAAGCAGAAGAGAAGGTCGAGGCGCCGCCGGTCCCGGAAGGCCCAGGCTACACGCTCGCGCTTGAGCAGCCGGCGCAACTGAGCGTGCCGGAAGGCTCGCCGATCCGCGTTACCGAAGGCGACATTGGTTTGCGTCTGCAGGGCCATGTCGCGAACCCTAATCCGCAGAACCAAACCGCTGGCGCGTCATTCGCGCTCGGGCGTGAGAATGAGCAAGCCTTCTCAGGTCAGCGCGTGCGCGTGACGTTCTATGCGCGCGGCATTGATGGCGCGACCGAGTTCAACTCGGTTTACTCCACCAATGGCGACGGCAACTCCGGCTGGCGCCGCGTGCGTTTGACTGAAGAGATGCGCGAAGTCTCATACGTCTTTGACGTGCCGACGGTTCGCGTTGCGCGCGACGATTTCATCGGCATCAATCCGCCGGCTGCCGGCGCGGTCGAAATCCAATGGATCCGCGTTGCGGCCGAAGGCCCGTCACAAGCAGCAATTGCTGCGCCGGCGGCGGAAGAGCTTCGCCAGTAACGCTCAGGCGGCGCGCGCTTCGATTTCGCGCACCAGCTTTAGCCGCGCTGCTTCCTCTTCGGCGGCGGCGCGGGAGCATTGGTAGAACTCGTCGAGCGAATAGGCGAACGGCGTCCAGCCCTTCTTCAACACGATGTTGAATTCGCCCCAGGGTGAGCGCTCGACGAAATCGACAAGCGTGTAATCCAACACCTTGGTGTAAAGCAGCGGCTTCATGATGCGCTGCAAGAACGTCTCGCCCTGAAAGACGTGGCAATGCACGCCGGGATGATGCTTCTCGGCTTTGAGGCGCTCGATGTTGAAGATGTCGTCCACCGTCGCCGTGCGCTTGATGTAACTGCGGTCGTAATAGAGATACGTCTCCGCGGCGTGGATGCGGGCTTTCTCTTCGAGCGGTGCGTCCGAGAAATAGTCCGCGAGCAGATGCGCGACCGAGGTGTCGTCGCGATAGTGATCGAATGAACCCTTCTTGTCGGGCAGCGTCAGCAGCAAGTGACCGCCCGGATTGAGCAGCTCACTAAGCATTTCAAGCCACGCCACCGGATCGATAATGTGTTCCATGACGTGGTTGGCGATGATGAAATCGAACGTACGGTTGACGCAGTTGCGATAATCTTCGCCCGCCGCAACGAACTCGATCGGGACAACCTGATTGGGATCGCCGCCATTCTTGATGACGTGCGCCTGCAATTCTTCGGTGGAGTAGAAGTCGAGGTACTTCATCTCGACGCCGCTATCGCCGTCAGCGACTGTCGGACGCGTCGCCGCACCGACTTCCATACCAACGCCGCGCAGTCCGCCACAGCGCGCCAGCACTTCTCGGCGCCAGGCGATCATGCTGTTTTTTGGCAGATCCTGAAGCACGGGCGCTGCCGGCGCAGGCTGGCCCTTATGTGCGGCGATCAGCGCGAGTTGGCGCGTTTTTTCCGCTTCGGCATCGCGGGCTGAAACGTAGAACTCATCGAGCGAGAATTCGAACGGCTCCCAGCCCTTGCGCAGCACGACATAGAATTCGCCATAGGGCGATTGCTCGACGAACTCGACCAGGCTGAAGTCGACGAGCTTTGTGTAGAGCAGCGGTTTCAGGATGCGACGTAGGAAGGTTTCCGCTTGGAAAACGTGGCAATGGATGCCCGGATGATGCTTCTCGCGACGCAACCAATCGGCGTCGAAGACTTCGTCCGGTGAGGCGGTTTTGTTGATGAAACCGCGGTCGTAGAAGATGTGGGTCTCGATCGCATGCTCGCGGCCGCGTTCTGCGAGCGGGCGCTGTGAGAGATAGTCTGCGAGCAGGTGCGCAATCGACGTGTCATCGCGAAAGCAATCGAACGAGCGCTTCTTGTCCGGCAGCGAGAGCAACAGATGGCCGCCGGGCGCAAGCATTTCGCTCAATTGTTGCAGCCACGCGATCGGATCGACGATGCGTTGCATGACGTGATTGGCGATGATGAAGTCGTAGCGCTCATCGCCGACAGCCGCGCGATAATCCTCGCCTTCGGCGACGTAATCGACGGAAGCCACAGCGTTGGCGTCTCCACCACTTGCGGCGACCTTCGCTCGGAGCTGCTCGGTGGAGCAGATGTCGAGATACTTCATGTCGATATAGGGCAGGCGCACGGTCGGGCGCGCTCGCGCGCCGATTTCCAGGCCGCCGCCGATCAAGGCGCCGTGCCGGGCCAATAGCTCTTGCCGGAACTCTTCGATTTTCATCGCGCTACCCAAGCCGCCGCCGCGAAAGTGCAGCGGCGGCATGAGCTGCGCAAGGCATTACGCCAGTCTTACGGCCCGCCGACGAAGTCATTGAAGGTGAGCGCCAGACCCGTGCCGAGCGTTGCGAACTGAACCGCAGCGCCGCCACCGTCGCCGTCAGCGTCGTAATAGAGCGCGCCGGTGGTTGGGTCGTAGATGATGTAGTCATCGGCATCCGCCGCCGCAGATCCGATCCGCAACTCGCTTGCATCCAGAGTTGCGCCGAAGGCGCTGAAGATCGAGGCGCTGAGCTCTATCGTGTCTTCCACGACGCTGAACGCGACCGTATCGATGTTGCCGCCGCCGAGCGCGGTGGAGAACACGTACGTATCGGCGTCGTTGCCGCCATAGAGCGTATCGGCGCCCAGACCGCCATCGATGCGGTCATTGCCGTTGCGGCCATAGAGCGTGTCGTCGCCGGCGTCGCCGTTGAGCGTATCCACGCCGTTGCCGGCATCGAGCAAGTCGTTGTCTCCACCGCCATTCAGCGTATCGTCGCCGTCGCCGCCATAGAGCGTATCGGTGCCGGCATCGCCGTTCAGCGTGTCGTTGTTCTGGCGCCCGTACATCTCGTCGGCGCCATCGCCGCCATTGATCGTATCGTTGCCATTGAGGCCATCGAGCAAATCATTGTCGAGGCCGCCATTGATGACATCATCGCCATCGCCGCCGAAGATCGTATCTGCGCCGGCATCGCCGTTCAGCGTGTCGTTTTGTGCGCGGCCAAACAGCTGGTCGTCGCCATCGCCGCCGTTCAGCGTATCGTCATTGTTGCCGCCATCGAGCAAGTCAGCGTCGCCGCCGCCATTCAGCGTGTCGTTGCCGTCGCCGCCGTTCAGCGTGTCGATGCCGCCATTGCCCGAGAGAGTGTCGGCGCCGGCCACGCCGTTCAGCGTGTTCGCCGCCTCATTGCCGATCATCACATTGGCGAGAATGTTGCCGAAGCCGTTGATCGCGGCCACGCCGGTCAGCGTCAGGTTTTCCTGGAAGTTGCCAAGCGTACGCGTTGCGGTGGAGATCAGCGTGTCGATGCCTGACGCAGACAATTCCACGACGACATCGCTCGCGCCGCGCACGATGTAGGTATCGTCGCCGCCGCCGCCTTCAAGCGTATTGCTTCCGCCTTCGCCATCGAGCGTATCAGCGCCAGCGCGGCCGTAGAGCGTATCGTTATCGGCGCCGCCGAAGAGTTGATCGTCGCCGCTGCCGCCGTCGAGCACGTCATTGCCGGCAAGGCCAGAGACAATATTGGCTTGGCCGTTGCCGAAGATCGTGTTGGCCACGCCATTGCCTGTGCCGTTGATCGCTGCGCCGCCGATCAGCGTCAGGTTCTCAAGGTCGGTAGCGATCGTGTAGGTGAGCGAGGCATAGACGGTGTCCGTGCCTTCGCTCGGATTTTCGACGACGCTGTCGCCGGCATCATCGACATAATAGGAATCGTTGCCGAGCCCGCCCGTCATCGAGTCCGCGCCGGCGGCGCCGTCGAGAATGTTGGCCGCATCGTTGCCGATCAGGGTGTTGACGAGTTCGTTGCCGTAACCGTTGATCGCGTCAACGCCGGTGAGCGTCAGATTTTCGACGTTGGCGCCAAGCACGAAGCTTACGGACGCAAAGACGCGATCCGTGCCCTGGCTGGCGTTTTCGCTGACGGTGTCGCCGGCATTGTCGACGGTGAAGTTATCGTTGCCATCGCCGCCAGACATGGCGTCGGCGCCGGCGCCGCCATTGATGAAGTTCGCGCCGGAATTGCCGACGATCACGTTGTTCAACGCGTTGCCGGTAGCATTGATCGCGCCGGCGCCTGTAAGCGTCAGATTCTCGACGTTGGCGCCAAGCGTGTAGGTCGCGCTTGAGAAAACGGTGTCGACGCCTTCGTCGGCGTTTTCGTTTGCGGTGTCGAAGGTGCTGTCCGCGTAGAAGGTGTCATCACCTGCACCGCCGGCCATCGTGTCTGATCCGCCGCCGCCGTCGAGCGAGTCAGCGCCGCCATTCCCGGTGAGCGTGTCGTCGCCATTGTTGCCGGTGAGCACGTTGGCGACATCGTTGCCGATGAGCGTGTCAGCGCCGCTGCCGCCGGTTGCGTTTTCGATGACGACGCCGTTGGCGATCGTCCAGCCGGCGTGGAAGCCGGTCACATACGAAACCCAGCCGCCGCCGCCGAACGCGGTCGTGAGCGAGGCCGCGCGAAGGTCGATGTTTGCGGCTTGCGTGCCGGAGAACTGGATCGTGTCCGTGCCGCCAGTGTCCCAAATGGCTCGATAAGAGCCGGCCGCGGCCGTCAGTGTGTAGGTGTTGTCGCCTGTATTTGCGCTAGTGGCGCCGTAGAGTTGCTGCAGACGGGCGATATCCAGCGCCATCGGCCCGGCTTGCGAGCCGGTGGTCGTGCTCACGTTCGCGCCGAAGGGCGAGACCCAGCCGTCATTGTACGACATGGTCGTGAACACGCCGTGGTTCATGTTGAACGTGCCGTACGAGTTGAAGGGGGCGGTCACGCCTTGCATGATTTCGCTGCCGCCGCCGTTATCGTGCGGGTGCGCCAGGCCAAGGCCGTGCAGGATTTCGTGGACGATGGTGGCGTAACCGAGCGAGCCGGGCGCCATGCCGCTTGAGCTCCAGCCGGTGCCCGATGGCGCGAACGCGCCATTGCCGGCGCCGATGAAGAAGTGGCCGAGCACGCCCGGGTCGAGATTGGCCAGCGTCAGTCGGAAGTCCGAACCTGCTGACGAGAAGACCTGCGTGAACACAAGTGGCGTCACGGCTGAGATCGACGCTAGCGCCGACATCACCGAGTTGATCTCGGCCTGCGTCCAGTTGCGGATCGCGGTGTCGCCCGAGTTCGTCTCGCCCGTCGTCGTGAAGTAGACGTTGATCGTAAGATCCGGGAACGCGTAGTTCCAGGCGAGCGTGTTGAGTGGATTTTGCGGCGTTCCGGTGTTGAAGCTGATTGTGTAGTCGCCGACGTCGGTTTGGAGTGGGTTGTCGTAGGATCGTACATTCAGGAAATATGTGCCGGACGTGGCGGCGGTGAACGTGATGCGTGAATTTAGGCCTAGAGGTCCGCCGTCATCATCGATGGCCTGGATCGCGCCAAACTCGTTGCGCAGTTCGAGATAGGGATCGGTGAGCGGATTGACGCCGCTGCTCACCAGATCGAATTGGTAGGTTTGGCCGGCAACCAAAGTGACGGCGAACCAATCGCGATCGTTCTCCGTGTTGATGGTGCCCGTTTCCGATTGGCCGAGGGTAATCGTATATGTCGACTCGACGCCGCCAGGAATGACGTCGCCGCCGGACTCGTTGACTTCCTGCGGGCCATCATTGGGCAGCATGGATTGCCAGCCGCTCGCCTCGCCTTGGAACGCCCACTGCGAGACGAAGTCGCTGTCGAATTGCTGGCTCGCACTAAGCGTTGGCGTGTAGTCGATCTGGCTGGCGTGGAAGGCGCAGCCGCAGGTCAGCGCCGTGGCCTCGGTATCGAGAGCGCTCATCGGGGAGAAATCGCGAAGTGCGTCGCTCAGGGTCGTGTTGCCCTCTTCGCCAAGACCAAACATCAGATCATTGACCAGTCTCATGGTTTCTCCACCCTCATAGCCTTGGACGCGTTGGTAAACCGCCTACCAGACCTCTGCGGCCCGCTCTAGTCCGAAGCGGTGAGGGAACGCCGCGCTGCGCTCCCGGCTGGGGCGCGGCATTGTCGCGGCGGGGCTTTTTGGGGTACCAGAGGAAGGGTTGGGTGGTACCGCCCGACATCGGAAGGGTGACTTCATGGCGGCGCAGACAGGATTGCGCGCGGCGCTTACGGCAAGCCGCAACCTGATCGGCTGGGCCATCCTCTTCAGCGCCGGGGTTAACCTTCTCTACCTCGCGCCGTCTCTGTTCATGCTGCAGATCTACGATCGGGTGCTGACTACGGGCGGCATCACGACTCTTTTGCTGCTGTTCGCCGTATTGGCGTTCGCGTTGCTGATCCTGGGCCTGCTCGATGTCGCGCGCCAGCGTCTGGCGGCGCGTCTGGGCCTCCGATTTAACCGCCTGCTGGCGCCGACCGTCATCGATCTGGGCCTGAGCCGCAGCACCGGCACCGATGCCGCGCGTGGCCAGGCTGCCCGCGATTTCGATACGTTGCGTCAGACTCTCGTTAGTCCCGCAGCATTCGCTGTGCTCGACGGGCCTTGGACGATCCTGTTCGTGCTGGCGTGCTTCATGATTCACTGGGTCATCGGCGTGGTGACGCTGGTCGGTGGCTTGGTCTTGGTGCTGATCGCGATGCGCCACGAGCATGCGCTGCGGCCGATCATCGCCAAGACCTCGGAACTCGCGCCGAAATTCTACGCCGCCCAGCAAACCGATCGCGGCGCCAGCGAAGCGATGAACGCGCTGGGCATGCGCCAGGCTTTGGTCGATCGCCAAATGGCGGCGCGCCAGGATTTCGTGGCGACCCAAACAGAAACGCTGTGGACGCAATCGGCTTATGGCTCGGCCTCCAAGGTGTGGCGCTTGCTGTTGCAGTCGATCGTGCTCGGCGTCGGCGCTTGGCTTGCGATCGAGCGCCAGATTTCGCCCGGCGCGCTGATTGCGGGCTCCATCCTGGCTGCGCGGGCGCTCGCGCCGATTGAGCAGGCGATCGGGGGCTGGCGCCAGATCGAGCAGGCGCGGATCGCCTACAAGAATCTCTACGAACTCATCGATAACGCCCCACCTGTGCCTGAGCGCACGACGTTGCCCGATCCGCGCGGTGAGGTGCGGTTTGAACGCGTTACGGTGCGTGTGCCGGATGCGCAGCGTTTGGCGTTGCGCGACGTGACGTTTGCGCTGCAGCCGGGCGAAGTGCTGGGCGTGGTTGGCCCGAGCGGCGCTGGCAAGTCGACATTGGCGCGCGTCGCCTCGGGCGCTTTGGCGCCGGATGTTGGCGTTGTGCGCCTCGATGGCGCCAGCCTCGCTGATTGGGACATAGACGCGCGCGGCCGTTTCGTTGGCTATCTGCCGCAAGACGTCTCGCTCTTTCGCGGCACGATCGCGGAGAACATTCGCCGCTTTGCGCCAGCATCCGATATCGCCGACACGCTCACCATCGCCGCAGCACAGCAAGCCGGCGCGCATGACATGATCCTGCGCTTGCCGCTGGCTTACGAAACGCCACTCGGCGTTCGCGGGGCCGGGCTTTCTCTGGGCCAAGCCCAACGCATCGCTTTGGCGCGGGCCCTTTATGATAATCCGCCTTTCATGGTGCTCGACGAGCCGAATGCACACCTCGACGCCGAAGGCGAGCAGGCGCTTCTGAAGGCGATCGCGGAAGTAAAAGCGCGCGGCGCATCGGTGATCCTGGTGGCGCATCGAAGCGGCGTGATTGCCGCCGCCGACAAGCTCTTGGTTCTGCGCGACGGCGCGATTGAGCGCTTTGGTCCGCGCGAGGAAATCGCGCGCGCGATGGCGCAGCAAGCGCAACAAGCCGGCGCGGTGACTCCGCTGCGCCGTGGGGAAGGCTCAACGTCATGAGCAACGCCGCAACTGTTGAGCGTATGACCAGCGATGATGCGCGCCGCGAGATTCGCTTTGGCGGCATCGTCATGGTGAGCTTTTTTGTGATCTTCCTCGGCTGGGCCGCGTTTGCGCCGCTCGACGCCGGTGTCGTGGCGCCGGGCTTCGTCACGGTTTCTGGCGCGCGCCAGACTGTGCAGCACCGCGAAGGCGGCGTGATTTCGCAGATTCTGGTGGAAGAAGGTGATCGGGTCGAGACCGGCGATGTGCTGATTGAGTTGAGCAATCCGGAAGTGCTGGCGCGCAAGGAAGCGCTACTCAGCCAGGTGCTCGATTTGCAGATGCAGCGCACACAATTGCTCGCCATCAATCGCGGCTCGAACAGCATCGAAGCGCCGCCGGAATGGGCGAGCCTTCCGCCGGAGGATCGGCTGATCGCGGACGCGACGCTTGAGCGGCACCGCCGCGAAGCGGCGTCGCGCGGTTCGGCGCTACGTTCGCAGCGCTCGGGCTCGAGCGTGCTCGACGCGCGGATTGCGGGATACCAAGAAGAAATCGCATCGCTGAACAACCAAACGCGTTTGCTTGAGGACGAACTCACCGGCGTGCGCTCATTGGCTGAGCGCGGGCTCATGCCGTTGACGCGCGTGCGGGCGCTTGAGCGTGCGCAGGCTGAGCTTGAAGGCCGGCGCGCTGGCTTGCGGGCTGCGATCGCGTCCGCGCTTGAAGATCGCGCCGAGGAGCTGCGCGACATCGAAGCGCGCTTGGCGCAGCTGACGCCGCAACTCGCAGGCGCGCGTTCGGAATTGGAGCGCACTTTGATGCGATCGCCGACATCGGGCGTGATCGTTGGTTTGCAGGCCAACACCGTGGGCGGCGTCATTCGCCCTGGTGAGCCGGTGATGGATATCGTGCCGGAAGACCAGGACCTCATCGTTGAAGCGCAGGTGCGCCCGGAGGATGCGGATGATCTCCGCGTCGGCCAGCGTAGCGAAGTGCGGATCACGGCGTTCTCGGGCCGCTCGATGCCGCTGCTCGATGGCGAAGTGCAGCGCATCTCCGCCGACCGTTTCGTCGATGAGCGCAGCGGCATGGCGTATTTCGTCGCGCAAGTACAAGTCTCGGCCGAAGAGCTGCGCGAGCTCGAAGCCAGCAATTCCAACATCCGCCTCCGCCCCGGCTTGCCGGCGGAGATCGTTGTGCCGACGCGCAAACGCACCGCGCTGCAATATCTGATCGAGCCGCTCAACCAATCGCTATGGCGTGGCTTCCGCGAGAATTGAGCACAGTCTGGACAGCGACCCATGCGCTCTCCGTTTCTGGTTATCTTGGCGCTGCTGCTGACGTCTTGCAGCGATGTCCGATCGTTCGAGGAGACGGCGCCTCGGTTCGAGCGCGATAGGGCGGCGCTGCAAGTGCTCGCCGAAGCGGTGGCGGCGTGTGAGGAGGCTTCGAACTTTATCGCGCGCCGGACGAAGCGCATGGGCTGTGTTGGTGACATCGCGCGCGAACTGCATCGGCTTGGCTATCACTCCGCGTTCGCTTCCGATGGGCGCTGGCGCATCGGCTTTGTAAACGGCGATGACGGAGCGTGGATTGGCAACGTCACCAGCGGGATCGCTTACTATCGTGCGCCAGGCACGCTCCCATACAGCGAAAGGCCGCTCACGCCTCCGCCGCATCGATGGTTCTATTTTCAGCACGATTGAGCGCGCGCGCGACACGCATCAGGACGAGTCGGGCCTCAAAGTTGGCCATTGTTCGCGGATTAGAGTGCCGATTGCCGCGTGTGGTTCGGGATCGATGCGGTGTTGCAGCTCGGGCGGCTCGCGCATGATCGATGCGATCCGCTCTGGTGTTGCGTAGAGGCGGCGCGCGAGACGTTTTGCGTAGGGCGCCGGATCGTTGTGAACGCGCAGCAGAGCTTCGAAGCGTTCCGCAATCGGCCAGGCGGAATAATATTTAGGACCGCCGGCGCCTTCGTCGGCGGCGCTCGATCGGACAAGCGCCAGCGCTACCCGAACGACCGAGCCATGCCGGCGGGGGCGCCCGCGGTCCGAGGAGAATGCGCTAAACGTAGCGCGCCACGCCTCGGGACTCTCGGGAAAGAACGCCATCTCACGGCGCTCACGCTTCGCGCGCCGGCGCGGCTTGGTTTGCGTGACGTGCTTTTCGTAGTGACTGGCTTCGATCAACAGCAATTTGCGGAACAGAGCTTCGACGCAGCGCAGCCAGTTCGATGCAAGCTTATGGTCCGTGGCGCTCATCGAATGTTGACGCGCCAGCTGTTGCGGCTCGCCGAACAGATTGAAGAGCGTAATCATCAATCGGCTCGCGACGCGCCAAAGCGCGATCGGGGCAAAGCGTTGGATGGATGATGGCTCGGACATGGGCGCACACTATGCGCGCGGTTCGGGGTGGGGCGGATAGATCGCGATCTACCCATCCCCGGAGCGCGGGCAAAGCCGCTAAGTCCAGGGCCCATAAGCACAAGTGCTCGAAATCTATGCTCGGAGTTGCGACGCGCTTATCCGCAAACAGAAGTGTTTATGGCTACCGGACTACGCTTCGCGCGCCGGGAATGGGTGAGAGCTAAGGTGCAGGCGGTGGGCCGTAGCGGTTGGCGTGCTGCTGTCCCGGCGCTGCGATGAGCAAAATGGACGCGGCCAATAGTGGCAGGATGAACACGAAGGTTCGGCCATCATTGCTGATGCTTGGCCAGACGATCGCGGCCACTTGAATAGCCGCCGCGTATGCCGAGCCGGGTATGAGCCAGATTGCAGAATACCCGAGATCGTGAAGTCGACGCGAGGCGAGTGCGTAAGTGGAGATCAAGCCTGGTATTTGGCCAATGAACCAGGTCAGCAAAAACCTCTCGTCCGCGATCCAGCCTCCCGATGGTTCCTGCGGCACAAACGCAAACGTGAGCGCCATCGAAAGCAACGTAGAGAGTACGCCGACGCCGAATGCGCTCACCAGCAATTGTCCGCCGCGAATGCGGCCATCCCAACCGAATAGAAAACGGATCAAACTCAACTTTGCCCTCAAGCGGGAAAGTTAAGTCAGCGACCTCCCTTCTGCCAAGTGGCCCTTACCCCCCAGGCCCACGTCCGAAGGCTACGCCCATCATGTCGTCGTGTAGGCGGAAGCCGAAGCGCTCCGTAGATAGTTCGCCTTGGATGAAATCGAAGCCGGGGAGATCGAGGGTGATGTCGATGTCCTGGGTTATGTCGCGGCCTGTGGCGGTGTTGACGATGATGTTTTGCAGCGCGCCGTCGGTGACGTTGTGGACGAGTGCCGTGATGCCGTCTTCGTCCTCGATAATAATACCGGCGGCGTCGTCGCCGAGGCCATCGAGGCCGAGGGCTTCGCGGCCTTCTTCGCCGATCTCTTCAAGCGTCTGGCCGACATCGGCCATCGTCTGATCAACGATGCGGCCGGCGTCTGTGACGGTGATGTTGGTGGTCAGCACCGGCACGCCGTTCAGGATGGTGGTGACGGTTGCGCCGAAATTGATGTTGATGCCGCCGACGGTGAAGCCGCCGCGCAGTTCGCCGAGTTCGTCATCCGCCATCACTTCGATGTCGTCGCCCCAGCCAGCATCTTGCGCGTAGGCGGGTGCGCTGAGCGCGGTGAGCGCCACAGCGCTGAAGAGCGCAATGCGGAGGCCGGCGCGCTGTTTCATCCCGGCACCGGCGGCGTCAGCGGCGTGACTTGGTAAAGCTCGCGCGCGCTCAGGAAGAGCGTTGAAGGGCTAACCGGGCCTTGCGCGTCACCGAGCGGGGCGCGCGACCAGGGCTGCCATTCGTTCTCGGCGTTGTAGATCGGCGCCTGCATGCCGTCGGGCGTTTGGCGGATGGCGAGGACAACGCCGTTCCACACCGCTTCGAAATCGGCGCGCGTGTAGGTGACGAGGCCAAAGGTCGGATCGCCGACAAGAACGTGCGTATCGGTGACGCCTTTGACGACGACGAAGTGGCGATAATTGCCCGGCGTGATCAGCGCGATCGCGGGCACGTCGAGGCCGGCGAGGCGATCGAGCGAAAGGCGCAAGCCATCGGCGCGGAAGCCGCGCTGTTCGAGATAGGTGCGCATGTCGAGCATCGAGAAGCCGACTTCGCGGATCCGCGCTTGGTCGCCGCGATCGAACATGGCGGTGAACACTTCGCGCTCGTTCACTTGCATATTGTAGTGAAAGCGCAGCAGCGTCGCGACGGCGGCCGAGCCGCAGCTATAATCGTATTGCTGACGCACGACCGTCCGGAACGGGATGTCGCGCCAGCTCATCACTGAAACTGTATAGGAGCCGCCGCCTTCGCCGTGCGTGCGCACTTGCGCATCCGCTGGGCTGGCGAGGAGGGCGAGCATGCCGAAGACAAGAGCAGCGCCGCCCCACTTCAAGTGAGACGGCGCCAGTGTCTTGGCCAGAGCCTTAGCCTTCATGGCGTCGGCGTCGGCGCCAGCACGACGGAAACCGACATGCTGGATTGCAGGTTGTTGTTATGGCCTGTGTTGATCACGAAGTTGCCGAGGCCGCTATAGCCGGAGAAGGCGCCGGACCCGAGGTTAACTTGCCCCGAGCCGACCACATCGCCGGTCACCGTGTTGCCGGTGTTGGTGGCGGTCAGAGTTTGATCCGTAATCAGCACGACATCGACGCCCGTACCCCCTGCGAGCGCGTCCATGTCTTCTAGCGAAAGCTCAGTCATGCCCTCATCAGGCAAGGACTGGGCCGAGGGGAGTTCGTCGGCCGCGGCGGTGTTGGCGAACGCCAAAGCCCCCGCGAGGACTGTTCCCTTCAGTATTGTCGTCATGGTCTTCATCGGACCCTGCCGTTCTTGGGGTGAAAGCCCTGACCGGACCGGCGGAGGACATCCGCCGGCCCGGCCCTGACTGGTGCGGGGCTTAGTTGCCGCCGCCGCCGTTGCCGAACGTGATGTTGGCGTTGGCGCCGACAGCCGTGGCTGCCTGGTTGGCCGAACCAATACCCGTGTTCATGCTCGACGTGTTGATGCCGCCGAAGTTGGCGAGCGCGCCGTTGTCGATCGCGATCGACCCCGTCTCGATTTCGCCTTCCTTGAAGCCGCGAGCGTCAACTTCGATGTCGGTGACGAAAGCGTCCAATTCCATCGCCGTGATGACCATGGTGGTCGTCGAGCTGTCGGAATTGTAGCTGTCTTCGATATCGGTATCGACGTTGTAGCTATCCTTCACTTCGGTGTTCAGCGAGTCTTCGATCTCGACCGAGTTATCGGTGTTGTTCGAGTCTTCGATTTCCGTGTTGAAGGAGTCTTCGTTGCGCACCGAGTTGTCGGTGTTGAACGAGTCTTCGTTCTCGACCGAGTTATCAGTGTTGAAGCTATCTTCGTTTTCGACCGAGTTGTCGGTGTTGAAGCTATCTTCGTTGTTCGTCGAGTTGTCGTTGAACGAGTCCGTGATGGCGACGTTCAGCGAGTTGTCCGAGTTGTCGGTGTTGAACGAGTCTTCGTTTTCGACCGAGTTATCGGTGTTGAACGAGTCTTCGATCTCGACTTCGGTGTTGAACGATTCTTCGTTCTCAACCGAGTTATCGGTGTTGAACGAGTCGTCGTAGTCAACCGAGTTGTCGACCGAGTTGTTTTGGTCGTCGATCGAGTTGTCGACGTTGAACGAGTCTTCGTTCTCGACCGAGTTATCGACCGAGTTGTCTTGGTCGTCGCCGACCAGAACGCCCGAGTTGATGGTTTGGTCGTCGCCAGCGATGGCCGAACCGTTGTCAGCAACGACTTGGTCGCCGCCGGCTTGGTTGGCATCGTCAGAAGCGTTGCGGATGTCCAGATCGTCGCCAGCGGCATGGCCGCCCACGATCGTCTGGTCATCGCCCGCTTGGTTCGAACCGTTGTCGGCAACCGTCATGTTGTCGCCGGCCATGTGGCCGCCGGCTACGTTTTGGTCGTCGCCAACGATGTCGGAACCGCCCGACGCGTTGTTGAACTCATCGGCTTGGATGCCCGAGTTCGAGTCGAGGTTGATGTCGTCGCCAGCCGCGTTCGAGCCGCCAGAAGCGTTCTGGAAGTCGTCGGCTTGCACACCCGAGTTCAGGTTCATGTCGACATCGTCGCCAGCCGCAACCGAGCCACCCGAAGCGTTGGTGAACTCTTGGTCGTCGCCCGCTTGGTGACCGCCGACCGAGTTTTGGTCGTCGCCAGCGATGTTCGAACCGCCAGAAGCGAGGTTTGACTCGTTGTCGATGTCGAGGTCGTCACCAGCTTGGTGGCCGCCAGCAATGTTTTGGTCGTCGCCAGCGAGGGCCGAACCGCCAGAGGCAGCGTTCGACTCGTTGTCGATGTCCATGTCGTCGCCGGCCAAGTGGCCGCCAGCCGACGTGTTTTCGATTTCCATGTCGTCGCCAGCCATGTGACCACCGGCCACGTTCTGGTCGTCGCCCGCCAGGTTCGAACCGCCCGAAGCGTTGGCGATCTCTTGATCGTCGCCGGCCTGATGGCCGCCAGCGATGTTCTGATCGTCACCCGCATAGGTGCCCGAGTTCTGGTTCAGGTCGTCTTCGGCATAGTTGCCGGCGTTCTGGTTCAGATCGTCGCCAGCATAGTTGCCGGTGTTGTTGTTCTGATCCAGGTCGTCGCCAGCGTAGAGGCCGCTGTTGTTGTTCTGATCGAGGTCGTCGCCAGCGATCATCGAGCCGCCCGAAGCGTTGTCGACGCCATTGCCCGAGAAGTTGCCGTTGCCCGAGTCGGCCACGTCAACGTCGGTCAGGTCGTTGCCAGCTTGCTGCGAGCCATTGTCGGCAACGGCTTGATCGCCGCCGGCTTGGTTCGAGTTGTTGGCTTGGTCGTCGCCCGCGATGAGCGAGCCGTTGTTCATCGACTGGTCGTCAGCTTCAACCGAATTGTCGACCGAGTTGTCTTGGTCTTCGATCGAGTTGTCGGTGGCGGTCAACGTATTGTTCGACGCAACGGTGTTGAACGATTCTTCGTTCTCGACGGAGTTGTCCGTGTTGAAGGATTCTTCGTTTTCGACCGAGTTGTCGGTAGCCGTCAGCGAGTTGTTCGAAGCGACCGTATTGTACGATTCTTCGTTCTCGGTGTTGAACGATTCTTCGTTCTCGACCGAGTTGTCGGTGTTGTAGCTGTCTTCGTGCTCAACCGAGTTGTCGGTGGCGTTGAGCGTGTTGGTCGAGTTGTCGTTGAGCGAGTCCGTCACCGCGACATCGACGTTGGTCGATTCATCGGTGTGGTCGCCATTGCCCGAGAAGTTGCCGTTGCCCGAGTCGGACACGGCGACGTTGGTCGACTCGTCGTTGAAGGAGTCTTCGTTCTCAACCGAGTTGTCGGTGTTGAACGATTCTTCGTTCTCGACCGAGTTATCCGCGTTGAACGAGTCTTCGTTCTCAACGGAATTGTCCGTGTTGAACGACTCTTCGTTCTCGACAGAGTTGTCGGTGGCGTTGAGCGTGTTGGTCGAGTTGTCGTTGAGCGAGTCCGTCACTGCAACATCGACGTTGGTCGATTCGTCAGTGGTGTCGCCGTTGCCCGAGAAGTTGCCGTTTCCAGAGTCGGAGACGTTGGTCGACTCGTTGTTGAAAGAGTCTTCGTTCTCGACCGAGTTGTCGGTAGCCGTCAGCGAGTTGCCTGAGGCGACCGAATTGAAGGATTCTTCTGCGAAGTTTTCAGTGCTGCTGTTGTCAGCGGTGGCGGTGCTGCCATCGCTGGCGATGGCGTTGCCATCGTCGATGCCCGGTTCGTCATAACCTGCCCAGGCAGCCGGCGCGAACGCCAGGGCCAGTGCAACGGCGCAGACCGAGCTCATAAGCTTCAGTTGCATTTCCTATTACCTCCGTACGCAGTGACGCCGGCTCTCCGAATAGTTTTCGGTATGATGCAGCCAGCGTGACGGAAATGACGGAGCGGCAAAGCGCAGTCGTGGTTAAACAATCGCCTCGCGAAGTTAACCAGAAGGACTTGGTTAAATCGCACCGCGCGGCGCGAATTCTTAAGAGCGAAAGTCTTGTGACAGTCGATATTGCGACTTCATTGGGCGATCCCTGAGGCGCCAGATGTATTCTGCTGGCGACGGCGAGGGTGTCTTTGCGGTGTGTTGCAGTTGGCCTTGATCGCTGCCGCTCGTAGTGTCCGCGTCGATCAATCTCGCGTGGGAGACGCCGCAGATGCCGCTTCAACTCAATGTTTTCGACGATGCGCCGGGTCAGTTCTTTGCGCGCGATATGAGTGCCCCGGATGCGCCTCCCGTGTGCTCGTGTCCGATCTGCGGAAACCTGACGTATCAAGGTCCTGGCGACGGTCCGGTGGCGTTTCAGCCGCCGACGGATGGTGTCGCCGGCAATGGCTTGCCGATCTTCGACTGGGATCAAGTCGCGGCCCAGCTCACGCGCCATGACCGTTCTTGGAGCTGGACGCTCAGTACGCCGGTTGAAGTGACGTACGCCTTCCGCACTGATCCCCCCGGCACGATGCCGGCTGGCACCTCGGACTTCTCGCAGTTCACAGCTGATCAGATCGAATTCACGGAGATGATCCTGAGCCTTTGGGCGGATGTCGCGAACATCACGTTCACGCGCGTGACCGATCCGGAGAGCGAGTACTCCAACAACGCCAGCATGTTGTTTGGTAATTACGGCGCCGGCGCCGATGGAGCCTCAGCGTTCGCGTATTATCCCTGGCCAGGATCGACCGGAGCCGCGAGCTGGGAAGGCGACGTCTGGATCAACATCTCGCTGGCGAACAATTCGGCGCTCACCTGGGGCGGCTTTGGCGCGCAAACCATCAGCCACGAGATCGGCCACGCCATCGGCTTGGCGCACCCAGCCGATTACGACGCGCTGAGCGGTGAGCCGACGACCTATCCGGAATCCTCGGATTATTGGCAGGATTCGCGCGCTTATACGGTGATGAGCTATTTCGGCTCGGCTGGCGTCGGTCACAGCTTGAACGCCTTTGCCTTTGGCCCGCAACTGCACGACATCGCCGCGGTTCAGCTGCTCTACGGCGCCAACATGACGACGCGCACGGGCGACACGATCTACGGGTTTAATTCAAACACTGGCCTGCTGCATTACTCGATCCTCAGCAGCATCTGGAGTCCGGTGTTTTCGATCTGGGATGCGGGCGGCAACGATACGCTCGATTTCTCGGGTTATTTCTCCAACACGGAGATCGACCTGCGCGAGCAGGCGTTCTCGAGCGCCGGTCCCGGCAATGGCGGCGTAGGCGTTGCGATTGGCAATATCTCGATCGCGCGCGGTGCGGTGATCGAAAACGCCATTGGCGGCGCGGGTGCTGACCTCATCACCGGCAATGCTGTCGCCAACCTGCTCGAAGGCCGCAACGGCGCGGATACGATCAACGCTGGCGCTGGTGCGGACACCCTCGATGGCGGCGATGGCGACGATGTGCTGAACGGCGGTCTCGACGCGGATTTCATTGATGGCGGCAATGACAACGACGTTCTGAGCGGCGGCGACGGCGCCGACTTGCTCTATGGCCGCGCTGGCGCGGATAGCCTCAATGGCGAGCAGGGCGCTGACCAAACGTATGGCGGCGGCGGCGATGACGCCTACTATGTCGATGATGCCGGCGACGTCGTCGGCGAAAGCGCGAGCGCCGGTACGGACACGGTCTTTTCTGTCGTGACCTACGGGCTTGCGGCCTACATCGAAAATTTGACGCTGACCGGACCCAGCGCGATCAACGGCATCGGCAACATTCTCGGCAACACGATCACCGGCAACGCGTCGAACAACGTGCTCTCCGGCCTGGCTGGCGCCGATACGCTGTCAGGCGATGCCGGCGAGGACACGCTGAATGGAGGCAACGGCAACGACGTCGCTTATGGCGGCGACAACGCCGACATTCTCGACGGCGGCAATGACAACGACACGCTCCACGGCGGCGCCGGCACCGACACGCTCTACGGCCGTACCGGCGACGATGAACTCTACGGCGATACCGAAAGCGATACGCTCTATGGCGGCGATGGCGCCGATACGCTGAACGGTGGTGACGGCGTCGACTTAATCGATGGCGGCAACCACAATGACGGCGGCAATGGCGGCGAAGGCGACGATACGATGTACGGCCGCCAAGGCGACGATGCGCTGAATGGCGATGGCGGGCTCGACACGCTGTATGGCGGCGATGGCAATGACGCGCTGAACGGCGGCGCGGGCGCTGACCTGCTCGATGGCGGCAATAACGACGATACGCTCGCCGGTGGCGCCGATGCGGACACGCTCTACGGCCGCCAGAACAACGACGCGCTCGCCGGCGATGGCGGCGACGATGTCCTGTTTGGCGGTGACGGCATCGATCGGCTCGACGGTGGCGCTGGCGCAGACCAGCTCGATGGCGGCAACGGCGCCGATACGTTCGTGTTCTCGACGACGTTGGGTGGCGGCAATATCGATACGATCGCGGGATTCAACGTGACCGACGATACGATCGAGCTCAGCACCTCGATCTTCGTTGGCGTTGGCGTCGGCATGCTCGGCTCGAATGCGTTCGTGATCGGCGCGGCGGCGGCGGATTCCGATGACCGCATCATCTACGACTCGGCCACGGGCGCGCTTTACTACGATGCGGATGGCGACGGGGCGGGCGCGGCAGTGCAGTTTGCAACGCTGGCGCCTGGCTTGGCGCTGACGGCGGCAGATTTCCTCGGCGGGCCGTGATTACGCCGCGAGCTTTGCGACGCGTTCAGCGATTGCGAGCGATGAGGTGAGGCCGGGGCTCTCGATGCCATAGAGGCAGACGAGCCCCGGTAGCCCGTGCGTTGCGATGCGGAAATCCGCAGCGGCTTGCCCGCGGCCGGAGAGTTTCGGGCGGCAGCCTGAATAGTCCGGCGTGAGCGAAGCATCCGGAAGCGCTGGCCAGTAACGGCGAATGGCGTCGTAGAAGCCTTCGCTGCGTTGGGGATCGACTGTGTAGTCGATGCGCGCGGGTTCGTTGTGGTCGAGCCATTCAACATCTGGCCCAAACCGCATGCGTCCGCCGAGATCGAGTGTGAGATGGACGCCGAGGCCACCATCGACGGGCGCCGGATAGATGAGCCGCGAGAAGGCGGGCTTGGCGGCGCAGCCGAAATACGAGCCCTTAGCCAGCACCAAGGGCGGGATGTTCTCGACGCCTTCGATCGCTGACGCCACGCGCTGGGCATCGAAGCCGGCGGCGTTAATCAACACGCGGCACGCGATGCGCGCAGGGGCTTCGCCGCCGATTTCGATTTCGTAGCCGTCAGCGGTTTTAGCGGCGCCGATGAACGGCGCGTTGAGCGCGATGGCCCCGTTATTGGCTTCGATTTCGCCGAGCAGGGCGAGCATGTAGCCGTGGCTGTCGAGTATGCCGGTCTCGGCGGAGAGGAGCGCGGACACGCAAGCGATGTTCGGTTCGAGCGCTTTCGCTTCGGACGTGGTGAGCAGAGTGCAGTTCTCGACGCCGTTTTCTTGCGCACGCTGGTGAAGTGCCGCGATCTGGGTTTCTTCCGCCGTATTGGTCGCGACGATGAGCTTGCCGCACTTCTTGTGGGCGACGTTGCGCTCGGCGGCGTAGGCGTAGAGTTTGCGCCGGCCTTCGACGCAGAGTTGATGCTTCAGGCTGCCGGTGGGGTAATAGAGCCCGGCATGGATGACTTCGCTGTTGCGCGAGGAGGTGCCGGAGCCGATTTGCGCGGTTGCTTCGAGCACAAGCACCTCGCGCCCGGCGCGCGCGAGTGCAGCGGCGCAAGCAAGGCCAACGGCGCCGGCGCCGATGACGACGCACTCGGTTTGGTAAATATCGGCGGACATTGTTGAAGAACTTAGTGCAAGCGGCGTGCGCGCGCATCGCGGAGGCTTAACGCCGGCTCACACGCCTCCGTCCCGGATGAGACGGAGGCGTTCTGCCGGTTAAGGCGCCGGGACGGGCGTGGTGGCTGGCATCGTGAAGTCGACGCCTGCCCCCGGCCCGAGCGGCAGATCGAGATAGACCCAGCCGAAGGTGAGACCCAAGCCGACGATCAAGATCCACAATGAGTAGGGGATCATGGTGGCGGTCAAACTGCCGAGGCCGAAATCGGTGCGCCAGCGTTGGCAGAACGTCAGCACGAGCGGGAAGTAGACCATCAGGGGCGTGATGATGTTGGTTGCGCCGTCGCCAACCCGATAAGCGGCTGTGCTCATCTCAGGCGAAACGCCCAAGAGCATCATCATCGGCACAAGCACGGGCGCCATCAGCGCCCACTTCGCGCTCGCCGAGCCAATCAGCAAATTGATGCCCGCAGAGAAAGCCACGATCAACACGAGCAGGATCGGCAGCGGCAAGCCCGATTGCTCGATCGCATCGGCGCCTTGCACAGCGAAGATGAGGCCGAGATTCGACCAATTGAACATCGCCACGAAGTGCGCGGCGGCGAATGCGAGCACGAGATAATAGGCGAGGTCACCCATAGCGCCTGCCATCATCTTCACGGCGTCGCGATGGTTTTTGACTGTGCCGACAGCAGCGCCATAAGCCCAGCCGGCGGCGAGGAAGAGCACGAAGAAGCCGGCCACCAAGGATTGATAGAAGGGCGTCAGGCGCGCCGGCGGTGTCGCGGCCTCTTCGTCGATCAGCGGTGTGCCCGGCATGAACACGAACGCCACCCAAAGTGCGACGACTGCGAGGCAAGCGAGACCGGCGCGGCCAAGGCCTTTCTTCTCTTCGGGCGTGAGCGGGGCGTTGGCGTCGCCAATATTGTTCATCGCTTCGCCATCGGGCGTCGCGTAGCGCTTCAAACGGGGCTCGATGATCGCGTCGGTGACGAACCAGATCACCGGCAAGAACACGAAAAGCATCGCTGCGATAAAGAACCAGTTGCCGGCGATGTTGGCGTCCCAGCCCGGCGCGATTTGCTCGGCCGCGGCCTCGGTGATGCCGAACAACAGCGCGTCGAGCTGGCCTGGCAACAGATTGGCGGAGAAGCCGCCGGAGACGCCAGCGAACGCCGCGGCGATACCTGCAATG
Source organism: uncultured Terricaulis sp. (assembly GCA_964405865.1). Classification (GTDB taxonomy): domain Bacteria; phylum Pseudomonadota; class Alphaproteobacteria; order Caulobacterales; family Aquidulcibacteraceae; genus Vitreimonas. The sequence continues at coordinate 119,645 of CAYOPM010000006.1, read as the reverse complement.
GGGTGACGCCCGGCGGCTGCGTACAAAACGCCGGCCAACGGAATGAGCACGACGTAAGCGGCGTCAGCGGCGAGATTTCCCATCATGCCCGCGAACGCGACGGCTGGAGTCAGCAGAAACTTCGGCGCGTCGCGCACGCCCGCGCGCATCGCGGTGGCGAAGAGGCCAGCGCGCTCTGCGACGCCGGCGCCAAGCATGACAACGAGCACGTAACCGAGCGGATGGAAGTGCGTGAACGTCTGCGGCATCTCCACGAGGAGGCGCCGGATGTTGTCCGGCGAGAGCATGCTCGCCGCCGTGATGATGACTGGCTGGCCGCTCTCATCCACTTCAGTTGGGTGCTGAGCCGAATAACCGAGCGCCGAAGCGATGACAGAACCCAAGATCAGCAGGCCGATGAGCCAGAAGAAAATGAACACCGGATCGGGCAGCTTGTTGCCCGCGCGTTCGATCAGCCCAAGGATACCCTTCTGTCGCTCGACTGCCGCTTCCGCCATGCTCTCACCCCTGCATTGTGTGGCGAGACACTACGCAGTGCGTTGCGAGAGGCGCAACCCTTTGAGGAGCTTAGTGCAGGGTCGGTTGTGAGATCGCTATTGAATGCCAGGCACGCACCACCCATTCCCGGGGCGATGCGAAGCATCGAGCCCGGGACCCATAATCCCAACTGTTTCACCAATGAGCGCAATGCGCGGGCAGGAGTGTTTATGGGTCCCGGACTTGGCGCTTGCGCGCCAATCCGGGAATGGGTGGTGTTGCTCTACGAACCAGCCTTCACGAAGTCCCGCACCGCATTCGCGATCTTCGTTTGCGTTTGGCCGTCGAGGTACGGGTGCATCGGCAGCGCCAGCACGCGGTGGCAGATGGTTTCGCTGACTTTGAGGCCACCGGCGCCGACGGGGAAGGTTTCGTACGCCGTCTGCTTGTGCAGCGGCTTCGGATAGTATTGCGCCGTCGGGATGCCGGCTTCGCGCAGGTGTGCAGCCAAGCCGTCGCGATTGTCGGCTTCAATCACGTATTGCGCCCAAGTTGAAACGCCGCCTTCGATGACCTTCGGCGTTTGCACGAGGCCTTCGAGCATGTGGGCGTAGCGATCGGCGATTTCGTTACGGGCGCGGATTTCGTCGGCGAAGATGGCGAGCTTTTCGATCAGGATCGCGGCTTGGATCGTGTCGAGGCGTGAGTTCATGCCGATGCGGGCGCAGTTGTATTTGTCGTCGCCGCTGGCGCCGTGGAAGGCGAGCGAGCGCATCAGCACGTTATCATCGTCGCTGTTGGTGAGCGTCGCGCCGCCGTCGCCGTAGCAGCCGAGCGGCTTGGCCGGGAAGAACGACGTGGTTTGCGCGTCGGCCCAGTGCATCGGGTGCTTGCCGTTGAGCGTCGCGCCATAACCTTGCGCGGAGTCGGCGATCAGCTTCAGGCCTTCGCGCTTACAGATCGCAGCGATCGCCGGGTAGTCCGCTGGTTGGCCGAAGAGATCGACGGCGATGACGGCCTTGGCTGTGAGCTTGCCGTCCTTCTTCACGCCCGCGATCGCGGCTTCGAGCGAAGCGGGATCCATGTTGTAGGTGTCCGGCAGCACATCGACGAAAATCGGCGTGGCGTTGGTCCACGGCACGATCTCGGCGGTCGCCGCAAACGTGAAGCTCGGGCAGAACACAGCGTCGCCTTCGCCGACGCCCCAAGCCCAGAGTGGCAGCACGAGCGCATCGGTGCCGTTGGCGTTGGCGATGCAGTGCTTGGTTTCGGCGAATTGAGCGAGTTGGCCTTCGAGTGTTTTTACTTCCGGGCCAAAGATGTACGCGCCGGAGCGGATCACTTTGGACACCGCTGCGTCGATTTTGTCTTCGATGCGCGCGCGTTGGGCTTGAAGGTCGATGAAGGGGATCATGGTGTCGGAGTCCAAAGATGAGCGACTCCCCGCCCCCTTGCGGGGCGGGGTTGGGGGTGGGGGTAACGGCGGTGTTGTGTTGAAGCAGACGCTTTTGCCGGCGGCTGCGCGTTTGCGGATGAGCGATGCTGACACCCCCTCAGTCGTGCTCCGCACGACAGCTCCCCCGTGAAGGGGGAGCGGAGAGTTTGAGCTTGCGTCATGACAGCGACGGCAGCCCGCTCGCTGCATCAACATCAAGCGCAAGCTCCAAAACGGCGAGCGCTTCTTCGCCATTGACGACGGGGCGCGGTGCGACGCCGAGCACGGCGTCGATGAATTGCGCGACATTGGCGCCAAGCGGATCGCTGCCGATGCGCGTCTCGGCGAAGGCGGCGTTGAGCGGGAAGCTCGTCGTGTTGGAAAATTCGCGGGTGAGGAAGTCGAGCTTCACTTCGCCGGAAGGATAAACCGCACGCATGGTGCGCTTGCGCTCGCCGGCGACGCGGCTGGAGATGAAGACGGCTTCGGCGCCGTCGAACGCGAGGCGCGCTTCGATCACGTCGGCGGTTTTGCCTTTGTCGCTGCGGGCAGTGGCGGCGATGCTGGCGGGTTTGCGCTTCAAGAGCTGCAGCGCGAGATCGAGATCGTGGACCATGAGGTCGAGTGTGACGGAGACATCAGCGCTACGGCCTGTCCACGGGCCTTCGCGGACGCTTTCGATGTAGGTCGGTTGTTCGGGCGCTGCGAGCAGCCCCATCGCGTCGAACACCAAGCGCTCTTGGTGGCCGCAGGCGAGGGTGAGCTTCTTGGCGCGTGCAAGTTCGACCAGTTTGGCGCCAGTGGCGACATCAGTTGCGAGTGGCTTTTCGACGAGCACGTGCTTGCCGGCGTTGAGCGCAGCCAGCGCAGCTGTGCCGTGAAACGAGGGCGGGCTCGCGATGGTGAGCATGTCGATTTCGGCGAGCAGGGCGTCTAGGCTGGCGAAGCTCTTGGCGCCGTGCGTGTCGGCAAGTTGCTGCGCGCGTTCATCGTCCGGATCGAATACGCCGACGAATTGCACGCGTGCATCTTCGGAAAACTTGCGCGCGTGGATGCGCCCGAAGGCGCCCGCACCAAGTACGCCTGCGCGAAGCTTGCTCATTCCACGGTCACCGACTTGGCGAGGTTACGCGGTTGATCGACGTCGGTGCCTTTTTGCACGGCAGTCAGATACGCCAGCAGTTGGATCGGCACGGAGTAAACCAGCGGCGCCACGAACGGATCGCAGGCGGGCACCATGATGATGTGCTTGGCGATGTCGGCGCAGGCGGCAGCGCCCGCTGGATCGGTGATCACGATCAGCTTGCCGCCGCGCGCGTTCACTTCCTGCATGTTGGAGAGGGTTTTCTCGAACAGCGCATCGTGTGGCGCGACGACGACGACAGGCGTGTGTTCGTCGATCAGCGCGATGGGCCCGTGCTTCAGTTCGCCTGCGGCATAGCCTTCGGCGTGAATGTAGGAGATTTCCTTGAGCTTCAGCGCGCCTTCGAGGGCGATCGGATAGTGCACGCCGCGGCCGAGATAGAGCACGTCGCGCGCTTGCGCGAGTTCGTGGGCGATAGCTTCGATTTCTGGCTCCGTGGTCAGCGCATCAGCGATGAGACGCGGCGTTTCCATCAGCGCGCGGACGAGGCGGGACTCTTCTTGTGAAGAGAGCGCGCCGCGTGCGCGGCCGACGGCGATGGTGAGGCCGGCGAGCGCAGAGAGTTGCGCGGTGAAGGCTTTGGTTGAAGCCACGCCGATCTCAGGGCCGGCGAGCGTCGGCAAGCGTGCATCGGCTTCGCGCCAGATCGTCGACTCCGGCACGTTGACGACGGCGAGCGTCTTCAGGCCGTTCTCTTTGCAATAGCGGAGTGCTGCCAGCGTGTCGGCGGTTTCGCCTGATTGCGAGACGAATACCGAGAACGCCTTCTTGCCGAAGGCCGGCTTGCGATAGCGGAACTCGCTCGCAATGTCGGTTTCGACGGCGATGCCGCCGTATTGCTCGAGCCAGTATTCAGCGACGCGTCCGGCATAGTGTGCGGTGCCGCAGCCGATGACGATGGCGCTATCGGCGGCGAGATCGACGCCGTCGAGATCCGGCATTTGCACCGTCTCGTCATTGGCGTTGACGTAGCGCGTGATGGTGCGGGCGGTGGTCTCGGACTGCTCGTAGATTTCCTTCTGCATGAAGTGGCGGTGATTGCCTTTCTCCACGGCCGCTGCGCCGCCCGAGAAGATATGCACCGGCCGCTCTACGATCTGGCCGTTGGCGTCGAGGATTTTCGCCTTGGTGTGCGAGAGCACGGCGATGTCGCCTTCTTCGAGGAAGATGACGCGCGTGGTGAAAGGCGAGACGGCGATCGCGTCGCTGCCGAGATACATTTCACCGTCGCCGAGGCCGACTGCGAGCGGCGAGCCTTTGCGAGCGCCGACGAGGATGTCGTCATCGCCGGCGAACAGCACAGCAATGCCGAACGCGCCATCGAGGCGGCGGACGGCGCTGATCGCGGCTTGTTCGGGCGATTGGCCCTGGTTGAGATATTCGGTGATCAGGTGGGCGATGACCTCGCTGTCGGTTTCCGACGCGAACTTGTGGCCGGCCTTGATCAGCTCTTCGCGCAGCGGGCGGAAGTTCTCGATGATGCCGTTATGGACGATGGCGACTTTATCGGTCGCGTGCGGGTGGGCGTTGCCGGTGGTCGGGGCACCGTGGGTGGCCCAGCGGGTGTGGCCGATGCCAGTCGTGCCCGAGAGCGGGTTCGACCCAAGTTCGATCTCGAGATTGCCCAGCTTGCCGGCGGCGCGGCGGCGTTCGATCGCGCCGCCATTCAGGGCAGCGACGCCCGCGCTGTCATAGCCGCGATATTCCAACCGCTTCAGCGACTCCACCAGCCGGGGTGCAACGGGTGAAGTGCCGAGGATGCCAATGATGCCGCACATTCGTGATGATGCTCGCTGTTAATAAATGACCGCTGGACAGCGCATGAGCGCGTCCGAACAGGCTGATAACTGGCTGAGGTTACTCTAGATGCTTGTCCCACGCAGCTTCTGCCAACGCGGCCATTGATTTGCACCTCAATTAGTCTTTCAACATGCGACGGTTTTTCAGGGAGTACGGTCACCCATGACCAGGGCCTATTTCGGGACAGACGGCATCCGCGGGACAGCCAATAGCTTCCCCATGACGCCCGAAGTGGCCATGCGGGTGGGCCTGGCCGCCGGAAAGCGCTTCCGCTCGGCCGACGACCGCCGCCACCTGGTGGTGATCGGCAAGGACACCCGGCTCTCGGGCTACATGCTGGAACCGGCGCTGACGGCGGGCTTCACCGCCGCGGGCATGGATGTGGTGCTGTTCGGACCGCTGCCGACGCCGGCGGTGGCGATGCTGACCCGTTCGCTCCGTGCGGATCTGGGCGTCATGCTCTCGGCCAGTCACAACAAGTTCGCAGATAATGGCATCAAGCTTTTCGGCCCGGACGGCTACAAGCTCTCCGACGACGCTGAACTCGAGATCGAGCAGCTGATGGATTCCAAGCTCGACGAACACTTGGCCGCGCCCGATAAACTCGGCCGCGCCCGCCGTATCGACGACGCCCAGGCGCGTTATGTCGAGATCGTCAAAGCGACATTCCCGAAGCGGCTGACGCTGAAGGGCATGCGCATCGTCATCGATGCCGCCAATGGCGCTGGCTACAAAGTGGCGCCGGTGGCGCTCTATGAGCTGGGCGCGGAAGTCATCAAGCTCGGCGTCGAGCCGGACGGCTTCAACATCAACCAGGAGGTCGGCTCCACCGACGTGCGCGCGCTGAAGAAGGCCGTGCTGGAGTATCGCGCCGATATCGGCATCGCGCTCGATGGCGACGCGGACCGTGTGGCCATCGTCGATGAGAAGGGCAATTCGATCGACGGCGACCAGCTGATGGCGCTGATCGCGAAGAACTGGAAAGAGCAGGGCCTGCTGGCCAAGCCTGGCATCGTCGCGACCGTGATGAGCAATCTGGGGCTTGAGCGCTTCCTGCAGGGCATGAAGATTGGTCTTGAGCGCACCAAGGTTGGCGATCGCTATGTCGTCGAGGCGATGCGCGCCAAGGGCTACAATGTTGGCGGCGAGCAATCGGGCCACATCGTGCTGAGCGATTTCTCGACCACGGGCGATGGCCTGTTGGCGGCGCTGCAAGTGATCGCGGTCATCCAGCAGACCGGCAAACCGGCGAGCGAAGTCTGCAAGCTCTTCGAACCTGCGCCGCAAGTGCTCGAAAACGTGCGCTACGAGAAGGGCAAGCCAGACCCGATGGAAGCGGCGAGCGTCAAGGAAGCCATCAAGGCGGCGGAAGCAGCGTTGAGCGGCAAGGGGCGTTTGCTGGTCCGCAAGAGTGGTACCGAGCCGCTGGTTCGGATCATGGCCGAGGGCGATGATGAGAGCCTGGTTCAGCGCGCCGTGAACGATGTGAAGGCTGCGGTGGTCGCGGCGGCGAAGGCGGCCTAGGCTCTTAGTCATTCCAGACACGCGGCGCGTGATCTGGAATCCAGGGCCAACGTACCGTCGCTTGCCCTGGATTCCAGATCGGCCTCCGGCCGTCTGGAATGACCCGACATTTCCCTTTTGGGCGAACGCTTTTCCGTCCGTTCCCCAAGCGCGTGCGGTTTGGTTTCTGCATGTCCAAGCCGCTGGACCCAGGCCGGGTTCGGTTGTTTTGTGCCGACCATTGGCGGCGCCCAGGGTGAGCGGAAGTGGCTGAGGCCAAAGCGTCAGATCGCGTCGATGTTTGCGTCATCGGCCTGCGTGGCTTCCCGGGTGTGTCCGGGGGCATCGAGACGCATTGCGAGCAAATCTTCACGCGCCTGAGCCGCACGTCCGGTCTGCGCTTTCTGGTGCTCGGCCGCCAAGGCTATGTGAACGAAGCGCAGATGCTGAACGAGCGGCTCGAAGTTCGCCCGGTCGCCGCTGTGCGCAACAAATATCTCGAAGCGTTGCCGAACGCGATAGCTGGGCTTTTCCACGCGACGTTCACAGTCCGTCCGCGCGTCGTGCATGTGCATGCAATTGGCCCGGCCTTGATCACGCCCCTAGCGAAGCTCATGGGCCAGCGCGTCGTCGTTACCCATCACGGTCGCGACTATGCGCGCGCCAAGTGGAATTGGATCGGCCGCACGACCTTGAAGATCGGCGAACAAGCGGCGCTGCGATTTGCTGATGGCGTCATCGCAGTGTCGCCGTCTTTGGCGGAAGAGCTGAAGCGCGATTTTCCGGGTCGTGCCGACCGCATTCATTACGTGCCGAATGGTGCCGAGTTGCACGCGGAACCGGGCGATGCGGCGGCGGTGCTGGCGCGCTTTGGCCTGACGCCGAAGGACTACGTCCTGGGTGTTGGCCGCCTAGTGCCGGAGAAGCGCTTCGACAATCTGGTCGAGGCGTTCGAGCGCGCGTCACCGGCGGCGAAGCTGGTGATCGCGGGCAATGCGGATCACGCGGATGACTATGTGCGTGCGCTGATGGCGCGGCAGTCTGATCGTGTGATTTTCACTGGTTCGCTCGATCGCAAGACACTGGAAGCGCTTTATCGCAATGCGTCGCTCTTCGTGCTGCCGTCATCGCACGAAGGCTTGCCGATCGTTGTGCTGGAGGCTTTGGGCGCGGGCGCGCCGGTCTTGCTGAGCGATATTTCGGCCAACAAAGACATCGGCCTGCCGGCCAAGCACTACTTCCCGTGCGAGGATATCGACGCGCTGGCGGCGGCGCTGAAGCTGCCGCATGAGAGCTACAAGACTGATCGCGACGCGGTGTTGGCGCGTTTCGATTGGGACGCTGTCGCGGCGCAAACGCTTCGCGTCTATGAGGGCGTGATTGGCGAGGGTGACGCGCCGATGCCAGTGCGAGCGCTGGCTTAACCGATCGCCAGTTCCAGGCCGTCTTGATCCTGAGTCAGTTCGGCGGTGGCGAGCATACGATCGAACTCGCCGAGCATCGCGAACGCTTCGTCGGCTTCCATCGCCCAGGTCGCGCCAGGCGGGAAGCGGAAGCCCCAGAGCGAGTGCATGTGCTTCACCGCGCCGATGGATTCGCCGAGAGAGATGAAACGGCCGGGTGCGCCGAGCAGAAAATCGCGGAAGCTCATCGGCGCACCGCGCGAAAGTGCGCCGAAGGCGCTTTCGTAATCGCGCATTGCCTCGTTGGTCCGCTGCAGCACAAGATTTGTGCGCGCGATGACGTTGCGCCGGATTTTCTCTACTTCCATCCGCGCCGCGGGTGCGCCGCCGGTGAAGCGGCAAAGCGCCAGGCTTTTGCCGAAGTGCTCCTGACCCGCTTCGAGCTGGTTCAGCGACCATTTGTAGTAGAGGAAGCCCTTCCAGGCGAAGACGCCGTCGCGGTACTGCGCGAGATTCATCGCAAGCGCCGCGCGCAGTGGCTCCAGCATCTGCGCGCCTTCGTCCATCATCAATTTATCAGCGAGGCGCTCCGACATTTTCTCGATGCGACGGCCTGTGGCGCCGAAGGCGAGCGCCGCCAGCGGTTCGATCTCCTTGGCGACGAACTGCATCATGTTGGAAATGTCGGCGTCCGATACTTCGAAGAAGCAGCGCGCTGGCGCACGATCGAGACGACGCAATTGCTCACGCATGAGGAACGGATCGAACGAGGGAACGTCATTCAGCAGGTCGAGCAGTTCGATGTCGGCGTCCAAGTCGATGGGATCGACGCCGCCGACGACACTGCGGAAAATCTTACTGAACTGCAGCTCGCCCAACATCACCGATGTGCCGCCAAGGCTGAGTTCAGTGGGCGAGAACGGAAAGATGATTTTGGTGGCGTGCGTTGTCGGGTGCTCGAACAGAATACGCTCGTGCGGGCGCAGAGCATGCTTCACGATCAAGGCGCGATTGAGCGGTTCGCAGCGGAAGAGCGGGTTCTCTTTGAACTCGTCGCTCTCGCCGAAGCGCTCGTAAGTGAGCGCCAGGTTCATGACGCGCGCGGTCGAGCCGCTGGCGCGGATGAGAGAGAGGTCGCGGATGCCCTCGGAATTGCCTTGCTTGGCCACGCGACATTTGTACGGCGGCGTGTGGTACTGTTTCGTTAATGTTTGGCGTTAGCGGAGCCGTTTCAGCCAGGCCGCGGTGCTCGAATCCACACCGTCAGGCGCGTCGGCGCCTTCGAGCGCGGGCAGAAGTTGGTTAGCCATTTCCTTACCCAACTCGACGCCGAACTGATCGAACGGATTGATGCCGGCGAGCACGGCTTGGGCGAAGGTGCGGTGTTCGTAGAAAGCCAGCAGCGCGCCGAGCGCTTCGGGGGACAAGGCGTCGATCGCCATCAGAGTCGAGGCGCGATTGCCGGGGAAAGCGCGGTGCGGCTCGCTCGATGCTTTGCCAACCATCAGCGCGCGCGCTTGCGCGAGTGCGTTAGCGTAAACCTTCGCACGGTGCGCTGGCGGGCCTTCTTGAGCGCCGGCATTGACGATGAACTCGACCGGGATTTCATCGGCGCCTTGGTGCAGCAACTGGAAGAACGAGTGCTGCGCGTTGGTGCCGGCAGCGCCCCAGGTGACGGCGCAAGCAGAGCGAGCAATGGCTTCGCCGTCACGCGTCACGCGCTTGCCGTTCGACTCCATTTCGAGCTGTTGCATGTAGGCGGGCAGCAAGCGCAGCCGCTCAGCGTACGGGATGACGGCGTACGAGCCGTGCCCGAGCGCTTCGCGGTTCCACATTTGGATCGCAGCGGAAGCCCCAGGCAGGTTTTGCGCGAACGGCGTCGTACGGAAGTGTTCGTCCAGTTCGTGCGCACCTTCGAGCATGCGGAAGAAAACACCGTGTGCGAGCGCGATTTCGCAGACCAGCGACACGCTCGACCACAGCGAATAACGCCCGCCGACCCAATCCCAGAACGGAAACACATCCTCGGCTGCAATGCCCCACGCGACAGCCTTCTCAGGTGCAGCGGTCGCGGCGGCGATGCGTTTTGGACCCCAGGCGCGAACGTATTCGGCGTTGGCCAGTGTTTCTTGCGTCGTGAATGTCTTCGACGCGACGATCAGCAGCGTGCGTTTGGGATCGAGGCCGGCGATCGCATCGGCGACATCCGCGCCGTCGACGTTCGAGGCAAAGCGCACGTCGAGGCCAGGGCGGCGGTATGCTTTCAGCGCATCGAGAACGAGGCGTGGCCCGAGGTCCGAGCCGCCAATGCCGAGATGGATGATCGCGTCGTAGTCGCCGCTCTCGGCAATGTCGTGCGCGAAATCGTGCATGCGGTCGAGCACGCGTGTGATGTCGTTGTCGCCGCCGGGCGGATCGGTGATGCGCAGCGCCCAGTGCTTGGCGGCGCGGCCTTCGGTGTTGTTCACAAGTTCGCCGCCGAAGAGCTTGGCGCGCCAGCCGTCGAAATCAGAGGCCTGCGCGAGCGCTGCGAGCGCGGCCATGGCGCCTGCATCAATGCGCTGCTTGGAGAAATCCGCGATCAGATGCGGCGCGGTGAAGGTAAACGCGTCGGCGCGGCCTGCATCAGCGGCGAACAAGTCCAGCAGTTTGGTATTGCGCAGCCGCTCGGCCTCGCGCGAGACTTGGGCGAAGGCTGCTTCGCGGGCGGCGAAAGATGTGGCGCTCATGGGGTCAAGGCTCTAACAGGACGGCGACATGGCGACAATTCTTGTTACGGGCGGGGCCGGTTATGTCGGCTCGCACTGCTGCCTGGCGCTGAAGCGCGCGGGGCACGATGTCGTGGTTTACGACAATCTCCACAATGGCCACGAGCGCTTCGTAAAATGGGGCCCGTTCGAGCGCGGCGACATTCGCGACAAGGCGCGGCTGACCGAGGTGTTCGCACGCCATAAGCCCGGGGCGGTGCTGCATTGTGCGGCTTTGATAGAAGTCGGCGAGTCGGTGAAATTTCCGGAGCGCTTTTACGATGCCAACGTCGCCGGCGCGCTGACTTTGCTTGAGGTGATGCGCGAGGCGGGCGTGAACGCGTTCGTGTTCTCCTCGACCTGCGCCACCTATGGCGATCCGCAGCGTCTGCCGATGGACGAAACGCATCCGCAATGGCCGGTCAGCCCGTATGGCTGGACGAAGCTGATGATCGAGCGCGCCAGCCGCGACATGGCGACCGCGCTCGGTCTGAAGTTCGCGCACCTTCGCTATTTCAATGCGGCCGGCGCGTGCCCGGACGAGGGCATTGGCGAACGCCATGAGCCGGAATCGCACGCGATCCCGCTGGCGCTGTTCACGCTGCTCGGGCGGCGCGAGGGCTTCAAGATTTTCGGCACGGATTACGAGACGCGCGACGGCTCGTGCTTGCGCGATTATGTTCACACACTGGATCTCGCCGATGCGCATGTGCGCGCGCTTGAACGGCTGATTGGCGGCGGTGACTCGCTTGCGGCAAACCTTGGCACTGGCGATGGCGTCACGGTGCTAGAGCTGCTGGCCTCGATTGAGCGCGTGACCGGCAAGCCAGTGCCGGCGGCTCGCGCTGAGCGTCGTCCGGGCGATGCTCCTGCGTTGGTGGCGGATAATTCCTACGCGAAGCGCGAGCTTGGCTGGTCGCCGGCGCGGAATATCGACGTTGTGATCTCGGACGCTTGGAAATGGCATTCCGAAGTTGAAGCTAAGGTATTTGCCTAGCGCCCGGTCACAAGCGTGCGCACGATCGGAATCCGTGACGCCACCAAGTGCATCGCGATCGGCACGCCGACTCCAGCGACGAAGCCAAGCAACGCCAGCACGGGGATTGAGCTCACGCCAATAGCCTGCAGTGCTTCGCGCACCGCTGCGTTTGGGAGCGGGTGCCACAGATAGATCGTGAACGAGTAGATCGCGATGAGCGCAAGCCACGGCACGCGGCCGACGACGTTAAGCAGCAATACGACGACGCCTGCGGTCAGCGGATAGGCGAGCACCCAGATGCCCGCGTACGGGAAGCGGCCATTGGCGATGTTGAACGCTTCGAGCCCGAAAATGTAGGCGCTGAGCAGCGCCGCTGCGGCCAACATGCCGCGCGACGAGAAGAGCGCTGGGTGGCGCTGCATGACGACGCCCATTGCGAAGAATGGGATGAGGAATGCCGTGTTGAAGAAGTGCAGAACGGGCAAATCGGGGGCTGCGTGCGACGTGAGTGCGACGCCGAAGAGAAGGATCCACCAGACGTATTTCGGCGCTTTGAGCACGCTGTCGATCGTTGCCGCGAGAATGAGGATGATCAGCAGCGAGCCCAAGAACCAAAGGTGCTGATAGCCCCAGACATAGGCGCGTACGATATCGTCGAACTCGCCATTCATCACGCCGCGCATGAGCCAGAACACGAATGTCGCAAAGGCGAGCGGGACGCCGAGTTGGATGAGTTTGCGCTTGGTGAAGGATGGCCACGCGCCGGGTGGCGGCGCCATCGCGGCATAGACGAAGCCTGAGATCGCAACGAAAAGCGGCATGCGCAGGAAGTCGAGCACCTGCACGCTCAAGCGCCAGGGATCGCCGTCGGGCAAGCCCAAGCCCTGGTCGGCGCCGAAGCCGATGACATGTGCGTAGACGACAAGCAAACAAGCGAGACCGCGCACGCTTTCCATCGAGGCGAGCAACGGGTTGCGCGTTTGCGGCTTGCCCGAGGGCGGTGCGAGCGCCAGCGCGGAAAGTTCGGCGACGCTGCGGTGCGACCAATCGGTTGGGAGCGGCGTGACGAGGCGTTCAAGATCGAGCGCGAGAGAGACGTAGGTGAGTGAGTCTCCGCCGAGCGCGTCGAAGGAGCTTTCGTCTTCGACGGTGTCGTGTGGGAATGCGGTCTGAAACGCCGCGAGCACGGTGTCGTCCGGCGCAGTGCTTTCAGCTTGCTTCGGGGCGCGGGCGTTGAGGCTCGCATAGTCGGTTTTGCCGCTGGCCATGCGCGGGAGCTCGGCGATGTGTTCGACAGTGATCGTGCGCTCCGGCACGTTCAGCCATTCTGCGAGCTTGGCTCGGGTTTTTTCTGCTGCGCGATCGGTGATGTAGACGACAAGGTTATCGTCCGTGCCGACGGCAGCGCCGGGATGGCCGATCTCTTCGAGCCGACGTTCGACAGAATCGAGGCTGACGCGCGCGCCGAAGAGTTTGACGAAGCGGCTCTTGCGGCCGGTGATGCGGACGAGGCCATCAGGTTCTTGCACGGCGAGATCGCCGGTGACGAGTTTGGTCAGAGTGGGTGGCGCAGCGAGATCGCCGCTTCCATGCGCGTAGCCCATCATCACGTTTGGGCCCTCGTAGACGAGTTCGCCCTCGGCGCCTGGGGCGAGCGGCGCGCCTTGTTCGTCTTGCACCGAAAGCTTGCCGCCGGGGATAGCTTTGCCGATGACGCCAGGGCGCTCGCGCGTAAGCTCTGGCGGCACGTAGGCCATGCGCGCCGTCGCCTCGGTCTGGCCGTACATGACGAAGAAGCGCCAGTCGCGCTTGGCGGCGATGTCAGCGAAGTGGCTGACGAGTTCGGCGCGCAGGCGCCCGCCGGCTTGCGTGAAATAGCGCAAAGATGGCGGCGCGTGTTGTTCGAGATCGGTGCGGTGCAGGAGTTCGTAAACGTGCGGGACGCCGGCGAAGCTGGTTGCGTTGTGCTTCTTGGCGAAGGCCCAGAACGCGTCTTCGATTACGGACTGGTCGGTGAGCAGGATCGTCGCGCCGGCCCAGAGGTGCGAGTGCACGATGGAGAGGCCGTAGGAATAGTGGACCGGCAGGTTCACCAGGCCGCGATGCTCGGGTGTGATCTCCAAGTATTGCGTGATGGAGTCCGCATTCGCGGCGACGTTCGCGTGCGAGAGCTTCACGCATTTCGCGTCGCCGGTTGAGCCTGATGTGGAGAGCATGAGCGCGAGATCGTGGTGGATCGGCGCTGTCGAAGCGTTGTCCGCCAGTTCAGGCGCGTAGCCGTTTTCCTCGCGCAGCACCACGGCAGGGCGGAACTGCGCGCGCAGGCGCTCAAGCGCGTACGCATCGCCGCGCGGTGTGAGCAGAACCGGTAGGCCGCGACGCCAGCAGGCGAGATAGGTTTCCAGCCAGCCGAGCGTTGGGCTTGCTTCGATCAGCGCGAGGCCCGAGGCAGGGAGTGTCGCGGCGTGCTTCTCGATCTGCGCCAGCAATTCGCCGTAGCTGAGCGCGCGATCGTACTGATCGATCGCGGCGATTGCGTTGGGATTGGCGAGCGCCAGCCGCGCCAAAAGGCGGCTCGTTGCCGTATCACCGGCAAGGCTCTCATCTCCGTTCGCTGACATGTGCACCGTTCAAGCTCGTAGCGCGAACCATGTCAGCCGCGCCGCGCTCTTTCAATTGCACACGCCTGGTGGGCGGAGCGTTAACGATGATCGTTAAGGCCGCCCGACGCTGACGTAATCGAAGCCCTTCGCGCGCATTTCGGCGGGGCTGTAGATGTTGCGCAAGTCGATCACGACCGGCGTCTTCAGCGCGTCTTTCATGCGGCCGAGATCGAGCGCGCGGAATTGATCCCACTCGGTGATGATCACCACAGCGTCAGCGTTTTGCACGCAATCGTAAGGGCCGGTGGCGAAGGCGACGTCCTTCAGCATGTGCTTGGCTTCGTTCATGCCTTCGGGATCGAAGGCGCGGACTTTCGCGCCTTCGGCTTGCAGCGTCGGCACGATGTCGAGCGCAGGTGCATCGCGCATGTCGTCAGTGTTCGGCTTGAAGGTAAGACCCAGGATGGCGATCGTCTTGCCGGCGACGCTGCCGCCGAGCGCTTCGATGATCTTTTGCGCCATCTTTTGCTTGCGCGCGCCGTTAACGCGCACGGTCGCTTCGATGAGTTCGATCGGCGCCTGATTATCGCGCGCCGTTTTCATCAGCGCCAGCGTGTCTTTCGGGAAGCATGAGCCGCCATAGCCGGGGCCGGCGTTGAGGAATTTGCGGCCGATGCGGTTGTCCAGGCCGATACCGCGCGCGACTTCCTGCACGTTGGCGCCGACGGCTTCGCAAAGATCGGCGATCTCGTTGATGAAGGTGATCTTCATCGCGAGGAAGCCGTTGGCCGCGTACTTGATCAGCTCAGACGTGCGGCGCTCGGTGAAGAGGATCGGCGTCTCGTTGAGGAAGAGCGGGCGATAGAGTTCGCGCATGCGTTCACGGGCGCGTTCATCATCGGTGCCGACGACGACGCGGTCCGGGCGCTTGAAGTCGTTGATGGCAGCGCCTTCGCGCAGGAATTCTGGGTTCGAGACAACCGCGAAATCGGCGCTCGGGTTGGTTTTCTTGATGATCGCTTCGACTTCGTCCCCCGTGCCGACCGGCACCGTCGATTTGGTGACGACGACCGTATAGCCCTGCATCAAGCCCGCGATCTCTTCGGCGGCGGCGTAAACGTAGGTGAGGTCAGCGTGGCCATCGCCACGGCGCGAGGGCGTGCCGACGGCGATGAACACAGCGTCGGCGTCGCGGATGGCGGCGGTCGGATCGGTGGTGAAGAAGAGCCGGCCTTGCTCGACATTGTCTTTGACGAGTTCGTCGAGGCCCGGCTCGAAGATCGGGATTTCGCCCTTCTGCAGGCGCGCGATCTTGCTCTCGTCTTTGTCGACGCAGGTGACGATGTGGCCGAAGTCGGCGAAGCACGCGCCGGAAACGAGGCCGACATAGCCGGTGCCGATCATGGTAACGCGCATGCTTAGATTTCCTGATTGTAGGCGCCGACTTCGGCGAACTTGGCGAGGCGGGGTTTAACTTCGTCGCGGAAGAGAGCCCGCATATCGTCGTCGCTTGTCATGCTTTCAACCACGACGACGAGTTCGGGCTTGTTGGATGAGGCGCGGACGAGAACCCACGCGCCGTCTTCCAGCGTGACGCGTGCGCCGTTGACGGTGTTCACGTCGCGAATTTTGCGGCCGAGGATCGTGCCGCCATCAGCAGCGAGCTTTTGGTAGTCGGCCACGACGCGCTCGACGATGCCGTATTTGGTTTCGTCATCGCAGTGCGGGCTCATGGTGAGCGAGGTGTAGCTCTTCGGCAGCGCGTCCTTCAGCTGCGAGAGCGTCTTGCCCGGATTGCGGTCGAGCATGGCGAGCACAGCGGCGGCGGCGACGATGCCGTCGTCATAGCCAAGGCCCAGCGGCTCGCGGAAGAAGAAGTGGCCGCTCTTCTCGAAGCCTGCGAGCGCGCCGAGTTCGGTAGTGCGGCGCTTGATGTAGGAGTGGCCGGTCTTCCAGTAGTCGACCTTGGCGCCGTTGGCTTTCAGCACTGGGTCGATGGCGTAGAGGCCAGTCGATTTCACGTCGGCGACGAAGACGGCGTTCTTGTGCTCAGCCGAGAGATCGCGCGCCAGCATCAGGCCGACTTTATCGGCGAAGATTTCATCGCCGGTGTTGTCGACAACGCCGCAGCGATCGCCGTCGCCATCGAAGCCGAGCGCCAGATCAGCGCCGTGCGCTTTCACGGCGGCGGCCATGTCGTGCAGCATTTCGCTGTCTTCGGGATTGGCGTTGTAGTTCGGGAAATTCCAATCGAGCGCGGTGTGGAGATCGATCACTTCCGCGCCCATGCGGCGGAGCGCTTCCGGCGCGAACGCACCAGCCGTGCCGTTACCGCACGCGGCGATGACTTTGATCGGGCGCGAGAGTTTCACGCGCGAGGACACGTCAGCGATGTAACGCTCGCGCATGCCTTCGACGCGCTTATAAGCGCCGCCGGCTTTTTCCTTGAACGCGCCGCTGAGGACGATCTCTTTCAGGCGCCCCATTTCGTCGGGGCCGAAGGTGAGCGGTTTGTTCGCGCCCATCTTCACGCCGGTCCAGCCGTTCTCGTTGTGCGAGGCGGTCACCATCGCGACACACGGAATGTCGAGCGCGAATTGGGCGAAATAGGCGGTTGGCGAAAGGGCGAGGCCGATATCGTTGACCTCGATGCCGGCCTGCATGAGGCCGATGGTCAAAGCCTGTTTGATGTTCTGCGAATACGAGCGGTAGTCGTGGCCGACGACGATGCGCGGCGCGACGCCATATTCGTGGATCAGGGTGCCCAAGCCAAAGCCCAAGGCCTGCACGCCCAGAATGTTCAGCTCCGGTGCTTTCGGCGAACCGGGAATGCCGAACCACCAGCGCGCGTCGTACTCGCGGAAGCCTGTCGGCTTCACCAGCGGATAGGTTTCGAAGTCCGCTGAATTGGTCGCTAGGCTCGCGCGCGGGGCGGGCAGCATGGGCAAGTTCCGTATGACGGCCGGGGGAAGGCGGGGGTTTCCCCGAAATCCCCTCAAAGTGCAATCCGCTGCTCTGTCTCAGGCGTTCGGGATGACCCGAATACGCGTGATCTCAACGCCATAGACGCGGTCGACGCCTGGATCGGTGGGGCGGAGGCCAATGGCGGTGATGCCGCTCTGGGCTGGAACTTGAATACGCACGGTCGAGGGCTCAGGCGGCGTCGGCGAGGCAACCCAGGTGGTCGGCCCCGCGCCTTGGAGGCTGACGGCTAAGCCTTGCGACGTATTGATCGCCAGCGGCCGGTAGCTGACCTCTATGGTGGCGGCGCGGCCGTTGAGGCGGGCGGCGTCTTCGGGGCGAAGCAGAATGCGGACGCCGGTCTCCTGCGGCGTCGGATCGCCGGCGGCGACGTTCGGCTCAACCCGGATCGCCACGCGCAGCGCTTCGGGTTGGCCCCAGAAATTGCGCACCACGGTGAATGGGCGCGAGGGCGCGTCCTGCGGGGTGTTGAAGCTATTGCCCTGATAGACGAGCGCGCCGTCCGAGAGTTCAGCCGCCACGGGCGCAGGCTCGCGCACCCAGAATTGCGGCCGCAGGCTAATGAGGACCACCACAGCGGCGGCGATCGCCACCAGCGGGTAGAAGATGATGGGATGGAAGAGCCACGAACGCATGTCGCCCTAGCTCTAGCGGCTCTGCCCCGTTCGGGCAAAGGCGCTTGACGGGCGCGGGCAGGGCTGAAATCAGGCGGGCCATGCCTTTCATCGCCCTTCTTCGCCACGGCCAGAGCCAGTGGAATCTGGAAAACCGCTTCACCGGCTGGGTCGACGTCGATCTGACCGCCCAAGGCGAGGCCGAGGCCCGCCAGGCCGGCAAGCTCCTGGCCGACAGCGGCGTGCCGTTCGACAAGCTCTACACCTCGCTCCAGACCCGCGCGATCCGTACCGGCAATCTGGCCGTCGAGAGCGCCAAGCTGGCTTGGCTGCCGATTGAGCGGAATTGGCGTCTGAACGAGCGCCATTACGGCGCGCTGACCGGCCTCGACAAGGCCGAGACGGCTGCAAAACATGGCGACGCGCAAGTGCTGGTCTGGCGCCGCTCCTACGATACGCCGCCGCCGCCGCTGGAAGCTGGCGGTGAGTTCGATCTCTCGAAGGATCGCCGTTACGCCGGCGTGCAAGTGCCGGGAACGGAGTCGCTGAAGCTCACCTTGGATCGCGTGCTGCCGTATTGGAACGAGACGATCGCGCCGGATTTGAAGGCTGGCAAAAACCTCATCATCGCCGCGCACGGCAATTCACTGCGCGCCATTATGAAACACCTCTTCGCTGTGCCGGATGCGGACATCGTCGATGTCGAGATGCCGACGGGCAATCCGTTGCTGATCGAGCTGGACGCGAGCTTGAAGCCGAAGGCGGCGCGCTATCTCAACGCCGAGCGCGCGGTGAAGCTGCCGGCGCTGCCTGCGTGAGGATGTGCGCTGCACTGAACCCCCTCCCCTTGAGGGGAGGGGGCAGGGGGCGGGGTGAAGCGCCGCCGCTTGTGTTTGTGCTGTTCGCTTTCGCTGGAAATCTAGACACCGAGCTTCACCCCGCCCCCCAACCCCCTCCCCTCAAGGGGAGGGGGAGTTGAGCGACTCTTTTTTCATGCAACGCGCTCTAGCCCTTGCCGCCGCGCATGTTGGCCAAACTGGCGATAATCCTTCCGTTGGCTGCGTGATCGTGCGTGATGGCGCGATCATTGGCGAAGGCGCGACAGGCGACGGCGGGAGCCCGCATGCGGAAGAACTAGCGCTGGCACAAGCCGGCGAAGCGGCGCGGGGCGCGACGGCATTTGTAACGCTCGAGCCTTGCGCACAGCGCAGCGCTGGCGGCGTGGCGTGTTCCGATCTGCTACTTCGCTCTGGCGTCGCGCGTGTCGTCATCGCGGCGCGCGATCCGCATCCGCTGGCGGCCGGCGCCGGTGTTGAGCGCATGCGCGCCGCCGACATTGCGGTTGAGTTTGGCCTGATGGAAACGGAAGCGCGCGCACTGAACGCCGACTTCTTCGCGCGCTGGGACAAAGCTTAGAGACGGTGCTATAGTACGCCTCTGATCGGAGGCCGCTCATGCAGTTCTTGATCGCTTCGCGTTGGTATCTGCTTGTCGGCGCGCTTTTCTGCGGCGCGATCATGCTGCTGCCAATCATCTATCCCGCATCGCAATATTGGAACGTGCGCCCCGAGGCGCTGCTGATGTTCACGCCGTTCCTGCAAGCCGCCGGCACGCGCGGCATGAGCGATCATTTCAAAGCGCGTGGTGTGAGCGCGAAAGGCTCAGTGCTCGCGGGCTTTGTAGCGGCCGCAGCATGGCTCGTTGCGGTGATTGGCGGCGTGCTCGCGCAGGCAGCTGGGCCGGGCGGTTTGGTGTTCGGCTTCTTCCTCGTGCTGCCCGGCATCGCGATTGGCCTGATCATGCAGATCATCGCGTTCGTCAGCTTCTTCCTGCGCGCAGAGCCGCGGCCACCCGCGACTTAGCCCTGCTGCTCGCCCTGGCGCATGCGCGCGAGTTCGGCGTCGATGTCGTCGTCGCGGCGGCGGCGGAAGCGTGCTTCGGCCCAGAACCAGATCGGCGAGATGATGAGGCCGGCAATGCCGGCGCCGATGCCGAGCCACTGGAATTGGCGGTGGTTGGCAAGCTGCTGCGGCGCGTCCGGCACGACAATCGTCGCGTTCTCAGGTTCGGACGCCAGATGGCGCAATTCGACGGTGTCGAGATTGACGTAGTCGGCAGTGAAAATCTGCTCCGCATATTGCGAACTGATCTCGAAGCTCTCGCGATGCGGCGCGCCATTGGCGGTCCATTCGACGTCGAGCATGTAAGTGCGCGCGCCGCGACGGCCGCGCCGCTCCGAGCCGCCAGTAACGATGGCTTCGAACGATGAGCCATTGGCCATGATGCGTTCAATGCGATTGGCGTCGTTATAGTTGAAATACGCGAATGCCGGACCGGCGATGATCGCGATCACGAACGCCCACTTCCACTGCCACAGCCACTTCGTCATGTGCTCCCCCCGGAACCGAGCGGGACGTTACCAGAGAAAATGCAGCGCGCAAGCTGAGCCTCGGGTGTTAGAGCGGCTAGTAGCCGGCCTCACGTCTCCATTGCCACGGCGGCATCGGATTTTCGGTCTTCCACAAACCGACCTTCTTCGATTTAGCCCACGCTTCGAGACGATTGAGTTTGTGTTGTCGATCGCGCGGCAAATGATCATAGAAACGTCGCATCACCCAGGCGTGGCCGAGTGTGACCATGCGCTCATTCACATTGCGCCATTGCGCGCTCGTGTCGTCCCAAACGTAAAGCGTGGCGAGTGTGCGCCCGTAGATATCGAAGCCATGCTCTTCTAAGTGCACGCTTCGCCCGCCGATCAGTTTGATCAGCCCGTACGCGGCGATGTCGCCCCAGTGCTGGCCATCCTCCGGGCAGTCGATCGAGTCGAGCCGAATTTTTTCCTCGCGCCAGCCCCGCGCGACGATCACGGTGTCGCCGTCCAACACCTCGACAACACGTGCCAACGGCAGGCTTTCTATGACGGCCCTGATCTCGACGGCGCTGCGCGCCTTGGCTTTGGGTGGAGTGTCGGAGCGCGGTGCGTGACGAGGCGCCCGTTGCGGCTCGTCCAAGGCCCGCAACAGCGCGACAAACATTCGCTTGATGAGAAACAGCATCTTGGCGCCCGAAACCGCCGCGCGATCTCAGACGAACGCTGTGGTTGTGTCCAGGCCTCTCGCGCCGTTGGCGGTTTAAGTCCCGATGACGAAGCTCACGGTCGTCGTCGCCGAGCCGCCGATGTTCAGCGTCTGCACATTGCGTGCGCCGTCGACCTGATAGTCGCCGGCTTTGCCTGCGGTTTGTTTCCATGCATCGAGCGCCATGCGCACGCCGGTGGCCCCGACAGGGTGGCCGAGGCCGATGAGACCGCCAGACGGATTGATCGGCAGTTTGCCGCCCATCGCGATGTCGCCGTTCTCGATCGCTTTCCAGCTTTCGCCCGGCGCGGTGAGGCCGAGGTGATCGATGGCCATGTATTCGGTGACGGCAAAGCAATCGTGCGTCTCGACCGCGTCTAGCTGATCGAGTGAAACGCCAGCACGCGTGCGCGCGTCTTCGATGGCGCGGCGGACTTGCGGGAAGACGTACTCGGCTTCAGCGCTTGCATGGATTTTCTGCGCATAGCCGATTGGCGCCGAGCGGTGACCCCAGCCTTTGATGCGCGGGATACTCTCGAGCGGGATGTTGCGTTGCTTGGCGTACTCCGCCGCGCGCTTCGCGGACGCGAGAAAGATCACGGCGCTGCCATCGGTGATCTGGCCGCAATCCATCTTGCGCGTGCGGCCGACGATGATCGGATTTGTCTCGTCGTTGGCGGTGAACGCGTCTGGTGTGAACGTGTACTTGCGCGTTTGGGCGTTGGGATTGCGTTTGCCGTTGGCGAAGTTGTTTTCGCTGATCGCCATCAGGTGGCGATAGTCGAGGCCGTAGCGTTTCTCGTATTCTTCCGCGAGATCGGAAAAGGCTTTCGGCCACGCGAATGGCGTGTCGAGATATTCGTAACCAGCCCACGCGGCCGCACCCAAATTGCGCGCGGCTTGTTCGCCGCTGACGTTGCGCATCTGCTCGATGCCGACGACGCAGGCGAGATCGTAACGACCGGACTCGATCTCCGCCGCTGCCGCAAGAATGGCCACGCTGCCTGAGGCGCACGCGGCTTCGTGGCGCGCGGTTGGCATGCCGTTGAAATCGGCGTGCAGCATGCCGAAGAAGCCGCCCATCAGGCCTTGGCCAGCGAAGAGCTCACCGGCGAAATTGCCGACATGGCCGACTTCAACATCGCGCGGTTGCAGACCAACAGCGGCGAGCCCGCTGCCAACGGTCTCAGCGAACACGCTGGCCGTATCCCAGCCTTTGCGCGTCCAATTCTCGGAGAAGTCGCTTTGCCAGCCGCCGAGAATGTAGGTCATGCGACTTTGCCTTCGCGCAGAAATTCGCGGCTCGCCCAGCACGCGTGCGTGCCGGAGCAAATCTTGTGCGGCAGCGCGATGCGGGCGACGGGGCCGTCAGCGATGCGCTTGGCGTCGAGGATCACGCACTCGGATTTGCCGCGGAGCTCGTCGATGGTGAAGCTGACGAGATAGCCGTCGTCTTCATCCTTGGCGCCGATACGCGGCGCGAACGGCGCTTCGGAGCCATAGACGCCATCGGGAAGCGCGAAGCTCTCGCTCGCGCCGGTTTCGAGATCGTGCTTCACGAAGCCGGTGAACAGAAACCAGCCGGGCTTCGAGGTCGTCGAGTAGGCGTAGCGATATTTGCGGCCGGCATAGCGATTATTGATCGTGCCGAACTCGAGGATGCGCGGATCGAGGTTTTCTTCTTTCGTTTCGCCGGTTTTCAGATTGAAGCGCCAGCGGTGCAGGCGCGACTGGAACGAGTGCTCGTCCAGATGGCCCATCATGTGCTCGTAGCCTTCCGGCGCGCCGGGGAACTTGCCTGGCTCGGGGTTCGATTGGAAATAGCCATCGAGCAAGATCTCATCGCCGTCTTCGTAGGCGTTGGTCCAATGCAGAACGAAAGTAGGCGCGGCTTCGAACCAGCGAATTTCGCCATCGCCGCGGCGCGGCACGATGGCGAAGCGCGAGGGGAGCTTATGCATGCGCACGATGTGCGCGTTGCGCTCCAACATCGCAGCATCCCAGAACAGCGGGAAGTCGTTCAGGATGACGTAGTTTTCCGTGAACGCCATGTCGTGCGGCAAGCGCGGGCCGGGCAGCGGCACAGGGCGATAGTGCGTCAGCTTGTTCGACGCATCGACGACGCCGAAATGCATGTAGGGCGCGTGCTTGGAATAGTTGAAGAAGAGCAATTCGCCGGTGCGTTCATCGACTTTCGGATGCGCGGAGACGCCATCGAGCGGTCCCCAGGGCGCGGAGCCGATCGTCTCCAGCGTTTCCGGATCGACCATATAGGCTTCGCCGCATTGGTAGAATGTCGCGAGCGCTTGGCCGGCGTGGACGATGACGTCGGTCGAAGCGGAGTCCTTCAAGCTTCCATGCGCGCCAAAGCCCGGGCGCTTCGAAAATTCCGCGCGCTCCATCAGGCCGGCCCAGAGCGAGCCTTTCGCTTCTTGCTCGGCTTGGAAGCAGCGCGTGCGAACGAAGCGGTTTGAGTAATTGGCTTTGCCGTTTTGGAAATCGATCCGGTGAAGCATGCCGTCACCGTCGAACGGGTGGTAACGGCCGATCGGATCGTGAATCTGGTTTTCGGTGTTGCGGAGATAGACGCCGTCGAGATCCGCCGGGATCGCGCCTTCGATCACGTCCAGGTCGATCGCATCCACTTCCTCATGAAGCGGCGTCCAGGCGCCGTTGAGATAGGGATGGTTCGACGGCTTCAGCGTCGTGACAATCGGCTTTTGCCGCGTGACCTGCATCGTGTTCCGCCCTGGTGTTTGTTGTTGGGACGGATGATCGGCTGAAATCCCGAAATCGGCAACCTATTGACGAGGGGTCAGGCGCCCAGCGCGTCGGCGCGCAAAAGCATGAAGAAGGTCGCGAGTGCGGCTAACGCCAAAGCGATTGCTACTTGTAGCCAGACTGGGCGCGCCACGAGCGCCGCTATGGTCAGGATGAGGCCGATCCATGCAAAGGATGAGAAGCTCAGCCATTGCGGAACGCTTGTGGTGCGGGTGGCGAAACTGATGATGACCAATGCGGCAAACACCAGATGCGCGGCGATGTAGCGTTTGCCTTCGCTCTCGTGGAACGCGGGCAAATCGATGAGGGTGTCATCGATTCTGGGTTCCGGGATTACCAGCGCGCTGAAGGCGTAAAGGCTGACCATTAAGGTCAGACTGATCAAGATTGATTGCGCGGACCAACTTTCGTCGCGTTGGCTCCAATAGGACGCCCAGTTCGCCACGACGAGCGCGAACGCGGTCCAAACCCAAAGCGCGTGCCGAAGCGAGAGTCTTACTCGTCGGCCGCGGCGCGCAAATGAGACCAAGCCGACGACGATATGCGTCAATGCCAGCGACGTGATGATGGAGATTAGTCCGAAGACGAACTCGAATTCGCTCATCGCCAAGCTCTAGCCATTCCGGGGCCGGAGCACAGCGAAAAATCCAGAAATGGACTGAACGTTACTCCGCCGCGATCGCCGTCTGCTTGGCGAGCTTATCGAACGCCACGAGGTCGCGGACTAGGTCTTCCAGTTGATCGAACGGCACCATGTTGGGGCCGTCGCTGGGGGCGTTGTCCGGATCGGGGTGGGCTTCGAGGAAGACGGCCGCAACACCGATGGCCACGGCCGCGCGCGCCAGGATCGGCACGAACTGGCGTTCGCCGCCCGACGTGTCGCCACGGCCGCCCGGTTGTTGCACTGAGTGCGTCGCGTCGAACACGACCGGCGCGCCAAAGCTCTTCATGATCGGCAGCGCGCGCATGTCGGACACGAGCGTGTTGTAGCCGAACGAAGCGCCGCGCTCGCAGGCCATGACGTTCGGATTGCCGGAGCCTGTGATCTTGGCGATCACGTTCTTCATGTCCCACGGCGCCAGGAACTGGCCCTTCTTGACGTTGATCGGTTTGCCGGTTTCGGCGGCGGCGACGAGCAGGTCCGTCTGGCGGCAGAGGAAAGCCGGGATCTGGAGAACATCGACGACTTCAGCAACTTCCGCGCACTGCTCGGGTAGGTGAACGTCGGTGATGACCGGCACGCCGATCTTCTTGCGGATTTCCTCGAAAATAGGCGCCGATTGATCGAAGCCCGCGCCGCGCTTGGTGCTCAAGCTGGAGCGGTTGGCTTTGTCGAAGCTCGTCTTGTAGATGAAGCCCGCGCCGGCGCGCTTGAACACGTCGCGCAGGAACTCGGCCGTTTCGAGCGCGTGCTCGCGGCTTTCGAGCTGGCAGGGGCCGCAGATGAAGGTGAGCGGCAGATGGTTGCCGATCTCAAGCGGCGTTGCTTCGACGCGCGGAATGCGGATGACGGCGGACGGGTTCATGGATTTCCTCGGTGGCGCACCCACCAGATAGGCCCAGCGCGCCTCGCGCTCAACCGCGCACACTGCCGGTCAGCCATGAAATTACTGAAGCAAAGGCAGGCTCTATGGCCGGCATTGGCCGCGCCGATGGGCGAGCGGCCGCGCTGGGGGCGAAGGCCCGCCGCCATTTTCCCCCTGACAGCGCCCGGTTGGCGTGGCATGGGCGGCGCGCATGGCCGCTTTGCCCGTCTCCTTTTTGGTGTCGCGTTTCCCGAACCCCTCGGAGACCTTCATCCAGGCGCAGGTCGAGGGCCTGATCGAGCGCGGCGCCAATGTGGAGATCCACGCTCTGGCAGCGGGTGACGCCGAAGTGCTCGGCGCGCTTCGCCTTAAGCACGGCGACAAGCTCAAAGTGTTTTATGCGCCGATACCCAAAGGCTTCGGGGCGCGGCTGGCCTTGGCGCCGGGTGCGCTGAGCAAGCCGAATGCGATGGCGACGCTCGATGTCGGCGCGTTCGGCGATGACGCATCGTCGTTGCGCTTGCTTGTCGCCGCGGCGCGTTGGCGTCGCGATCCGCCGCAACGACGGGTCTGGCTGGCGCACTATGGTCGCTGGGGGCGCTTTGCAACGGCGCTGCGCGATCTGGAGCTGATCCAGGGGCGCATCGCTACCGTGTTTCACGGCAAGGACATGTCGGCCTATTTGAAGAAGTACCCGAACGCCTATTCGAAGCTTCTGCTGCGCGGCGATCTCTTCCTGCCGATTAGCGATCTGTGGCGTGACAAGCTGGTGAGCTTGGGTGCGCCGGAAGCGCGGACCTTGATCCACCGCATGGGCGTCGACGCCTCGCGCTTCGAAACCAAGCCGCGCACGCTCAGTGAAGGCGAGCCGGTGCGGTTCATCGGCGTCGGCCGCATGGTGGAGAAGAAGGGCTTTGACGATGCGCTGCGTGCGTTCGCGTCGCTGCGCCGCGAACACGAATTTCCGAACGCGACGCTGACGCTGATCGGCGACGGCGAGTTGCGCGATTATCTGCAGAACTTCGCCACCAGTTTGAACCTGGGCAGCGTCGTGAAATTCACCGGCCTGCTGCCGCACGCTGATGTCGCGCGCGAGCTTGGCCAAGCGCACGTCTTTGTGCTGCCAAGCAAGACGGCGGCGAGCGGTGACATGGAGGGCATCCCGGTAGCGCTTATGGAAGCTATGGCGCAGGGGCTGCCGGTGCTGGCGACGCGCCATTCGGGGACGCCGGAGCTGGTGGAGCATGACGTCTCGGGTCTCATCTGCAATGAGGGCGACTGGCGCGCGCTTTCGTCTAACATGAAAGCCATCGCCACCGCGCCGGAACGCTGGGCGGCGATGGGCCAAGCGGGCTCTTCGCGCGTAAGAGGCGAGTTCGACCTGAAACGGTGGAACGACAAATTGTTCGAACGCTTGAGCGGTCTCTACGCCCTGGATGGCGCCTGAAGCCGCTCCGGTGCGTTAGCGGCTTAAAGGGTGTTCCATGTTCAAGCAGGCTTCGCCGCCTAAACCTGTGCTTCGCACGATCGCAGTGCTGATCGCGGCGATCATTGCCATCGCTGCGCCGTCTTTGATTTACGCCACCGATTTTGGCTTGAGCGCTGCCGAGTTCGCCATGGACGGCAACTCCACCCTACGCGCCGCTGGCTATGCATTCTCGATCTGGGGCGTCATCTATTTGGGCTTGGCGCTTTACGCGATCTACCAAACGCTGCCGGCGACCGCCAACGGACGCTGGCTCGACCTCTTGGCTTGGCCCTCCGCTATTGCCATGACCGGGTGCGGGCTCTGGCTTTATGCCTCGGCGATCGATGCCAAGTGGGCGACGATTGCGATTATCGCGGTCTCCGCAGCAGCGCTTGTGCAAGCGTTCTGGAGAGGGGGCGACGTTGGCCAAGCCTCGACGCGCCAGGCAATCTTCGTGCTCTGGCCGCTTGGCCTTTTGGCGGGCTGGCTCACCATCGCAACGGCGATCAACATTCTCACCGTACTCACGTCTTGGGGCGTCATCACTGCGGACGCTGCGCCGATCTGGGCGGGCGCTGGGATCGCGATCGTGGTCTTGATGGGTCTTGCCGTCACCAACCGGACGCGGCTGTTGGCGTACCCGCTGCCAATCGCGTGGGGCTTGGGCGGGGTTTATGTGGCCGAGCAGAGCGATAAGCCGACATTGGCGATTGCTGCGGCTGTCGGAGCGGGCCTGCTGATCGCGTTTGCGCTTTTCCGCACACTGCGCGCGCGCCGCGAGGCGGTTGCGCAATCGTGACAAGTGGCGCGGGCCATGCCAACACCGCGCCCATGAGTTCCGACCTGATTAAGCCCGACGCAGCCATCGCTGCGGGCCAAGAGACCATCCGCGCCGAGGCGCGTTCGCTCGAACAATTGGCTGCCGCATTGGCCGGGCCGTTGCGCGCGCCGTTTGTGCACGCGACGCAGTTGCTCGCCGCAGCGAAGGGCCGCGTGATCGTCACCGGCATGGGCAAGTCTGGCCACATCGCGCGCAAGATCGCAGCGACCTTGGCCTCCACCGGCACGCCCGCTTATTTCGTGCATCCCGCCGAAGCCAGCCACGGCGATCTCGGCATGATCACTGAGAACGATTGCGTGCTGGGCATTTCGCGCTCGGGCGAAACGGCTGAGCTTTCCGATCTGCTCTATCATTGCCACCGGCTGAACATCCCGGTCATCGGCATGACCTTCAAACCGGAATCGACGCTGGCGAAGGCGTCGACCGCGCCGCTTGTCATGCCCGATTGCGGCGAAGCCAGTGAAGCCGCACCGGCGCCGACGATCTCGACGACGATGTGCTTGGCGCTTGGCGACGCGCTGGCGGTTGCATTGCTCGATGCGCGCGGGTTCACGGCGAAAGATTTCGGCGCCATTCATCCGGGCGGCAAGCTCGGTGCGGCGCTGAAGAAAGTGCGCGATCTGATGCGTGTCGGCCAAAGCGATCCGCTGATCGCACCGGAGACGCCGGTGACGGAGGCCATTCAGGCGATCAGCGTTGGCGGTATCGGCGCTGCGGGCGTGATCGAGGGCGGCAAGCTGATCGGCATCATCACC
Organism: uncultured Terricaulis sp.; assembly: GCA_964405865.1. Classification (GTDB taxonomy): domain Bacteria; phylum Pseudomonadota; class Alphaproteobacteria; order Caulobacterales; family Aquidulcibacteraceae; genus Vitreimonas. The sequence goes on along the minus strand of CAYOPM010000006.1, from coordinate 91,510 downwards.
GACGGCGATCTCCGCCGGAAGCTGACGCCGGAAATGTTCGCCAAGACCGCACGCGATCTGATGAGCGCTGGCCCAAAGACGATCGCGCCGGACGCGCCGATCGCCGATGCGCTCGCCATCATGAACGAGAAGCGGATCACGCTGCTGTTTGCGGTTGAAGATGGGCGACCCGTTGGGGTCGTGCACATGCACGATTTGCTGGCAGCGGGTGTGCGGTAGTTTGAATATCTAGCTCGTCATTCCGGACGCGCGGAGCGCGATCCGGAACCCAGGGGTGACAGAGCTGAGCGTTTGCCCCTGGGCCCCGGGTTCAATGCTTCGCATTGCCCCGGAATGACGAAAGAGGGAGTTGGGGGATGAAGAAGTTTATCGTTGCTGCCGCTGTGGCGTCGTTGTTGTTCGCAGCCCCCGCGCACGCGCAAACCGCAACCGGCTTCTCACCCGCGTTCGAAGCCTCCATCACGCAAACGCTGCCGCGCATGATCGAATGGCGGCGCGATCTGCACCAGAACCCAGAGCTCTCTTACGAAGAGGTCCGCACCGCGCGCGTCGTCGCAGCACACCTGCGCAGCTTGCGCATGGAAGTGCGCACAGGCGTCGCGCAAACCGGCGTTGTCGGCATCCTGCGTGGTGGCCGTCCGGGTCCGGTGATTGCGCTGCGCGCTGACATGGACGCGTTGCCGGTGACGGAAGAGGGCGATCTGCCCTTCCGTTCGCGCGCACGCGGCACCTACAACGGCCAGCCCGTCGGCATCATGCACGCGTGCGGGCACGACACGCACGTCGCGATCCTGATGGCGGCGGCGAGCGTGTTGGCGGCGCGCCGCGAAGAGATCGCGGGCACGATCATCTTCGTCTTCCAACCGTCTGAAGAAGGCGCGCCTCCCGGCGGTCTCGGCGGCGCGCGGCGCATGCTCGCGGAGGACGTGTTTGGCGATCTCGAACCTGAAGCGATCTTCGGCCTGCACGCATGGCCCGTCGCGAGCGGCACCATCACGATGATCCCAGGTCCGATGATGGCCGGCTCCGATCGCCTCGACATCACCATCACCGGCAGCCAGACGCACGGCGCTCAGCCGCACGCAGGCATCGATCCGATCGTCGTGTCGGCGCAGATCATCAACGCGCTGCAGACGATCCCGTCGCGCCAGATGGATGCGGTGCGCTCGCCGGTGATTGTCACCATCGGCATGATCCAGGGCGGCGTGCGCTACAACATCATCCCACAAACCGTGCAGATGCAGGGCACCATCCGCTATCTCAATCCGGAGACACGCGAGGATCTCTATAATCGCATCCGCCGGACCGTGACCGAGATCGCCGCGGCCTCCGGCGCGACAGCTGAAGTGACCATTACAGAGAACGCCGTCCCGACTGTGAACCCGCCTGCGCTGTTGGCGCGTGCGCGCGCCGCGGCCGTGCGTGCGCTCGGCGAAGAGAACGTGCTGACCGGCGTGCCGGTGATGCCAGCGGAGGACTTTGCGTACTTCCAGCAACAGGTTCCGGGCGTGTTCTTCTTCTACGGCGTCAATCCGCCCGGTGTTCTGCAAGCCGATGCGGCGCCGAACCACAATCCGCGTTTCTTCGTGCATGAGCCTTCGATGGAGACGGGTTTGCGTGCCTTGCTCGCCGTGGCGCTCGATCGAGTGGGGCCGCAATCGTAAGGCGCGGTTCCCGCTTTTTCTTGACTTGCATGGCATGCGCGCGCCCTATGCCGTTCGGACTACCCGGTCGTGACGTTGCGACCGCGCGCTTCTGGCGGCGGCATTTCGTTCTTCCTTACGGTCCAGCCGTGCGCCAGTTCCGGCGGCGGCAAGTCATTGAGGAGTGCCGCCCATGGCTACGGGTGTCGTGAAGTGGTTCAACATGGCTAAGGGCTTCGGCTTTATCGCGCCGGACGAAGGCGGCGCGGATGTGTTCGTGCATGTGAGCGCGGTTGAGCGCTCGGGGCTTACAGGTCTGCGCGAAGGGCAGGCGGTGAGCTTTGACGTGGAGAACGATCCGCGTAAGAACAAGCCGTCGGCGGTGAACATCAAGCCGGTGTAAGAACCGCTCAGTTTCGAAATTTCTGGATCGCCGTGCGAACCCCGCGCGGCGATCCTCTGCATTAGGGATCACTAGACCACATGAACGCACCGTTCCGTCTCTATGGCGCGGAGCTTTCGCCTTACTCGGTGAAGGTTCGCTCGTATCTGCGCTTCAAGGGCGTCGAGTTTGAATGGCTGCAGCGCACGAACGCGCGCCAGGACGACTTCGCCCGTTTCGCCAAGCTGCCGCTGGTGCCGGTGCTGGTCGATGCCGAAGACAACGCGATGCAAGATTCCACGCCGATGATCGAAGCCATCGAGCGTCAGTACGCCGAACCGTCGATCACGCCGGCTGAGCCATCATTGGCGTTCGTCGCCGCGTTGCTCGAAGACTATGCCGATGAATGGCTCAACAAAGCGATGTTCCACTATCGCTGGTCGTATCCGGATGATCAGGAAAGCGCTTCGAACCGCATCGTCGAGATGATCTTCGATGGCGCCGAAGCGCCGGAAGGCATGGCCGAGAGCGTGCGCACGCGCATGATTGGCCGCCTGCATCATGTCGGCTCATCGCCGGAGACGGCGCCGATCATCGAAGGGTCGTTCAATCGCGCGTTGGCTGCGGTTGAGAAGCTGCTCGGCTCGAAGCCGTACTTGTTTGGCGGCCGCCCAAGCTTGGCTGACTTCGGTCTCGCTGCGCAGTTTGGCCAATTGCTCTCCGACCCGACGCCGGGCGCGATCCTGCGCGCGCAAGCGCCGAAGCTGGTGGCGTGGGTCGAGCGCATGAATGCGCCGAAGGCTGAAGGGGAGTTCGTGTGCTTCTCTGACGTGCGCGATGATCTGGTCGAGCTGCTGCGCGATGAAGTGGCTGGCGCGTACTTTATCTGGGCTGCGGCGAACGCTGCTGCTGTCGCCGACGACGCACGCGGCGTCGCCGTCGAGATCGCCGGTCACACCTTCACTCAAAAGCCGCAACGCTACGCCGCCAAGGCGCTGGCGGAGCTGAAGAAGAAGCGCGCAGGCGTTGAGGATGAGGCGCTGGCGGCGTTGCTGGCCGAGACGGGCGTCGATGCCGTGTTGCTGAGCGCCACGCGCGCGGAAGAGCCGGATGACGATGCTGGCGACGACGATGCCGAAGAGGGCGGCGACGACGCCGAGGAATAGAGGCGGGAACTCCGTGTTCCGGTGGGCGTTGCCTCGGCGATGCCCACCGCCGACACCTCATCCCAACGCACCAAAAAGCTGAATCCGCGCGCCGCGAAGGCGGTCGGCGTGTCCAAAGCCAAGGCCGTCGCGCCGGATCTCGCCGTGCGCATCGGCAGCACGCCGCAGACTCATTTCCGCGGCAACCCCGACATTTTCGGCCGCTTGGTCGAGGACCACGACCGCCACCGCGCATTGCTGGCGATGATCCAGGAAACGCACGGTGACTCGCCGCAGCGCCGAACGCTCTTTCTCGAACTGACCAAAGAGCTGAAAGCGCACGCCGCCGCAGAAGAACAGGCGCTGTGGTCATCCGTGTTGCGTGATCCGACGACGACTGAGGACGCACGCCACGCCGTGGCAGAGCACAAACAGATCGACGATCTGCTCGCTGATCTCGCTTCGCGCGACATGGCGTCGGCGGGCTGGCTGCGGCGGTTTGAGAAGCTCAAGGAAAAATACCTGCACCACATCCGCGAGGAAGAGCAGGAGCAGTTCGTGGCGGCTGAGAAGATGCTATCGGCCGCCGATCTTCGCCACCTCCGCGGCGTCTTCAATCGGCGCAAGCGCGAAGAGAAGGCGAAGGCCGAGATCACGAAGAAGATTAAGCACTGAGCCCGCTCAGCTCTCGCACGCAGCTTTGAAGTCGTACGGCGTCTGGGTCGCACAATCGGGCCATGCTTCCGTCTCGCGCCAATAGCGCGAGAGTCCCAGCCGCGTGCAGAGCCTCGGGAAATCCGCATTCATGCGCAGCTGGATCGTCTGATCGATGAACAACAGCGCCGTCTCGTAGCCGAGGTGCGGACGCGTGGTTTCAAGCGCGCCGTGACGCCATGCATCGACGTTATCCAGCGCATCGGCAAAGAGTTCGAGCGCCGGGCCGGTGAAGCCGAGCACTGAAAGTGCAACGGCGAGATCGAGAGCGGCGGCAGGCTCGGCTTCCGCCATCGCAGCGAAGTCCTCGCCAAGCTGCATGAACGCTTCTGGCGACGGCGCCATCATCAGCTGCTGCATGCGCTCGCCGGCTTTGTACGATGCAGACTCACGCAAGCCGGGAATGAGCCGCGCGCCGTCTTCGCGCAGTGTTTGCGCAGCGGCGAAATCACCGTCGAGAGCGGCCGTGTTTAAGCGCATGAACCAGACGAAGACGTTGTCGGGATAGCGTTTGGCCGCCTGTTCGAGTATGGCGCGGCCTTCGGCTTTTTCGCGCTTGGACCAGACATTGTAGCCATGAAACGCCGCCAGCAGCGGATCGAGCGGATCGAGCGCGAAGGCTTCAGCTTGGCGCGCATAGCCAGCCTCGACGCGGCCCACAGACACCAAGAATTGCCCGTGCCGGAAGAGCAGCAGCGGATTGTTCGGATCGATGCTCAGCGCTTTTTCGATCAACGCCTCGCGCTCGCGCCAGCGCCCGAAATACTCGCCTTCGAGGGCGCCCAGCACCGCGTACGCTTCGCCCATGCTTGGATCGATGCCGAGCGCGCGCTCAGCCGCTTCGCGCGCATCTTCTACTAGGCGCGCGCGGTCGGAGCGCGAGAGACGCAGCACTTCGAGCTTGGCTGTCGCCAGCGCCGCCCAGGCGCGCGCGAAATCCGGTTGTTCGCGGACGATGCGGTCGAGTGCGGAGGCGGCGGTTTGAATGCAGACGATGGCGCCGGAGCGGAGCAGTTCGCGGGCTTCGAAATAGGCGTCGGAAAGTGCAGCTGTGAGTTTTGGCGCCGCCGGGCGACGCGCTTCGCCGAGTGCGACCGCGAGCGCTTTGGCTACTTCCGCAGCGATTTCTTCTTGCACCGAGAGCGCATCGTCGAGCGGGCGATCATAACGATCGGACCAGAGCACGACGCCGGTTTCGGCGTCCGCCAAGTGCGCCGCGACGCGCACGCTGTCTTCGCCGCGCCGCACCGAGCCATCGAGGACGTGCGTAGCGTTCAATGTCTTGGCGGCCTTGGCTTTGTCGCGTCCGCGGAAAGAGAAGCTCGATGTGGCGCCGAGTACTTTGAGGCCAGGGAGACGCGAGACGGTGTAGAGGATTTCTTCCGACAACCCGTCAGCGAAGCCGCGCGTGGCGCGATCGCGCGCGGATGTATCGAATGCGAGCACGGCGAGGATCGGTGTCGCGAGCGCTGGGCGGGGAGCTGCGCCCGCGTCGAAGGCGAAGATACGCATCGTCTCGCGCATTTTCGCCAGTCGCACGCTGCCGCGCGCGGTGAGGCGGGCGGCCAATTCAGGCGAGACGCTGTCGCGCACGAGCTGCGAAACGATGAGCCCACCGGCATTGGCTTGTGCTTGCAGGCGCGCGGCGACGTTGACGCCGTGACCAAGCAGATCGTCGTTCTCCGCCGGCGTCACTTCGCCCAGATGCACGCCGACGCGGAAGCTTACCTCGCTTTGCGCCTCGCAAAGCTCGATCGCGGCGGCGAGCGCATCGCTGGCGCTGGCGAATTCGAGCATCACACCGTCGCCGGCGGTGTTGAAGATGCGTCCGCCATGACGCGCGCAAGCGGCGCGGGCGTGGTCGCGCAAGTGCGCGACGTGCGTCACAGCCAAAGCCCCATCGCGCTCCGACAATGCCGAATAGCCGGCGATGTCGGCCGAGACGATGGCCGCGAGCCTGCGTGTTTGAGGCGTCTCAGGCATGGGGCGGATGTAGCACGCGGAGCGTGTGGGCGCACCGCTCTAGAGCGTGGCGCAGGTCACGCGCCGCGCAGGTGAAGCGCGAACGAAAAACGGCGCGCACTCGGGGGAGAGGTGCGCGCCGTGAGGCATTTCGCGGGGGATGAAAGTCCCCGCCGCGCGGCAGGGGGGAGGGGGAGAGCCGCGCGGCGGGAGAAGCGGGGGATTAAGCCGCTTCGGTTTCGTCGTTCGCTGCGTCCACAACCTTCGGCTTGGACTTCGTCGCGTTGGTTGAACCGATCTCGATCTTGCGCGGCTTCATGATCTCAGGAAGCTCGCGGACGAGGTCGATGGTCAGCAATCCATTGGCGAGCTTGGCGCCGGCGACGCGAACGTGATCGGCGAGGCCGAAGTGACGTTCGAAGCTGCGCTCGGCGATGCCGCGATGCAGGAAGTTGCGCTGCGTCTCGACGGGCTTGCGCGTGCCGGTGACGAGCAGCGAGTTTTGTTTGAACTCGATGTTCAGATCGTCTTCGCCGAAGCCGGCGACGGCGAGTTCAATGCGGAAGGAGTCTTCGTCGACCTGCTCGACGTTAAAGGGCGGATAGCCAGGCGCAGCGTCCAGACGCGCGGCTTGGTCCATCAGCGACGCGATACGGTCGAAGCCGACGAGGGTGCGGTAAAGGGGGTTGAGTTCGTTGTTAGCCATCAGGTGTCCTCCTCAAAGCGACATCCGCTTCCGGGCTTAGGAAGCGTTGGTTTGGTGCGGTGCTTCTCGTCCCCGAAGGCGACGGCGGCGTCCGCGACGCGGCCTCAAATGAGCGCCGTGAACGTCATTTGGGGGTCGGTTCCGGGGCTTCAAGCCCCTCCTGCAGCACTTGTTTTGACAATCTTAGGCCTTCCGCCGTAGCGCAGAGCCATGTTCACCCGCCGCCATGCCGTCCTGGGGCTTACCGCTGCGAGCCTCGCAGCCTGCGGCCCGAGCCCCCCGAACGCGGCGGACGCGCCGCCGCCAGGTTCGCTCGGTTGGGCGATCGGCGGCGCGTGGCGCATCGATCCTGAGCGCGATCAATATCGCCATCCGCTGCAGACACTTTTGTTCTGGGGCCTCGAAGGCGACACGACCGTGCTCGAAGTGTTGCCTGGACTCGGCTGGTACACCTCCATTCTTGCGCCGTATCTGCACACGAATGGCGGGCGCTTGATTGCCGCGCAGTTCGATCCGCGATCGCCGTCACTGGCGCAGCGCGAAACATTGGCGGCGTGGGAAGCGCGCTTTGATCGCGATCCCGAACTCTATGGCGAGATCACGCGCACGGCCGTCACCGAACGCGGCGCGGCGTTGGCGCCGGCGAACAGCGTCGATCTCGCGATCATCGCGAACAGCATTCACACGCTCATGGCTGAAGGTATCGCCGAGCGCGTGTTCGCCGGCGTGCTCGCGGCGCTGAAGCCGGGCGGCTCATTTGGCGTCGAGCAACACCGCGCTGCGTCGACGGGCTTGCAGGATCCGCTCGCCGGAACTGGCTATGTGCAGGAAGCTTACGTCCGCGCATTGGCGCAGGAGGCGGGCTTCGAGTTCGTGGCGGCGAGCGATATCAACGCCAATCCGCGTGACACGCGCGACCACCCGTTCGGCGTTTGGACACTGCCGCCGACCTACCGCACCTCACCTCTGGGTCAGCCGGATAATCCGAGCTTCGACACCTCGCCGTATGAGGCGATCGGTGAGAGCGACCGGATGACGCTGAAATTCCGGAAACCTGCGGGGGCTTCCGCCAGGGCGCCGATCCCGAATTCCGCTCCCTGACGCTGCCGTCACCCTTGCGGGGACAAGCGCGCTGGTGTGTAACGGCTCCAACAACGGGCCAGTCCGGAGGAAGAGCTAATGACGTACGACGAAATCTTGAACCGCTTCAAAGAAGCCACGGTCGTGGTGCCGGGCAAGAAGGTGAAGTTCGACTTCGGCGACGCCGGCAAGATCTTCCTCGATGGCGTTGCGAACTCGGTTTCGGCCGATGACGCCGCCGCCGACACCACCATCAAGGTGAAGCTCGAAGACTTCGTCTCGATGGCCCAGGGCTCGCTCGACGCGACCGCCGCCTTCATGCAGGGCAAGCTCCGTGTCGAAGGCGACATGGGCGTCGCCATGCAGCTGCAAGGCGTGATGGCCAAGCTGCGCGGCTAAGGCGCAAACGCGGATGGCGTTCGTACGCGTCCCAGGCAACGAGATCCCCGAGGGCGCGGAAGAGCATTGGCTCGAAGGCCGCGGCGGCGTGAAGGTGCGGGTGATGACCGCGCCTGCGCGCGGCCCGGCTCGTGGCTCAGTGATCGTTGCGCCCGGACGAACGGAATTCATCGAGAAGTATTTCGAAGTAACGCGCGAATTGCAGCAACGCGGCTTTGCCGTGTTCTGCATCGATTGGCGCGGGCAGGGTCTGTCTGGACGCGAAGTCGAGAACAGCCTGAAGGGTCACTTGGTCAGCTTCGATGATCCGGTGAACGATCTCGCCACCGCTGTGCGTTTGCTCGCCGATAAACTGCCGAAGCCGCATATCGGCCTCGCTCACTCGATGGGCGGGGCCATATTGCTGCGTGCTTTGCAGACGCGCCGCGTTGAACTCGATGCGGCTGCGTTCTCAGCGCCGATGTGGGGCGTTCAGGGGCTCAAGGATTTTCAGAAGAAGTACGCGCGCTTCATGGTCTCGCTCGGCCTCGGCGGCTCGTTCGCGCCGGGCGTTGAGAAGAAGTGGAAGCGCGAGAACTTCAAGCGCAACCCGGTCACGCACGATAAAGAGCGTCACGCACGCTCCCAGGGTTTGATCAGTGAAGAACCGCGTCTAGCGCTGGCTGGTCCGACGATTGGCTGGGTCGCTGCAGCAGCGGACGCAACGGAATCTTTCGTCGGCCCGAACGCGCTCGCCAACGTGCGTATCCCGCTCATCGTGGCGACGGCCGGTGAAGAACAGCTCGTCGACAATGCGAGCCACGATACGGTGCTGGCGCAGCTGCCCGGCGCGCAGCACATCACCATTGCGGGCGCGAAGCACGAAATCTTGATGGAAACCGATCCGTTGCGCAGCCAGTTCTGGGCGGCGTTCGACGAATTGACGGCGCGCGTCGCGCCGGCGCCGGCGCAAGCTTAAGTTCATTTAGTCCCGGGAGGCCGCTCATGGCTGGGGAATTGGTTCTCGTCACAGGCGGCACCGGCTTTATCGGCGCCCATTGCATCGTGCAGCTGCTGCAAGGCGGCTATTCTGTGCGAACCACAGTGCGCAATCTCGCACGCGAAAGCGAAGTTCGCGCCATGGTGCGCGAAGGCGGTGTGGAAGCTGGCGATCGGCTGACGTTCGCACAAGCCGATCTGATGAGCGATGCGGGCTGGGCCGAAGCCGTTGCAGGCTGCGCCTATGTGCTCCACGTCGCCTCGCCATTTCCGCCGGCGATCCCGAAGCACGAAGACGATCTGATCATTCCGGCGCGCGAAGGTGCGTTGCGTGTGTTGCGCGCTGCGCGTGATGCGGGAGTGAAGCGCGTGGTGCTCACGTCATCGTTTGCTGCGATCGGTTACGGGCAAAAGCCGCGTAATCGCCCGTTCAACGAAGAGGATTGGACTGATCCGAATGGCGATGACGTCCGCGCCTATGTGAAATCCAAGACGCTCGCCGAACGCGCGGCATGGGACTTCATCAAGGCCGAAGGCGGCGCGCTTGAGCTTGCCACGGTGCTTCCGGTTGGCGTGTTCGGCCCGGTGCTTGGTCCGGATTACTCGACTTCGATTCTGCTCGTGCAGCGTTTGATGGACGGCGCCATGCCGGGCTGCCCGCGCTTGTATTTCGGCGCGGTCGATGTGCGTGACGTCGCGTCGATGCACATCACCTGCATGACGCACCCCGGCGCGAAGGGCGAACGCTTCCTCGCGGTCGCTGGTGACTTCCTCTCGATCCAGGAGATCGCGCGGATCTTGAAGCGGCGTCTGGGTTCGGCTGCCAAGCGGGTGCCGACTATGCAGATACCGGACTTCATGGTGCGCATGGCGGCCAAGCGTGATGAAGCGGTCGCGCAAATCCTGCCGGAGCTTGGCAAGCGCAAGAACGGCTCGAACGAAAAAGCGCGCCGCGTACTCGGCTGGCAGTCGCGTTCGAACGAAGAATGCGTCGTCGCCACCGCTGAAAGCATGATCAAGCTGGGCCTGCTGAAAGATTCGCCGAAAAAAGCTGCGTGAGTGTCGAAATGGCGGAGCCCCGCGCGTCACGCTCGTGACGGCGGAGGGCCGTGAGGAGACAATCCGATGAAATATCTGCTGCTGATCTACGGCGAAGAATCCGCCTGGGCCGACATTTCGCCAGAGCGCGCCGGCGAAATCATGCAGGCCTACAACGCCTACACCGAGAAGCTGAAGCAAGCGCGCGTCCATATCGGCGGCGACGAGTTGGATGTCGTTGCCAAAGCCAAGAGTGTGCGCGGCATCGGCGGCACGCAGGTCGTAGACGGGCCGTTCGTCGACACCAAGGAAGCGCTCGGCGGCTACTATCTGATCGAGTGCGAAACCGAAGCTGAAGCGTTGAACTGGGCGAAGCAGGCGCCGACCATGATGCATGGCGGTGGCGTCGAGGTTCGCCCACTCATGATGCGGTGAGCCCAGCAGCGTTGGCTGAGCGCGTTGCGCGCGAGAGCTATGGGCGCTTGCTCGCTCTGCTCGCTGCGCGCACGCGCGATGTCGCCGCCGCCGAAGATGCGCTTTCTGATGCGTTCGCCGCAGCACTTACGGCGTGGCCGCGTGTTGGTGCGCCGGATAATCCCGAAGCCTGGCTGTTTGCGGCGGCGAAGCGCAAGCTGATCGATGCCGCGCGCCGCGCACAGACCGCTGCTGCCGGCGAAGCCGAAATCGCGCGCGGTATCGAAGAATGGGAGGCGGAAATGACCGCCCGCGACACGCCCGATCGGCGCTTGGGCCTGATGTTTGCCTGCGCGAACCCTGCGATCGAGGAAAGCGCGCGCACGCCACTGATGCTGCAAGTTGTGCTGGGTTTTTCGGCTGAGCGTATTGCCTCGGCGTTTTTGGTTGAGCCCGCGGCGATGAGCCAAAGGCTCGTGCGGGCGAAGAAGAAAGTGCGCGATAGCGGCGCGGGCTTCGATGTGCCGTCACCGGAAGAATGGCCGGAGCGGATGAATGTCGTGCTGGATGCGATCTATGCCGCGTTCAGCTCCGGCTGGAGCGATCCGCTCGGCGCCGATCCTGCGCGGCGCGGGCTGACGGAGGAAGCGATCTGGCTCGGCCGCGTGCTCGCTGGAAATGTCAGCGACGAACCGGAGGCGCTTGGCCTGCTCTCGCTGATGCTTCACCTCGAAGCGCGCCGCCCGGCGCGGCGTGATGACGAGGGGCGTTTCGTGCCGCTCGAAGATCAAGACATGGCGCGCTGGCGCTATGATCTGATCGCTGAGGCCGAAGATATTCTGCGCCGCGCGGCAAAGCTCGATCGCGCCGGTCGCTATCAGCTCGAAGCAGCGATTCAATCGGCGCACATCTCGCGCGCATGGCGCGGCGAGACGGATTGGGACGCGATCGTGCTGCTCTATCAGGCGCTCGGTGAACTCACTGGCTCGCCGGTCGCGCGGCTGAACGCCGCCGCCGCGATCGCGCGACGTGATGGGCCCGAAGCTGGCTACGAAGCGGCCGAAGCCGCAGGCGCTTATTTCCCCGCGTTGCGCGACTACCAGCCCTATTGGGCGCTGATCGCCGATCTTTGCGCCAAGCTCGGCCGCAGCGAAGCGGCGCGTGTCGCTTATGACGAAGCGATTGCGCGCGAGAACGACCTCAGTGTCGTTGCGTTTCTCACGGCGCGCCGCGCCGCGCTTTAGCGTGGATACGCCGCCGCCATCTCCGCGCGCGCGGCTTCGAGTTCGCGCTGAAAGTCCGGATCGGCGTGGAGACGCGCAACAGCGGCAGCGGCGACTGTGCGGCCAGCCTCGACATCGCTCGGATAGTGCACGCCGCAGACAACACGGCTCCAGGTGAAGTCGCGGCCGCGTTCGATGATCGCGTCCGCGTGCGCCGGCGCGAGTTCAACAAGAACGAGCGCCCAGGCGAAGCCCAGCGCTGCGTGTCCTGACGGGTAGGAGAAGCTTGCACGCAAGGCCGGCGTATCTTCGATGCACGGCGTGATGGAGCTGTCGGTGACGAACGGGCGCAGGCGTTGATCGCGGAACTTTACCGGGTCGCCGGCATAGCCCGCGGCGCGGCCGGCACGCGTCAGCACTGCGAGTGTCGCGGGGAAGTTCGCGGCCGTAAAGTTCGTGCCGAGCACGGAGTCGAAAGCGGCGAACGGATCGATCGCGTTATCCGCCAAAGCCTGGGCGCGACGTTCGGTGCTCCACGGGCCACGCACGATGTCGCGCTCGGCGCGTTCGAGCGCGCTGTTGGCTGGCGGCGCGGGTGGGAGGAAGAGCAGCGCATCGACTTGAACGGCGGGATTGCGCTCGGCTGTCGTCGGGTGCGTCGGTTGTGTGCTCTGCGGCGCTGGCGCGCTCGCGGGCGTGGCGCAGGCGGCGAGCAGGAGCAGAGCCGCGAGCGCTGCGTGAAACTTGGTCATGGGTCCCCCGTTTTCCGCAATCCTAGTGTGGATCGAGCGGCGATTGAACCTCGGGTTTTGGCATTCGCGTGCGTCTGGACGTAGAATGGCTGTCTTCGGGCGGAGGTCGGATGACCGATTCAGGAGATACGCCGCGCAGCGGTCGTTCGGGCTGGTTTCGCCCGAGCGTCGTATTTGCCGTGATCGCCGTCGGCTACGCGGTTTACACCGAGGTCCGGCCGCGGCCGGAAGCGCCGCCGCCGGAAGCGGCGCGGGCGCATGCGGCGATTGTCTCCGAGTTCTCGGGCGTCGCCACCGTCAGCGACGGCGACACGCTGCGTATCGGAGAGCGTCGCATCGAACTCGATGGCATCGTGACGCCGCAACGCAGCGTGCGCTGCGGCGACGTCAACGCCTATCGCGCGGCGGCGGATGCGCTCCGCCAGATCGCGCGCTCGGAGACGGTGAACTGCCGGATCAGCGATCTGCCCGGCGCCAATGGCAGGGACGTCGCGGAGTGCACGATCGAGGGCGCCAGCGTGAACCAGAGCATGGTCGCCAGCGGCTGGGCGCGCGCACGCGGCGGCGCGTACGCAGAGGCGGAAGCCGAAGCGCGCGCGGGACAGCGTGGGCTTTGGGGCCTGGTGTGTCCCGCAGACTTGTGGCGCGGCACGGCGCTTGAGAATTAGCGCGCGACTTCGGAAAGCGGTGCTTGTCTTGGGCGCCGGATGTTCTGCAGAAGCTCAGGTCTCATTCATCGGCGTTCTCGCCCGGCGCGCCGACGCGCAAGCTGGTGTAATAGTCGCGCATGAAGTCATCATCGAGCCCGGCGACGATTGGGCCGGCGACTTCGAACATGTCGGTGCCTTGCCACCCGGGCGCTTGGGCCGCGAACCATCTCTTGCCGAAGCTGCTGCCGAAATAGAACGGCGCTGTGTTGTGGATGAGGCGCTCTACCTCCGCTCGCGTGCGCAAGCCCGAGCGCTCCATTTGAAATCCATTGTCCCACTGCATCAGCAATGAGACGAGGACCGCTTCGTTCATCTTGATGTCCACATCGCTCATCGTCTCGGGGGCCATATAGCTCCGGACCCAAGCGGCCGATTGCTCCGGTTGCGCCAAGTGAAATTCGGTACTGGCGAGAAGTGCATTCATCGAATGCTCAGCCGCCACGCGCGTAAGCGCAGCGTTCTGCCGGATCTCGATGATGAGAATAACGAGGCCGAGGACGACGCCAATATTGGCGCCAATCGTCAGCCAGCGCGCGAAGCGTTCAGTGCGGCGCTCGGTTATTGCGGGCGGCGTGGCGTTTTCGGTTTGGCTCATCGCAAGACCGTAGCGCAGCGTGCGGCGCGGCGGATAGATTATTCTCGAATGCGGAGACCGATCGAATGGCTAAGCTCGTTTACGGAATGAACGTGTCGCTGGACGGCTACGTCAATCACGATCACGCCGGCTTCATGCCCGATCCGGGGCTCTTCCGCTATTTCATCGAGCAAACCCGCAAGACGAGCGGCAGCATTTACGGTCGCGGCCTCTACGAGCTGATGCGCTATTGGGATGGCGACGATTGGGACCAGGACGGTCGCGAACAAGGCGATCTCCGCGAATTCGCTGAAGCGTGGCGGGCAATGCCGAAATGGGTCGTGTCGAACTCGCTGAAGGACGTCGGCCCGAACGCGACGCTTATCAGCGGCGATTACGAAGCGGCGATCCGCAAGCTGAAGGCGGAGCGCGATGGTGAGTTCGAAGTCGGCGGCCCGCATCTGGCGGCGAGCCTGACTAGGCTTGGGCTTATCGACGCCTACAATATGTTCCTGCGTCCCGTCGTTGTCGGGCCGGGTGAGGGCCGTCCGTTCTTCGTCGGCGAATATCCGCGTCTCCGTCTCACGGCCAGTGAGCGCGTCGGCGACCATGTGATCAAGCTGACTTACGTTCCGGCTTGAGCCGTCATTGCGCGTCCTCAAGTATCTCCAGCACGCGGCGGGCGCTTTCGCGTTGGGCCGTGCTTAGTCCGCCTTGGTTCACGGCCGTCGCGCCGAGCAGGCTGACTGCGGCGCGCGAGCGCGGGTCGCGCGCGAACGCAGGGAAGTCGATCGACCGATAGAACTCCCGGTTTGGATTGTCGTAGATGTTTTCGAGCGTATCCGGCAGCTCGACTTCGGAATAGGCGCCGGCCGCGACAGTTGCTTCTCGCGTGCGGTTGACGAGGACATCGTAGGCGATCAGGGCGTAGTGCGTCTGCGTATCGTAGGCGAGCAGGGCGTCGCGCAGTTCATCGTTCCGGAGTACCGGGATTTCGCCGGTCGACAGCATTTCGACGAAGGTTGCCGCGCGCGGCGCCGGAATGCGCGTGCCCTGTAGGTCGCTCATGTCGGCGAGGATTTCTTCTCCCGTTCGAGAGGTTCGACCGGTCGCGTTGAACGTATCGATGTCCGCGAGCAAGCGTCGGCTGACATTGATGACTGAGAGCCATTTCTCATTCGCGAACTCGGTGCGGTCCTCGATTGCTTCGAAGTCGCGCGTCAGCCGCTCGATATACATGCGCTCCCGCACGCGATCCTGACGGCTCTCGTTCCAGGACTGGACCTGCAAACCGACAAACACGCCGACCACGACGATGACGAAGTCGATCCCGATCGCCGTCCATTCCTGCTTGCGGAAATGCGCGATGATGCGGCGGAGGATCATGGCGCTGCGCTCGCCGGCGGAAGCGTGAAGTTCATGCCGGTGGTTGCGTTCAGATCGTCGATGAAGGGCTGATACTGCGAGGTATCCACGCATGTGCCGTAGATTTCGACGCCGCCGGCGATGAAGGCGGCGAGGTCCACATCGCCCGATGTGAAGCGGATGAAACGCTGCTCGTTCTCGAACTCGATTTCCGTGAGCGCGTCGTGCACTTGCCGCGCATGGACGGTCATGATGCCCTCCATTGAGGCGAGCCGGTTGAGCGCCGCAAACGCGTCACGCCGCTGTGTCGCGTCGAGCGGGCCCGACATCGACAGGTGCGAAAGCTCGCCCGAGAGATCGAACGCCGCGACTTGCCTATCGCGCAACATCTGCGTTGACGAGAAGATCGCGCTTATGTGGGTGAAGCGTTGCCGATCCATGTGGATCGCAGCGTCGCTGGCCAGCAGCGCGCGCCATGTTGCGTCGGACCAGGGCCGGTGCGGCGTTCGCAGGATGCGGGGCAACACCATCGTGTCGGCGCGGAGGTTGATGCTCTCGGGGATTTCCGCGGTCCAATAGCCGTTGGAGTTCTGAAGCCGCTCGGCGAGCGCGCGCACCTGCTCGCGCCTGCACGGCTCCACGGCAAGGCGTTCGCTCGAATGCAGATAGAGCATGACCATATCGACCTCGACCGCGTCGATGGCCTCGCGCGTGGCGCGGGCGCGGTTGGCGTTGGAGATCAGGTCTTGCGCGATCAGCGTGATGCCCAAGCCGATAACGATGATCGCGACTTCGAAGCCGAACCGTTTCCAGCCCGTGAGATCGCCGATCTTGCGAAAGAAGCGCATTCCATCTCCCCCTGGGTATCAGCTTGCCGTAAGCGCGATGCGCTGACAATCTCGTTCCCGGTGGAGCGTCCTAAGCAAAAAGGCCGCGCCCTTTCGAGCGCGGCCTTCGTGTTTTTGCGTTGCGCAGTTCGCTTACGCGAACAGCTTCGCCCAGTTCCGGGCTTCGCGTTTGCGCCAGCCGCCGCGGTGATACGCGTCGCTGACGATGATCGGCGCGACGCTCGTCGCTTCCGCAAACACCATTTGCTCGTGCACGGTGCTGACCTTGCCCCAGCTTGCGGCTTCTTGCAGCGTGGACGACGAGCAGGCGCCGTCGCGGACATCCGCCACTGTGATCTGCACGGCGTACTTGTGCACCTCGACATCGTGGTGGCCGAGGATTTCGGCGCAGACGACGGTGTCTTGCGCGAAGTTCTTCGGCACGCCGCCGCCGACCATGAACAATGCCGTGGTGCCGGCCGCGAGTTTGATCTCGGTCAGTTCACGGAAATCGCCGCCGCTATCGATGGTGAGATACGGCTTGCCGGCTTTGCGACGCTCGACTTGGTGCTTGACGATGCCGAATCCGGCCGAGCAATCCGAGAACGCTGGCACGAAGATCGGTACGCCTTTTTCGTAGGCGCGCTGGATCAGCGAGTCCTTCTTCTTGGCGTTGCCGTTGGCGAGCCACTTGCCGAGCTCATAGATGAACTCGCGCGACGTGTACGGGCGCGGCTCGAGCATCTCACAGATCTCGTAGATCGTGCCGTCGACGTGCTGGAGCTCTTCTTCGTCGATGTAGGTGTCGTAGATGCGGTCGATGTAGAGCGAGCGCAGCGTGTTGTCGTCCGGCACTTCCTTGGCTTGGTAGTGCTTGAAGCCGAGGGCTTCGAGGAAATCCATGTCGATGATCGAGGCGCCGGTGGCGACGATAGCATCGGCCATGTTGTATTCGACCATGTCGCGCCAGACGTGCAGGCAGCCGCCCGCACCCGTCGAACCGGCCATGATCAGCCAGGTCGAGCAGTTCTGATCTTCGAGCGCCATGTTGAGAATTTGCGCGGCGCGCGCGGCGTCGCGGCTGGTGAAGCTCATCTTGCCCCACGCGTCGATGATCGGGCGCGCGTCGAAGGACGCGATGTCGATGTGCTCGACCGGCGAGGAGAGAAGTTCCGCTTTGCGGTTGGTGTCGATTTTGTCAGCCACGGGAGGTGCTCCTATGGGCGGCGTCAGAAACAACAACCGCGCGGACGCTCCGCCGACACGCGATCAGCGGCGGGAGATAGGGCAATCGCGCGGGAATGCAAGAGATTTGCGCGCCGGCTGGTCGTGTCAGGGTTGCGGCGCTGCTTTGGCGCGGGCATTCAGTTGCCGTTCATCGGCGGACAAAGAACGTGTGCGCCCCATAAGCCTTCGGGAGCAGGCGCATGACGGATTCATCTGAACTTACGGGCGCCGCACGCCGACAGCGGGGTTTCCTCGGCTTCTTCGAGCGGGTCGGCAATCTGTTGCCCGACCCGATCATGATTTTCGTCTGGCTGATCATCTTCCTGATGATCCTTTCGGCCATCGGCGCGCATCTCGGTTGGTCGGCTTCGCTCTCATATCCGGGTGAGGAGGCGCCTGAAGGCGGCACGCTTGAGAACGGCATTCTGACGTCTACGGCGACGTCGTTGTTCTCTGAAGCCAACATCGCGCGGCTGTTCACTGAAATGCCGCGCACGCTGACGGGCTTTGCGCCGTTGGGTCTCGTGCTGCTGGTTATGTTTGGCGCCGGTGTCGCTGAGCGCGTCGGTCTCTTCAGTGCGCTTATCCGTGCCAGCCTGCGCGATGCGCCAAAAGTGATCCTGACGCCGCTCGTTTGCATTATCGGCATGGTCTCGCACCACGCGTCGGATGCGGCCTATGTCGTGTTCATCCCGCTGGCTGCTTTGCTCTACGCTGCTGTCGGTCGTCACCCGCTGGTTGGTCTGGCCGCAGCGTTCGCGGCTGTTTCCGGCGGCTATGCCGGCAACATCACGCCAGGCCAGATCGATGTTCTGCTCTTCGGCTTCACCGAAGAGGCCGCGCAAATCATCGATCCAAACTGGACGATGAACCCGCTTGGCAATTGGTGGTTCATTCTCTCCATCGTGGTCGTTTTCACGCCGATCATCTGGTTTGTCACCGACCGCATCATTGAGCCGCGCCTCGGCAAATGGGGCGGCAGCGAAGATGATGCGATCAAGGCTGAACTCGCCAAGTCGGCGGTGACGAAAGAGGAAAAGCGCGGGCTTGCTTGGGCGGGCGTGGTGGCGCTGCTGATAGTCGGCCTGTTCGCGGCGCTCTCGTTCTGGCCCGGTTATACGCCGTTCATTGATGAGACGCGCGAGGGGCCATCGGCGTTGGAGCCGTTCTATCGCGCTCTGATCACGGGCTTCTTCTTGCTCTTCCTCTTCTGCGGCATCGCCTTCGGCATCGCGGTGGGCACGGTGAAGAACGCCAAGGATGTCATCGACAAGATGATCGACGGCATTCGCACCATGGCGCCGTATATCGTTTTCGCGCTGTTCGCGGCGCACTTCGTGGCGATGTTCAACTGGTCGCGACTGGGTCCGATCGCTGCGATCAATGGCGCGGAGATCTTGCAAGATTTGGCGCTGCCGGCGCCGTTGCTGCTGGTCAGCGTGCTTCTGTTCTCGTCGTTCCTCGATCTCTTCATCGGCTCGGCGTCCGCGAAGTGGAGCGCTCTCTCGCCGGTCGTGGTTCCGATGTTCATGCTCTTGGGCATCTCACCGGAGATGACGCAGGCCGCGTACCGCATGGGCGATAGCTACACCAACATCATGACGCCGCTGATGAGCTACTTCCCGCTCATCCTCGCGTTCGCGCGCCGGTGGGACCCGAGCTTCGGCGTCGGCTCGCTGCTCTCGCTGATGTTGCCGTACGCGCTCTGCTTCATGGCGGCGGGCATTCTGATGACGATCGGCTGGGTCTATTTCGACATACCGCTGGGCCCTCACGCCACGGTGAGCTACACGCCGCCGGGAACGCTGACGCAATAAGAACGACGGGAGAGAAACGTGGGCGATCTTGAGGGGCGCGTTGCGCTGGTGACAGGCGGCGCGCGCGGACTTGGCGCGGCGGCGGCGAAAGCGCTGGCTGCTGAAGGCGCGAAGGTTGTCGTGACCGATGTCAGCGATGGCGGCGCCGTAGCAGCGGAAATCGGCGGTGCATACATCAAGCATGATGTGACCAGCGAAGACGATTGGATCGCCGCGGTCGCGTTCGCGAAGCAGACGTTCGGCGGCCTCGACATCCTCGTGAACAATGCGGGCATCTTCTGGATGAAGCCGATCGCGCTCGAAACGCTGCAGAGCTTTCGCAAAATGCAAGCCGTGAACGTGGAAGGTGTCTTCCTCGGCTTGAAGCACGCCATCCCCGCGATCGCCGAGCGTGGCGACAAATGGGATGGCGGCGGTTCGATCATCAATCTCTCGTCCGTCGCCGGCATTATCGGCTCGCCGATGACGCTCGCTTACAACGCCTCCAAAGGCGCCGTGCGGCTGATGACGAAAGCGGCGGCGCTTGAGTGCGCGAGGGCGGGGCAGAAGGTGCGCGTGAACTCGGTTCACCCCGGCATCATCGATACGCCGATGATGAGCAATGCCGCCGAAGCCATCGCCGGCGCCAGCGGCGTCAATGATGCGATGGAGCGCTTCGCTTCGTTTCATCCGCTGGGGCGCTTGGGACGCGATACCGACATCGCCAACGCCGTCGCGTATCTGGCGTCGAGCAAAGCCGCGTTCATGACCGGATCGGAAATGGTCGTCGATGGCGGCATGACGGCGATGTGAGCCGTTAGCCGCGCATCTCGCTGGGGCTTTTGCCGGTCCAGCGTTTGAAGGCGCGCGAGAATGAGGCGGGGTCGGAGAAGCCGACGAGATAGGCAGTCTCGTTTACGGAGACTTTCTTCGTCGCGATGTAATCGAGCGCCATGCGATGGCGCAGAGCGTCCAGAACCTGCTCGAACGTGATGCCTTCGTCCTTTAGGCTGCGGTAGAGGGTTTGCCGGCTCGTCCCGAGTTTGCCGGCGATGGTTTCAACGCTGACATCGCCCGTGTGCAAAATCGGCATGATCAAAGCCTCGACGCGACCGCGCAGCGTCTTGGCGCTCTCCAACTCTTTCAGCAGCGCATCGCCGCGCTCGGTGAGCACGCCGAAGACGTAGCGATTGTCAGGTTGAATCTGCACCTGCTCCCATGAGGGATCGCTGCGGATTGCGTTCCAATGGCCGGAGAATGTCACCGGCACTTGCCAGAGGTCTTCGTATTTGGCGCGATAGGCTGGCGCGGGGTGGGTGACGTGCGCCTCTAGCGCGTATGTATGATCAGGAAAATCCCGGCGAGTCGTGACGATAAATCGTGACCAAGTGGATTCAGTCAGCTCGTAAAACGCGTTCGGCGCCGGGCGCCGATCTTCCATCCAGCGTTCGCCATTTACGTTGGTGAGATTAAAGCGCGGCCCCTCGGCGAGGCCGTCGATCTCGATCACCAATCGGCCGTAGCGGTTCAGCTGCGTCAGCGCCTCGACCATGTTCGCCGAGGCGTGACTGATGAGGCCAACGACGGAAAACTTGCGCATGTCTGTCTCAGCGCCGTACTCGAGCGCGAGAGCGGGATTGCCAGTTTCCGTCTTCGCCGCGCGCATGAGGTCGACATAGCGCGCAAAGCCGATGCGATTGTCCTGATCCGCCAGCGCCTGGACCGGAATGCCGGCGCGCGTCAGCAGACGCCGCTCGCCGGCGCCTTGCTTCACCGCGAAATCGATCAGCGATTTCACATAGCCGGCAGAGACCGTCGCTTCAGTCATTTGTGCTGCTGTTACGTAGGATCATGTTTTTGGCGCGTCGCGTCATGGGCCGATATCGATAGTCAACGATAGCATATCGCAACTCGATAGTCGCGTAGCGAGCGCGATGAGTCACGGAGTTTGCGAATGAGCGAAGTCGCCATTGCCCCTAAGCCGGCCCTTGGCGCCGCCGCCGTTTTGCAAGCGAGTGCGGCGCTTTGGTTTGCGGTGGCGGCTGCAGGGCAATGGGTATTCGCCATCTACATCGCGCTGCAATACGGCGCGGTCTTGTGGGGCGATTGGGCGCCGTTGCGCGAGTTCATGCCTGTCGGCGCCGTCGAAGGGGACCATGCGGGAAACGCCGCCTTGATAGGCCACCTCTTCATTGCTTTCACCATCACGATCGGCGGCACGCTGCAGCTCATGCCTGTCGTGCGCAACGCGGCGCCGGTGTTTCACCGCTGGAATGGCCGTGTCTACATCGTGACTGCTTTCGCGAGCAGCATCGCCGGCCTCTATATGGTGTGGACGCGTGACGGCATCGGCACGATCGTCAACGACATCGCCATTTCCATCGACGCGCTGTTGATCATGGCGTTCGCAGCGCTGGCCGTGCGCGCCGCCATGCGCCGGGATTTCGACTCGCATAATCGCTGGGCGGTGCGGCTCTTTCTCGTTGTCAGTGGCGTCTGGTTCATGCGGGTGCTGTACGGGTTTGCGATCATGGCGGTTCAAGGCATGCCGCCCGGCGCCGGCGACAACATGGACGGACCGTTCGACGTCTTTGTCGCGTTCGGCTGCTACCTGCTGCCGCTGGCGATCGCGGAACTCTATTTCTGGGCCAAGCGAGCTGGTGCGGTGAGCAAGCTGGCGATCTCTGCCCTGCTGCTCGCGGCGGCAGGGGCGACGGCGCTCGGTGTGTTCGGCGCGGCCATGGTCATGTGGCTGCCGCGGATCTCGTGACGCAATGGAGCTAGGCGTCATCTTCCACGCCAGCGCAGGCGCGCTCGGACTGATCTCCGGCGCTGCGGCGTTGGCCGCACGCAAAGGCGAACGCGTGCATCGCGCGGCGGGCACGGTGTTTTTCGCCGCGATGCTAACGACGGCGGTGAGCGCCATTGTGCTCGCTATTCCGAAGGACGAGTTTACCAACGCTATCGCCGGCGTGCTCACTGTTTACTTCATCACCACCTCTTGGCTCACGGTGAAGCGGGCAGAGCGGCGTGCGGGGGCGTGGGAGATTCTCGCCATGCTCTGCGCTGCTGCGGGATCGGCGGCGGCGTTCTACTTGGCCTACGATTCCGTACAGAGGGGCACGGCGCTGCTCGGCGGCTTGCCGTTCTACATATTCTCAGCCGTCGCGGCGCTTTGCGCTTTGCTCGATCTCAGCGTGATCCTGCGGCGAGGGCTCGCAGGCCGTCAGCGCATCGCGCGGCATTTGTGGCGCATGTGCCTGGGTCTGTTTATTGCCGTCGCCTCGATCTTGCCGGGTCAGCTCCAATTCTTCCCGGACTTCATCCAGACCATCGAGCCGATCATTTTGCTCTTCATTCCGGCGTTCAGCGTCCTCGCAGTGATGCTGATTTGGCTCGGTGTAGTGCTCTTCACGCGGCGGTTCGCTTAAACGAAAACTGGGCCCGCGTCGCCGCGAGCCCCGTTCATTGTTTCTGCTTTGGCGTCTTAGCCTTGGCTTGGCTGCTTCTTCGGTGCGCGCTTGCGCTTCGGCATCGCCACCACGCTCGATGCTTCGCCATAGAGCGTCGGCCACGGCGAGTCTTTCGACTCGATCGTCACGGTTTCGCCGAAGCCGTTGAAGCGCGTGCCCATCGCGGTGCCGTAGGCGCCGAGCGAGCCGATCTCGATGAGATCGCCTTCCTGGATGTCGGCGGGCAGCATGAACGGGCCGGCGGCGGCGTCCATGCTATCGCAGGTCGGACCATAGAGACGGAACGGTGCGAGCTTGGCGCGCGACGGCTCTTGGCGGAGCAGCTTTGCCGGGAAGGCCCAGTTCAGGTGCGTCGCGTCGAACAGCGTGCCGAAGGCGCCGTCGTTCAGATAGAGCGCGTCGCCCTTGCGGAGTTCAACGCGCGTCACCGTCGAGCCAGCTTCGGCAACAAGCGCGCGGCCGGGCTCAGCCCAGAGCTTGGCGTTCTGGGCGACGAACATCTCTTCGAAGCCGTTCTTGATGGCGTGGATGTAGTCCATCATCGGTGGCGGCGTCATGCCCGGATAGATGGCCGGGAAGCCACCGCCGATATCGACGATGTCGACCAGCACGCCGGCGTTCACGATGGCGCGGTTGACCATGTCCATGGCGTTACGGAACGCGTCCGGACGCATGCACTGGCTGCCGACGTGGAACGAGACGCCCAGCATCTCTTCGCTGGATTGACGCACGCGGCGCAGCAGCGCCGGCGCTTCTTCAGCGGTGACGCCGAACTTGCGCGTGAGCGGGTAGGCGGCGCCATCGCCGGAGACGGCGAAGCGCACGATGAGCGTCAGATCCTTCGCGCCGTTGGTTTCGGCGAGGATCTTCTCGAGTTCATCTTCGCTATCGAGCGCGAACGTCTTCACGCCGTAATCGTGGAAGGCGCGCGCGATGGCGCGGCGGCTCTTCACCGGGTGCATGAAGGCGATCTGCGCGTCCGGGAACTTGCGCGCGATCAGCGCCGCTTCGACGTCGGAGGCGACATCGAAACCGCGAATGCCCGCGCCCCAGAGCGCATCGAGCACCCATTCGGACGGATTCGCTTTGACGGCGTAAAATACGTCGCCCGGAAAATTTTCGCGGAACCACGTCGCAGCCGCGTGGACGCGGTGCGGGCGGGCAATAGCCACGGGACCGTCCGGCGCTTCGCGCGCAGTCAGGTCAAGAGGCGAGAGGACAGAGTCCATCCGGCAGCTCCCTAAACTTCACAACCGCTTTCGGCGGTTTCAGTTCATTCCCAGGCCGGCGTTAGTCGGACATGCTTTAATGTCAGGTCCGCCCTTGGGAGCTTGCGCCGGGAGATCGCCAAGAAGCGTCCTGCTTCCTGTTTCGTGCGATCCCCCAGGTGGCCTGGGCCGAGGGGGCGTTAGTGGACGCTGTTTCCAGGTCCGCCGGTAACGGTGCGAAATATGGTGATCTTTCCCCGATGTAAAGAGCCATTGATGGTTAATTCCCTTGCGCGGTCAAAACGATGCAGTGGCGCGACTCCGGCCGCGCATACGAGCCATCCGCTGCACGCTGGCAACGTCACAAAACTGAA
Organism: uncultured Terricaulis sp.; assembly: GCA_964405865.1. Lineage (GTDB taxonomy): Bacteria > Pseudomonadota > Alphaproteobacteria > Caulobacterales > Aquidulcibacteraceae > Vitreimonas. The sequence continues at coordinate 67,520 of CAYOPM010000006.1, read as the reverse complement.
GTTGAACTGTCGCGCAGGCTTCAAGCGCGAGGACTAACCCCCGCCTCGCCCGAGGGACGTTTGCGAGTCGAGTCGCTGCGTCGGGGCTCGGTTTGACCAGGGGGTCTTCAATGAAGAAGAAAGTTCTCACCAGTGCGGCCGTCGTCGCTCTGGCCACCGCTGCCGGCGTCACCGCCGCGCAAGCCCAGACGGCGCCGCCGGCGCCGACGCACTCCACCAGCTGGACCGGCACTGTCGGTGAAGACCGCTTCGGCGATCAGCGCTTCCGCATGCGCGGCCGCTTTCAATACGACGTCTATAGCCAAGACTGGGATGTCGGCGCTGAAGACCAAAACCGCTCGTACGTCCGTCGCGCCTTCCTCGGCGTGCAGGGCCGTTTCAGCGAGCAGTGGCGCTACAAGGTCGACTTCGTTCTGGCGCCGGGCGACGACGCCGCCGGCCAAGTTGGCGTCGATGACGCGTTCATCGAATACGTCTCCGACAATTGGTCGATCGTGATCGGTGAATCGAACATCACCTCGCCGCTCGAAGATCGCATCTCGTCGCTGGACGTTCCGTTCAACGAGCGTTCGTCGATGATCAATGCCTACGAATTCGGCCGCCGCGCCGGTATCGCGTTCATTGCTGGCGGCGCCAACTGGTCCGCTTCAGCCGCCGTGCAGGGCGACTCGCTCAACAACGCCGACAACCTCTCCGGCGGCGCCAATGGCGACGAATCGACCGCGATCAGCGGCCGCTTCACGTTCGCGCCGATCTTCGAAACCTCGCCGGAAGGCACGACGCTGGTCCACTTGGGCCTCTCGGCGCGCCAACGCGATCGCGGCGGCGACGGCGCGTTCCAGTATCGCACCCGTCCGTTCAACGGCCGCGGCGATCGCCTGGTCTCGTCGACCGCGCTGGGCGATAGCGACACCACGTTGGGCGCTGAACTGGCGCTGCAATGGGGCGCGTTCGGCCTGCAAGCCGAGTACGCGACGCTGGAAGGCGACAGCATCGGCGGCGTCGATTTCGAATCCGACGGCTACTATGTCGACGTCTACTGGTCGCTCACCGGCGAGAGCCGCAACTATCGCGGCAACCAAGGCTCGTTCGGCGCCATCGCGCCGCGCAACCCGCTGGGCAACGGTGGCTTGGGCCATTGGATGCTCTCGGCGCGCTACGACTATCTCGATCTCACCGATGCGGCGTTCGGCGCAAACCGTGGCGAGCAATCGGCCTACGGCGTCGGCCTCGACTGGGTGCCGATCGATCACGTCCGCTTCAAGCTGAACTACGCGGTCAGCGACATGGAGCGTGTCACGGCTTCGGACGACGACGCGACGATCATCTCGCTGCGTACGCAATTCGACTTCTAAAGCCCCGCGACCTGCCGGAGCGGTGGCCTCGCCGCCGCTCCGGATACTTTCGAGGGACGTTCCAACACATGGAGCATACAATGAATATCCTCAAGTCAGCGGCTGTCGCACTCGCGGCCGCGGCTGTGACTGCCGGCGTTTCGATCGCCCAGCAGCCGTTCACCATCCAGATCGACGGTTCGTCGACGGTCTTCCCGATTTCGGAAGCTGTCGCTGAAGCGTTCCAACAACAAACCCAAGGCCGCGTGCGCGTGGCGGTTGGCGAATCTGGTTCGTCGGCTGGTCTGCGCCGCTTCTGCCGCGGTGAAATCCACATCGCCGACTCTTCACGCCCGATCCGTGGTTCGGAAATGGACGCCTGCCGCGCCGCCGGCATCGGCTTCGTTGAAATCCCGGTTGCCTTCGACGGTCTGACCGTCGTCGTTCACCCGTCCAACCCGATGAACTCGATCAGCGTCGCGCAACTGCGCCAGATCTGGGCGCCGGGTTCGGGCGTGAACAACTTCAGCGCCGTTGGCGGCCCGAACCTGCAAATGCAGCTGTTTGGTCCGGGCTCGGCGTCGGGCACGTTCGAATACTTCACCGAGGCCGTGAACGGCACGGCGCGCTCGTCGCGCACCGATTACACGCCGTCGGAAGATGACAACGTCCTGGTTCAGGGCGTCGCCAACAATCCGGGCGGCATGGCCTATTTCGGCCTGGCTTACTACGAAGAGAACCGCAGCCGCTTGAAGGCGCTGGCGATCGACAGCGGCAACGGCCGCGGCGTTCTGCCGAGCCGTCAGACGGTCGAAAACGGCACCTATCAGCCGCTCTCGCGCCCGATCTTCATCTACGTCAACGCTGCGGCACTGCGCCGCCCGCAAGTCCAGCAATTCGTGCAGTATTACATCAACAACTCTGCCCGGATTTCGGCTGAAGTGGGCTACATCCCGCTGCCGGCTAACGCCTACACGCAGTACCTCCAGCGCGCCCAGCGCCGCCAACAAGGCACTGCCTTCGGCGGTCGTGCAGTGATTGGCGCCAGCATTGAAGAAGTGCTGGCTCGTCCGCTGGTCCTGTCCGAAGTACAACAGTAAAAGACGACTCGGGGCGGGGAGCGTCAGAAGGCGCTTTCCGCTTCGTTTTCCGGGGTTCGCCGGGCGGGGGAAGACGTGGAACGAGACTTCACCAAGCGCAAAGTGCGCCCGCTTGAAAATGTGATGGAGGGGCTGCTGTTTGCCGCCGCCATCGTCGCCGTCGCGATTGTGATCGGCATCATTTATGTTGTCGTGTCGGAATCCACGAAATTCTTCGCGCAGGTCTCGCCGATCGAGTTCGTGACCTCGACGACATGGACGCCGCTCTTCGACAATCCGCAATACGGCATCGCGCCGCTGCTCACCGGCACCTTCATGTCGACGCTCGTGGCGCTCGCCGTTGCCGTGCCGCTCGGACTTCTGGTCGCGATCTATCTCTCTGAATTCGCCGGTCCGCGCACACGCGAAACTATCAAGCCGACGCTTGAGCTTCTCGCCGCCGTGCCGACCGTTGTGTACGGCTATTTCGCGCTGCTGTTCGTGACGCCGCTCTTGCAGGGCTGGTTGCGTCCGTTCGGCATCGAACTGCCAAGCTTCAATCTTCTCTCCGCGGGCCTCGTCATGGGCCTGATGATCATTCCTTACATCGCTTCGCTTTCCGAAGACGCGATGCGCGCCGTGCCGCGCTCAATGCGCGAAGGTTCGTACGCGATGGGCGCCACACGGCTTGAGACGGCGTTCCGCGTCGTCGTGCCGGCGGCGATCTCGGGCGTTGTCGGCGCCGTCATTCTCGGCATGTCGCGCGCTATCGGTGAGACGATGATCGTCGTCGTAGCCGGCGGTCAGCTGCCGCAAATGGTGACGCACCCGGCCATGCAGGGCGCAACTGTTACGGCCTTCATCGCGCAAGTCGCGTTGGGCGATCTGCCGTTCGGCACGCTTGAGTACAATTCGATCTTCGCAGCCGGTCTGGCGCTTCTGGTGCTGACGCTGATCTTCAACTTCGTCGCGTTCTGGCTGCAGCGCCGGTACCGGGAGGCCTACTAATGACCGCGACGGACGTAGAACGCGTGCGCGATATCACGGCGCACCCGCCGGGCCTTGGCGCGCGCAAGTTCAAAGACGGCGCCTTCATCATCTGGGGCATCATCGCCACCATCATCGGCCTCGGCACGCTGGTGACGTTGGTTGCTGACCTCTTCAGCGATGGTGGCCATCGTTTGACGGCGGCGTTCTTCACGAGCTTCCCATCGTCCGATCCGGCCGAGGCGGGCATTCTCTCCGCGTGGGTCGGATCGATCCTCGTCATCACGACGACGGCGATGTTCGCCATCCCGATCGGCATTCTGGCGGGCGTCTATCTCGAAGAGTACGCGCCGAAGAACCCGATCACGAGCGCCATCGAAATCGCGGTCAACAATCTGGCTGGTGTTCCGTCGATCCTGTTCGGCCTGATGGCCGTCGGCATCTTCGTTCAGTTTCTCGGCAATCCGAACCGCTGGTTCGCTTTCCTCCCCGAAGGCTTCCGCAACGCCGCCGCCGACATGTTCGGCCAATCGATCCTGACCGCCGGCATCACGCTCTCTCTGCTGATCCTGCCGGTGATCATCGTCGCGACGCGCGAAGCTGTGCGCTCGGTGCCGCAAGAGATGCGCCAAGGCGCGCTCGCTGTCGGCGCCACTAAGTGGCAGACGACGCAGCATCACGTTCTCCCTTACGCGCTGCCGGGCGTCGTAACCGGCGTGATCATCGGCATCTCGCGCGCGCTCGGCGAAACCGCGCCGCTGATCATGATCGGTGGTCTCACCTTCGTGGCGTTCCTGCCGATCACGCGACCGGGCGATGCGACGTTCGAAACCATCGGCGTGCTCGATGAGTACGGCGCCGCCGTCGATCCGATGGCGACGGAGCGCGTGACCATTTCGCACGACGGCGTTGTCGTTCTGCCGGACTTCACCGAGCAGCAAGTCACCGCCGGCCAAGTGCTTGATCTGCCGCACGGCACGACGGTTCAATCGGTCGCCACCTTCGGTGACGCCGCCGCCAGCTGGTCGCCGACCCACTGGCTCGGCTCTGAGTTCACGGTGATGCCGATCCAGATGTTCAACTGGACCTCGCGCCCGCAAGCCGAGTTCCTGGAGATCGCGGCAGCGGCAGGCTTGGTGCTGCTCTTCATCACGCTGCTGATGAACGGCACCGCGATCTGGCTGCGCTACAGGCTGCGTAAAGCGATTAAGTGGTAGCTCAGCCATTCCCGGGGCGATGCAACGCATCGAGCCCGGACCCATAAACACGCTTTGGTCATGGGGTCGCGCATAGCGGTTGGGCAGAAGCGTTTATCGGTCCCGGACTTGCGCTGCGCGCAATCCGGGAATGGGTGAGGCGCCTAGCCCCTAGAACCTTGCTGTTGAGCGCGCTCGCGTGCTCTGCGTTCCTTCGCCAGACGGCGGCGCTCTTTGGCGCGTTTCCGGAGATCGGCGAGCTTGTGCCAGAAGCGTCGGCCGCGCTCTTTCGGCAGCGGCTCTAGGTTGCGGCGGAAGTCCTCGGCGCACGAGCGCCAGGAATATTTCTCCGCCAAAGCCCGCGCATCTTCGCGGCGAAGCTTCAGCGCTTCGAGGCAGGCCTTCTGCAGATCGTCATCGACGATGCCCGCGCCCGTTCCCGGCAGAATATCTTTCGGCCCCGGCGCTACATAACCCGCGACCGGCGTGCCGGTGGCGGCGGCTTCCAGGATCACCAAGCCGAACGTGTCCGTGAAACTCGGGAAGACGAAGACGTCCGCGTCGGCATAGCAGCGCGCCAGCTCTTCGCCGAACTTGGAGCCAAGGAAATGCGCGTCCTTGTATTGCGCTTGCAGCTCTTCCCGCGCCGGCCCGTCGCCAACCACAACCTTCGAGCCAGGCAGGTCGAGCTTCAGGAACGCTTCGATATTCTTCTCAACCGCAACGCGGCCGACATAAGCGAACACCGGCTTCGGCAAGTCTTTGTAGACGCCGCCATCAATGCCGCGCTTGCTCGGATGGAATTGCTCGACATCGACGCCGCGGCTCCAGATCGCCGTGTTGCGGAAGCCCTGCAGCTTCAGCAAATCCTGCATGGTCGGCGTCGCCACCATGACGCGTCCCGACTTGTCGTGGAACGCGTGCATGTACCAATAGCCGGCCGAGAGCGGGATCCATTTGAAGCGCGCGTGGACGTACTCCGGGAATTGCGTGTGGTAGCTCGTCGTGAACGGAAACTTGTGCTGCAGGCAAATGCCGCGCGCGTCCCAGCCGAGCGGACCTTCGGTGGCGATGTGTACGGCGTCCGGCGCGAACGCCAGGAAGCGATCCTCGACGTCGCCGCGATTGCCGGGCGCCAAGCGGATCTCAGGATAGGTGACGAGCGGGAAGGTGTGCTTGTAGTCGGCGGGCGAGATCACCTCGATCTCGCAGCCCATCGCGCGCAGCTCGCGCATCGTGCTGGCAAGGGTGCGGACAACGCCGTTGACCTGCGGCTCCCAGGCGTCGGTGACCAGCAGGATTTTGGTGGCGAGCGGAGGCGCGTCCGACGCGTTCTCACGGCTCGCGGCTTCGGGCGCAGGCGCGGGGGCTTCGGTGCTCACGGGGCGCTTCTGACCACGGGGCAGGCTGCGACGCAAGAGCCGCATTACGGACGCTTGCCCTTACGGCCGTTGGCGCGCAAAAGCCGCCCATGCAATCAGCCCCTACGCCGCACCCGTCCGCCTCCATCGATTGGGACCATCTCGACGCCCTGAAATACATCGATGAGGACGCAGCCGTTGCGGCGCTCTTGGCCAATGTGCCGCTCGATCCCGCCGGGCGCGCCTCGGTCGCCGCGGAAGCGCGCCAACTGGTGGTGAGGGCCCGCAGTCTGAAGCGCCGTAAGGGCGTGATGGAGAGCTTCCTCGAAGAGTTCGGCCTCTCCAACGCCGAGGGTTTGGCGCTCATGTGCTTGGCCGAAGCGCTGCTGCGCGTGCCAGATGAAGAGACCGCCGACAAGCTGATCGCCGAGAAAATCTCAACCGGCCAATGGGCCGAGCATCTCGGCAAGTCCGATCACTGGCTGGTCAATGCCGGCACGTTCGGCCTGATGCTGACTGGCCGCGTCGTCAACATGCCGGAAGATTTGAAGGGCGAAGCGAGCGCGGTGCTCGGCGGCCTCATCAAGAAGATGGGCGAACCCGTTGTCCGCGCCGGCGCGATGCAAGCGATGCGCATCCTCGGCGAGCAATTCGTGCTCGGCCGCAACATCAGCTCGGCGCTGAAGCGCGGCGCCGGCATGGTCCGCTCCGGCCTCGCGACGCGCTACTCCTTCGACATGCTCGGCGAAGGCGCTCGCACCAACGAAGATGCCGCGCGCTATCTCGCGGCGTATGCCGCCGCGATCGACTCTGTCGGTGAAGATGCAAACGGCGCTGGTCCGCACGCGTCGAACGGAATCTCCGTGAAGCTCTCGGCGCTGCATCCGCGTTACGAGGCGCGCCAGGAAGAGCGCGTGATGCGCGAGCTTTATCCGCGCGTGCTGCAACTCGCGGAGAGCGCCAAGAAGTGGAACATCGGTTTGACGCTCGACGCGGAGGAGGCGGATCGCCTCGTCATGTCGATGCGCTTGTTTGAGCGCCTCGCGCTTGAGCCTTCGCTGAAGGGTTGGGAAGGCTTGGGTCTTGCGATCCAGGCGTATCAGAAGCGCACGCGCGAGCTGATCGAGATGCTGGCTTCGCTGTCGCGCCGCCGTGGCACGACGATTCAGACGCGCCTGGTGAAGGGCGCCTATTGGGACGGCGAAGTGAAGCGCGCTCAGGTCATGGGCCGCGTCGATTTCCCCGTCTGGACCACGAAGGCGGCGACCGACGTGCATTATCTCGCTTGCGCGCGCGATCTGCTGCAAGTCGGTTCGATCTTCCCGCAATTCGCGACCCACAACGCCCACACGGTCGCTGCCGTCCGCCGCATGGCTGCGAGCGCGGGCCGCACCGATTTCGAATTCCAGCGTCTGCACGGCATGGGCGAAGCGCTTTACGCCGCCGCCGAGCCGCAACTGCCGGTGCGCGTCTATGCGCCCGTCGGCGGTCACGAAGATCTGCTACCGTACCTGGTGCGCCGTCTGCTTGAGAACGGCGCCAACACGTCATTCGTGCATTCATTCCTCGATGACGATGTTTCGCCCGAACTCGTCGCCGCCGATCCGATCACGACATTGGAGGCGCGCCCGCGCCGTCACCCGCGTCTGCCGCCGCCGCCGCAACTTTATGGCGCGAGCCGCCGTAACTCGACTGGCCGCGATCTTTCGATCAAGGCCGATCGCGACGCTTTGTTTCCGCCGCCACACAAGGGCGCTGCGCCAGACTCTACGCTCTCGCCCGCTGATGCGATTACCACAGCGCAGAAAGCCTTCGAGGGCTGGAATGCGCTCGGCGGCGCCGAACGTGGCCGCATTCTCCGCGCTATGGCTGATGCACTGCAGGAGCATCACGATCCGCTCGTGCAACTGATCGCTAACGAAGCAGGCCGCGGCTTGCAGGATGGCATCGACGAAGTGCGCGAAGCCGTCGATTTCTGCCGGTACTATGCGGCGGAGGCAGAGCGCCTCTTCGCCGGCCCAGTGCAGCTGCCGTCACCGGCGGGGGAGACGGATCATCTCGAAATGCACGGACGCGGCGTGTTCGTCTGCATTAGCCCGTGGAATTTCCCGCTCGCGATCTTTACCGGCCAACTCGCGGCAGCACTCGCTGCGGGCAACACAGTCGTCGCTAAGCCCGCCGAACAAACACCGCGCATCGCGCAAGCGGCGGTGCATCTCTTCCGCCAGGCTGGCTTGCCGGAGGATGTGCTGCAGTTGGTGATCGGCGACGGCGAAGTCGGCGGCAAGCTCGTTGGCGATCTGCGCATCTCCGGCGTTGCCTTCACCGGCTCCACAGAAGTCGCGCGCATCATCAATCGCACGCTCGCGGCCAAGGATGGCCCGATCGTGCCGCTGATCGCCGAGACTGGCGGCCTAAACGGCATGTTCGTCGATACGACGGCGCTCAAGGAGCAAGTCGTCGACGACATGATCGCGTCTGCATTTAATAGCGCCGGTCAGCGCTGTTCGTCGGCGCGCATCCTCTTTTTGCCGCACGACACGGCCGATGAAGTGATCGAAACGCTCTCGGGCGCGATGGATTGCCTGGTCATGGGCGATCCCGCCGATCCGTTCACCGATATCGGCCCGATCATCGATGCCGAAGCCAAGGCTAATCTCGAAAAGCACATCGAGCGCATGCGCCGCGAAGCGAAAGTGGTGAAGCAGATCGACGTGTCGAAGCTCGGCGGCAATTTCTTTGGTCCGGCACTGGTCGAGCTCAACTCGCTCGCGCAGATCGACAAGGAAGTGTTCGGCCCGATCCTGCACGTTGTGCGCTACGATCCGGCTGACATCGCGAAGGTCGGCGCTGAACTCGCGGCGAAGGGCTATGGTCTGACGCTCGGCGTTCACTCGCGCCTCGATAGCTTTGCTGAGGCGGTGAAGGCCGCGGTGCCCGCGGGCAATCTCTATGTGAACCGCACCATCGTTGGCGCCGTCGTCGGCGTGCAGCCATTCGGTGGCTCCGGGTTGTCGGGCACCGGACCCAAAGCTGGCGGGCCGAACTATCTGCCGCGCTTCGCCGAGGAGCGCGCGGTGTCGGTGAACATCGCAGCTCAAGGCGGCGATCCGCATCTGCTGAACCTCTGACTTGAAGCGCCGCGGCAACACCGCGGCGCGACCGTCATCTCAGCCACAGATCAGCCATAGACGCGGCGCACCTCGGCGGGCGGTCAACTCGGAGTTCGCCCATGCGCAGCGCTCTTATCGCCGCCGCTATCCTAATGTTCAGCGCCGCACCCGCGTTCGCGCAGCAAAGCGAAATGGACGCCGCCGAATCGGCGCTGCGCAGCGAGATGGCGCCCGCTGGCGTCGCCGTGGATCGCGTCGCGCCAAACGAAATCCGCGTTACGATGCCTTCGGACATCACGTTTGCCTTCAACCGCGCCGACGTGCGCAGCGAGTTCGCGCCGCGTGTCGCAAGCCTTGCGCGTACGCTGAACCAGCATCGCGGCATGCGTATCGAAATCATCGGCCACGCCGACGCGATCGGGTCCGACCAATACAATCAGGAACTTTCCGAGCGCCGTGCCCGTGCCGTCGGCTCGCAGCTCATGGATTACGGCGTCGGCTTCAGCCGTATCAGCGCCAGCGGGCGGGGCGAGTGGGCGCCGGTTGCGACAAACGATACCGAATATGGCCGCGCCCTGAACCGCCGCGTCGAAATCCGCATTACCAATGGCGGCGGCAAGCTCGACTAGAGCAGCGTCAACCAATCGGCTTGCCGCCAGGGCCCGGCGCGCCCTACATCACGCCCATGCCCGCCGATAATGTCACGCCGTTCCGCCGCCCGACGCCGCCAAAGCCGGTGCGTCCGCAGCAAGAGGGTTGGGGTTTCAAAACGCATCGCGGCAAGGCCGTGCTGGCGCATGTGCTGACCATCGCCGCGTTCGTTGTGAACTTCTTCGTCAACACACCGCCTTGGTCGCTGATCGGCATGGCTGTGGGTTTGGCGGCGTTTCTGCTGGTGCTCTCCAATCGCGGCAACGCCATGCCGTGGGCGAACACGCACCACGAACACGCACTGCGCACGCTGATCATCGGCTATTCAATTTGGATCTTGGCGAGTTTGCTGACGCTCACCGGCATGGTCGCGCTGATCACCGTTGTGATTTACATCAAGCTCGCCGTCATGCTGTGGGCCGGCGTGCGCGCTTTGATTGGCCTGACGTTGGCCGTGATGCGCAAGCCCATTCCCAATCCGAAGGGCTGGCTGGTTTAGCCTTCGAACGCGCAGCCGTACTCTTCGCTATAGGTCGCTTCCGCGCCGACAACGCCGAACAACACGCTGGCGCGCACGGTGTTGCCGTTCTGCTCGATTGCGATCATGGAGCGCGCGTCGTCTGGAAAATCCGTCATGCACGAGTCCAGGCTTCGCCCGGTGATGTGCAGGCACGAGCAGGTTTGCTTCGCCGCGTAGCCGGTGGCGAGCTGCGCATAAGCCAGATCATCGCGTAGCGACCACGCCACGCTCGACAGCACGATCGCCGCCAGCGCCAAGCCACCAATCACAAACCAGCGTTTGCGCGACACCGCCGCCTCCCCGTATGCTTGCGAGCATAGCGAAGGCGAGGGGATGCGTCATGCTGCGAAACGTCTTGGCGGCGCTGGTTTTGGTTTGCGCTACGGCAGGCGCGAGCGCGGCTCAGCAACTTTACCCGCTCCCGGCGCAGCCTGCCGGCGTGCCGTGGCCGACTGAGGATTGGCAGACCGCCCCGCTGCCCGCCGATGTGGATCGCCCGGCGTTCGATCTTGCCGTCACAGAGGCGTTTGGCGGTCCGCATCCGCTGCTTGGCGAAACGCGCGCAGTGATCGTGATCCAAGGCGGTCGCATCGTCTTTGAGCGCTACATGGACGGTTACACGCAGGACACGCGGCTGGTCTCGTGGTCGATGGCGAAGTCGTTCACGCACGCCTTGGTTGGCGTCGCGCAGATGCAAGGGCGGCTCTCGATCGATACGCCGATGGGACATCCGAACTGGAGCGCCGGCGATCGCCGCGCGTCCATCACTTGGCGCCAATGGCTGCAGATGGTCGATGGGCTCGACTATCAGGAGAGCAACGAAGATCTGACGCGCGCCGGCAATGCGCAGATGCTGTTCGGTGAAGGACGCCGTGACGTGTCGCGCTGGGCGAGCCAGCGTCCGCTGCTGCACGATCCGGGCGCGACGTGGAATTACACCTCGGCCGGCACGATTCTGATCTCCGATGCTCTGACGCGCGTTGTCGCTTCTGATGCCGGCGATCCCGCTGCGCGGCGCACTGCGATGCGGACATGGATGAACCAATCCCTGTTCGATCGCATCGGCATGCGCGCGCTCTGGGAGTACGATCCGCAAGGCGTGTTCTATGGCAGTTCGCTGTTGTGGGCGACGGCGCGCGACTACGCCAAGTTCGGCTATCTCTATCTGCGCGACGGCGTCTGGGATGGTGAGCGCGTTCTTCCGGAAGGCTGGGTCGATTTCGGCCGCACGCCGGGGCCAGCGCAAAACACCGATACATACGGCGCGCAATGGTGGCTGACGCCGGCGCATGGTCCGGGCCGTCCGTCACGCGCGCTCATTACCGATAGCGGCATGGCCGATGCGTTTTCCGCGCAAGGCTATGAAGGGCAGATCATCGTCGTCGTACCGTCGAAGGACTTGGTCATGGTTCGTCTCGGCCGCTTTGACGGCGGCGGCGAAGCGTGGGATGCGCTGGGCGACTGGTCGACGCGCCTGATTGGCGCTTTCGGTGATCGGCCCGCAACGCAGAGCAGGAGGTAACGATGTCAGCTGAAGATGGACGCGAGGCAAAGCTGCAAGCCGCGAAAATCCTGCGCGACGCCGGTTTCAAATACCTCGCCGCCAATCTCGAGCACGGTTCGCTCTCGGCGGTTGCGCCGGATGAGCCGTTCTTTCTGCTCTGTGGCCGAGACCGGCTCGCGCCAACCGCGATCAAAGCCTGGATCGAAGCGGCGCGGATATCGAACGTGCCGGATCACAAGCTTGAGTCAGCGCACGAGACGATCGAGGCCATCGAAGGCTGGCCGGGCGATCGCCACTATCCGGACTGATCAGTGCAGGACCGCGTGCGCGCGGTCGAGGCAATCATAGAGAGCGGGGCGCACGTCGCGCTCACTGCCACGGGCCGCTTGCATGGCGAGCGATGAGAGTTCGTCAGAGGCTTCGTATTCGTGATTCATTTGCGCAAGCAGCGCCGTTGCTTGTGCGCGATCGGCGAAGCGGCCCGCGCCTGTGCCGCGCGCATCAAGCACGCGCAGACGCAGTTGGCGCAGCGCAACCGGAAGCGACGGCGGTTGAGACGCGCAATCGAAGCTGCGCCGCTCACGCATGCGCAGGCCACCGGATTTGCGCCGGCGGTCAGGTCCGAAATAGCTGTCCTGGTCAACCCAAAGCATTGTCGTCGTAGCGCCGCGGCGGGCGCAATCCTTCCGTTCGTGACGCCAGTGTCAGCGACTATGCTTAGAATTCCGTTCAGATTTCGCGGCAATCGCATGCGTTTCTGCAGCACAGTTCGTCGCATACGCGTGGTGAATGCGCGTTAGCTAAGCGCACACATGGCGCGCACATCGTCCGGCGTCTTTCCGGCCTCGCGCAGCGCACGCAATGTTGCTGCCTGATCGCGCTTCGCCAGCCGCTTGCCGTCTTCGCCCAGCATCAGGCGGTGATGTCTGTAAGTCGGCTGCGGCAGATCGAGTAGCCGCTGCAACAGCACATGCAGATGCGCCGCGTCGCGCAAGTCTTCGCCGCGGATCACATGGGTGACGCCTTGCAACGCATCGTCCCAAACCGAGGCGAGGTGATAGCTGGTCGGAAAGTCTTTGCGCGCGAGGATGACATCGCCATGTTTGTCGGGCTCGGCCCGCACAAGGCCAGTCTCATCTTGGAACACGAGCGTGAAGTAGGCCGGCCCCAGCGCCGCGCGGGCTTTCTTCAACGAGAGCCGCCACGCAAACGCTTCACCCGCTTCGAGCTTCGCCGCTTCCTCATCCGCCGGCAGCGCCTCGCCTCGAAACATCTCGCCTGCATCGTGCGGTGCGGAGGCGATCGCGTCGGCGATCTCCTTGCGCGTGCGGAAGCAGCGATAGACGAGATTGCGCGCGATCAAGCTTTGCAGGGCGGCTTCATAATCGGCGATGTGCTCGGATTGGCGCCGCACCGGCTCTTCCCAAGCGATCCCGAGCCAAGCGAGATCTTCAAAGATCGCCGCATCGAACTCAGGTCGTGCACGGCCCTGGTCGATGTCTTCAATGCGCAGGATAAGGCGCCCGCCCGTCGCGCGCGCGGCGTCGAACGCGGTCAGCGCCGAGAGCGCGTGGCCGAGGTGCAGATATCCAGTGGGAGAGGGGGCAAAGCGCGTGACGAAGCTCATCGGGCGGCACTGTAGGACGGCGCGCCGGGTGTGGCATAGATTTTCGCGTCCGCGCTTTGCGCTCGCGGGCCGAGACGCTACCTAACCGCCATGACAGTCTTCATCGATGGCCCGCGCATGCCGCCGGCGCGGGGCGGCAAGCCGGATTCACTGGTGATCCTGCTGCACGGCTACGGCTCCAACGGCGCCGATCTCATCAGCCTCGCGCCGTATTGGGCCGAAGCGCTGCCGGGCGCGGTGTTTGTCTCGCCGAACGCGATCGAGCCAGTGCCGCAAGCGCCGGGCGGCTATCAGTGGTTCCCGCTCTCCGGTCTTGATCCGCGCGAACTGGAGCATGGTGTGCGCGCCGCTGCGCAATCGGTGGATCGCTTCATTGATCGCGAGCTTGAAAAGTACGGCCTGCCGCCAGAGCGCCTCGCGCTCGTCGGTTTCAGCCAGGGCACGATGATGGCGCTGCATGTCGGCCTGCGACGTGAGCGGACGATCGCGGGCATTGTCGGGCTTTCAGGTGCGCTCGTGGGCGGGGCGAAGCTCAAGGACGAAATGCGCTCCAGGCCGGCCGTTCTGCTCATCCACGGCGACCGCGACCCGATGATCCCGATCCCCGCCATGTTCGATGCTGCTGAGTCGCTGGCGGCCGCTAACCACGGCGCGCTCTGGCACGTTTCCTACGGAATCCCGCACTCTGTCGGGCCGGACGGCATCGAACTGGCGGGCGATTTCCTCGCCACGCAGTTGAAAACGCAGGGCTTAGTCGCGGCCAGCTGAGAATTTCGGCGAACGTGGCGCGGCTGTCATAAACATGTCGCCGCAAATCAGTTATGGCTGATGCACGCCTGCGATAGCCGATGTGCTATACTATATGCAGGTGCGAAGGAGATGGGTCTTCAAGAGTAGCCTTGGCCTCACCCAAACTGTTCAGCGGTCCCGCTGCCGGGGCCGCCGATGAATGTTTCCAGCGCTCCCTTGGCGGGCTGCCCGGCGCTGGTGCTCAACGCCGATTTCCGCCCGCTATCCTATTATCCGCTGTCGCTCTGGCCCTGGCAGGAAGCGGTGAAGGCTGTCTTCCTCGAGCGCGTCGACGTGGTCGCGCATTACGATCATGTGGTGCATTCGCCGTCGTTTGAGATGAAGCTGCCGAGCGTCATCTCGCTGCGAGACTACGTCCATCAGGATCGCCCGCCGGCGTTCACGCGCTTCAACGTGTTTTTGCGCGATGGCTTCGCTTGCCAATATTGCGGCGTGCCGGAGGATCTGACGTTCGATCACGTTGTGCCGCGCTCGAAGGGCGGGCGCACGACATGGGAGAACATCGTCACCGCGTGTGCGCCGTGCAATCTGCGCAAGGGTGGCAAGTACGCGCACCACGCCAACATGCGTCCGCGCCGCAAGCCGCGCCGTCCGACCATGCATGAACTCCAGCACAGCGGCCGCCGCTTCCCGCCGCACCACTTGCATGCAAGCTGGATGGATTATCTCTACTGGGACGTGGAGCTGGACGCTTAGTTCTTACAACAAGCGAGCCGCGTGAATGTGGCCATCGGGCGTGCGCAGATAGCCACGTCCGTTCGCCGACGCGAAGCGCGCCTCCAAGTTTTTCGCCGCATCGTGCAGCATGGCTTCGCCGCGTTCCAAATGCGTCGGCGCATCAATCAACGGCTGTAGCACCGGCTCGCCGGACGCCACCAAAGCGGCGGCGGCGACCGCTAACGCCTGCAAGCAATTCATCGCTTTCTCCCTCGGTCGAGCGAGGGGATAGGCGATCAGCGTTGCGGGCGTTCGTCAGCCCTTGCAACAAAGCTGAAATGTTAGGGGAGGACGCCAGCGACTTCGGTGGCGGTGTTGGTGAAGCTGCCGTCCAGGGCGTCGCCCAAGAGGCCCACAGCCGTGATGATGCCGATGGAGATGAGTGCAGCGATAAGGCCGTACTCGATCGCTGTGGCGCCGCTCTCGTCTTGAAGGAAACGCTTGATCATGCGGCGCTCCGTTCCATCAGACGCTTCACCAGAACGACATCCGCGGGCGGCATGTCGATCGAAGGCAGTTCGGCCGGCTTCACCCAACGCGCGTCAGCGGCGGCGTTCGGCTCAAGCTTGATCACGCCGCCAAACTTGGTGGCGACGAAGAGCGGCATGAGCAGATGGAAATCCGGATAGGCGTGCGAAGCAAACGCGAACGGATCGAGAGCGTCAGGCTCGACGGTCAAATCCAATTCCTCCCTCAATTCCCGGCTCAAAGCCTGCTCTGGCGCCTCGCCAGGCTCGACCTTGCCCCCAGGAAACTCCCACAGCCCGCCAAGCTGCTTGTGCAAAGGGCGCTGTGTAATCAGCACGCGCCCCGATGAATCGAACAAGGCGGCGGCTGCAACTAAGAGAAGCCGTCTTGAACCCGGAGCATCGCCGATTTGCATGAAAATGCCGTGAGGAAGGATGGTTGAAACGCGTCAACCTTTCCGCGTCGTTTACGACGTTGGCAAGCCTTCTTCCGTCAGCGCTTGCTGCACAGCCGGCCGCGCTTGCACGCGTTGGAAGTAAGCTTCGAGCTTCGGGTAAGCGGAGAGATCAATCTTGAACGCCTTGGCCCAGCGCAACACCGTGAAGGCGTACGCATCGGCGATTGAGAAGTCGCCGAGCACATAATCCTTGTCGCCAAGCTTTTGCGTGAACAGGCCCCAACGGTTTTGCAGCAATTTGTGCGTGGCTTCGCGGACTTCTTCGTTCGGCTTTTTGAACAGCGGGCTTGTGCCCTTGTGCAGTTCAGTGGCGATGAAGTTGAGCGTCTCGAGGCCGCGCCATTTGGCGAAGCCTTCGGAGGGGAAGAGGTTCTTGTCGGGCGCCAAAGATGCGAGATATTGCATCAGCACTTGCGCTTCAGTGAGGATTTCGCCGTTCTCCGCTTCCAGCGCCGGCACCGCGCCTTGCGGATTGATGGCGTAGAAATCCTTGCCGCTCTCGGTCGTGCGGCCTGCGCCGAACGTCACTTTGTCGAGCGCGACATCGAGGCCGGCTTCGTTGATGACGATGTGGGGCGCGAGCGAGCAAGCGCTGGGTGCGTAATAGAGTTTCATGAGCATCTCCGCTGAACTGTTGTTCGCGGAATTAGCGCTGTGCTCGAAGCGCTCAAGTGTCAGCGGTGTGACCGGCCGACAAGCGGGAGCAAGCGCGTGACGCTCGCTCCCGCCCAGACGTCGTTAGACGGCCTTCAGGTTCACAGCGGAATCGCGGCCTTGGCGATCCTTCTCGAGATCGAACGAGACCTTTTGGCCATCGCTGAGGCCAGCCATGCCCGAACGCTCAACGGCGGAAATGTGGACGAACACGTCCTTGCCGCCGCCTTCTTGCGCGATGAAGCCGAAACCTTTGGTGGAATTGAAAAACTTTACAGTACCGACAGCCATTGCCGTCTCCTTTTACATAGCAGCCCGCGTGGACCTTCCACGGCAGGCGCCGATTTTTCGAGGGAAACAGCAGACATCCGGCGCGAATTGCGAGGATCAAAGCGTGACGCGACGAGATCGACCGGGGCGATATGGGCGATTTTGGCCTGTAAGGCAAACCACGAGTTGTTAATTGACGAAAAGCCCAGGTTTCTCGCTGAGCGCGCCCCTAGCTCACAAACATGCCGGAACTCGCGCCGCGGCCGCTCAACCCGCCGCGTCGTAGGCTTGTTTTATGTAGCTGATCAGCTTGGCGTCGATCTCGTCGGCGCTGGTGAGTGCTACGATGTATTGGCACATGCCGCCCGGCGCTTGCGGCTTGACGCGCGTTTCCTTGATGTCGGCTTTGAGATTAAGGCCTAGCTCGAAGCGTTCGTTCGTCTTGGGCCCCAGCATCGCGAACTGCTTCTTACGGCGGAGCGAGACATAGCCCTTTTTCGGCGCAATTTCTAAGTCGCCGAACTTCGCGATCGCCGCCATCAGCTTGTCGTGCACGGGCCGCAGATGGGCTTTCTTGCCGGAATAGATTTCGTCGAGCACGTCATCGGCGGATGCACCTGACGCTTTCGCGGCGCTGGCGCCATCGGACTTCAGCGCGACGTGGGCCAGCGTGTTGGCGTCGCCGTGGCCGAGGCCGTAGCTCTCCATCAGCCAGGTTCTGATCTCGCCATGCTTGGCCTTGCCGGACTTTTTGATCGCCGCCGCGAGCTGCGCCAGCGACTTGCCGGTTTTCTTCTCGATATTGGCGATCTGCGTGGCGATCGCTTTTTCCACATCGGCCATTGGCGGCTCCTCGCACGGGAGCACTATGCCTTGTTTGAATGTTCAATCAAGTGATTAGGCGAGGCCGATGGCTATGGATCGCGGGCCCCTCGTCAGCAGAGGCTATGGACCGCCGATGAAGTCCGCTGCCGTCAACGCCAGGCCCGGCGACAGGATCGCAAACTGCACCGCCGCGCCCGCGCCATCGCCATCGGCGTCGTAGGAGAGGGCGCCGGTCGAGGCATCATAGAGGATGCGGTGATCGGCGCTGGAGGCCGCACTGCCGATGACGAAGAAATCGCCGTTCAGGCTGCCGAAGATTGCAGCGCTCAACTCGATCACATCATCCTGGACGTTGAAATAGAGGATCGTATCGACGTTGCCGCCGCCCAAGGCGCTGTCGAAGACAAACGTATCCGCGTCTGCGCCAGCCCACAGAACGTCGGCGCCCAAGCCGCCGTTCAAGCGATCGACGCCGTTGCCGCCTTCAAGCGTATCCTCGCCATCGCCGCCTGCGAGATTGTCGTCGCCGTCGCCGCCATAGAGCGTGTCGTTCTCAGCGTCGCCGGCAAGTGTATCGTTGCCTTGGCGACCATAGAGCGTGTCCGTCCCGTCACCGCCCGCGAGCGCATCGTCGCCGTTGCCGCCATCGAGCAAATCGGCGTCGCTGCCGCCATTGAGCGTGTCGATCCCGTCGCCGCCATAGAGCTCATCATTGCCGGCGTCGCCGCTCAGCATGTCATTGTTCTGACGGCCATAGATTTGGTCCGCGCCATCACCGCCTGACAAGACATCGTCATGGTTGAGACCATCGATCAGGTCATCGTCGCCGCCGCCATTGGCGACATCATCGCCATCGCCGCCGTAAATGATGTCGTTACCCGCATCACCGTTCAACACGTCGTTGGCGGTGCGGCCATAGAGCGTATCGGTGCTGTCGCCGCCATTGAGCGCGTCGGCGTCGTTGCCGCCGTCGAGCAGATCGTCGCCGTCGCCGCCATTGAGCGCATCGGTTCCGTTGCCGCCGTTCAGCGTGTCGTGGCCGCCATTGCCGGAGAGCGTATCGATCCCGGCTGCGCCATTCAGCGTATTGGCGGCATCGTTGCCGGTGATGACGTTGTTCAGTGTGTTGCCAAAGCCGTTGATCGCCTCGGCCCCGGTCAAGATCAAGTTTTCGAGCGCTGCGCCGAGCGTGCGCGTTGCTGACGATCGCACGGTATCGGTCCCAGCGCCGCCGAATTCGACGATCACATCGACGGCCCCTTCGACGATGTAGGTGTCGTCCCCGGCGCCGCCTTCGAGCTGATCGTTGCCGCCGCCGCCATCCAACGTGTCGTTGCCGGCGCGACCGTAGAGCGTGTCGAACCCATCGCCGCCGAAGAGGGCGTCGTTGTCAGCACCGCCATCGACCGTATCATTATCGGCGCCGCCGTTCAGCGTATCGTCGCCGTCTTCTCCATAGAGATGGTCGGCGCCTGCATCAGCATTGATGCTGTCATTGCCGGCATTACCCCACAAGCTGTTCGCGCCCGCGTTGCCAGTGATCGAGTTGTTGAGCCCGTTGCCTGCGCCGTTGATCGCGTTGGATCCCGTTAGGATAAGAAGCTCGATGTTGTTGGAGAGCGTGTAAGACGCCGAGCTGCGAACGGTGTCGTTGCCGGCGTTGAGGTCCTCGATCGTGGCGTCTGCAGTGGAGTCTACATAGTAGATGTCGTCGCCGGCGCCGCCGTAGGCGATGTCGTCACCTTCGTCTCCCAGCAGGAAGTCGGCGCCGTCGCCGCCTTCCAATGTGTCCACGCCTTCGCCGCCAAACAGTTCGTCCGAGCCGGCGCCGCCGACGAGGCGATCATCGCCGCGCAGACCGCCGAGTTCGTCATCGCCTACGCCCCCGTCAACGAAGTTCGCGACATTGGTCATCCATATTACATCGTCGCGGCTGGTGCCGATCATGCCCTCGATGCTTGTCAGTGTATCGTCTTCAACTTCTCCGCGGTTGCCGATAATGGTGTTGTAGCGGACTCCGAGAATATTGGTTGATCCAGCGTAGCTAACAATATCGAAGCCTGCGCCGCCATCGATCGTGTCTGCACCTGAGCCGGCAATCAGGATGTCGTCGCCGCCATGTCCGCGTAGAACGTCGTTGCCGCTGCCGCCGTTGAGCGTGTTGGCGGCGTTGTCGCCTTGCATGATGTCATTGTACGAGGTGCCGATAATGATCTCGACGCCGCTATAAGTGTCGCCGGCTTCGTCGCCATAATAGTTCGTGCCCATCATGGCGATGTCGATGCGCGTCGTGTGCGATGCGTAGGTTACGGTGTCGACGCCATCGCCGCCAAAAAAGCGATCGGCGCCGCCGCTGCTTTGCAGTGTATCGTTGCCGGCGCCGCCATCGATGTAGCCGGCATAGAAGCCTTGGAAATCGCTGCCGCGCAGGACGTCGTCGCCGTCGAGGCCAAAGAGAAAATCGAGCCCGATCAGCGTGTCATTGAACGACGTGCCACCCCGCCCTTCGACGTGCACGTATGTGTCGCCGACGGCGAACGCGCCGCTGCGCGTGTTGGTAATGGTGTTGATCGAAACCGCACCTGGCGACAACTCGTACGAGACGATGTTGACATGGATCGAGTCGGTGTAGATCGCGTCGTATCCGTAATAGGTATCGGCGCCGAGGTCGGCGACGAAATAGTCGGCGCCGCGGTTGCCGATCATGACGTTGTTGCCGTCATTGCCGAAGAAAATGTCGTCGCCATCGCCGCCAATGGCGTTCTCGATCAGCGAGCGCGTGTCGCCCTGATAGAGAAGCGCGTTGAAGACGTTGCCGATCGCATCAATCTGATTGAACCCATCGAGCACAGCGAGCTGCTCACTCGACACCATCGATGAATAACCGGGTCCGAGGTCGATCAGCATGTCGCTGCTGAAATTCGACAAGTCGTACGTATCGACCCCGCCGCCATCCCAGATGGTCGAGAAGATGATGTTGCCGCCAGGCGCGCCCTGGCCAACGCCGTTCACGAACATCTCGCCAGTGGTGGACGACCATGTGTAGGTCGTGTTGGTGCTGTTGAGCGTGAAATCCGCGCCGTACATGTATTGCAGCGCTGCGATGTCGAGCATCATCAGCGTTTGCGGGAAACTGAACTGGGTGTTGGTATAGCCTGAGAGGTCGCTGCCGATCGCGGAGCGATAGGTCATCACCGTGTACTCGGTGCTGTCCCAGCCCAAGGGTATGGCGCCGTAGATGTTTGGATCGAACGGATGGTCGAGGCCGAGCGCATGGCCGATCTCGTGCAGGATGCCCATATAGGCGTAGTCGCCGAGCACTGGCGCGTCGAAGTCGCCACTCGTGTTGTTGAACCAGGAATCGCCAGCATAGCCGGGCGGGCCGGGGAGATAAGCGTAAGCGACTGCGGCAGCGTCCGACATGGCGAAACGCAAGTCAGCGTGAAGCTCGTCGGTTTCTTCGATCAATGTAAAGGTGAGGTTGGTCACGCTTGCGATGGCGTTGAGCAGCGCCGTGACCACTTGCTGCTGTTGTGCGTTGAACGCCTCGAAGTTCTGATCCTGTTCTTCGCCGTCGGCGTAACCGCCCGAGCCTTCGTAATTGCTGGGGCTTGTGGGAAAGCTGTAGGTCAGCGTCGTGCCGGACCACGCAAGGCCGCTCAGCATGCCGTCGATCAAGGGGATGCCGCTCGGCGGTATGATGGTGGGCGCGGCTTCTGAGCGTTGCGGGCCATCGCCGCCCCGCAGCATCGGCGGCAAGCGCATATCCTCGCCGAAAACCGATCGCGGCGGCCCTTCGCCACCGAGGTTAAATTCGCTTGCGTTACTCATGTCGCCCCCACCGGAGCAACCCTAGAGCGAGCTCAGGCAGGCGGGAAGGCTTCCAGGTGTCACACGCACCATCGGAGCTTGCGGTGTGACCACGAAGCCATGTTGGCCGCGCTCAGCTCCGATAATCGCCGTTGATCTCGACGTAGCGTTTGGTCAGATCGCATGTCCACATAACTGCACGCCCGTTGCCGGGGCCGACGGTCACGCCGATCTCCAACTCATCGCGCTTCATGTATGCGCTCATCGCGGCTTCGTCATATTCCGGGCTAACCATGCCGTCGCGTGCTGCAAAGAGTTCACCGAAGCGAACGGCGAGCATTTCGCGTTTGAGCGGCTGATCGGAGCGGCCGGCGGCGGCGACGATACGTCCCCAGTTGGCGTCCTCGCCGGCGATGGCGGTTTTCACCAGCGGGCTCTCGGAGATCGTGCGCGCGATGATCTTGGCGCTCGCATCGTTGACGGCGCCATCGACCATGACCTTCACGAGTTTGGTTGCACCTTCGCCGTCGCGCACAATCTGGATGGCGAGATCGCGCAGCACTTGGGAGAGCGCTTCGCGGAAAGCGTTGAGGCGTGGGTCTTTCGCGTCGGCGATCGGCGGTACCTTGGCTTGGCCGGTGGCGAAGAGAAGCACGCAATCATTGGTGCTGCGGTCGCCGTCGACGGTGATGGCGTTGAAGCTGGTCTCAGACTCGGCTTTCAGCAGCGTCTTCAGGATCGGCGCCGAGAGGGCGGCGTCGGTGAAGACGAAGGCGAGCATCGTCGCCATGTTCGGCGCGATCATGCCGGAGCCCTTGGCGATGCCGGCGATGTTGACGGTGACGCCGTCGATCTCACAGGTCGCGCCTGAGCCTTTCGGGAAGGTGTCGGTGGTCATGATCGCCGAGGCGGCGTCGAACCAGTTCACCGGATGCAGTGACAAGTCCGGCATCGCACGCGCGATCTTTGCATCATCCAGCAGCACGCCGATCACGCCGGTGGATGCAGCCAGCATTTCGCGCGCTTGAACGCCGATATGGGCGCCTGCGCTTTCGAGCGCGCGTTTGCAAGCCGCATCACCGGGAGCGCCAGTGAAGGAATTGGCGCAGCCCGCGTTGACGAGCAGCGCGCGCGCGCCGCCGCGTGTGGCGGAGAGCGCTTGCTTGCACCAATCGGTCGGCGCGGAGCCGACAGCATTGGTGGTGAACACGCCCGCTGCGCGCGTGCCTTCGGGCATGCGCATGAGCAAGAGATCAGGGCGCTCGTGCTTGTAGAAACCGGCGCGGCCGATCGCGGCCTCCAAGCCGGCGATGGCGGGCAGGTCGGGAAAGCGCGCGGGCGCGAGCGGGCTGATGAGTTCTGACATGCGCGACGTTTGATCCGACGCGCGGGCGATGCACAAATGATTTTTGCGATGCGCGCTCAACACCCATCCCCGGATTGCGCACAGCGCAAGTCCGGGGCCCATATACACGCCTGCCAAAAGTAAAAGGCGCGGACCGTTGAGCCCGCGCTTTGAACAGATGTGTTTATGGGCCCCGGGCCCGCCGCTGCGCGGCGTCCCGGGGATGGGTGAGTTTACGGCGTGGCGCCGTCGCCGCCGGTCGTCGGCTGTTGTTGCGCCGGCGCTTGGGCGGCGGGCGGCGGGGCCTGCTGTTGCGGCGTCGGGTCAGGCGCGCCAGCCGGGAACGGGAAGGGCGGCGCGCTCTGGCCTGGAGGCGCTGCAGCGTCTGGCGCAGGGCGCACCGGCTCTTGCTGCGCGTCGGCAGGTGCTGGCGTTTCCTCGCCTGGATCTGCGGCGACATCAGGTTCCCGAAGACGCTCTATGCGTGCGTCACGCTCCAGACGTTCGTGCAGACGACTGATCTCTTGGAATTGGAGCCATGTAATGATCCGCGGGCGCAATTCCTCTAAACTTTCCACACCATGTTCGCGCCGGTTTTCAAGCCGGACGATGTACCACTCGCCATCGTGTTCGATGGGCCCGACGACGCTGCCAGGATTCAGTTCATCCACGGCCGCTCGAATTGGGGTTGCGAGGTCGCTCAGTGCATTCCAGCCCATGTCGCCGCCGTCTGGCGCGCTGTCGCGGTGACTGGAGAGCTCAAAGGCCAAGGCTTCGAACCTCTCGCCGCTGTCGAGCCTTCTTTTGGCCGCATCGGCTAGTTCTCGTGTCCCAAACTGCATAAGGCGGATATGGACTTCGTACCCTTGGGCGGTCCTGTTGACGTTCTCGTCGTAAAGACGCCGGATGGCGTCGGGATCGCGGGCGCGCTGATCGATTTCTTCGTAGATTGCGCCGGCGAGAACTTGCTCACGCGCCAATTCGAGTTGTCGGCGAATGCTGGGGTCGCGATCGAGACCCCTAGCTTCCGCTTCCATGGCGAAAAGCCGTGCTTGGATCAGCGCATCCAGCGCAGTGTAGAAGGCATCGGAGTTCGCGTCGATGTCTTCGCCTTCTTGCATGAGGCCAACGGCCACTGCGTATGCGCGAACATCTTCGATATAGATCGGCCGACCATTGACGGTGGCAGCCACGACCACATCGTTAATGCCGGCGCCGTCACCGCTGGAATCGCGGCCGAGACCGCAAGCGGTGAGGGTGAGGCCGATGACCAGGCCCATCGCGACGAGACCGGCTGCGGAGAGGAAATTCTTTCGGGGCGCCATGCGTTCTGCTCTCGTGAACTGACGGCAGCGTGCAAGGCTTGCGCCTCGGACTGCCCAGCTGGGCCCACCCGTTGGGTCGCATTGACACCGCCCAGGGGCGCTCTTAAGTCTCGCGAACGCACCCGTCCAGAGTGTTTGAACACCTGGGCGCGCGTCGGTGGGACAAGAAAAAGCCAACCAGCTCAATACCTTAGACCCATCCTCCCGCGCCCTGTCCCGCTCGGCGCATCAACATTAAGAATGCGCCTATGCTGAACCTCGCCAAGCAGATTTTCGGCTCCGTCAACGATCGCAAAGTCCGGAACCTGCGCCCCATGGTGGCGCGCATCAACGCCCTGGAACCGACCTTCGAGGCGCTCTCGGACGAGGCGCTCCGGAACAAGACAAGCGAATATCGCCACAAGCTCGCCCGCGGCGCCAAGATCGACGAGATTTTGCCGGAAGCCTTCGCCACCGTGCGCGAAGCGTCGAAGCGCACGCTCGGTCTGCGCCACTTCGACGTTCAGATGATGGGCGGCATCTTTCTGCACAACGGCAAGATCGCCGAAATGCGCACCGGCGAAGGCAAGACGCTCGTCGCCACCTTGCCTGTGTATTTGAACGCGCTCGAGAGCCGCGGCGTGCACGTCATCACGGTGAACGACTATCTGGCCAAGCGTGACTCTGACTGGATGGGTCAGGTCTATCGCTTCCTCGGCCTTTCGGTCGGCGTCATCGTACACGGCCTTTACGATAACGAGCGCCGCCAAGCCTACGCCGCCGACATTACATACGGCACCAACAACGAGTTTGGCTTCGACTATCTGCGCGACAACATGAAGTATTCGCTGGGCGAGATGGTCCAACGCGGCCACCGCTATGCGATCGTCGACGAAGTCGACTCAATCCTGATCGACGAAGCGCGCACGCCGCTCATCATCTCCGGTCCGACCGAAGATCGCAGCGAGTTCTACAAAACCATCGACACGCTGATGCCGTTGCTGCGCGACGAGCACTACGAGCACGACGAAAAGCAGCGTTCGGTGACCTACACCGAGACGGGGTCGGAAACGATCGAAGAGATGCTGGCCGAGCGTGGCCTGCTGCAAGGCTCGCTCTACGAGCCGGCGAACATCTCGCTCGTCCACCACGCCAACCAGGCGCTGCGCGCCCATAAGCTTTTCCATCGCGATAAAGACTACATCGTCAAAGACGGCGAAGTGGTTCTGGTTGACGAGTTCACCGGTCGCATGATGCATGGCCGCCGCTTGTCGGAAGGCCTGCACCAGGCGATCGAAGCCAAAGAAGGCGTGAACATCCAGCCTGAAAACCAGACGCTGGCCTCGATCACGTTCCAGAACTATTTCCGCTTGTACGACAAGCTCGGCGGCATGACCGGCACGGCCTCGACCGAAGCCGCAGAATTCGGCGACATCTACAAGCTCGACGTCGTCGAAATCCCGACCAACCGGAAGATCCAGCGCATCGATATTGATGACGAGGTCTATCGGACGGCCAAGGAAAAATACAAAGCCATCATCGCCGACATCGAAGACACGCACCGTCGTCAACAGCCGGTTCTGGTCGGCACCGTGTCGATCGAGAAGTCGGAATATCTCTCCGGTCTGTTGAAGCAGCGCGGTATTCCGCACCAAGTGCTGAACGCGCGCTATCACGAGCAGGAAGCCTCGATCGTCGCGCAAGCCGGCGTGCCGGGCGCTGTCACCATCGCCACCAACATGGCCGGCCGCGGCACCGACATTCAGCTCGGCGGCAACCTCGACATGCGTTTGAAGGCGGCGCTGAAGGGCGATGAAACGCCCGATCAGATCGCTGTGGTGAAGCGACAAATCCAAGCCGATATCGAAGCCAAGAAGCAAGTCGCGCTCACGGCTGGCGGTCTTTACGTGCTCGGCACTGAGCGCCACGAAAGCCGCCGTATCGACAATCAGCTGCGCGGCCGTACCGGCCGTCAGGGCGACCCTGGCAAATCGAAATTCTACATCTGCCTCGAAGACGATCTGCTACGCATCTTCGCCGCTGATCGTCTCGATGCGATCATGCGCGGGCTCGGCATTCAAGAAGGCGAGGCCATCGTTCACCCGTGGATGAACAAGGCGCTCGAAACCTCGCAGCGTCGCGTCGAACAGCGCAACTTCGAAATCCGCAAGAACCTGCTGAAATACGACGACGTCATCAACGATCAACGCAAGGCGATCTTCGAGCAGCGCATCGAATTTATGCGCACCGCCGACGTCGCGCCGATCATCCGCGATATGCGCCACGACGTCGTCGAGAAGCTGGTCTGGCGTTCGATGCCGGAGAAGGCCTATCCCGAGCAGTGGAACACAGAAGAGCTCGCGGTCGAAGCCGCTGAGATTTTCGAGCTTCAGCTGCCGGTCAAGGAATGGGCGGCCGAAGAAGGCATCGCGCAACAGGAAATCATCGAGCGCATGACGCGCGCGGTCGATCAGGCTTACGCGCAGAAAGCCGCCATGCTGGGGCCGGAGCGTTTGCGCGCGGTCGAGAAGCAAGTGCTGCTCTCGGTCGTCGACATGCGCTGGCGCGAGCACTTGTCGCTCTTGGATCATCTGCGCTCGGTCATCCACTTGCGCGGCTACGCTCAGCGCGACCCGCTGAATGAGTTCAAGACCGAAGCGTTCACATTGTTCGAGCGCATGCTGCTCGATCTGCGCACGACGGTGACGCGGATGCTGCTGCGCTTGCAGATCGGCCAGGCCGACGAAGTCGCGCAACGTCCGCTGGCGCCGCCGAAGACGTTCGAGATCCACCAGAACCCGGACACCGGCGAAAACGAAATGGTCCAACGCGATGCGCCAGCACTCGCGCCGGACGGCTTCGATCGCCACAACCCGTCGACCTGGGGCAAAGTCTCGCGCAACGCGCCGTGCCCATGCGGGAGCGGCAAGAAGTTCAAGTATTGCCACGGCCAGGCTGAAGCGCAGAGCGCTTAGGGCTTAGCGATAGCTGGAAAATAAGAAGGGCGCGGCCTTGTGGTCGCGCCCTTTGTCTTTGCGTGCGGCTTACATTTACGGCCCAGCGGGTCGCGCTGCGAGTTCGTTGATCAGCGAACGCCAATGCGTCAGCCCTGCATAGAGCGCTTCGGTTGGCACGCGTTCGTTCAAGCCGTGTGCGTAGACATCGCTGCCACGCATGAAGACGCCGCTGACGCCGTAGGTCGGGATGCCGGCGGCGCGGAAGAAGAGACCGTCAGTGGCGCCGGCGGACATGTAAGGCGTGATGACGACGCCGGGATAACGCGCGTGTACCGTGCGTGTCACCGCTTGCATCACATCGGCGCGGAGAGGCGAGGCGTCGCTGAAATTGGACGGCCCGAGTTGTTCGACTTCAACGTCATTGCCGGCGATGGCGCGGAGTTCGCTCAAAATGTCGGAGGCCGGCACGCCCGGGAAGATGCGGCAGTTCACGGTCGCGGTTGCGGTTTGCGGCAGTGCGTTTTCGGCGTGGCCACCGCTCAGCATGGTGGCCACGCATGTCGTGCGCATCATGTTGCCCATCGACGTACGTGAAAGCGCGCGCTGCAGTGTGCGGTCTGTGGGGCGATCGGCCCAGCGGCGCATGGCTTGACCTTCAGGGCCAGGGAACGCGGCGGCGGCGTTGCGGAAACTCGCAAGCGTTGTCTCGTTCCACTGAATAGGAAACTCGAACGCCTGCAGGCGCTGTAGCGCTGCGGAGAGTTCGTAGATCGCATTGTCAGCGCGCGGGGCGGAGGAGTGTCCGCCGGGATTGCGCACTGTGAAGGTGAAGCTGGCGTAGGTTTTTTCCGCCGTTTGCAGAACGTAAGTGAGCGGACGTCCGTCCGGCGCGATCTGACCGCCGCCGGCGTCGGAGTTCAGCGCGAACTCGGCGTCGCCAAGCAGCGAGCGATGATCGGCGAGCAAAGCTTGCGTCGTAAGACCGGTGGTTTCTTCGTCGCCGCTGAACCACAAGATAAGATCGCGCGTGGGCCGGAAGCCTTCGGCGCGCAATGTCAGAAACGTCGCCGCGATGTGGACGAGGCCGGCTTTGTTATCGAGCGAGCCGCGCCCGAACAGCATGCCGTTCTCTTCGACCATCGTGAACGGATCGCGCTCCCACTCTTCGCGCAAAGCCGGGACCACATCCATGTGCGCGAGAAAGAGGATAGGGCGACCGCCGCTACCGTCGCCGCGATAGCGGACTAGGATGCCGGCCGAGCCGCCAGCGTTGACGATGGTGATGTCTTCGGCAGCGAAACCACCGGCGCGGAATTGCTCGGCGAGATAGGTCGCCATCGCGATGTTCTGCTCGCCGGTCGCCGTGTTGAAGCCGATGACGCGCTGGAACATGTCGCGCGCCCGCGTGCGTTCGGCGTCGCTCTGCGCTGAAGCAGGTGCGGCGAAGCACGCAAGACTGATGAGCGCCAGCGCCAGCGACTGTCGAAACATTGGAACCCCTCCCGCGCGGCCCGATTGTGGGCCGCTTTTTTCGTGATGCTGGCGGCGGGTTAGCGCTTTGGCAAGGGATGGCGGCACAGGTTAACGGGTCATGACCGCGACCCATGCCCCCATGGAAGCCGCCGCGCCTGCGCGCGCCGACGCCGCGCGTTGGGAAGTCGTGGCGGCAGCGCTTTGCCTGGTGCAGTTCTCAGAGCCGTTCTTCGCTGCACTGGCGCAGAGCCAGGGCGCCACCGAACCGCCGGGCTATGCGCGCATTTTCTTTTTGCCGGTCTACGCGTTTCTGGGCTGGGCAATCTGGCGTGAAGCGCGCACGGCCGCGCGCACCGCGCTGGCTGTGCCGCTGCTGATGGGGCTGATCGTGCTCGCTGGCGCCTCGACGCTTTGGTCGATCGATTCCGGTGGCACGCTGCGGCGCACCGTGTGGCTCGCTCTGACGATGAGCTTCGGCCTCTACCTCGCTTGGCGCTACGAATGGGCAAAGCTCGTCACTGTGATCGCTGGCGCGTTCCTCGTGCTGATCGCGGGCTCGCTTCTGTTGGGGGCGGTTGCGCCGAGCATTGGGCGGATGACGTTCGAACACCCGGGCGCATGGTCGGGCTTATGGACGCACAAGAATACACTTGGCGGCATCATGGCGCTGGGTGTTTGCGTGAGCGTCGCGGCGGCATGTGTTGAGCCGAAGCGGCGTTTGCTTTGGCTTGGCGGCGCGTTGGGTGCGTTTGCGCTGGTGCTGCTCTCGACATCGAAGACGGCATTGCTCGCAAGCTTCCTCGGTCTCGCTGTGATGGCTGCATGCGCATTGGTGCGGCGCGGACCGTTGCAGACCGTGGTGGTCAGCGCTGCTGTGCTTGCGGGCGTCGTGATCATCACCAGCGTGGTGACACTTGCGCCGGAATTACTCGTCGCTGTCATCGGCCGCGACCTGACGCTGACTGGCCGTACCGACATTTGGGAAGCGGCTGCGCCTGCCGTCGCTGCACAGCCTTGGCTTGGCTACGGCTATTACGCGTTTTGGCTTCCCGATAACGGCCCTGCGTTCTGGGTGCGTGAAGCGGTGGCGTGGGAAGTTTCGTCGGCGCACTCAAGCTGGCTTGAGATGGCGCTCGGCATGGGCCGCGTCGGCGTTGTGCTGTTTGCACTGCAACTGATGGCGACGCTCTGGCGCGGAGCGGGCGCGATTCCGCGCAGCGATGCGGGGCTTTGGGCGCCGGCGTTTCTCGCGGCGTTTGCGATGTACACGCTCTCCGAGAGCCACGCGCTTCAGGCCAACAATCTGTTTTGGACAATCTATGTGGCGGTCGCGGCGCGGCTCGCTTTGGATGCGCGGGCATGAGTGCGACTTTGATCCTGGGCGTCGATCCGGGCCTCAATAATTGCGGCTGGGGTTTGATCTTGAGCGAAGGATCGCGCCTCAGCCACGTTGCGCACGGCGTCATCAAGCCGCCGGCTCAGCAGCAGCTTGCTTCGCGTTTGCTTTGCCTGCTCGATGAATTGGGCGCGGTGATCGAACGTCACCAGCCGCACGAGTGCGCGGTGGAAGAGACGTTCGTGAACTCGAACGCGCGCGCGGCTTTGGCGCTGGGGCAGGCGCGTGGTGTTGCACTTGCGGCCGCGGCGCGGCGCGGCGTTATCGTCGCCGAATATGCGCCGACCACGATCAAGAAGGCCGTCGTTGGCTCGGGTAGCGCCGATAAAACGCAAATCGCATTCATGGTGCGACGCCTTTTGCCGACAGCCGGAGACGTCAGCGCTGATGCGGCGGACGCGTTGGGCGTTGCGCTCTGTCATGCCGCGCATGGCGGCTTCAAGCGACGCGCCGGGGTTTGAACGCGCGCGACTTTAGGAGGTGGCCTAGTGACGGAGACGACGACCACAACCGATGAGGCCGACGCCTCGTTTTCCGCCCTACAACTGCTCGCCGGCACGCAATCCAAGCAGGACATGGTCGAGCGTTTGCGCCAAGCGGCGCGCAGCTTCGTTGGCGCCGACGGCATTTGCGTGGTGCTGCGCGACGGCGACTTTGTTGAGTACGTCGCCGAAGACGCTATGGCACCGTTATTTACCGGCCAGCGTTTCAAGCTCGAGTTCTGCATTTCGGGTCTCTCGATCCGCGATCGATCGACCATCGTCATTCCTAACATTCTCGCCGATCAACGCGCGCCGCGCGCGGCCTACGAGCCGACCTTCGTGCGCAGCATGGCGATGGCGCCGATCGGCGTGCCCGAGCCCAGCGCGTCAATCGGCGCTTATTGGGCAAAGACCGGCATGCCGGACCCGGCTGCGGTGGCGCGGCTTGAAGTGATCGCGCGCGCGGCGTCGACGGCACTGCACAATGTGCATCTGCAAGCGGCGCTCGACCTCTCAGAACAGCGCATGCGCACCGTGCTCGAAACCATTCCTGTTTGCTTCTATTCGCTCGATCGCAACTGGCGCATCACCGAGTTCAACCCTGCCGCAGAACACTTCTTCGGCCACAAGCGCGAGAACGTCGTTGGCCGCGACTATTGGGAAGTGCTGGGCGAAGCGCCCGATGCGGTGAGAGCACAGATGCGCGCCTCGATGACGGGCGCTGCTTTGGCCGTGATCGAGTGCAAATCCGTCTATCGGCCTGGGCGCTTTGTGGAGCTGCGGATATCGCCGGCGCCGGACGGCGTCTATGTCGCCACCACCGACATTACCGAGCGCTATCTGGCCCGCGCGCGGGCGCTGGAATCCGCCGCCGCGCGCTGAGGAACCGGTTTGGCGCCCAGCGCGTTCACGACGATGGCCGCGTTGCTGCGGCCTCTCGGGCGAGGACTGGGGCGAGGACTGGGGGATGGCCGAAAAGACGCCACCGGAGAACGATGCAGCGCAGCGCTTAGCGATGAGCGAAGCGCGGCTGCGCGGCGTCTTGGATAGTATTTCCGACGGCTTCTACGCCATCGACCGCAACTGGCGCTTCACCGAGTTCAATGCCGCCGCCGAGAAGTATTTCGGCTTATCGCGCGAAAAGGTTGTCGGCCGCTCCTATTGGGATCTCGGTGGCAATGTGAACGAAGAGTTCAAGGCGATGCTGCGCGCGGCAATGGACGGCGCGCCGATGACGATGATGGAGTCGCAATCGCTTTATCGTCCGGGCCGCTATGTCGAATTGCGTATCGCACCGACGGCAGAGGGCGTGTGCGTGGCGCTGACCGACGTCACCGACCGCTGGTTGGCCCGCAACAAGCTGGAAGAGGCGGTCGCTGAGCGAACGGCGGCGCTGCGCGAGCGTGAGGCGCAATTGCGTCAGGCGCAAAAGCTTGAAGCCGTCGGCCAGCTCACTGGCGGCGTCGCTCACGACTTCAACAATCTGCTAATGGTGATCTCCGGTGGCCTCAACATGCTGGAGCGCTCCGATACGCCGGACCGGCGCGCTCTTGTGGTGGGGCGCATGCGCGAAGCGGTGGAGCGCGGCGCCAATCTCACCAAGCAGCTACTGGCGTTCTCGCGTCGCCAGGAGCTGACGCCGAAAACCATTGCGCTTGACGACTATTTCGCTGGCATGTCCGATCTGCTGAACCGCAGCTTGGGCGTGAATGTGCGCGTCGTGATCGAAGTAGCGGATGATGTTGAGCCTGTGTTGGCCGATGCAGACGCGCTGCAGCTTGCGATCCTGAACCTCGCCGTGAACGCGCGCGACGCTATGGGCGATGACGGCGTCGTGCGCATCAGCGCGCGCAATGGCGCGGCGGGCTTTGTCACTATCGCTGTGAGCGATACCGGCGCGGGCATCGCGCCGGAGGTGATGGAGCGGATATTCGAACCGTTCTTCACCACTAAGGATATCGGCGCAGGCTCCGGTCTTGGTCTCGCGCAAGTACACGGCTTCGCTGAGCAATCGGGTGGACGCATCGAGGTGGCGTCGCGCGTTGGCCAGGGCGCCACGTTCACACTCATCCTGCCGCGCGGCGATCGCGCGGATTTGCCCGCCAGTGCTTCGCCGGAAGCGGCTGAAGCGGCGTCAGCGTTTAGCGGTGATGTGTTGCTGGTCGAAGATGACGAAGCGGTGGCGGAGATGACGGGCGCGATGCTGGAACATCTCGGCTGGCGCGTGCGGCGCGTGGCGAGTGCGGAGGAGGCGCTGGTTTCACTCCGCGACGGCGCGGTCGTCGATCTGGTGTTCTCAGATGTGATGATGCCGGGCGGCAAGAACGGCATCCAGCTCGCACGCGAAGTGCGCGCCAATCACGCGGATCTGCGGGTCGTGCTGGCGAGCGGGTACGCAGAATCCGTGCGCCGGGAAGCGGAGGCGCAAGGGCTGACGCTGCTCGCAAAGCCGTTCGACATGGCGACGCTCGCCGAAGCGATCAAACGCTCCGCCGCGCACTAAACGCGCGTCAGCAGGCCGTATGCGAGCAGCGATGCGATCAGCGCCGTTGGCTTGGCGCTCTTGATGTCCACCAACGTGAACGGCTTGCCGCTCAGCGCCATCTGCACGTCCGCTAATGATTCTTTCGCGAAGGTGAGTTCGCCGCCGGGGCAGATGATGACGACATCGCCGGCATCGTCGGCAATCCGGAACGGCGCGTTGGCGCGGGCTTGGAAGCGCTCCTCGTTGCCGGGGCCGCGCACGCCTTCATTGATGGCGTTGCGATTATCGGCGCCGCGCGAGCGGATGAAGGTGTCGACCATCAGATCGAGCGCAGGGTCAAGTTGCGCTTCGCGCGCGACGATCTGCGTGAGCTCGGCAAACTGCTTGCGCGCCGCGTCGCGATTGAAGCCCGTTTGCGCAAAGCCCGCCGGCAGAGAGCGGCGCAATTCCGGGGAGCGCAGCGCAGCTTCCGAGATCGCCTCCAGCATCAGATCCGCCCAAGTGCGCGTGATGAGGCCGACGGTGACGTGTAGCGAAGGGTGCTCGCCCGAGGTCGATGCGTCATGCATGAGCCCGCGCGGAACGTAGGCGCAATCGCCGGCTTTCAGCACGAACTCGTGCTTCACGTCGCCGGCTTCGTACTTGCCTGGCTCGAAGCCTTCGCCGCGATAGGGCGTGTCGATAGGCTTTTCGTAGAGCCGCCAGGCTTTCTCGCCTTCGACTTGGATCACGAGCACGTCGTGATTGTCGTAGTGCGTGCGAAAGCCCTGCGCGTTTGGCGGCGTCAGATAGGTGTTCGTCTGCACATGCGAGGAGAATGTGTGTTCGAGCCCGCGGCACAGGCGCGCCAGTGACGGCGTGAATTGATGCGCTTGGTTCAGAATGATCGTCGCGCCGCGGCGATAAAGATCGGCGACGGCGCCGCGATCGATATAGCCGGCGTCATCAATGAACTCGTCCGTCTTGAGTTCGCGGGACGCGTCGGCGAGCGAGAGCTGGCCTTGCTTCAGGTCGAGCCCGGTGACGATGCGATCGACGTCGTCGATCGTCAGCAGGCCTGCAAAGCGCTGCGGCTGGTTGTGCGCGGCGACCAACGCCTCGCGTTCGTAGATGTGCTCGAAAAAATGCGCGACCCGCTCGGGGCCGATGATGGAACCGAGCGGGTCGTCGAGCCAAGGCTCGCTAGCTGACACTGTGCGTTACCAGTTGCGGCGTGGGCCACGGCCGTAATTGCCACGGTCGGCATAGGAGCCGCCGTCGCTGTCGGTCAGACCGGTCGCGCTGTTGCGCGTCGCGCCGCGGCCGTTGCCGGCGCGGTCGGCGTTGCCGCCGGCGTCGCTATCGGTCAGGCCAGTGCGGTTGCCGCCGCCACCGCCGCCGCGGCCGTTGCCGACCGGATCGTTCGGATCGTTGTCGGTGATGCCGGTTGCGCCGCCGCCGCGATTGCCGCCACGGCCGTAGCCGGCGCGATCGGAGCCGTTGCCGCTATCGGAGTCGGTGAGGCCGGTGCGGCCGTAGCCGGCGCGGTCGGCATACGAGCCGGTGTCGCTGTCGGTGCGGCCTGTGTAGTTCTGCGCCGCAGCTTCGCCTGTGATGATGGCGCCTGCGCCGCCGATGATCGCTGCCGATCCCGCAACGCGCGCCATGAATGAGCGGCGATTTAAACGCTTCTTATCGGACATCGAACTCCCCAAAGCTCGCGCCGGCTCGAGTTGCGAGCCGTTCGCAAAAACCTTTATCCCTCAAGGGGAATCTAATCACGGGGCATGCGATTTGGCACGCGCGAACGTCTCGCAAGTAGCAACTTTCGTGCTTACCAAATGGTGACGCGTTCTTCCGGCGGCAGATAAAGCGCATCGCCTGGTTGCACGTTAAACGCTTCGTACCAGGCGTCCATGTTGCGCGCCGGACCGTTGATCCGATAGCGGCCCGGCGAGTGCGGGCCTGTCATCACCTGATTGCGCAGCGCTTGCTCGCGCTGGATGATTTTGCGGTGCTGTGCGCGGCCCATGAAGAAGCGTTGCAAGCCGGTCGTGCCTTCGAGCACGGGCGGCTCTTCGCCGTTGAGCGAAATGCGATAGGCGTGCAGCGCAACTTGTAAGCCGCCGCAATCGCCGATGTTTTCACCGAGCGACAAACGCCCGTTGAGGAAGAGCCCCGGCAGCGGTTCGAATTGTGAATATTGGTCAGCCAACCGATCCGTCACTTCGCGGAAGCGGCGGACATCGTCTTCGTTCCACCAATCGCGCAGCACGCCGTGCGCATCGGACTTCGCGCCTTGGTCGTCAAAGCCGTGACCCATTTCGTGGCCGATGACGCCGCCAATAGCGCCGTAGTTCACGGCAGGATCGGCGTTGATGTCGAACAGCGGCGGCTGCAGATAACCGGCGGGGAAGACGATCTCGTTGAACGGGGGATTGTAGTAGGCGTTCACCGCGTGCGGGACCATGAACCATTCATCGCGATCGCTCGGGCGGCCCAGGCGCGCGAGATCATTGGCCCAATCCCAGGTCGCGTAACGGTGGGCGTTGCCGAACGCGTCGCCTTCGCGCACCTCGTAGCCTGAATAGTCCTTCCAGCGATCCGGATAGCCGATTTTCTCACGGAACGTCGCAAGCTTCTCGCGCGCTGCGACTTTGGTTTCCGCCGACATCCACGGCGACTGATCGATGCGCTGGCCGTAAGCGATGCGCATGTTTTCGACCAATTCCAGCGCTTGCGCTTTGGTTTCCGGCGGGAAGTGGCGGGCGACATAGAGTTCGCCGACGGCTTCGCCAAGTGCGCCGTTGGTCGCTTGAATGGCGCGCTGCCAGCGATCGCGCTGACGCTGCGCGCCTTGCAATTGCCGGCCGTAGAAATCGAAATTGGCGTCGTCGATCGTACGCGGCAGCACTGCGGCGCGGGCGCGGACATAGTGCCAGGCCACATAGCTCTGCCAGGTCGTGACCGGCGTGTTGACGACGAGGTTCGCCAACGGCCCAATCGCGCTGAGCTCAGCCACGACGATCTCATCGGCGCCGCCGAGACCGCGTGCATCGAAGTACGCCGCCCACGGAAAGTTCGGCGCCAGCGCCCGCACTTGCGCCTTGCTCATCAGATTGTAAGTGCGCTCGCGTTCGCGGCGATCGGCGACCGGCCAATGCAGTTCGGCGATCTGCGTTTCGAGCGCCATGATCGTGCGTGCTTTCGTGGCGCCATCGCTGATGCCGACGAGGCCGAGCATGTTCGCGCACGCGGCTTCGTAGCCTTGGCGCAGTGCCGGCATCTGGCGATCGTCGCGGCGATAATATTCGCGCTCGGGCAAACCCAAGCCGCCATGCGTCATCTGCGGCAGATAACGATCCGGGTTACGCTCATCGAGGCCGATATAGAGCGAGATCGGGAACGACGCGCCATTCCCCGGCGTGCCGATGAATCGCACAACATCTTCGTGCGTGCGAAACGCAGCGATCTGCGTCAGCGCCGGTTGGATCGGGGCAAGGCCACGCGCGTCGATCGCGTCTTGATCGAGATAGGCGTTGTAGAAGTCTGCGATCTTCTGACGGTTCGATCCTTCCTCGCCGCCAGCCGCTGCTGCCTGTTCGATAATCGTGCGCACATCATGCTCGGCTTTCACCGTCAGCATGTCGTTGGTGCCCCATGACGTGCGGTCCTCGGGGATGGTGTTGTTTCGCATCCACGTGCCGTTGCAATATTCGAAGAAATCGTCGCCCGGCTTCACGTTGGGATCCATCGAGGTCATGTCGATGCCGAACGAGCCAATGGCGGCGCGCCCGCGTGGCGCTGAAGATGACCCGCTGCCGGCGCTGGCGCAGCCGGCCAGGAGCGCGAGCGAAGAGACGGTGACGGCGCGGCGTGTCAGCTGTGGCATGCGTTTTCCCCAAAACTCTGAGCCTCCGGCTTAGCGCGGCTGCCCCGGGGCGGCCAATCCCATGCGGCGAGCCGCACGAAATCCACGCCAATCGTTCCGCCCGCGCCCGAATCCCCGCAACTGATGAGGGCAAGAGGGTTTCCGATGATTGGCTCGTTGAACGGTGTGGTGGGTGCGGTTGGCGAGGAGACGGCGCTGATCGAGGTCGGCGGCGTGGGCTACCTCGTGCAGGCTGGCGCGCGGACGCTGCAGCGGCTGAGCGTGGGCGCCACGGTGAAGCTCTTCGTCGAGACGCATGTGCGCGAAGACGCGATCCGGCTCTTTGGCTTCACCGGCGAAGACGAGCGCGCCTGGTTTGCGCATCTGCAAACCATTCCGGGTGTTGGCGCCAAGGTCGCGCTGGGCATTTTGGATGCGATGCCGCCGTCAGTGCTCGTCGATGCGATCGCGCTGCAGGACAAGGCCGCGTTCGCGCGCGCCAATGGCGTTGGCCCGAAACTGGCGGCGCGTTTGGCGCAAGAGCTGGCGGCAAAGCAGGGACCAAAAGGCTTCATCGCTGGCGCTTCACCGGGCGCTAAAGGCACGGCGCAAGCGATCATCACCGGCGCACGCGCGGAAGCGGTATCGGCTCTGGTCAATCTCGGCATCGATCAATCGAGCGCAGCGCGCGCGGTGGCTAGTGCAGCCAAGCAGTTTGACGCGGACGCGCCCGCGCCAGAGCTCATCCGCGCGGCGCTGAAGGAAGTTTCGCGCTAGTTATACTGGCTTGTCGGGCACGTCGGCGCCTGGATAACGGCAGACTTCCGCTTCTTCCATGACGATGCGTTCGCCGCGTTCACGCGCGCGCATATCGGCCTCGAACTCGCATGCCGCGCTCAGCAACAGATGCTGGATCAGTTCGTGCAGCGCGCGATTGATGACCTCTTTGCTGTTGCCGAAGCCTGATTGCGGCCTGCCCATCTGTCGCGAAATGCTCGTGCGCATGCCGATGCAGAAATCGCCGGTGCGGCACGGTTGTTCTGGTTGCGTGAAGGGCGGGTGCATCGTGTCGTAAAGCTCGCCCTCGGCGTTTGAGAACACGACCTGAAACGCAAACTCGGCGCTTGGCGTTGACGGTGGGCCCATCTCGCCGGGGCTTGCAGGGCGGCGCTCATCGACTTGACGATAATCGTAACCCACACGAATGCGGCTGATGGTGACGGAGATCGCGCCTTCCGGCGCGCCGCTGAGATCAGCGCCTGTTGTCGCGCCGCCTTCGAAGAGTTCGCGATAGGTGGCGAGAGTCGTGTTCTGCACGATGGCGCCGATCGGAATCTGAATGCGGTAGCGCCCGATCGTGAACGGCATGTGCGCTTCAGACTCGAGCGACACGAGGTTCGCGTCGGCTTCCGACATGACGATCACGGCCGCTGTGTCGAAACGCGGGATGTTGTTGGATTCGGGCAGGGGCGGCAGGTATTCGGGATTGAACTCGATGACGCGCTGGGCCGAGGCTTCACCGCAGACAAACGTGAAAGCCGCGAGCGCGGCGATAAGCGTGCGAAGCATGCGTCAATCTCCCCGCTGCAACCCTAAGCGGCGAAAGGCGCTGGCGGCAAGCGTCCTGCGCTTTCTCTGGACCATTGTGTAAGGATCGGCCCGCCACTGCCGTCTAACGCAGTGGATCGGAGCTAATTCGTGGGCGAGGAGCGGTTTCAGGCTTGGGTGAGTGTGCATGTCGGTGTCCTGCACCGCATCGCGCGCGCCTTCGCCGCGAGCGCCGATCAGCATGACCTGCTGCAGGAATTGCTGCTCGCCGTTTGGCGCGCCGCGCCCTCGTTTCGCGGCGAAAGCGCCGAGACGACGTTCATCTATCGCGTCGCCCACAATCGCGCGCTGACATGGCGCAAGAGCGAAGCGCGGCGGCGTCATCGGCAAAGCGAGTATGAGCGGCTGCGCGTCGAAGAGAGCGCTGGCGAGGATCCGCAGATCGAAAAGCTCTACGCGGCGATCCGCAAGTTAGAGGTCGTCGATCGCTCGCTCATGCTGCTCTCGCTCGAGGGCCAATCTTACGCTGAGATCGCCGCGATCCACGGGCTCAGCGAAACCAATGTCGGCGCGCGGCTCACGCGTGTGCGCAAGAAACTCACGCAACTCATGGAGAACGACGATGGATTATGAATCCCTGCGCAGCGCTTGGGCCTCGAACGCCAACAATCCGAGTGCCGCCGCGAGCGCCTACATCGTCGCCGAAGCGCAAGCCAAGCTCGCCAGCCGTCGTACGCAACTGCGCCGCATGCTCGTATTCGCCGGCGTGATGCTGACCATTCCGCTGGCGCTGATGGGCGTCGATCTGCTCACCGGACAAGTGGACTCGATCGATCTCACGCGCGAGTGGGGCCTCATTCCGTTTGCGCTGATCCCGTTCGCGGCGCTCATCATCATCGCCAAACGCGCGGCGCCGCAAGGTGCGCCCACCGGCACGTTGCTCGAAACCTTCCGCGCGCTGAAGGCTGACAATAACGCCGCCCGACTA
This sequence comes from uncultured Terricaulis sp., assembly GCA_964405865.1. Lineage (GTDB taxonomy): Bacteria > Pseudomonadota > Alphaproteobacteria > Caulobacterales > Aquidulcibacteraceae > Vitreimonas. The sequence goes on along the minus strand of CAYOPM010000006.1, from coordinate 28,309 downwards.
CGCATTTTCATCATCGGCGGCGCGCAGCTGGCGTTCGCGCCGTTGCTGTTCGTGTTGCTGAACCAGCTCGTTAGCACCGGCAAGATGGCGCCGCACGAGATGCAATCGGCGGCGATCGTGCTTGGTGGGGCGCTGGCGTGCGGGGCGGTTTGGATGATCGTGAAATACGTCGCCCAACTCGCACCCGAGCGCCGCCACCTCGACGCGCTGATCGCGCAATACGAAGCGGGCTAACGCGCTTCGAAGCCGAACATGGGGCGCATCTCGCAGACGCCTTCCCATTCTGGCCAATGCTTGCTGTGCAAGTCCATGAACGCCTCGGCGGATGCGAGCGCTTCTTCGCGGGTCTCGAACTCGAAGATAGCGAAACCGCCGAGCACTTCCTTGGTCTCGGCGTAGGGGCCGTCGGTGACCTTCAGTTTGCCGCGCCGTGACTCAACGTGGGCGCTGCCCATCGCCACCGGCATCAAGCCGCCCCGCGCTTTCATCCGGCCAGCCGCAAACTCGCGCTCCGTCAGCTCTTCGATCGCGTCGATCATGGCTTGCGGCGGTGCAGCCCCGGCATCGACCCCGGAGACCAGAAACATGTAGTGCATGGCGTGTCCTTTCAGTCCGGCCGTAAGCGGCGCTGCCCGAAGGACGAAGCCCGCCGCCACAAGCCGACATTTCGATTTTTGGCTTATCCACAGCAGCAGACCAGAACAATTCGGAAACCCGAATCGCGCTAGGAAGGCGGAATGGCCGAAGCAGAACGCATCACAACGCCTGAACGCATGCCCGGCGAGGGCGCGGACCGCGCGCTTCGCCCGCAAGGGTTCGACGAGTTCGTCGGCCAGCCTGCCGCCAAGGCCAATCTCAAAGTTTTCGTCGAAGCCGCCCGCGCGCGCGGCGAAGCGATGGACCACACCCTGCTGTTCGGCCCGCCAGGCTTGGGCAAGACGACGCTGGCGCAGATTATCGCGCGCGAGCTGGGCGTCGGCTTCCGCGCCACCTCCGGTCCCGTGATTGCGCGCGCCGGCGATCTCGCGGCGCTGCTCACCAATCTCGAACCGCGCGATGTGCTCTTCATCGACGAGATCCATCGCCTCGCGCCGCAGGTGGAGGAAGTGCTCTATCCTGCGATGGAGGATTATCACCTCGACATCATTATCGGCGAAGGCCCGTCGGCGCGCAGCGTGCGCATTGATCTCGCGCCCTTCACGCTCGTCGGCGCCACGACGCGCGCGGGGATGTTGAGCACGCCGCTCCGCGATCGCTTCGGCATTCCGGTGCGTTTGGATTTTTATAGCGCCGAAGATTTGCTCGGCATCGTCACGCGCGCCTCACACAAACTGGGCGCGCCGATCACGGCTGATGGCGCGCTCGAAGTCGCCAAACGCGCGCGCGGCACGCCGCGTGTCGCGGTGCGTCTGCTGCGCCGCGTCCGCGATTTCGCCGGCGACAACGCCATCGACGCCAAAGCCGCCGACGCCGCCCTGAAGCGCCTCGATGTCGACAGCGACGGCCTCGACATGCTCGACCGCCGCTATCTGCATGCCTTGGTCGAGACCTATAGCGGCGGCCCGGTCGGCGTAGACACACTCGCTGCTGCTTTGTCCGAAGCGCGCGACGCGATCGAAGACATGATCGAGCCGTACCTGATGCAGCAAGGCCTAGTCATGCGCACGCCGCGCGGGCGCGTTGCCGCGCCGAGAGCCTACGAGCGCTTGGGCAAGAAGCCGCCGAGCAAGCCGGTCGAGAGCGGGAGCTTGTTCGAGGGCAAATGAGCTAGGGGATGTCAAACCGCTGCGGTTGACCAGCACCCAGGTCCGCCATCGCAAGCGGAATGGTCACCGAGAAAACCGAGCCGTATCCGATCTCGGACGTGACGTTGAGTTGAACGTGCAAAGCGTCGGCGATGGTGCGGCAGATGGCGAGGCCTAAGCCATAGCCGCGGCTTGCGTCGCCGCTTGCGTTGTCGAGCTGCACATAAGGATCGAACACGCGCGCGATGGCCGCGGCATCGAGGCCAGCGCCTGTGTCGGCCACATAGATGCGCGCGGCGTTGCCGGCTATGCCGCAGCCGACCTTGATCTCGCCTTCGGCCGTGTACTTCACCGCATTGGAGATGAAATTATCGACGATGCGCGCGAGCAGGAGCCGATCCGATGCGCCGATGGCGTTGCAATCTTCAACGACAAGCCGCACGCCTTTGGCTTCCGCCATCGGCTGATGCGTCCGCGCCGTGTGCTGTAGCAGCGCGCCGATCTCGAACGGCGCCACACGCGGCTGCAGCACGCCTTCCTCCAAGCGCGAGACATCGAGCAGGCCGGTGAGCTGGTCGGAGGCGCTGTGGATTGCGGCTTCCACTTTGCCGCAGAGCGGGGCGAGATCAGGCGTGACGCGGCGCTGAAGCGCTTCGATTAAGAGCGCCGCTGCTTGTAGCGGTTGGCGCAGATCGTGGCTGACACCAGCGATGAAGCGGGTTTTTCCCGCGTTCGCGCGCAGCGCTTCGTCGCGCGAGCGTTCAAGCTGGGCGGTTCGTTCCTGAACTTGCGTTTCGAGCAGATCGTGATGCTCACGCAGCGCGATCTCGGCCATTTTGCGCTGCGTGATCACTTCGCTGAAGATCGTCAGGCCGCCGATTTGGTTTTCGACATCGCGCCAGGGCACCAGCTCCCAGCGTATGAACTCCACTTTCCCATCAGGGCGGATGTAGGAATCTTCTTCGCTAAAGAATGTCTCGCCTGCGAGGCAGCGTGCGTGCGCTTGTTTCCAGCGCTCGGGCTGGTTTGGCATGACATCGTAATGGCGCTTGCCGGCGATATCGCTCTCAAGCTGGAAGTCTTCGATCCAGCGGCGGCTCGCCAGCATGTAGCGCATGTCGCGGTCGAGCACGGCGATCGCTGCCGGCGCGTGCGCGATCAGGATCTGCAACTCTTGTAGCGCGTTGCTGAGGCGGGTCTCGAGCCGCTCAAGTGCGAGCTTTGTGTTGTGCTCGACAGGCGGGCGCTCTGGCGCGTCGTGCAGGGTGCAGACCGCGTAAAGTTCGCCATCGCTTTCGAACGGGCTGATGCCGAACTCGATGCGTCGCTCTTGACCGTCTTTGTGGAGGAAGAACAGAGGCTCCGCATATCCGACATGACGCGCAGTCGGGTTGGTGAAGAACTCGGAGAGAAAGCGATTGAACACGCCGTGCAGGCGGGGCGGCAGCAGGACTTGCAAATGTTGGCCGCGCAATTCTTCGGCGCTATAGCCGCTCGCGATCTCAATCCGTGCCGAGGCAGCCTGAATAATCCCCGTGCGCGACATCACGACCATAGGGTCGTACGCTGCGCGCAGCGCTGCTTCGGTGAGCGCGTTGGCGGATACCATCGCGCATCAGTGTGCGCTCGAGCGGGTCAAAAGAAAAGCTGAGGTTGTGCTTAGTACTTATCCGCCACGCGGATGTTGTTTCGGCGACGCATCGCGCGCGCGAGCTTCATCGTGCCGGACGTGGCGTCGGTTAGAAAAGTGGCGGCGACCGCAGCGACGCCGATGAACAAAGCAAGCTCAAGCATGAACATGACCCTTGGAGCGTTGATCTTCGAAGAGCCAACGACCGGGTTCGCGTGCGGTTCCCTGGCAGCTAGGCTTCCCTTTGCGTCAGCGTTGTGCGGCGCTACGAGCCGTCACATAAAACGCCATGGCTTCCTTCGGCGATGTCCTTGAAAACCTTGAGCGTGATGGCGAGGCCTTCGTCATCGACGCGCCCGAAGATTGGGCGCAGGGACGGACGCTTTATGGCGGCATGACCGCCGCCCTCGCGCACGAGGCCGTCTGCCGCACGCTCGGCGATCTGGGGCCGCTCCGTTCCGCGCAGTTCACGTTCATCGGCCCGGCCAGCGGGCGTTTGCGTTTCGATACAGCGCTGCTGCGTCGGGGCCGTTCGTCGGCGATTGTCGCATGCGATTGCTTCAATGCGGATGGGCCGGCGGCGCGTGCGCTGTTCGTGTTCGGCGCCGCGCGCGACAGCAAGGTGGCGCACAATTATCTGCCGATGCCCGATGTGGCGCGGCCGGAAGCGCTGGCGTCTTTTCGCAAGGAGGGCGGATCGGCGCCGCGTGGGTTCTGGAATAATTTTGAAACGCGGCTCGCTTCCGGCGGCCGCTTGTTCAACGTCGACGAGCCGCGCCCCGAATTCAGCGTCTGGACGCGTTTTCTCGATCTCGGCGCGGCCGACCCGATGACGGCTTTACTCGCGGTCGCCGATTGTTTGCCGCCGGCGGCGATGGTGCATTTTCCAGCGCCTGCGCCGATCAGCACGATGACCTGGACGGTCGATGTGCTGGCACATCCGCAAGCGCTTGATGAGTGGGTGCTGCTGCATGCATCGAGTGAGCATGCAGGCGATGGCTATTCGATGCAGAGCATGGTGATGTGGAGCGCTGATGGCGCCCCGCTCGCGGTGGGGCGTCAGACTGTTGCGATTTTCGCGTGAGGCCAAGCCTTACAGAAGGAACGATGATGTTTGAAGGCAAGGTTTGGTGGATCACTGGCGCGTCCTCCGGCATTGGCGCAGCGCTCGCTGAGGCGTTGAGCGCGAAGGGCGCGAAGCTCATCCTATCGGGGCGCAACACCGCGGCGTTGCAGGGCGTTCGCGCTAAACTGAAATCGGATGTGCTGGTCTTGCCATTCGAGGCGACCGATCTCGCGTCTTTGCCCGCGATCGTTGATGATGCTTGGGCATGGAGCGGGCGCGTCGACGCTCTCGTCAACAATGCTGGCATCTCGCAGCGTTCGCTGGCTGTCGATACGGCGTGGGAAGTGTATCGCCGCATCATCGACGTTGATCTCATGGCGCCTATCGCCCTGACGCAAGCGGTGTTGCCGCGCATGGTCCGCGCCGGCGGCGGGCACTTGGTGGCTATCTCAAGCGTCGCCGGTATCGTCGGCGCGCCGCTGCGCGCAGCGTATAGCGCGGCGAAGGCTGGCATTCTCGCGTACCATGACAGCGTGCGTGCGGAGACCGCGCATCAAGGCATGAAGGTGCTCGTCGTTGCGCCGGGTTCGGTGCAAACCAACGTGTCGAAGAATGCGCTCGATGGCGCAGCCAACGCGCGCGGCTTTTCCGACACCGCGATCGACAACGGCATTCCCGCAGATGTGGCCGCGACGCGCATCGTTGAAGCGCTTGAGAACGGGCAGCGTGAGCTCATCCTCGCTGAAGGCATGGAACTGCAAGGCGCGCTTTTGCGCCGTGCTAATCCCGATCAATTGTTCGACGTGATGGCGGGGCTGGTGGCCAGCGGCTACGCTAAAAAGCTGGGCGCTGAGTAGGCGGCTTCCCGTTCCGGTTGAAGGCAGCTACGGTTCGCGCGGGCGGAGGCGAACCATGCGGACATTGATACTAGCAATCGCAGCGGCGCTGCTTGCGACGAGTGCGTCGGCGCAGACTGCGTCACTGTCCGGCTTTAGCCCGTTCCGGTTCGGCATGAGCGACGCCGAAGCGCGCGCCGTAGATCCATCGCTTCAAGTACTTCCGTTCGGCACCGGCGAGATCACGCTGCTGAACGGCCGTAACCCGACCAATTTTGGTCGCATCCCGCTCCACCCTATACTCCTGTTTCGCAGCGACCGGCTGACTGACGTGACCTACACGAACAGCGGCAGAGTAGCGGACGCCGATGAATGCGCTGATCTTCTGCGTGAAACCGTCATCGGATTTGAGCGCTCGCTCGGGCCTGCCTCCGCCGTCGCGGCCCCTGACGAACTCGGCGAGCGGCTTCCAACCACGCGCACGTCACGCGGCTCGGAATTGCGTCACTATACGAACGCCGATGGCTCGCAGCGCGCCAGTGTTGCGACGTGGCGCGCCGATGGGCTTTGGGGTCGTGCGAGCGGCCTCTACACGGTTGGAATATTCGCGCCCGACGTGCGCTTGTGTTCACTTGAAGTGTCGTTCCGCGCGGAGGCGCCGCCAACATACGCGCCGCTCACGCCGCCGACCGCTGAAGCGTTGGCGCGAGCAAGCCCGATCACCATACCGCAGTGGGAAGAGGAAGCCGGCGCGGAGCGGTGGGAGCTGGCGCTGCCGGGCTGGCGTCAGCGCCGAAACGTCGAGGTCGATGTCGAGCTTGATTGCTTGGTCATCGCCGATGGCGCGGTGAATTGCATCGTCGCGCGCGAAAGCCCGGAAGGACATTATTTCGGCGAGGCGGCGCTTTATCTTTCACGCTTCTATCGCATCGCGGAACGTATCAATGGCGAGGCAACTGAGGGCCGCCGCGTGAGCATCCCACTCCAAACGCGGCTCTTTGTGCAGGGCGACACACCGCCGCCGGGCGAAACTTCGCGGCCAATTCCGATCGAGGAATTGCGGGCGCTGGCCGCGCAAGCGCCGAGCCAAACTGAGCTGGACGCCGCTACGATGCTCACGGTCATGGTGTGGACGGATCGCCCGACTGCGCAGGATTTCAACAGTTACTATCCCCCCGCAGCGATCGAGCAGAACCTTGGCGGCCGGGCGACGCTCGATTGTCTCATTCAGGCTGACGGGTCGCTGCGCTGCGCAATCAGTTCTGAAGAGCCCGAAGATGTTGGCTTTGGATTAGCGGCACTGGGCATTGCCCGCACGTTCCGCGCCGCGCCTGAAGTCGATGGTCAGCCGACCGCCGGCGGACGCGTGCGTATTCCGATCACGTTCAGAACGAGATAGCGATGCTGAGAGCCTTTATCGTCGCCGCATGCTGCGCGTTGTTTGCGCCGGTCGCCTCGGCGCAAACGCAGCAGCGTTTCTTTGGCTATTATTTTAACATGACCGATGCTCAGGCGCGTGCGCTCACGCCGAGCGTCTCTTGGAATGAAGCGCCGTCAGCGGCGTTTGCCGAGGAAGGCCGGACAGCGATCGCAACCTCCGACTACGCACTCTCCCTCGGCGGCGTGCAATTCCGCATTGGGCTTGAGTTCATTCGCAATCGCCTGGACCGGGTCACCTTGATGACAGGTGGACCCGTGAGCAGTGCTGACGAATGCAACCGTGTTTTGTTCAGTGTCATCACTGAGTTGGAAGAAACGCTCGTTCCGTTCAACGGCGCGCCGATGAATGAGGAACAGCTGCAGGATTACATCGTCGAGCGCACGGTGCGTGGCGGTGAAGTGCGTGTGTATGGTCACCCGCTGATTGGCGTCTTGGGTTACGCCAATGCGCGCAACGGCTATTTCGCCGAAGCGCGCAGCATCTATCAGATCACGCCGTGGCCGGGTCTCGAAGGCGCGCCGCCATGTATGATCGTGGTCCGGTTCGAGCCAACTGCGCCGAGTGTCAGGCCGCGCCGTCAGGCGGAGCCGGCGCCGGACGATGCGCTTTTCGACTCCGCCGCGCTTATCGACACCCCAGAATGGGTCGAGACGCCGGAATGGTATGAGATCGGTTCAGCGATGCCGCGGATCGCCGGCGAAGCGAGCATTCCGGGCAGCGCTGTGTTGGATTGTCTTGTCCAAGCCGATCACAGCCTGCGTTGCCGCGTCGAATCCGAAGAGCCGACAGGCATTGGCTTTGGCGAGGCCGCGCGGCTCCTCGCTGAACACTATCGCATCGCGCCGCGCATCGACGGCGCCAACACAGCCGGCATGCGCGTGCGCTTGCCGATCAATTTCGGACCGACTGAGCCTGCGAACTAAGTGTAACGCTTCGTCGTGCGTTGTTCGCCGATGTCGGGCGCTTGCTTTTCTGCGCCTGCGTAGCCGGTGATCCGATCGGCGACGAACGGGTTGGTTTGGCGTTCGCGGCCGAAGGTGGATAGCGGGCCGTGGCCTGGTACGAAGGTGATGTCGTCGCCGAGCGGCCAGAGCTTTTGCGTGATCGAGTCGATCAGCTGCTGGTGATTGCCGCGCGGAAAATCGGTGCGGCCGATGGAGCCTGCGAACAGCACGTCGCCGACGAAGGCGACTTTCATCTCGGTGTTGTGAATGACGACGTGGCCGGGCGTGTGGCCAGGCGTGTGTGAGACGCGAAACGCAACGCCTTCGAACTCCAGCGTTTCGCCGTCTTGGAAATAGCGATCCGGCGTCACGTTGCGGAGATCCGCAATGCCGTAGCGCTTGGCGTTGTCTTCGATCTGATCGAGCCAGAATTGGTCGTCGCGATGCGGACCTTCGACGGCGACGCCGGTGCGTTCGCGCAATTCGGCCGCAGCGCCGGCGTGATCGAGATGGCCGTGTGTTAGCCACATGCGGGTGAGGGTAAGTCCGAGCTGATCGAGCGCTTGCATGAGTCGATCGGCATCGCCGCCGGGATCGACGAGGCAGGCGCGCTTGGTTTCAGCGTGAAACAGCAGCGAGCAATTCTGCTGCAGTGGTGTCACTGGGATGATGCGGACTTGAAGCGGCGTGTCGCTCACCAGGGCAGCTCCTCGCCGGTGCCGGCGTGCACAAACTTGCCACTGGTCGCGGGCGCGAGTGCGTCGATGCGCGTGATCAGGTCGCGCGCGGCGTCGGCGGGCGGGACGCCGTTCCTGCCCGTCATGTCTGTCGCGACCATGCCGGGATGGAAGAGGCCAACGGCGATGCCGCGTCCAGTAAGGTCGCGCGCCAGCGACATGCCCGCCGCGTTCACTGCCGCTTTCGACATGCGGTAGCCGTAATAGCCGCCGGAGCCATTGTCGGCGATCGAGCCCATGCGGCTGGTGACGATGGCGACCTTCGCAGTCTTGCTCATCAGCGGCAGCAACGCTGTCGTCACGCGCAATGGCGCCATGGCGTTGACGGCAAATTGCTCGGCGATGCCGTCGAAGTTCGGCGCGTCGAGAGTATCGCCGCGCAGGATGCCGGCATTGTTGATCAGGAGTTCGATGCTGACGCCGCTCAAGCGCTTGGCGAGTTCGCCGATGGCAGCTGCGTCGCCGACATCAATGCCGCTCTCAACGCGCACGCCGAGCGCTTGCAATTCGGCGGAGGGCGTGCGGCACACTGCGATGATGTCGCCGCCGCGGGCTTTCAGTTGCTTGGTGAGTTCAAGGCCGATGCCGCGATTGGCGCCGGTGATCACGATCGCGCCCATGGTGCGCCTCCAGAAAAGCAGAACGCGCGCGACTTGGGGGCCGCGCGCGTTCCAATCAAGCGTTAGAGCCTTGCCTTAGAGGCGGCCGCCTTCGCGACGGTCGCGGCGACGACGACGGCGATCGTGCGCGTCTTCTTCAGCCGGACCTGCTTCTTCGGTCACTTCCGAGATCGGATAGAGCTCCGTCAAAGCTTCAAAGGTCAGCGTCGTGGTGTAGGACTGAACCTGCGCTGCAGCGCCGGCCGGCGCGTTGGCGCGGTGACGGGCGGCGAGCACATAGGTGCCCGGGCCTGGCAGCGTGATCGTGGCGTTGCCTTGCGCATCGGTTGCGAAATAGGTGTCGAGGTCGGTTTCCGGATCGCCTTCGTTGTAAAGAACGAGTGCAGCGTTGGCGAAAGGCTGGCCATCGAACAGCGCCTGCACTTGGAACGCTGAACTGGCGAGCACTTCGTTCGGATGCGTGATCGGACGGATCGCGAGGCGACCGAGGACGCTGTCGACATTCTCACGCGAGGGCGAGCCGCGAGTCACATAGACGTCGCTCAGCGTCACGGTTTGCAGCGTGGTGGTTTCAGCATCAGCGGGAGCGGCTTCGTCGGCGCCAAGCGGACGCCATGTGCCGTTCTCTGCAACGAGCGTGACGACTTGGCCGAGGATCTCGCCAGTAGTGATGCGGTATGTGCCGCTTTCAGTCAGCGATGCGCCGAGATTGGAAACGTCGCTGCCAACTTCCACTTGGTTGAACACGCCTTCAGTGCCGTCCGGCTGGAAGAACACAAAGTTCCCAGACAGCGCGATGCCCGGCTCAAAGAAGCTGGTGGCGAAGGAGCCCTGCACCGTGACGCGTGCGTCGTCGGGATAGAACTCGCTTGGTTTGAGATAAGCGGTGTACGCCTGCGCCGAACCGGCGATGGCGAACGTGAGGGCTGCAGCCAGCAGGATTTTTTTCATGTGACGAAACAACTACAGCGTTTTGGGTTTTTCAAGACGGGGTCTTCATCTGCCCGAAGCGTTTTTAGAACTTCGCCGACGACGTGAGCGGGCGCCGTATGCATAGGCTCCCGGCGTTCGGACAAAGCTATGCGCCATTGCATAGGCATCCTGGTCCATACTGGTGCACTATCGACCTGGGGATCAGCGCGTTTGAGTAAGTTCCATCATGGCAGGGCGCGATGAGGCGCGGGCGAGTCGCGATCATTGGCGGTGGCTTCAGCGGCGTGGCGACGGCTGCGCATCTGCTGAAGCGCGGCAGGCGTGCGCCTGACGTAGTCCTGATTGGAAACGCGCGCCGTCTCGGTCCTGGACTCGCTTACGGCACAGACGATCCCGCGCATCTGTTGAATGTTCGCGCTTCGAATATGAGCGCGTTCGCTGACCAGCCCGATCACTTCGTGCGTTGGCTCGCCCAGCATGGCCGCCGCGACGCGGGGACGTCGTTTCAGCCTCGAAAGCTCTACGGCCGCTATGTCGAGCATGTGGTTGCGCGCGCTCATGGCGGCTTCGGTGGGCCGTCGCTGAGGCGCGTGCGGGACGACGCCGTCGCGTGCCGCCGCGAGGGCGATGCGTGGGTGATCACATTTTCGTCAGGACGAAAAATTATCGCCGACGCCGTGGTGCTGGCGCTCGGCAACGCCCGGGCAAGGGCGCCGGCCGTGTTCGAATCGAGCAGCGTGCTGCTGACCAATCCCTGGGATCGCGCCGGTCTCATGAGCATCCCGCCTGGCGACGTGCTGTTGCTGGGCGCGGGTCTCACCATGATCGACGTGGCGCTGACGCTGGCCAAGCGGCGCAAGCGCGGCGTCATCTATGCGCTGTCACGGCGGGGCCAGGTTCCGCGCAGCCACCTGACTGATGCCAAGCACGCACCACCCGCGGCGATCGATCTGCCGGTCGAACTGAGCGACGCGCTGTTCGTGTTGCGCAAAGAGGCCGAAGCCGGCGCGGCGCGCGGCGAGCCTTGGCACTATGTGATCGACCGTTTGCGGGCGCGCACGCCAGAGCTGTGGCGGCGCCTAAATCCTGTGCAGCAAGCGCGTTTTCTACGTCATGCGCGGGTCTGGTGGGATGTCCACCGCCACCGCGCTGCGCCTGAGATTGCCGCCCAGGTCAAAGCGCTCCGCGATGAAGGCCGTCTCAAAGTGCTGGCCGGTGAGATCGTCAGCGCAGAGCCCGGCGCGCGCGGCGTGCGCGTGCAGCATCGCGGACGCGGCTCGCGCGCGCGCCACAATATGGATGTCGCGGCCGTCGTGAATTGCACCGGCGCTGCCGCCGACCTTGGAAGCTCAGACGACCCGCTTGTGCGCCAGTTGCTCGACGAGGGCATTGCGGTTGCGATGAGCAATGGGCTTGGCTTCAATCTCGATGCCGATAACCGGATCATCGGCGCCGATGCGGAAGTGCATCAGTCCATGTTCGCGCTTGGTCCGATTACGCAGGGCGCGTTCTGGGAATCGACTGCCGTGCCCGAAATACGCGTGCGCGCCGCCGCGATCGCGGCCATGCTCGCGCCGGAGTAACGCGCCATGAGCAACGACGCACCGAACGCCGGCCGCTTCGAGGGCCGCTTTCACATCTTACCGGTCCGCATCTATTACGAGGACACGGACTTCACCGGCCTCGTCTATCACGCCAATTACCTGCGCTATTGCGAGCGTGGCCGTAGCGACTTCCTCCGCCTCGCCGGCGTCCATCACTCGGTGCTTTTGAATGCCGAGGAGCCGCTCGGTTTCGCGGTCAACAAACTGACGCTCGATTTCATCAAGCCGGCCCGGATCGATGACGCTTTGATCGTGCGATCCAGTTTCGAAACGATCCGCGGGCCACGCATGTTTATCGTGCAGCAGATCGAGCGGGGCGGGGAGATCTTGGTTAAGGCCGAGGTCCAAGTTTGTTGCATAAGCCTCACGGGTCGCCCTCGAAGACCGCCAGCCGTGCTTTTAGACGGCCTTAAACCATTTCTAGAGCCCTCCGCGTCCAGCTTTTGACAGATTCCGCTGGCTCTAGACCATGCGGGGCGCGGCTGAGTTGGAATTGGCCGCGGAATCGGGAGCGAGCATGGAAGCCGGCGCAGTCGAACAGATCACGCTTTGGACCCTGTTTTTGCAGGCCCACCCCGTCGTCAAGGTCGTGATGTTGATCCTTGTGGTCGCCTCGGTCTGGTCGTGGGCGGTCGCTGTCGACAAGTGGTTGCAGTTCAGCGAACTCGAACAAAACGCCCGCAAGTTCGAGCGCGACTTTTTCTCCGGACGCACTGCCGATGACATGGACGAGCGCGGCGGTGACAGGCCGCGCGATGCGCTGTCACGCGTTTACGCGGCCGCTTCGCGCGAGTGGCGCGAGGCGCGCCGCACCGGCGCTGATCCGCTTCTGCTTGAGCGCGTCGATCGTTTGATGCAGGCGCAGATCTCGCGCGAGATGAGCCGCGCCTCGCGCAATCTCGGCGTTCTCGCCTCGGTGGCGGCATCGACGCCGTTCATCGGTCTGTTCGGCACGGTGTATGGCATCATGAACGCCTTCACCAACATCGCCCAACAACAGCAAACCAATCTCGCCGTCGTGGCGCCCGGCATCGCCGAAGCGTTGTTCGCGACGGGCTTGGGTCTCGTCGCCGCTATTCCGGCGGTCATCTTCTACAACAAGTTCGCCGGCGACCTCGATCGCTTTGGCGATCGTCTCGAAACTTTCGCGGATGAAGTCGCTGCACGCCTGTCGCGCCGCTTGAGCGAGCGCGGCTGATGGCAGGCCTTGGCCCCTCGCGTGGACGAGGCGGCCGCGGACGCAGACGAGCGCGTCGCGGCCAGCTCTCGGAAATCAACGTCACGCCCTTCGTGGACGTGATGCTGGTGCTGCTCATCGTCTTCATGGTGACCGCGCCGCTGCTCACCGTCTCGATCCCGATCGAATTGCCGCGCACCGAAGCCAAGCAATCGGAATCGGAAAACGAACCGCTCTCAATCACGGTGCAGGCTGACGGCACGATCTATCTGCAAGAAACCGTCGTCACCGCCGACGAATTGGTGCCGCGCCTGCGCGCGATCTCCAACGAAGGCTACGACCGCGCGATCTATATTCGCGGCGATCGTACCGTCGATTACGGGCTGATGGCGCAAGTTTTGGCGCGCGTCAGCTCCGGTGGTTTCCGCCGCATTCAACTCGTCACCGACACTGCCATCACTGGAGACGGTGGCTGATATGAACCGGCGCGTCCTCATCGCGATCCTGGTTTCACTCATCGGCCACGCCGGCGCGTTCATGATGACTCGTTTGGCATGGCAGGTGTGGGATGGGCCGGTGCTGCCGTCTTCAGGTTCGGTGTTGGTGCCGGTTGAGATCGTCGAGATTGGTCCGGAAGTGAACGTGCGCGCGCTGGCGGTTGAGGTCGAGGAAGAAGCCGAGGCGCCGGAGATCGCCGAGACCTCCACGCCGTCCGACTCCTCGGCTGCACCGACGCCCACGCCGCGCCGACCCCAGCCGCGCAATAATGATGACGATTGGATGCGCGATCTCCGCGCCGATCTGAACGACACGTCGAAGGAGCGCGGCAGACAGCAACAAGAGGGCACCCGTGCAGATCGCGATCAGCGCGGGGCTGGGCTCGGAACGGCTGAGCGCGTGACCATCGAAGCGCGCGTCCAGGCTTTGTCGGATGCGCACATGCGTCGCTGCTGGCGGATGCCCGCCGATCTCCCGGAACCTGAGCGGCTCATTGTGTTTATCGAGTTTGATTTGAATCGTAACGGCACGCTCAACGGCCAGCCGCGGGTTGTCAGCCCGCGGAACTATTCCTTTGATGCGCCGATGCGTGTTGCCGTGGATGCGGCATTGCGCGCGGTACGACAGTGCGACCCTTATCCGTTTCCCGACGATCCGATCGTTGGTGAGCATTACCAAGTATGGCGAACCGTGACTGCTCGGTTCGGCCCAAGACAGAACTGAGGATCAGTGCAATGCAGATGATCAAGCGTCTCTTGCTGGTGGTGGCCGCCTTGTTTTCGCTGGCCGGAATTGCGCACGCGCAGGTGCGTGTGGACATCACTGAGGGCCACCTCAATCCGATGCCGGTAGGCGTGACCGATTTCAACGGTGACAGCGCGGCCGCTGGCCAAGTCGGCCGCGACATCTCCGGCGTCATCCGCGCCAATCTCGATCGCTCAGGGCTTTTCCGCCCGATCAATCCGGATGCCTTCATCGACCGCACCACCGGCATCGAAGTGCCGCCGCGCTTCGCCGATTGGCGCGTGCTCGATGCGCAGGCTGTGGTGTCCGGCCAAATCACGCCGCTGCCTGATGGTCGCATCCAAGTCGACTTCCGCGCCTGGGACGTGTTCGCGGAGCAAGAGATCACTGGCGCTGATGGCCGCGCCATCGCGCAAGTCTATCGCACCACGCCGGACAACTGGCGCCGCGTCGCGCACCAGATTTCTGATCGCATCTATCAAGCGCTGACCGGTGAGAGCGGCTATTTCGATACACGCATCGTGTTTGTGTCCGAAGCCGGTCCGCGCACGCAGCGCGTGAAGCGCTTGATGGTGATGGATCAGGACGGCGCCAATCCGTTCTTCCTCACCAGCGCCGATGCCATGGTGATCACGCCGCGCTTTTCGCCGTCGGCGCAGATGATCACCTATATGAGCTTCGAGACAGGCGCGCCGCGCGTCTTCCTCTACAATCTCGCCACTAACCGCCGCGAAGTGCTGGGTGATTTCCCCGGAATGACCTTCTCGCCGCGCTTCTCGCCGAACGGGCAGGGCATCGTCTTCACGCTCGATATGAACGGCAATAGCGAGATCTACTCGATGGATCTGGCCTCGCGTCAGCGCCGCCGCCTCACCAATCACGCGGCAATCGACACATCACCGTCATACTCGCCCGATGGTGGCCAGATCGTCTTCAACTCCGATCGCGGCGGCTCTCCGCAGCTTTATGTGATGAACGCCGATGGCTCGGGCCAGCGCCGCATCAGCTTCGGTGAGGGCCGCTACTCGACGCCGGTGTGGAGCCCACGCGGCGATCTCATCGCCTTCACGCGCCAATCCGGTGGACGCTTCGCGATTGGCGTGATGCGCCCTGATGGTTCTGGTGAACGCATCTTAACCGAAAGCTATCTCGACGAAGCACCGACTTGGTCGCCTAATGGTCGTGTCATCATGTTCTTCCGCGAAGGCCGCGGCCAAGGCGCGCGTTTATGGTCTGTTGACCTTACTGGCCGGAATTTACGTCAGATTCCCACACAAACTGACGCTTCTGACCCGGCTTGGTCGCCCTTACTGCCGTGAAGTGAACACGATTGTACGGTAGGAACTGGAGCACTAATCTTCGCATTCAGCAGGGTGGGGGAACGCCCAGCCGAATGCGCAATTCCGATCAGGGGAGAATTAACCTCATGCGTAAGTTCATCATCGCCCTCGCCGCTGTCGGCACGCTCGCTGCGTGCGCCAGCCGTCCGGAACCGACGCCTACTCCGAGCCAACCCTCGCAGCCGTCGCAACCGTCTCAACCAGCCGGCCCGACGCCGGGTTCGGCTGAGGACTTCCGCGTCTCCGTCGGCGACCGCGTGTTCTTCGGCTACGACCGCTTCGATCTCTCGCCGGAAGCGCGCTCGATCCTCGAGCGTCAAGCTGCCTGGCTCCGCCAATATCCGAACGTCCGCATCTTGGTCGCTGGTAACTGCGACGAGCGTGGCACGCGGGAATACAACCTCGCTCTGGGCGCCCGCCGCGCCGCCGCCGCGCGCGACTATCTCGTGTCGCTCGGCGTCAACGCCAACCGCGTCGAGACCGTGTCGTACGGCAAAGAGCGTCCGCTCGATGCGCGCGCCAACGAAGAAGCGTGGAGCGTGAACCGCAACGGTCACACCCAGATCGTTTCTGGCGCCGTCTCGTAAGCGTCAAAATTTAGCCCGAGGGACGGGACTAGGAAGCGCCCCATGACTCTCTCTCTGGCTCTGACCAAAACCACCCGGCTCGCGGCGACCCTCGCCGCGGCCGGGTTTCTTTTTGCCGCCGCTCCGGCCTTCGCGCAAACCGCGCTGCCGCCGCCGAGCTACGGCAATGCCGACGCTCGCCAGGACCGCATCGAGGAGCTTGAAGAACAGCTCCGCGAGCAGACGGCGGAAAACGAGCGCTTGCAGTTCGAAATCATTCAGCGCGATCGCGAGATACGTCGTTTGAACGCGATGGTTGGCGAACTCGCCGGCGTGAACCAAGATCTGTCGTCCGGCACACCGGCCCAACCGGGCGCGCAACCGCAAGCGCCAGGCGGCCCGACGCGTCCTGCCGCCGATGAACAATCCTCGCTCAGCGATGCGCAACTCCGTGCTTCCGGCACGCTCGGCACCATGCCAGCGGGGACGCCCGTGCCGCGCGGCGCTGAGCCTGTGCTCACGGCCGAGCAAAGCTACAACCGCGCCCGCGATCTTCTGCTCAACGGCAATTACGCTGAAGCGGAGCTGGCGTTCGGCGAATTCCTCGAAGCCCATCCCACTGCGGCCACAGCGGCGGATGCGCGTTTCTTTTTCGCGTTCACGCAACTTGCGCGTAACAATTACCAGGATGCCGCGAGCAACTTCCTTCTCTACATCGAGCGCAACGGCAACGGCCCGCGTGCGCCGGAAGCGCAAGTGCGCCTCGGCATGGCGCTGGTTGGCCTGGGCCAAACCCAGCGTGCATGCGGCGCCTTCAGCTCGCTCACCCGCCGCTATCCCAACGCGTCGGCAAACGTGCGCGCGCTCGCGACGCGTGAAGCGCGCGCTGCGCAGTGCCCCGCTTAAGCTGAGGCTACGCCTGGCCGGAGGTGGCCATGCTTGATGTCGAAACCACCGAGCGGATGTCGGCGCTGGGCGCTGCCCGGCCGATCGTGGTTGCGCTCTCCGGCGGCGGTGATTCCACCGCGCTTTTGCATTTGCTCGCCGAACGCTTCGGTCCTGAGCGCCTCGTTGCCGGCATCGTCGATCACGGCCTGCGCCGCGGCTCCGCCGATGATGCAGCACGCGCAGCACACGCGGCCGAAGCGCTAGGCGTGCGCGCGCACATCATGGCGCTGACCTGGGAAGAGGGCGCCAACCGCAACCAGCACTATGCGCGCCAGCGCCGCTATACAGCACTCGCAGGACTCGCAAACAGTCTGGGCGCGCGTGTCATCGCCGCCGGCCACAATCGCGACGATCAGGCCGAGACGGTCGTGATGCGCGCCGCGCGCTGGTCGGCTTGGTACAATCTCGTCTGCATGCGTCCGATGACGCCGCTGCCGCTCTGGCCCGAAGGCCGCGGCCTTTGGTTGGCGCGTCCGCTGCTTGGTGTGCGCCGTGACGCGCTGCGCGACTATCTGCGCCAGCGCAATGCGGCTTGGATTGAGGATCCCTCCAACTCCAGCCTCCACTACGCGCGCGTGCTGACCCGCTTCCGCCTGGGCGAACAAGAGGCCGCCGGCTTCGATCCGATGCGGCTTGCCGCCATCGCTGAGCGTCTTGCGCCACTTGCGGCGCGGATCGATGCGGAAGCGGCGGCGCTGATCGAACGGGTTGTTCGCATCGAGTATGGGACCGCATCTTTTAGCGCGGAAGATTGGCGTCCCGTTGGGGCCGCGTATGAGCGCGCCTTGGCTTTGCTCATCGCTGCCGCCAGCGGTTCCGCTTACGCCCCGCACCCGACCAAGGCGCGCATGATCAACATTTTCATGCTGAGCAAACGCCGCCCGTTTAAGGCGCAGACGCTCGGCGGCGCGGTAATCCGCCGTAACGGCGACGAGATCCGCATCAGCCGCGACCGTGGCGCGCTCTACGGCCGCGCCGATGGCGCGCGCGCCATCCCGCGCTTGCCGCTGGAAGCCGGTGTCGAAACCGTCTGGGACGGGCGCGTAGCGGTGAAAATCGACGAACCCGGCTGGTCGATCGTGCTCGGCCGCAACGGCCAGCCCGAGCTTGAAAAGGACGGCGTGCGCCAGCCTCTCGCCGCAGCCTCACCACGCTGGCTGCTTAAGGAACGCGTTCAGCATTTGCTCGGACAAGATTAACAGCCGGAAACTCTGGCTAATTTTCCGCTTTTTCGTTCACCCCGCTTTGACTTGCCCTGTGGCAGAGTAAGGGGTGTTCAGGGCGGTGCGCTGTCCCTATTTTGCTGAATGAAGTCTTTCCGCGCCGACGAGATGCGTTGGCGCGCGCGCAGAAGGTCGGTTCATGCCCATCCGCACTATTCTTGTCTGGGTCGCCATCGCGGCGGTGCTTGTCGTGTTGGTTACCGCTTTGAATGGCGGCAATCCCGCCACGCGCGGCACCGAGCCGCTGAGCTACTCGCAACTGATGGAGCGTGTCGAGGCGCGCCAGATCACCAGCGTCGTCACGCTGCCTGACCAGATCGTCTCCACGGCGAGCGATCAGAAGCGTTACATCACCTATCTGCCGTCGGGCACGATGGCCAATGTCGTCGAGCGTCTCGATGGCGCCGGCGTGCAAGTGAACACCGAGCGTCCGCAGCGTGGCCCGTCGCTTGGCGACATGATGCTCGCTCTGTTGCCGATGCTGCTGCTGATCGGCGCGTGGTTCTTCTTCATGCGCCAGATGCAGGGCGGTGGCCGTGGCGCGATGGGCTTTGGCCGCTCGAAGGCAAAGCTGCTCACTGAAGCCAAGGGCCGCATCACGTTCGAGGACGTCGCCGGCATCGATGAAGCTAAGGAAGAGCTTGGCGAGATCGTTGAGTTCCTGAAGGACCCGGGCAAGTTCCAACGCCTCGGCGGCAAGATCCCGAAAGGCGCGCTGCTCGTCGGCCCTCCGGGTACGGGTAAGACGTTGCTCGCCCGCGCCATCGCCGGCGAAGCCAACGTGCCGTTCTTCTCGATCTCGGGTTCGGACTTCGTCGAAATGTTCGTCGGCGTCGGCGCATCCCGCGTGCGCGATATGTTCGAGCAAGCCAAGAAGAATGCCCCGTGCATCATCTTCATCGACGAAATCGACGCTGTCGGTCGTCACCGTGGCGCCGGCCTCGGCGGCGGCAATGACGAGCGCGAACAGACGCTCAACCAATTGCTCGTCGAGATGGATGGCTTTGAAGCCAATGAAGGTATCATCCTGATCGCGGCGACCAACCGTCCCGACGTTCTCGATCCCGCGCTGCTGCGTCCGGGCCGCTTCGATCGTCAGATCGTTGTCGGCAATCCTGACCTCGGCGGCCGCGAGAAGATCCTCCGCGTCCACACCCGCAACGTGCCGGTGGCGCAGGGCGTTGATCTGAAGACGATCGCGCGCGGCACGCCGGGCTTCTCCGGCGCCGATCTCGCCAACCTCGTGAACGAAGCGGCTTTGCTCGCGGCGCGCCGCGGCAAGCGCGTCGTGACCACGAAGGAGTTCGAGGACGCCAAAGACAAAGTCATGATGGGCGCCGAGCGGCGCTCCATGGTGATGAGCGACCAAGAAAAGCAACTGACCGCCTGGCACGAAGCCGGCCACGCCGTTGTGGCGCTGGAAGTGCCGGAGTCTGATCCCGTCCACAAAGCGACGATCATCCCGCGCGGCCGTGCGCTTGGCATGGTGATGCAGCTGCCGGAGTCCGATCGCTACTCGATGAACTTCACGCAGATGACGTCGCGCCTCGCGGTGATGATGGGCGGCCGCGTCGCCGAAGAACTCCACTTCGGCAAGGACAAGGTCACATCCGGCGCTGCCTCCGACATCTCCGCCGCCACGCGCCTTGCGCGCATGATGGTGACGCGCTGGGGCTATTCGGACGAACTCGGCTTCGTCGCCTATGGCGACAATGGCGACGACGTCTTCCTCGGCATGCAAGTTGGCCGCACGCAAAACGTGGCGGAAGCCACCGCGCAGAAGATCGACGCGGAAGTGAAGCGCCTGGTTGATCTTGGCTACAACGAAGCCAAGCGCATTCTCACCGAGAAAGCCGACGCCCACAAACGCCTCGCCGAAGCTTTGCTCGAATATGAGACGCTGAACGGCGACGAGATCGCGGCCGTGCTGCGCGGCGAAAAGCTCGATCGCCCAGACGACACGCCGACGACGCCATCGGCGCCGACGCCGGCTCTGCCGGTCACGGACGATGACGAAGAGCCGGTCGCACGCCCTGGCTGGGGCGGGGCCGCTCCGCAAGGCGCTTAAAACAAACGAACCGCCGGTGGAAACGCCGGCGGTTTTGTTTTGGGGATCAGCGCGGCGGCGGGATCAGCGACGCGCCGTAAAATTCTTCGAGCCCAAGCTCGACCGGTGTCCAGCCTTTGCGCAGCACGACGCAGAACTCGCCCCATTGATCACCGCGCTCGAAGGCGGCGAGCGAGTAGTCGATCACGCGCGTCTTCAAGAGTGGCTTCATGATCTTGTCGAGGAAGGTGTCCGGCAGGAAGACGTGGCAATGCACGCCGGGGTGATGCTTGGCCTTCTTGATGTTCTCAATGTTGAACAGCTGCTCTGGCGTGATGGTGAGATTGGCGGCGGCGCGGTCGTAATAGAGATTGGTCTCCACCGCATGCACCCAGGCCTTCTGCTCGTGCGTGAGGTCCGAGAGATAGTCCCACATGATGTGCGCGAACGATGTCGGATCGCGGAAGCGATCGAAGCAGCGGATCGTGCGCGCCGGGATCGTCAACAACAGATGGCCTTCGGGCTTCAACAGATCGCTGAGCATTTGCAACCAGGCGATCGGATTGACGATGTGCTCGAACACGTGGTTGGCGATCAGAAAATCGAACTGGCGATTGACGACGTCGCGATAATCCTCACCGCGCACGACGAACTCGACCGGCACAACCGCATCCGGATCGCCGCCGCTCGCCACGGCCTGCGCGCGCAGCTCTTCGGTGGTGAAGAAATCGAGGAACGTCATCCGCGCTTGCGTTGGCGAAACCGTAGGCCGCGCATACGCGCCAATCTCCAGGCCTTCCCCGCGAAGGCCGCCAACGCGCTCCAAGACGGAGCGCCGGAAGGAGATCATGTCCATGTGGACAAAGTAGCGGGTAGGTTTTGTCAGGTAAAACCGGTTCGCCACCCCGTAGATGAGGGCGTTGGTATTTGCCTGAGAACAAGGCCGCGCTTAAGCCTAGCGAGGAGGGAGGCTCACATGCTCGCATCCGCAACCGTCACGCCGCTCCTCGGCACCATGAAGCCGGAAGCCGCCAAGGCGTTTTATGGCGATACGCTGGGGCTGAAGTTCGTCACCGATGACGGCTTTGCGCTCGTGTTCGCGGGCGAGAACGCCACCATCCGCATCTCGCGCGTGCCCGCGATGGCGCCGGCGCAATATGCGGTGCTGGCGTTCGTGGTCCCCGACATCGAAGCGTCCGTGGATGCGCTCGCCGCCAAGGGTGTCGTGTTCGCGCGCTTCGGCTTTTTCCCGCAAGATGAGCGCGGCATCTGGGCCGCACCCGACGGCACAAAGGTCGCCTGGTTTCACGATCCGGATTTGAATCTGCTGAGCGTCGTGCAGCACGCGTGAGCGAAGCTGCGGAAAGAAAAGCGTCGTTGTGCTTGAAGCGATCCTTCCCCCTTGCGGGGAAGGTGTCACGCGGAGCGTGACGGATGGGGGTACGGGCGGCAGCTCGACCGGACAGAGCACCGCCGCTACCCCCACCCCCAACCCCGCCCCGCCACGGGATCGCAAAGCGATCCCGCTTCTCTTGGATTCGCCGGCTGCGAAGCAGCCGGTAGGGGGCGGGGAGTCACAAGGCGCCCGCCAGATCATCGAGGATCCTCGTCCAGCCGGCTTCCGCGCGGTCGACGTACTCGGCCCAATCAGGATGTATGCGGTGCGTGAGCGAGAGTTCGCACGCATCGCCATCCGGCGTGATTTCGATCGTCACCAGGCTCTGATCGCCTTGCTCGGCGTCAACGCCCCAAGTGAACACCAGCCGCCGCGGCCGCTCGATCTCGTGATAGGTGCCGGTGTGATCGATCTCTGTGCCTTGGCGTTCGACGCGATAGTGAAATGTCCCGCCGACGCGCGGTTCGTTTGTCAGGCTCACCACGTGTTCGTTGCGCAGGTGCGGACCAAACATGAAGCGGCCGATCCAAACTGGGTCCAGCCACGCATCGAACACGCGCTCCGCCGTCGCACTGATGCGCCGGCTTACGCGAAGAATTGGCCCCTCGCTCACTGGATCGCCGTTTCGTAAGCGGCGTGCGCGGAAACGACGTCAGCCCAGAAGCGATTGGTGGGCTTGCCCTCCAGCACGCCCGCCAGCGTTTCGATATGCGCTGTCCAGCCGCCGGCGAAGTCGAGCAGATGTTCGCGTGTGTCGACCTTGATGTGCGTGAGCGTCAGCTGTGTTTCGTTGCCAATAGCAGCAAACTCAAAGCGCACTTCGGAAACGGCTTCATCGCCATCGCCCCAAGTGATCGCCAGCAAGCGCGGCGGATCGAACGCGAGCACGCGTCCGCCCATCGGGAACGAACCGGTCTCCATTTCTTTCCAGCGCTCCGGCGGTTTTTCGCTGGTGATGTTCTTGTGCGCGAAGATCATCGTGAAGGCTTGGCCGTTGGCGGAGAGCGTGTCGCCGCCATTGAACCAGCGCGCGCGCTTTTCGCCGTCGACAAAGTATGACCAGACGCGCTCGATCGGCGCCTTCAGGCGGCGCTCGAGAACGAACGTATCCGGCGCGGTGATGCGGCCAAGCTCCATGGGAAATGCTCCTTAGTCTTCGTGTTCGGCCCTAATCTTTGTGTTCGGATAGGGCGCGCTCCAGCGCATCCAGGCTCTGGGTCCAGAAACGGCGTTGCTCATCGATCCACGCGGCCGCCTCATCGAGGGGCTTGGGATTGAGCGAGAGGAAATGTTCGCGGCCCGCTTTGCGGCGGTTCACCAGCTCAGCCCGCTCCAGCACGCGAATGTGCTTGGAGACAGCGTTGAGCGACATCGCGAACGGGGCGGCCAACTCGGTCACCCGTGCCTCGCCGGCCCCCAAACGCTGCAGAATGGCTCGCCGCGTCGGGTCGGCCAGGGCCAGCATGGTGTGATCGAGGGCGGCTACAGCTTCCATATTCAACCAATAGGTTGAATGAATGTATGCGTCAACCCCACCCCTGGCCCGAGGCGAGGGGATCAGGTACTCACCGGCCAACGGATTCAGTTTTCGGGGCTTCTCATGGCTGCGCTTATCGCCATCGGCGTCTTCATCGGCGCGATCTTCCTGCTCAACCTCGTTGAGTTCGGCCGTCTCGACTAACACCCATTCCCGGGCGATGCGAAGCATCGAGCCTGGGACCCATAAACACGCATGTTTGGAAGCGCGCGCTGCACGGTCGGCGCGTTTTCTTTTGGCATGCGTGTTTATGGGTCCCGGACTTGTCGCTGACGCGCCAATCCGGGAATGGGTTCTAGTGCTGTTCGCGCTTGAGCAAGACGCTCAGATATTGCGCGCCGCTGATCAACGCCAACGCCGCCGCCGCCCACAGCAAAATGCGCGCGGCCCAATCCAACCCGATGATCACGCTAGGCGGCGCGAGCAAAAGTGCGGCTGTCTGAAACGCCAAGAACGCGCCGACGCCGGCCATTTCTGCAGCCGCTTTCCACTTGCCGAGATCGCTCACCGGCAGCGTCTTGCCTTGCGCTGAAATGCCTTCGCGCAAACCGGCGACAGCAACATCGCGTCCCAAGATCAGCACCGCCGCAAGCACCAGCATCCACGGCAGCGCCGCATAAGCGAGTGCGACGAGCACGCATGTGATCAGCACTTTATCGGCGGCGTGATCGAGTGCAGCGCCAAGCGGCGTCACCGCGTCGAGCTTGCGTGCGAGATAGCCATCGAGCCAATCGGTGAGCGATGCGGCGATGAAGAGCACGAGCGCTGCCAGATAAACCTGACCCGCCGTTTCCGCATTCACATGCACGATCTGCGAAGCCCACAGCACCAGTCCCGCAACAACGGGCGCTGCCACGATGCGGAAAATGGTCAGCAGCGTCGGCAGATTGCTTTTGCGCGCCGGCGGCTCAGCGCTTGTCGTGGAAGAAGTCATAAATCCGCTTTGCCAGTTCTTTGTTGACGCCGTCCACTGTTTCCAGCTCTGCCAGCGCCGCGCGCGAGACGCCGCGGGCTGAGCCGAAGCGATCCAGCAGCGCGCGTTTGCGGGCAGGGCCGATGCCGCCGATTTCGTCGAGTGGGTTTTTGGCGATATTGGCCGAGCGCTTGCCGCGATGTGCGCCGATGGCGAAGCGGTGCGCCTCGTCGCGCATGCGCTGGAGATAATAGAGCACCGGGCTTTTCTCATCGAGCCGGAACGCCGGCTTGCCGGGGATGAAGAAGCGCTCGCGCCCCGCGTCGCGATCAACGCCCTTGGCGATGCCGGCGATGACGATGCGGTTCTTCAGGCCGAGCTCATCGAGCGCTTCAAGCGCTGCGTTGAGCTGACCTTCGCCGCCGTCGATCAACACCAGATCGGGCCACGCGCCGAACTTGGTCTCACGCTCCGGTTCGTCGCGCTCTTTCGAGAAATCGACGCCGCCATCGGTGATTCTGCCGCCTTTTGCTCCCCCGTTCACGGGGGAGCTGTCAGCGGAGCTGACTGAGGGGGCGGCGCTAATGTCGGCCGGACTTTCCCCCTCCCGCTCGCTGTCGCTCGCGACCTCCCCCGCAGGCGGGGGAGGAAACTCATCTTCACGTTCCGCCAACATCCGCGCAAACCTGCGCCGGATCATCGCTTTCATCATCGCGAAGTCGTCGCCGTTGAACTCTTCGCGCTTCATGTTGAACTTGCGGTACTGGTTCTTGGTGAAGCCCTCCGGCCCCGCGACAATCATCGCGCCAAGCGCGCTCGTGCCTTGGATGTGGCTGTTGTCGTAAACCTCGATCCGCTCCGGCCGCTGCGAAAGCCCGAACACTTCCGCCACGCCATCAAGCAATTTCGCGACGCTGCCCGTTTCCGCCATGCGCCGCCCCAGCGCTTCGCGCGCATTGAGCAGGGCGGCATCGACGATCTCGCGCTTCTCGCCGCGCTCAGGGCGACGGATCTCAACTTTGCAGTCGGCGCGCACGCAGAGCGCTTGTTCGAGCAGCTCTTGATCCGTTGGTTCGATATTGACCAGCACAAGCTTCGGCGGTTCGCGATCATCATAAAATTGCGCGAGGAACGCGCCCATAATGTCGGCCGGCGTTTCTTCGCCGCCATGACGGGGGAAGTAGGCGCGGTTGCCCCAGTTTTGCCCGGCGCGGAAGAAGAACACCTGGATGCAGCTCTGGCCGCCCTCGACATGCATGGCGAACACGTCCGCTTCATCGAACGTGCTCGGATTGATGCCTTGCGAAGCGCGCACGCTGGCGAGCGCACGGATGCGATTGCGCAAGCGCGCCGCGTGCTCGAACTCAAGCTTCTCAGCCGACTCGCGCATCTCGACGGCGAGGCGGTCCTGTAGCTCGACCGATTTGCCTTCGAGAAAATCAACGCTGTCTTTCACCAGCGCCGCATACTCAGGCCCGTTCACCAGCTCCACGCACGGCGCCGAGCAGCGCTTGATCTGGTAAAGCATGCAAGGCCGAGTGCGGCCGCTGAACGTGGAGTCCGAACACGAGCGCAGCAGAAACGCTTTCTGCAACGTGTTCAGTGTGCGGTTCACCGCGCCGGCGCTCGCGAACGGCCCGTAGAATTTGCCCTTGAAGCTCTTCGCGCCGCGATGCTTCTGCAGCGCCGCGAAATCGTGATCGGTGCGGATGGCGATGTACGGGAAACTTTTGTCATCCCGCATCAGCACGTTGTAGCGCGGCTTCAGCCGCTTGATCATGTTGGTTTCTAAGAGCAGCGCTTCGGTCTCGGTCGCCGTGACGATCACTTCCATCGACAGCGTCTGATGGATCATCCGGTAGATCGCGTTGGTGTGGCCGCGGCCTTGCGCATATTGGCCGACGCGGTTCTTCAGGTTCTTGGCTTTGCCTACGTAGAGCACCTCGCCGTCGGCGCCGATCATCCGATAGACGCCAGGCTTGGCGGGCATGCGCTTCCACGCGTCGCGGATCGCCTCGATGCCTTTCAGCACAGGCGTCGGCGCGTCTTCCGCCGGCAAATGCTCCAGCGGCGGCGTGATGGGTTTGTCGGCGCCTGTCATGTGCGAGTCACGATAGCGCATAGAGATAAGGACGGCCTCAGTCCGAACCCAGGGTGAAACGCCCTGCGGCCCTGCGCCCCCTGGACGGGAAGGGCGCCCAACCCCAAAACAGAGTCATGGATGACGCGCGCACTCCGGCCCTGAAGGCCGTCAAAACCTTCGCCGCTCCCGATCCGGAAGCTTGCCGGGACATGACCGATGTCCGCCAGGGCGTCGATGAGATAGACCGCATGCTGGTGGCGCTGATCACCCGCCGCCAAGGCTATATGGACGCCGCCGCCCGCATCAAAACCGACCGCAAAGTCGTCCGCGACGAAGCCCGCATCAATGACGTCCTGGCCAAGGTGAAGGCCGAAGCCGAGAAGAGCGGCCTCTCCTGGGCCATCGCCGAGCCGGTGTGGCGCCAGATGATGGAATGCTGCATCGCCTACGAGTTCGAGGTCTGGGACCAGCTGCGGGCGCCGGGCAAAGCCACAAAACCATAAAGACGCCAAAGCCTGAGAGTTGCGCTGCAACGCAGCACTGACTCCTGACATTGCCCTGTGGTAACCCTGCTCGTGGCTGGGGAGGCGTCAACCGGGTTGGTGGGCGCGACATGGTGAACGAAGCGGGGGACTTTCGCGCTTGGCGCGAGGGACGCGCGCGCGATGCAAGCATGCATGGCGGCGCGTGGCGCGCTTCGTGTCGCGATGGTAATCCCATCCGTTCGCATACATGCGGAGGGGGCGGCGCATGAGGTGGTTTCTCGGTCTGTTGCTGGTGGTCGCGCTTATTACGGGCGTGCTCTACGGCGTCGGCCGCTTCTTGCTGTCCAACGATCTTGAGGTGACGCGCACGATCTCGGTCGAGCGTCCGCGCGCTGCCGTGTTCGCGATGGTGAACGACCTGCGCATCGCGCAGGAATGGTCGCCCTTCTATCTGCGCGATCCCGATGCGGAATATTCGTTCTCGGGCGATCCGGGCGAAGGCCAGAACATGCGCTGGGTATCGAACGTCCGCGAAGTCGGCCGCGGTCGCATGTCGATCGTGAGTTCGACGCAGAACGAGGAGGTGCAAGCCATCCTCGAACTTGGCGACCGCGCAACGCTGAACTCGACGCTGAGCCTGCGGCCGGGTGAAGGCGCGACCTCGGTGACATGGACGATGACCGCCCAATGCGGTGAGGGCGCCATCAACGTCCCGTGCCGCTACATGAATTTGATCCTAAGCCGCCAAGTCGGCCAGGAGTTGGAGAGCGGCCTTCAGTATTTGAAGATGCTGACCGAGCGTCTGCCCAACGTGAACTTTGAAGGGCTCGACATCGCGATCGACGCCATCGAGCCGCAGAATTTCGTCTATGTGACGGTCGAAACCTCGGCCACGAACAGCGACGAAATTGTCAATGCGGAGCGGCTGGGTTTGCAGCAAGTGCGCGACTTCATGGCGCTCTACAATCTGACGCCATCTGGACCGCTGGTGCGTGTGGTCACGCTCTATGATCAGCCCGGCAACCGCTACCACTTCCGCGTCGGATATCCTTTCACAGGCGCGGTGCCGATTTCAGTGGTCGGCGTGCAGATTGGCCAGACGCCTTCGGGCCAGGCCATGCATGTGATGTTCGAGGGCAATGTCGGGCGGCAACGCGACGCCGTCTACGCGCAAATGGATGCGTATTTGCAAGCGCACCGCATTCCACGACGCGAGGGTGGCCAGCCTTGGGAGGTTGTGCATCGTCCGCCTGGCGTCGATGGCACTGCGCAGCTCGAAATCTTCTTTCCGCTGCAATGAAGGCAGTCGGCAATAGGCAGTAGGCAACGAAAAACGCCCCGGGGCTTGCGCTCCGGGGCGTTTGGTTTTGTGCGTGAGCATCGAGCAGCAGCCTACTGCCCAATGCCTACTTTAGTCGTTTACCTTCAGGTTCACGGCCTTCGGACCTTTGCCCTTGGTGTCGGGCAGGGTCTGGAAGTTCACGCGCTGGCCTTCGACCAGTTGCGTGAGCCCGGCGCGCTCAACTGCACTGACGTGCACGAACACGTCGGCGCCGCCGCCGTCCGGCGTGATGAAGCCGAAGCCACGCGCGCCGTTGAAGAACTTCACGGTGCCGTCCTGCGGATCGCCGAGTGGTGCGCGCGGGGGACGATCGCCGCCACCGCCGAAGCCGCCGCCGCCACGATCGCCGCCGCCGCGGAATCCACCGCCGCCGCCACCGTAGCCGCCGCCACCGCCGCCGCCGCCATAACCACCGCCGCCGCCGCGGTCACCACCGCCGCCGTAGCCGCCGCCG
>CAYOPM010000005.1:0-267808 GCA_964405865.1 uncultured Terricaulis sp. | reverse complement strand
GGGCGCGCCATTCTTCTTTGCATCGACGTAGAGCGCCCTAGCGCGCAGCGACGGGCGTGGGTGAGCGCGGAGCTTTCCGCGTCAGCAGCCAGCCGGTGATGGCGCCGAACAGGAAGTTTGAGACGCCGACTTCGATTGCGTGCGGGCCGCGTACTTCTGGCGGCATCAGCGGATTGTCAGGCAAAAGCGGCGCGAGGCCGCCGATCACTGAGAACGCCACGCCGAGCACCAGCGGGGCGTAGCGCAAACCGCCGCGCAGCACGAGCAGGCTTGATACAACGAACACGCAGGCGCGCACCGCCTGCAGCGCCAGTACTTCGCTAATGTGCGGTATATGATGATCGGCGTAGAACGCCGCGACATACGGAAACACCAAGATGCCGGCGGCGATGTAAAGCGCCTGATAAGCGACGACGATGCCGATCAAGCGGAAAAGGTCGAAGCGCAACGCGGGCGCGCTGGGTGCGGCCTTTGGCGCGAGCAGGGTGGCTGCCGCTGCGAGCGCTGCAAACACCGCGGCCTGCATCGCCCCGGCCTGAGCGGCCTGCGCCAAGCCGATGACGTCGAACGCAATGGCTTCGATCAGTAGGTTGAACGAGCCAATGCCCACGCCCAGCGCAAACAAGGCCGCAAACAAACGCCAACCGCGCGCGGGCGTCATCCACGCAATCAGCATGAAAACGGCAAAGCTCAGAAGATAAGAAGCCGCGAGCGCGATCATGGCGCAATTCCTTTGGCGAAGATTTCGGTTTGCGCTTTGGTGAGGCGCTTGGCGTTGGCGAACGGGGCTTCATCCATCGCCCAGAAGAGGCTGAGGCCCATGTGCAGCACGGTGAAACGCAGCGCGAGATCGCTCGCGTCCCAGCTGTTCTCGACCAGGCCAGCGCGCTTCAGTTTTTCAAACAAGGATGTGAACGCTGCGAGTACAGCAGCGGAGAAGGTCGCGGCGCGCGCCTTGAAGGATGGATCGCCGCTTGCGAGGCGCGATAGCACGACTTGCGCCAGTTGGTGATGATCGGCCTTGCATTGTAACAGCGCCCAGGCCGCCGTGTTGAGCGCTTGGGCGAGCGTGCGGCCGCTCACGGGCGCGTCCGATATCTTCGGCAGCACGGCGGCTTCAATGCCGGCCAGGAACTCCAAAAGGATTTCCTCTTTCGAGCCGTAGTAATTGTAGAGCGTGCCTTTGCCGACTTCGGCGCGCTTGGCGATGTCGTCGATGGTGACGGCCTCGACGCCGCGATCGGCAATCAAGCGCAGGGCGGCGTCCGCGAGCTTGGCGCGCGTCGCTTGCTTCTTCCGTTCGCGTAAAGTGACGGCAGTCATAAATGACCATAGTCA
Source organism: uncultured Terricaulis sp. (assembly GCA_964405865.1). Lineage (GTDB taxonomy): Bacteria > Pseudomonadota > Alphaproteobacteria > Caulobacterales > Aquidulcibacteraceae > Vitreimonas. Next base: position 266,470 of record CAYOPM010000005.1, on the reverse strand, counting down.
TAAATACGAGAGCGCGGCAAGCCGCCTCATCACGCGCAGGCGCGCCTTCGCATTTGCAGCAAAGTCTCGCGGGCAAATTGTCCTGTGTTTTGGGTGAAATCGGCAAGGATCAGCGACGTATGGGGAATTCCCGGCAAGTCGTTGTCATCAATCGCGGCTCTGTTGCGTAAACCGCCCGCGTGAGTATTTTCCGCCACAAATCAAAGAGGCGGCGGCTGAAGCGCCGCCCATTTCGCGTTTATTGGGAGCGAAGCAGCCACATGAACACCACGCGCCGCCGGGTCGTCCTCGCACTCGGATCAAGCCTGCTCGTTCCGGCTCTTGCCACGGGCGCGTCCGCTCAAACACCCAGTCGCGCTGACCGTGCCTTCGAAGCGCTCGCGCGCCGCTACATTGATCAAGGCGCGCGCCTGAGCCCCGTCGGCGCCACCGGCATGGGCGATCACCGCTTCGATGATCGTGTCGATGATGTCAGCGCGCGCGGCCGCGCTGCTGGTTTGCGCTTCTCGCAGCAGACACTGGCTTCACTGCAACGCATCGATCGCAGCCAGCTCTCTCGCGCCAATCAAGTCGACGCCATGTTGCTCGACAACGCGCTGCGCTCCGACATCTGGCGCACTGAAACACTGCAAGGCTGGGCCTGGAATCCGCTCGGCTATCAATCCGTCGCGGGTGGGGCGCTTTATTCGCTGATGGCGCGCGAGTTCGCGCCGCTGCCTCAGCGCCTTGAGTCCGCCACTGCGCGCATGGAGAAAATCCCGCGCTTGCTGGCGCAGGCCCGCGCCGAACTGCAACCGGCTCGCGTGCCCGCACCGCACGCCGCGACATACGCGGCGCAGAATGGCGGCCTGAAATCGATTGTCACCGGTATGATCGAGCCGCATAAGAACGAGCTCAGCGCATCGAAGCGGGCGCGTCTCGAGCGCGCCATCGTGGCGTTCAATGCTGCCGTCGATGAGCACCAAGCCTGGATCGAAGGCACGCTCGTACCAGCCGCCCAAGCCGATTATCGCGTCGGCGCGGAAACCTTCGACACCGCGCTGCGCTTCACGCTGCAGTCCGATCTCTCGCGCGCTGAAATCAAGCGCCGCGCCGAAGCTGCAGTGGTGAGCGTCCGCGAAGAAATGTACCGCGTCTCGCGCCAAGCGCTCGCGGGCCAAGCCAACGCGCCGGCCATGCCGGACGCGCCGACGCCAGAGCAGCAACAGACCGTCATCCGCGCTGCACTCGATCTGGCCGCCAACGATCGTCCGCCACGCGATCAACTTGTGGAAGTCGCCACTGCTGGCGTGCGCGAAGCCGATGCGTTTCTGCATGCGCACGAAATCATCACCATGCCGCCGCAGCCGGTGAACGTGATCTTGATGCCGGAATTCCAGCGCGGCTTCGCTGTCGCGTATCTCGACGCGCCGGGGCCGCTGGAGCGTAATCTCGGCTCGTTCTACGCCGTTTCACCGATCCCGGACGATTGGACCGAAGAGCAGACGATCTCGTTCCTGCGCGAGTACAACAATCGCGGCATCCTCGACATCGCCGTCCACGAAAGCTCGCCGGGCCATTACGTTCAGCTCTGGCACTCGAACGCGTATCCGTCGGTGCTGCGCGCTGTGCTCTCGTCCGGCTCGTTCGTTGAAGGCTGGGCCGTGTACGCCGAAGAGATGATGATCGAGCAGGGCTTCCGCGCCGGCGATCCGCTCTATCGTCTGAGCCAGCTCAAAGTGCAGCTCCGCACCATCACCAACGCCATCATCGATCAAGCCATCCATGTCGATGGCATGACGCAAGAGCAAATGATGCATTTGCTCACGCAGACCGCGTTCCAGGAAGAGCGTGAAGCGGCCGGCAAGTGGCGCCGGGCGCAGCTTTCCTTCACCCAGCTCTCGACCTATTTCGTGGGTTTCCAGGAGCACCTGGAAACGCGCCGCGAAGCTCAACAGCGTTGGGGCGCGGAGTTCAATCTTAAGCGCTACCACGACAGCTTGCTCTCGTTCGGCTCGCCGCCTGGCCGCTTTGCCCGTCAACTCCTCCTTGATGAGCCGATCCAATGATGAACTGGAAAACCCACCCATCGTTCGACGGCCACGAGGACGTCGTATTCGTAGGCGGCGAAGCCCAAGGCTTCGCCGGCATTATCGCTGTGCACTCGACCGCCATCGGCCCTGCCGCTGGCGGTTGCCGCATCTGGGACTATGACAGCGCTGACGATGCGCTGACCGATGCGCTGCGGCTCTCACGCGGCATGTCCTACAAGAACGCGATGGCCGATCTGCCGCTCGGCGGCGGCAAGGCGGTGATCTATCGGATCAACACCGATCGCGTGGACGCCTTCCAAAAGTTCGGCGACGCCGTCGAAAAGATGGGCGGCAAGTACATCACCGCCGAAGATGTCGGCGCCACGGTCGCTGACATGCGCGCCATCGCGCGGTCGACCTCCTACGTCGCGGGCATCCCGAAAGAAGCAGGCCAAGCCGGTGGCGATCCTTCGCCGATGACCGCGCTCGGCGTGTTCGTTTCGATCAAGGCGTTGCTCGGCGGCTCTGTGCAGGGGCGCACGATCGCTGTGCAGGGCGTCGGCAATGTGGGCTGGAACCTCTGCAAACTCTTGTCGGAAGAGGGCGCCAAGCTCGTCGTCGCCGACGTGAACAAGTCCAACCTCCAGCGCGCCGAAGCCATTGGCGTCCAGATCGCACCGGTCGATCAGATTCACGCCGTCAATGCGGACGTTTTCGCGCCGTGCGCCCTGGGCGCGGGCCTCAACGAAACGACCATCCCCGAACTGGCTGCGCCCATCATCTGTGGTGCGGCGAACAACCAGCTCGCGGTGGAAGAAGACGGCGCCCGCCTTGTCGCGCGGGGGATCACCTATGCGCCGGACTATGTTGTCAATGCGGGCGGCATCATCAATGTGTCGGCCGAATATCTGGGCGAAGCGGCGGATGTGGTTGAGGGGCGCGTACGCGCCATCGCTCCGCGCGTGTTGAAGGTGTTGGACATCGCCAAAAGCGATGGGATCACCCCGCAACAAGCCGCTGACCGGATCGTGCGCGAGCGCATTGCCGCCGCCAAGAGGGGTTGATGGACGACATGAGCAGCCGCAAGCCGAACGCGCTCGATCTTCACGTTCCGGCGCCGAATGCGCGTCCGGGCGACAAGCCGGACTTCTCCGGCTGGAGCTTCCCCGAGCCCGGCGACACGCCGCGTCCGGATGTCGATGAGCCCGCGCATACGCTGCGCGAATACGCTTACGGCCTCATCCGCGTGCTCGACATGGAGGGCAATGCGCTGGGGCCATGGACGCCGCAGATCAGCCCGGACAAGCTCCGTCGCGCTATCAAATACATGCTGCTGTTGCGCGCTTATGACGAGCGCATGCACCGCGCTCAGCGTCAGGGCAAGACCTCGTTCTACATGCAGTGTCTCGGCGAAGAGGCGATCGCGATTGCGCAGACCATGGCGCTCAATCCCGATGACATGTGTTTCCCATCTTATCGTCAGCAAGGCATCCTGATCGCGCGCGAGTATCCGCTGATCGACATGATGCACCAGATCTACTCGAACGCATCCGATCCGATGAAGGGCCGCCAGCTGCCGGTCATGTATTCATCGAAGAAGGACGGCTTCTTCACGATCTCCGGCAACCTCGCCACGCAAGTCCCGCAAGCCGTCGGTTGGGCGATGGGCTCTGCTTATTCGGGCGACGGTCGCATCGCTTCGACGTGGTTGGGCGAAGGCTCGACTGCGGAAGGCGACTTCCACGCCGCCATGACGTTCGCCGCCGTCTACAAAGCGCCGGTGATCATCAACGTCGTCAACAATCAATGGGCGATCAGCTCGTTCCAGGGCATTGCCGGCGGTGAGAACACCACCTTCGCGGCACGCGGCGTTGGCTACGGCATGCCGCCGCTGCGCGTCGATGGAAACGACTTCCTCGCCGTCTACGCCGTCACGCAATGGGCCGCCGAGCGCGCGCGAAACAATCTGGGCCCGACGCTTATCGAGCACTTCAGCTATCGCGCCGGCCCGCACTCCACGTCTGACGATCCAGCCCGCTATCGCCCTGGCGACGAAGCGCGCTTGTGGCCGCTCGGCGATCCGATTGAGCGCTTGAAGACGCACCTGATCTCGCTCGGCGAATGGTCGGAAGATCAGCACAAGGCGGCGCAAGAAGAAGCGGTCGAAACCGTGCGCGCGACGGGCCGCGAAGCCGAGAAGGTGGGCGTGCTCAGCACCGAAGCGCCAGTCACGCACACGCGCGCCAGCATGTTTGAAGACGTTTACAAAGAAGTCCCCTGGCACTTGCGCCAGCAACGCGACGAGCACGGAGCCTAACGCACATGGCCAGCATGACCATGATCCAGGCGCTGAACTCGGCGCTCGACACCATGATGGAGCGCGATCCCAACGTGCTCACGTTCGGCGAAGACGTCGGCTATTTCGGCGGCGTCTTCAAAGTCACCGAACATCTGCAACAGAAGTACGGCAAGAAGCGCTGCTTCGATGCGCCGATCAACGAGAACGGCATTGCCGGCGTCGCTGTTGGCATGGCCACGTACGGCTTGCGCCCCGTGATCGAGATTCAGTTCGCCGATTATATGTATCCGGCTTACGATCAGCTCGTCTCCGAAGCTGCGCGCATCCGCTATCGCTCCGCCGGTGACTTCACCGTGCCGCTGACTGTGCGCATGCCCTATGGCGGCGGCATTCGTGGCGGCCAGACGCACAGCCAAAGCCCGGAAGCGCTCTTCACCCACGTCGCCGGTTTGAAGACGGTGATCCCGTCAACGCCGTATGATGCGAAGGGCTTGCTCATCGCCTGTATCGAAGAAGACGATCCGGTCATCTTCATGGAGCCGAAGCGCATCTATAACGGCCCGTTCGATGGCTTCCACGATCGCCAAGTTTCGCCGTGGTCGAAGCATCCGGCGTCGGAAGTGCCGGAGGGCTACTACAAAATCCCGCTCGGCAAGGCCAACATCGTGCGCGCCGGCGAAGCCGTCACCGTGCTCGCGTACGGCACCATGGTGCACGTCGCACTCGCTGCAGCGCTTGAGAGCGGCATCGATGCGGAAGTCATCGATCTACGCACGCTTCTGCCGGTGGACATCGAAACCATCGTCACATCAGTGGAGAAGACTGGCCGCTGCGTCATCGTTCACGAAGCGACGCGCACGTCCGGCTACGGCGCCGAACTCAGCGCGCTCGTGCAAGAGCATTGCTTCTACAAGCTGGAAGCGCCGATCGAGCGCGTCACCGGCTACGACACGCCATATCCTCACTCACTCGAGTGGGAGTATTTCCCAACCCCGCCGCGCATCATTAAAGCCATGCGCCGCGTGACGGAGGCCTAAGAGCAAGCACCATGGGCCAATACGTTTTCAAACTCCCGGACGTTGGTGAAGGCACGGCGGAAGCCGAGATCGTCGCGTGGCACGTCAAAGTCGGCGACGTCGTCAAAGAAGACGCGCCGCTCGTCGACGTGATGACCGATAAGGCGACGGTTGAGATGACCTCTCCCGTCGACGGCAAGATCATCTCGATCCACGGCGAACCGGGCGACATGGCGCCGGTCGGCGGCCAGATCGTCGTGTTCGAAACGGCGGGCGAGGGCGAGAGCGAACCCGCTGCTGCCGCGCCGCCACCCCCGCCACCACCGCCGAAGCCGGAAGTGAAGGCCGCGCCGCCCGCACCGCCGCCGCCGCCGCAAAGCGAAGCAAAGCCGAAGATCAAAGCGCCTGCCGGCGCGACCTGGTCTGAAGCGCAAGTGCAAAGCGCGATGCAAAGTGCAGCACCCCGCAGCGTGCCGTCCGCGGCAATGCCAGGCGCGGCAAAGCCGTCGCAAGCTGTCGCCAAGCCCGCCGCGCGCGAAGCCAGCGTGCGGGAGTGGAGCCAAGCTCAAGCGTCGCCCGCCGTGCGCGCGCGTGCGCAAAAGCTCGGCATTGATCTAGGCCAAGTGCGCGGCTCCGGCCCCGATGGTCGCATCACCCACGAAGATCTCGACGCTGTGCTCGTGCCTGTCGCCGGTGCGCGTGGTTCAACCGCGCTCGCCGAGAAGAACGGCATCGAGCCGGTGAAGGTCATTGGGCTCCGCCGCAAGATCGCGGAGAAGATGCAGGACGCCAAGCGCCGCATCCCGCACTTCGCTTACGTCGAAGAAGCCGATCTCACCGAACTCGAAGAACTCCGCGCACACTTGAACGCCACCAAGCGCAGCGATCAGCCGAAGCTGACATTGCTCCCGTTCCTTATGCGCGCGCTGGTGCTGTCGCTGCCGGACTTCCCGCAGATCAATGCGCGCTATGACGACGATAATGGCGTCGTCTATCGCCACGAGAACGTCGATATCGGCATCGCCACGCAAACCGATGGCGGCCTGATCGTGCCGGTCGTACGTCACGCCGAAGCGCGCGACGTGTGGGACGCCGCCACCGAAGTCTCGCGCCTCGCGGCCGCAGTTCGCGCCAACACTGCGACGAAGGACGAGCTTTCGGGCTCGACCATCACCATCACCTCGCTCGGCGCGCTGGGCGGCATCGTCACGACGCCGGTCATCAATCATCCCGAAGTGGCGATCATCGGCGTCAACAAACTTGTCGAGCGCCCCGTCGTGAAGAACGGCCAGATCGTCGTCCGCAAGATGATGAATCTAAGCTCGTCCTTCGACCACCGCGTCGTCGACGGCTACGATGCAGCCGCGTTCATCCAGCGCGTCAAAGGCATGCTGGAGCACCCGGCGGCGCTGTTTATTGATCGGTGAGATTGCGCCGGCGCGGACGTCCTAGTCCGCCCGAGCCGAAAATTCTCTCCGTCATTCCGGGGCAATGCGAAGCATTGAGCCCGGAACCCAGGGGCAAACGATGCGCTTCTGGGTTCCGGATCGCGTTCCGCGCGTCCGGAATGACGAGAACGGTGGCGGGTCATTACTGAGCCGCCTAAACTCGCCCCATGACGCGCATCATCGCCGGACTCTTCCTCTGCCTCGCGTTTGCGCCCGCCGCGCACGCGCAGTCGTTCGATTGCTCGTCGCCGCTCATGCAGCGCGTCTGCGCGGCGCCGGAGCTGATCCCGCTTGAAGAAGAGCGCCGCCAGCTGATCGGCGAACTCCAATTCATCGACGCCACGCACCCGGCGATCCAAGGCGAGGGCGCGTTCCTCGCGTCGCAAGAAGCCTGCGCCGATACGGGCTGCCTCGTCGCCGGCTACGCCGAGCACAACCAAGCGCTCCGCGCAGCGCTTGCGGCGATGCAAGCGCCGGAGGAACTCGTTGAGGCGCCGGAAGAAGCGCCGCCGCCTGTCGTGGGCGCGCGTGAGGTGGAAGATACGAGCCGCGCGCGCCTCGACGATGCGCCAACGGGCGGCATCGGCGATTATCTCTCGACCATCATCATCTGGCTCGCCACGCTGGGCATCGCGCTCTGGCTGGTAACCGCGTCGGGCCGCGCCCGCCGCGCCGATCGCGGCGAGTAGCTGCGGAACGCCTGCTAGGGGACTACCTCCGCTTCGGACACGGGTGGCGGTCCTTTTTATTCAGCGGCGTTGGCTGCGGGTTCGGCAGCGGGCGGCGGCGGCGCAGTTGCTCGCAGGCGATCGCGTGCGCTGGTTTGCGTGTCGCCGCCATCGACTTCGTCGCCGATATAGTCGGCGATCAGATCGACAACTTCCGGCTGATCGAAATAGGTCGTGTGGATGAGGCTGCTCCACGTCATCGCATCGTTCGCGAGATTGGCCAACGGGCTGTTGGAATCGGAGCCCACGGTGAAGAGCGCCCAGCGATAAGTTTCGATCAATTGCCCAGCCGCCGTCTGCGCACCGGCCTGCATGCGCTCAGCGACTGCGCCTTCGATGCAAAGCTCGCGCGTCGCGTGCGTGTGTGAAGTCGTCCGGACTTGTCCGATGGCTTGATCGCCGTCTCTACCAAAGGCGACGCCGCGCAAAACTCCGGTGATCCAACGATTCAGCCGCTGCCGCGCCAGCATTTCTGCGATCAGGCCGGCGACAAGCCGAAACAGCAAATAGGCAAGCGCGAAAATGACAGGCGCGAAGAAGAGCAGCGCCACCGTCGTCATCCAGAGCCACTCGGAATTTGCCCAGGGCGCGGCAATCAAATTGAACGAGTTTGCAAAGACGATAGCCGTAGGCGCAACGCAGGTGAGGATCACAGCCAGCACGCCGAAGCTGATCGCGCTGGCGCGCGAGCCGCGCAGCATTGAGCCGCTGGGGAAGGGCTCGAGCGGCAGGCCTTCAATCTTTTGCAGAAACGAGATTGCCTCGTCATTGCCGTGCCAAACGGAAAACACACGCGCGCGCGTGTCGTCCAAGCCGCGCGGACGCATGATGCGGCGCAAGCCGCGCGTTGCCAGCCCGAGCATCAGCCAAAGCGGAACGCCCACGCCCAGAACGCAGAGCCAAACGGCAAACCAGCTGCCTTCCGTCGGCGGCCCGAACACCTCGTTCATCGTGAACAACTCGTCGCGTCCGCTGACCCAGAGCAGCAGCACGAGGCTCGAAATCAGGTAGAGCGGAATGCTGATGATGGTGATGGCCAGAAAGAGCAGGCCGCCTAGCGATTGCAGCGCGCTGGTGCTGCTGTTCAAGAACGGCGTACCGATGGTCGTCAGGCTGGCGATGGCTTCTTTCGCGCGTTGTTTGCGCCGGCCCCAACGCAGCAACAACGCCGCATCGTTAGCGACGTTACCGCCATGGGAGTGGCCAACGATGTGGACGCCCGAATATCGCGACGCCATTCGCTTGATCGTCGCCGCCAGTTTTTCAGCGCCTTTCTCGCGCTCGGACGCGCTGTTAGCGCCGGACCAAAGAAACGGCACGATCTCAGATTGAATGCCGCGCTCAGCCAAGCGGCTCGTCAGCGCTTCGGAAAAGCGCGAGCCTTGCTGAAACCACTTCTCGCCCTGCAGTTCAGTCGCGGTGTCGTTAGTGCCGTGCACCGTGACCACTGCGATCGGCTTCGTCGTATCGCCCATGTGAACTCCCCCTGTTGCCACACTAGGCGGGCAGGAGCGCGCGATCCAGAGCGCTCACGTTGCGGCGCGCGACTGTAGCGGCGATTATCGCCCGGATTTCGGGGATAGGCCGGGCGCTATCTCTCATGAACTGGCGTCTTGAGACCGGCATCTCTTTGAAAATGGCGCTACAGCGGGTGGGATCACTAGCGCTCCCTCAAATCTATCCGACCGACAACCAGCTGCGCTTATGCTCTTCGCCCAATGCAATCGCGCCCGCCCATCTCAAGGTATCGCTTCGCCAGGCTCATCGCCTGGCTTTGCGCGTTGCTCGCGTGGGTAGCATGCGGCGCACCAGCGAAGCGTAATCGCAAAACACCGACGCTCGCCGTGTTGCGCAAAATGGTTTGGCAGATCATCGTCATCATCGCTGCCGACTACGTGCGCATTGAGAAGCGGCCGATCCCACGTAGATACGGCAAGCCGCCGCGCAAACTTGTGCCCATCCGCGCAATTGGCGGAGCGTGGTTGCGCCAACGCGTGCGCGCACGCGGCTCACTGCTCGCGCAAGCCAAGCATTTGCTCAGGTTACTCGCCGACCGCCACGCACTGGCGCGCAAGCTCGCGCATCGCCGCCGTATGCCGTTTACGCGTTTGGCGCCGATCTTTGCGTGCGCCGGCGAGGCTGCCGCTCTCCACGCAATCGACAAATCGCCCGCCATCGCGAACTCCTCATGACCCCCAGGCGCCGAAGTCCAGCGACGCCCGTCATGCCGTGAGTGAACCCCCGTTCACCGCGGGCGCTTTGCGTGCCCAGCGCGCCATGTCCTTGTGTTCCCGAGGAAATTTTCAGTCTTCACGGAGTTTTGGGCCGGCTCGGCTTCCCGTCGCGTTCAGCAACGCCTAATGAAGAGCCTGGGACAAGCGAGAGGCGGCGCGAGAACGCGCCGAGCAGGGGCTTTCATGGCCGATATCTTCATTTCGTACGCCAGCGAAGATCGCGCCCGCGTGCGTCCGCTTGCCGAAGCGCTGATGGCGCGCGGCTTCGACATTTGGTGGGACCGCTCGCTGGCGGCAGGCCAGGACTACACCGCCATCATTGAGCGCGAACTCAGAAGCGCCAAGGCCGTTATCGTTGTGTGGACGGAAAGCTCGGCCAGCTCCACGTTCGTGCGCGACGAAGCCGGCCGCGCCCGCGACGATGGCCGTCTCGTGCCCGTCGTTCTCGACAAGGTCGATATCCCGCTCGGCTTTGGCGCTTTCCAAGCGGAAGATTTCACACGCTGGAACGGCGGCACGAATGCGCCGCAAGTCTTGCTGCTCGAGGAAGTTCTGAACGCCAAGCTGCAAGGCCGCAACATTGACGGCACTGCAATCGAAAAGCGCCGCCGCCGTTTGGGTGCGCGCATTCGTCTGGTTTCGGTGCTGACCGTGATCGCTCTTGTGGTCGGCATCGCTGCCGGCGGACAATACATTTTCAACCCACCTGAGCCGGAGGTAACGCAGGAAGATCTGCGCGCCGAACTGCTGCGTCTGTTGTCCAGCGGTCAGCTGACGCCGGAGCAAGCCATCACGCTGGCGCAATTGCTCGAAGCCGGCGCACTAGGTGAAAGCCAAAGTGCTGCGATGCAAGGCGCGCCCGACGGCGCTTCGCCGGCGCCATCGTCTGAGGCGCGCGTCGCAGACGGCGTCGTCACGCCGGCATCGTTCGAAGCCGATGCCAGCCAAGCCTATCAAGCCGCGTTCATCGCGCTCGCCGCGCACCCGGACGAAACGGTCCGCAGCGCCGTCGGCCAAATGGCCGATGCAACCCGGCGCCAAGCCGCGATGCAGACGCTTTGGACCTATGCCCAAAACAATCCCGACGATCCGCTGCGCGAGCAAATCTATCTGCTGTGCGGCTCAGTCGGCGAAGCCAATGACGATCCGCTCGGGTCGCGGGCTCTCGAGCAAGCGGCCAATCTCCGCCCGCGCGATCCTAGCGTTTGGCGTATGCTCTCGCGGTCGTACGAGCGCACCAACCGCGATGGCGAAGCGCGCGCGGCGGCACAAGTGTCCGAGGGCGTGGAAGCGCAAGCTACCGGCGATACCGCCGCCGCTGAGCAACAGCTGCAAAGCGCGTTGCCGCAGCTCAATGCTGTGGTCGCGGCGCCCGTCGCGTCCGAGCTGGGCGACATCGCGGTGCAACGCGAAGATTGGAGCGGCGCGTCGGCGCGTTATGAGCGGGCCTATCAGCTGCGCGAGCAGAGTGTTGAGGATGCGCCTGATTCCGCTGCCGCAAGCGTGATCGACGCTGACGCCCAGCAACTTGTCATCGCTCTCGATCGCTCGGGCCGGACGCGTGACGCCTGCGAGCGCTTGCAACAAGCGCAAACTGAACACGACGTCGCCGTGCCGGATGAAGCCTTGCTGGAACGCTGCCAACGCATGCGCGTGCAGCTGCGCCCACGCGTGGAAGTCGCGCCGCAATTGCGGGCCAATCCGGAAATCCTGCGGCCGCGCGCGACGCCGTAACGATTAGGGCGTGCGAAGGAAGAGAACCTTCGCCGCCCCATAATCGCGGGTGTCGAGCGTTTCAAACGCGCTCACGTCGGGCGTTTCATCGGCGGCGCATTCGAAGACGATCACGGCATCGTTTGTGATCCATTGGCCCTCAAGCACGCAGGCCAGAGCCTTTTCGCCGAGGCCCTTGTGGTAGGGCGGATCGAGAAAGACGAGATCGAACGGATCGCCGAGGCCGGCCGGTTTCAGTCCCAGATCTGTCGCGTCGCGGCGATGGATACGGGTGTTTCCGAAGAGCCCCAGCGTTTCGATATTGTCGCGGATCGCCCCGCGCGCTGCAGCTTCGGTCTCAACAAAGAGCGCAAACGAAGCCCCGCGCGACATCGCCTCAAGCCCGAGCGCCCCGGAGCCCGCAAACAAGTCGAGCACCCGGCGTCCCGTGAGTCCGGCGCTCCAAGGCGCATGGGCCAGGATGTTGAACACCGCTTCGCGCGCACGATCGCCGGTTGGGCGCGTATCGCGACCCTCGGGCGCGGCGATGGCGCGTCCTTTGAATTGTCCCCCGACAATGCGCATGGAGGGCTCTTGGAACGGCGCGCCAAGATAATCAATCCAACAGCGCCGGTTCCGGGTTAGGATGTGTGTCGCGAGGAGGAGGATAAGCCGATGAAACCCTGGATCGTTGCCGTTCTCGCCGCCGTCGTGCTCGCTGCCGCCAGCGCCAGCGCTTCACCCGCACCGCAGCAAGAGCCGAGCTACGCCGACGCGCGCAGCACCGCGTCGGACGAGGACATTCGCGTCGCCCGCCGCGCCTATCGCGCGGCCTGTCAGCAGCGCCAATCGGTCGACTATTGCGAGTGTATGACCGGCGGTATGGCCCAGGCGCTCGCGCCCGCCGATCTCGCAATCGCAACAGCGGCGTTTACTGGTCAGGATGTCGCAGCGTCGCGCGCCACGCGTGAGCGGGTCGCTGCGGCGCAGGCCGAAGTCGAGCCCGGCTGCGCGCAATATCGCCGTTGAGAAGCCCGCCAACGCAAAGTTGAGCTGTGGAGCCGCGCTGGGAACGGGCAGGCGCGCTTGACCGGGCCAGCGCCTTTCGCCCAGAAGGACCGCCGAAGAACGCTGGGGGAGAATAACAGTCGTGGAGTCCTTGTCCGCACACTTTGCTGATCTGTTCAATCCAGATCTCGCTGTCGCTAACTTTACGGCTCTGTTCTCCGTTATTCTGATCGACTTGGCGCTCGCTGGCGATAACGCCGTCGCCGTCGGCCTCGCGGCTGCTGCGCTGCCGGCCGTGCAGCAACGTCGAGCCATCTTCTGGGGCATAATTATCGCGCTCCTGCTGCGCATCATCTTCGCCACGGTGACGACGCAGCTGCTTGAGATCGACTGGATCTTGTTGGCCGGCGGTCTGCTGCTCTTCTGGGTGGCGTGGCGCATGTGGGACGATCTGCGCAAGCATCAGCCTGTGCAGGTTGGCAATCCGGTCGCGGCCGAGCATGCGGCAGAGGCCATCACCACTGGCGGCAAAGCGCCGAAGACATTCATGAGCGCGTTGATGACGATCATCATCGCCGACGTTTCGATGTCGCTCGATAACGTGCTCGCGGTGGCGGCTGTGTCGCGCCACAACGAGGTGATCATGTGGTTCGGCCTTGTGCTCTCCGTCGTGCTGATGGGTGTCGCTGCGACGATCATCGCGCGCGTTATCGAGAAGCACCGCTGGATCGCGGTGGTCGGCATCGTGATCATCATCTTCGCCGGTACGCGGATGGTCTGGGAAGGTGGTCACATCCTGTGGCCCGAATACATTCCCGGGATGCCAGCCTTCCTCGGCGGTCACTAACCGCCGAGCTTATCGCGATTGGAGTTGTGCAGCGCCCGTGTTTCGGGCGTGAGCACTTCGGCGAAGGCTGTCTCGAACTCGATTACCGGGCGGATTTCGATTTCGCTCTTGGTTGGCATCGGATTGGGGCAGCGTTTCACCCAGGCGATCGCTTCGTCCATGTCTTTGACGTTCCAAAGCCAGTAGCCGGCGACGATTTCCTTGGTCTCGGCAAACGGCCCGTCAGTCACGGTGCGCTCTTCGCCATCGAACAAGACGCGCTTGCCGAACGATGAAGGTTGCAGCCCATCGCCGCCGATCATGATGCCATTGGCGATGAGCAATTCGTTGTACTTGCCCATTGCTTCAACCAGTTCGGGAGAGGGCAAAGCGGCGGCTTCGCTATCGGCGGTGGCTTTAACGAAAACAACGACGCGCATGAGTGTTCTCCTTGGAGGCTCTGAGCTTAGGACGAGCGAGGGTGCGCGATCCCGACAATGGGAACGAAATTAATCGCGTCCCAGCTGATCGCGGATCATCTTGCGCGGAATTTCTTCCACCTCGCCGGGCGCCAGCGTACCGAGTTGGAACGGTCCATAGCTCACCCGAATGAGCCGGTTCACTTTCAGCCCAAGCGCATCGAGCACCCGGCGAACCTCGCGGTTCTTGCCCTCAGTGATGCCGACATTGATCCAGGAATTGGAGCCTTGCCCACGCTCAAGCTGCGCATCGATCGAACCATAACGAACGCCATCAACAGTGATGCCGTCTTTGAGGTGATCCAGCTCTTCTTGAGTAACCCGTCCAAAAGCCCGCGCCCGATAGCGGCGAAGCCAGCCATTGGAAGGCAGCTCAAGCTTCCGTGCGAGTTCGCCATCATTGGTCAGCAACAGCAAACCTTCAGACGTGAGATCGAGACGCCCGACCGAAATCACCCGAGGCAATCCTGGCGGCAAATGTTCGAACACTGTAGCCCGCCCAGCCGGATCGCGATGCGTCGTCACGAGCCCGACCGGCTTGTGATAACGCCAGAGCCTGGTCGCCTCAGCAGCGCCAATAACGCGGCCATCAACTTCGATGCGATCGCTATCGCTGACCTTCACGGCCGGCGTATCGAGCACGACCCCGTTCAGTTTCACCCGCCCCTCGGCGATCAGCCGTTCGGCATCCCTGCGCGAAGCTACGCCGGCGCGGGCCAGGACCTTGGCAATGCGTTCGCCGTCCGGGCTAGAAGGAGGGGGAGAGGAAGAGGCCATGTTCGCAGTGATCTATCGCTGGCAGGTCGTACCAGGGCTTGAGCCGCAATTCGAGCAGGGCTGGAAGCGCGGCACGGAGCGTATAGCGGCGGAATTCGGCGGTTGGGGGTCTAGGCTCCACAAAGGCGAAAACGGCGCTTACGTCGCCTACGCCCAATGGCCCGACGAGGCGACCTGGAAGACTGCCATGGAAAGCCGGATGTATCATTCCGACGATGAAGCTCGGCGCATGTATCGCGAAGCGATCATGCCGGAGACGTTCGAGACGTTGTTCGCGGGTGAAGTCACCGACGACCTCCTCGTTCTCCGGCGCCCATGAGCGACGATGCTCACATGGCGCGGGCGATGGAGCTGGCGCGAGCGGCAGCGGAAGCCGGCGAAGCGCCGATCGGCTGCGTGATCGCCGACGGCGACACCGTGATTGCCAAAGGCGCAAATGCGCCGATCGCACTTCACGATCCGACAGCGCATGCGGAGATCGTTGCGTTGCGGAAAGCGGCTGTCAGTTTGCAGAACTATCGGCTGAAGCCGAACCTCACGCTCTATGTCACGCTCGAGCCTTGCGCGATGTGTGCGGGCGCCATCTCCAATGCGCGGATCGCGCGGGTTGTGTATGGCGCGAGCGATCCGAAGGGCGGCGGCGTCGCGCATGGGGCGCGCGTGTTTGACCAGCCGACCTGTCACTGGAAACCCGAAGTCACGAGTGGTGTTCGCGCGGATGAAGCGTCGAAGCTGCTGAAAGACTTCTTCAAGGCACGGCGCTGAGCTTGACGTGGGGTTGTCCCTGCGTCGTGATATAGGCCAGTTCAAGGGGCGATTTTCAATGCTGCGTACTCTGATCCTTTCGGCGCTCGCCGGCGCACTAGCTTTGGCCGCGAGCGCGCATGCGCAGACCGAGGATGTGCGTAGCGTTGCGAACACTCAACTCCGCACAGTCTGCACCGGCTTGCTGGGGGCCGAAGCGGGCACAGGTGATACCAGCCCGCAATGCCGCTGTTTCGCTGAGGTCATGTTGGAAGGTTGGGCCGAGCGCGAAGTCACGTTGTTTGCGCGTGTGTTCGCTCACTATCCCGATCGCGATGCGGCGCGCGTTGAACTGGAAGGCATGATGGCGAACGAGGGCTACACGATGGCCGATTATCAGGCCGTCGGCCAGCGCCTCAGCCGCTCCGCCGAGATCGTCGGCGGCCGCTGCGATGGCGCAACGCAGTGACGCTTCCTGAAACGCAAACGCTCTATTTCGAAGATGTCTCCGTCGGCATGCGCGAGTCGTATTCGAAGCATGTCAAATCATCCGACGTTGTCGGTTTCGCCGAGATCAGCGGCGATCGCAATCCGATCCATCTGTCCGAACACTTCGCCGCGCAAACGCCGTTCGGCGGCCGCATCGCGCACGGGCTTTACACGGCGAGCCTGATCTCCGCTGTGATCGGCACGCGTTTGCCTGGGCCAGGGGCGATCTACATTTCGCAGACGTTGCGGTTTCTAGCGCCTGTGCGCATTGGCGATATCGTGATCGCGAGCGTTGAGATCGTGGAGCTGGTCGAGAAGGGCCGGCGCGCGAAGCTGCGCTGTGAGTGCAAGGTCGGCGATACCTTGGTGCTTGAAGGCGAAGCCGAAGTGAAGATCCCGGCGCGGCCGGTGGCGGAAGCCTAAGCGTCCACCAATGCCCGGCGCGCATTGATCACGTCTTGTGTCATTTGTCGGCGCAGTGCGTTTGTGTCGTCAAACTTATCCTCGTCCCTCAGGAAGGCGATAAGCTCGACCTCGATATGCTTGCCATAGAGGTCGCCACTGAAATCGAACAAATGCGCTTCAAGCACCGGCTCCGGCAGCGCGCCGACAGTCGGGTTCACGCCCACGCTCGCCGCACCCGGCAACAGAACGCCGTCGCCCAGATCAACGCGCACCGCGTACACGCCAAGCCGCGGGCGCATATACGCGCCAAGCGCCAGGTTTGCAGTCGGGAAGCCAAAATCGCGCCCGCGCTGGAAACCGCGTTGAACTTCGCCCTCGATCGCCCACGGCCGTGTCAGCATCGCGCGCGCTTTATCCATCGCGCCTGCAGCGATCGCTTCGCGAATGGCGGTAGAGGAAACGCGCAGATCATCCTCGCCGCTGACTTCGCCGATGGCATCGACGGTGAAGCCCAGCTCTTCGCCAAGCTTGGTCAAGCTCGCCACATCGCCCACACGCTTATGGCCGAAGCGGAAGTCGTCACCGACGCTGACATGCGCCGCACCGAGCGCTTCCTTCAGCAGCCTCTCTGCAAACGCGCGATCACTCGAAGCCGCGAGCGCCGCGTCGAAGCCGATCTCAAACACTTCCTCAACGCCCAACTCCGCCAGCGCCCGCGCGCGTTGCGCGTTGCTCTGCAAACGGAAGGGCGGTGCATCGGGTTGGAAGAAGCGGCGTGGGTGCGGTTCGAACACAGCAGCGCCGAGCGCAATGCCGCGCTCCTCCGCAACCGCGCGCGCAGAAGCAACGACAGCTTGGTGCCCCAGATGCACGCCATCGAAATTGCCAAGCGCGATCGCAGCGCCGCGTGCATCATCGGGAACAGAGGAGGAGGGAGCGTTCATTCCTTCACAAAGTCTTGCGTTTCAAGCCAATCGCAGTTGCGTGTGTTGCCAAGTGATAACCAAGTCGGCGCACAAAAGCGCGCGCGTTCATCTATACTTAAGCGCTACTTTACCGAAAATTCTCAGGTCTTTGCTATCTGTGACGGCATAACACGGCGCAATAATAGCCGGGTAAGGCATCGCTGCCGGATCGTCGCACCCCGATCCGGCAGCGCGCCGGTCCCTCAGCTGACACAACAAAAGCGCCGCTGGGTCTTGGGGACGAGTGGCCATGTCAGTTGCAACGATGCCAATTCTCATCGTGGACGATTACAACACGATGATCCGCATCTTGCGGAACCTGCTGCGCCAGCTCGGTTTCACCAATATCGACGAAGCATCCGACGGGCGCACCGCGCTCGCGAAGATGCAGTCGAAGAATTATGCGTTCGTCATCTCCGATTGGAGCATGAGCTCGATGTCTGGCATCGAACTCTTGAAACAGGCGCGCGCCAACGAGAAGACGGCCGAGACGCCGTTCGTGATGCTGGCCAACGACAACGAAGAAGGCCAAGCCGAACAACGCGCCGGCGCGAGCTCTTATCTCGTGAAGCCGTTCACGGCGCAGGCGCTCAAAGATCGCCTCGTGCCTGTCATCGGCGCGTTCTAAATAAGCCACAAAAAGCAACGAGCGCGGCGGTTGCCCGCGCGCGCTCGGCTTATCTCAACGCTGAAGAGCGTTTAGCGCGCTTTCTTCGCGGCCGTTTTCTTGGTTGCCTTCTTCGGCGCGGCTTTTTTCATCGTCTTCTTAGCTGCTGGCTTTTTCGCTGCGACCTTCTTCGGCGCAGGCTTGGCCTTCGCAGTCTTTTTCTTCGTGACCTTTTTGACGGTCGTCTTGACGGCCTTCACGGCGGTCTCAGCAGCGGCCTTCATCGTTTTCACGACGGCTTCAGCAGCTTCCTTGCCGCTCTTCTTGCGGAGGTCGGCAGCGTGGGCGCGCTTGTAGCTTTGGATGTCCTTGAACGTCCCGTCCTTGCCGCGGACAGCGTACAACTTCGTGCCCTTGCTTGTGCGATGCGTGGTTCTACGCGCCATGTTTGGCTCCTGAAATGATCCCCAAAATGATCACCGGGCGAAATGTAAGGCGAGTCCGGTGAGGGCTCAAACTGCGGTCTGTCCGCCGTCGATGACGAAGGTTTGGCCGGTGGTGAAGGCGCCGGCTTTGCCCGCGAGAAATACCGCCATGCCGGCGATTTCGTCGGGCTCTCCAATGCGGCCGAGCGGCGAACGAGAGGTTGCGGACTTCAGGATGTCGGGGTTTTCCCAGAGCGCACGGGCGAAATCGGTTTTGACCAAGCCCGGCGCGATCGTGTTGACGCGAATATTGTCCGGTCCGAACTCGGCCGCGAGATTGCGGGCGAGCTGCATGTCGGCCGCTTTCGAAATCCCGTACGCGCCGATCACAGGCGTGCCGCGAACGCCGGCGATGGACGAGACGAGAATGATCGAGCCGTCTTTGCGCGCGCGCATTTGCGGCGCGACCATTTGGATGAGCCAGTGGTTCGAGACGATGTTGTTCTGCAGGATCTTATGGAACTGATCGTCGGCCATGTTGCCCATCGGTCCGAAATAGGGATTCGACGCGGCGTTGCAGACGAGAATGTCGATCTGCCCGAACGCCTTGTTGGTTTCATCGACGAGCGTTTGCAGCGCTTCCTTCACGGCGATATTTGCCGCCACCGCAATCGTCGCTTTACGCCCAACCAGGTCGTTGATCTCTTTCACGGCCTCTTCGCACGCATCGAGCTTGCGCGAGGAGATCACCACATTGGCGCCTTGTTCCGCGAGCCTATGCGCGATCGCCTTGCCGATGCCTTTGGACGAGCCAGTGACAATGGCGGTCTTGCTGGTGAGATCGAACAGATTGGCCACGCGACGTCTCCCTGTTATGTGGCGGATAGTCTAGGCGCGGCGCGCTTTGGCGGTCTAGGCTGACCTTGGAGGAATGCATGCGGCGTTTGATTTTGGCAGGCTTGATCGCAGCGGCGGCGTTGGCCGCGTGCGAACGCCGTGCGGCCGATCCGATGGCGCAAAACCGCGACGTGTGCGCCGACGAGGAGGGCGCTTCCGCCGAGCGTATCGCTGCATGCTCGGCGCTGATCGATAGCGGCGAACTGGATGAGGCCGCCCGTGCGGAAGTGCAGGCGCATCGTGGTTCGGCGTATCGCGAAGCCGGGGAGGTGACGCCGGCCTTGCGCGATTTCGAAGCCGTGCTGCGGGTGAATGAGAACAACGCGGAAGCGCTGGCGGGGCGGGCCTACATTCTGCTGGCCAGCGGACAGCTCGATGCGGCTGAGATGTTTGTGACGCGGCTTGTCGCCACCCATGAACGCGTCGCGGATGCACAATTTCTCTCCGGCGAGATCGCGCAAGCGCGCGGTGATTTCTCAAACGCGATCGAGCGCTACGATGCTGCGATCTCCGCCGATCGCGATATGGCGATCGCTTACGCGCGGCGTGGGCGAGCCAAGCAGGCGATCGAAAACATCGACGGCGCGCTTGAAGATTTCGACGCCGCGTTGCGTCGGGACGCGAGCCTCGTCGATGCGCGTTCCGGCCGCTGCTGGCTGAGCTTGCAGCAAGAGCGCGATCTTCCGCGGGCGCGCACCGATTCGGAAACGGCGGTCGCAGCGGCGCCGCAGAATGTCGAAGCGCAATTGTGTCGCGGCATTCTGCAATTGCGCGGCGAAGAATGGGTTCCTGCGCGGGCTTCGTTCGAGGCGGCGTTAGAGGTTGAGCCAGGCAATCCTGTTGGCTTGTTCGGTCGCGGTGTTGCGCGTCGGCGTGCGGGCGATAATGATGGTCGCGAAGATATGAATCGGGCGCGCGATTTTGATCGCCACATCGGTGAAAAGTTCGACGAGTGGGGCGTGCGGACGTTCTAGCGCAGCGCCGTCATCGCAAATGCGGCGCTGACGCCTTCGGCGCTGAGCGCGCGATCGATCTTGTCAGCGTCAGCTTCGCCATCAGTCCACAACGCTTCGCCGTGCATGCCGGAGGCGATGAAGAGGCAGTCGAGCTTCTGTGCATTGGCGCCGGCGACATCTGTCGGGACGCCATCGCCGATGCAGAGGATGCGTTCGCGCGAGACTGCGCGGATCGCCGCGAGTTCGCGTGACGCCAAGTCGTAGATTGGCTGCCAGGGCTTGCCGGCCATGATCACTTTGCCGCCGAGCGCGGAATAATCGCGTGCGACTGCGCCGGCGCACCAGATCATGCGGTCGCCCCATTGCACGACGATGTCGGGGTTGGCGCAGAGCAGTTCGAGATTGCGGGCGCGCGCGTCGCGGAGAATGTCGGCGTAGTCTGCCGGCGTTTCATCGTCGCGATTGAGGCCGGAGATGGCGACGAACTTGGCGTCGGCGAGCGGCGCTTCTTGCAAGCCCAAGCCCTCCCAAAGCGCGCGGTCATACTCGTAAGGTCCGATGCGATACATTGGTCCAGGCGCGCGTGCGGCGAGTTCAGCGCGGATCGCATCGCCCGAGGTGACGATCGCATCCCACGCATCGCGCGGCACGCCGGCGCGATCGAGTTGTGGCGGGATCGTATCGCGCGGCTTCGGCACGTTGGTGACGAGGATGATTGTCTTGCCCGCGGCGCGCATGCGTTGAAGTGCGGCGCAGGCTTCTGGGTAGGCTTGGCGGCCGTTATGAACGACGCCCCAGACGTCGCAGAAAAATGCGTCGTAGCGGGGGGCAATGGCGTCGATGGATTTGATGATTTCTGTCACGCCATTGCCTCAAGGATGCGGCGGGCATTCTCTTCCGCCTGTTCGGGGCCCGCATTGGCGGGGCAGGTGAGCACCAGATCGGCGAAAGCGCGCTGCGGCGCGACGTGGGTTGCGTGCATCGGGCGGACGGTTGCGAAGAATTGCGCCATGACCGAACGCGGCGTGCGTCCGCGCGATTCAATGTCGCGGATCATGCGCCGGCCAAGGCGGAGCGCTTCGTCTGCTTCGATATAGACTTTGACATCGAAGAGATCGCGCAAGTCCGCGGAAGCGAGCAAATGTATGCCTTCAACGATGAGCGCTTCGGCGTGCGCAATGCGCTCGATCTTCGGCTGGCGCGTGTGCGTCACAAGATCATAGACCGGCTTGTCGAACGCGGCGCCGCTCTTTGCCAAGGCCAAGTGCTCACGCAGCAGTGTGTGCTCCTTCGCGGCGGGCTCGTCGAAATTGTGCGTAGCTGGATCGAAGTCAGGATAGGCGGTGGCGCAGCGATAATAATCATCCTCCGCGATCACGACGCTGCCCGCGCCGAGCAGGCGCGCAAGCGTGGCCGCGACTGTGGTTTTACCGGTGCCGGAGCCGCCGGTTATGGCGATGATTTTTGTCAAGGCAGTGGGCAATAGGCAGTGGGTAGTCGGGGCGTCATGAGCGAGAGCTTAGCACGGTGTGCATAGGCGGGGATAAGATTCATCCCAATGCCTGCTGCCTAATGCCTGCTGCCTGACTCTAAGCGATGCGGCCGTTCTGCTTCATCAAGAACTCGCGCGGCGGCGCGGTTTCTTCCATCAGGCTTTCCTTGATCGCGCGCGGCGTGCCGAAGAGGTGGCCTTGACCGAACGGCACGTCGAGATCGAGGATTTCGAGCACGGCGTCTTCGGTCTCGATGCGCTCGGCGATGAGGTCGATGCCGTAGCGCTGATAGATCGCGGATATGTCTGCCGCTGCGATCTCGCGCGTGATCGCTGACCGCGGACGCAAGCCCCGAATAACCGTTTGCTCCACCATCGTCATGGCCGAGACCTTCACATACTTCACGCCCGAGCGTTCCAGATCGGGGAGATCGATTTCGGTGTTGGTCACGCGGTCGATCGAGAAGCGGAAGCCCAGATCGACGAGCTTGGCCATCGCGCGCGCTTCGATCGAGGTGCGGTTTTCGTAAGCGTCTTGTGGAATTTCGAAGATCACGCTGCCGGCGAGATCGCGATTGTCGCGCATGAAATCGAGGAATTGCGGGAAGAATTGTTCGTCGGACAGCGCTGACGGGCTGATGTTGCAGAAGATACCGACACGGCGATCTTGCTTCATAAGCTTGCGCACGATCTGCACGCAGCGGAACATCAGCACATTGTCGATCGTCGACATCAAGCCAGCTTGCTCGGCGGCGGGGATAAATTCCTGCGGCAGGATCATGCGGCCGTTCGCGTCCTTCAAACGCGTGAAGCCTTCATAGAACGCGGTTTTGCGCTGCGGCAGCTGCACGATCGGTTGCAGGAAGAGTTCGACGCGATTTTCCAACAACGCTTCGCGGACCATGTCCATCGGCCCGCGCGCAGCGCTCGGATTGAGGGGCGTGACGCCAGCGCTTTGAATCGTATTCAGCCGCGCATCCATAGCGGCGCCGAGTTTGTCGACGATTTGTTCGATGATGCGCGATTCAATCTGTGGCGGGCCGCCGGCTTGATAGTGCGGCGCTTCGATTTGCGGCGTGCCAAACGATTGCGAACCGACAGCTGCTTCAATCTGATCCAGGCGGGTCTGCATCGCGTCGACGTCAGCCGTGACTTCACGGTGTGCGACACGCAGGCGCTCCATGTCGCGCTTGATCACTTTCTCGGCGTCGCCGACGCGGCTCGATGCGGCTGTCGTGGAGATGCTCGCATGCGTGACGGCGCATGCGCAGAAGAGCGCGATGCCGCCCAGGAAGGACGCGCCGATGTCCTGGCCGCCGACTTGCGTGAGCGCGATCCCGACGGTCGTCGAGATGGTGGCGTAGGCCACATAGAGCAGGATGTGCGTGATGATGGGCATTTTTTGCCGTCCGAATCTCTCTCGTCCCATGGGGCGACTCCGACGGTTGACGGAGGATTAACCAGCTGCAGATCGGACTTGACGGAATTATTGTGAGACGATAAGAGATTATCGTCCGACTTGAGGAGTTCCGTACATGACCCAGGCCGCAGTCGCGCCGCTGGAGCGCGCGCAGCAACTTGCCGGCGGCGCCGCCACCGTCGCCGTGGTGGCCGCGGTGCTGATCGCGCTGAGCGCGGTAGCCGGCGAGGTCGACCCGGTGATTAGCGCGCTGCGCAACCGCGAGGTCACGCCGGACTGGGCGGGCGTCGCCAATCTGATCAACGCCGTCGGCATCTTCTGGCTGATGGCGCTGCCTGGCTTCCTGCTGGCGGGGGCGCTGCTCGATTTGAGCAACGTGCTCGACGAGTACGGCAAGGGCCAGTTCTTCACGCTCAAGGCCAGCGCACACCTGCGCAAAGCGGGCGAGGGCGCGATTTGGGCCGTGGCGTTCAAAGTCGTCGCGTCGCCGACGATCGTGAGCTGGATCACCAACGAGGGGCGCGGCTTCATCTGGCACATGGAAGCGTTCGAGCTCGGCCTGCTGGCGTTCGCCGCGGCCGTGATGGTGCTCGGTCGCGTGCTGGAAGCGGCGGCGAAAATCAAAGCTGAAAACGATGAGATTGTGTGATGAGCAACGCTGAAATCCGCGTCGAAAAGGCCCGCACGCAAGCTGGCCAGATGCTGGTTATGAACTCGGTCCTGATCCCGATGCTGGTTGCGGCGGTCGGCCTGCCATTGATCGGCGAGCTTTATCTGGTGACGTTTGAGCCCGCGCCGTGGGCGGCGGAGCTTGGCGCACCGATTGCGATCGTGATCAAGCTCTTGAGTTATGCGCCAGCGATCGCGGCGGTGGGCGCGGTCGTCATGCTGCGCCCGGTTCTGCTCGAATACCATGAAGGACGTTTCGTCTCGGAAAAGGCGAGCCGCGCGTTCCAGTCGGCGGGTTTGTTCGCGCTGGCGGCGTTCTTCCTGAAGATGCTCATCGCACCGTTGGCAATCGCGCTGCTTGGCGGCGCTCCATTCAGCTGGCGCTTCGATCCGCTCGATATCGCGCTGATGGTTTTTGCGTCCACGGTGCTGATGATTGGCGGCGTGCTGGAAGCGGCGGCTGCTTCGCTCAAAGCTGAGAACGATCAGATCGTCTGATGCGCATCGTCGTCACCCTCGATGTGATGCTCGCGCGCCGCAAGATGAAGGCGAAGGACCTCGCCGAGCGCGTCGGCATCACCGAAGCGAACCTCTCGCTCTTGCGGACAGGCAAGGTGAAAGGCGTGCGCTTCGAGACGCTGGCGAAGATTTGCGAGGCTTTGGAGTGCAAGCCGGCGGATTTGCTTGAGGTGGAAGAGGGCTTGGCGGACGCGGGTGGTGGCGACGTCTAAGCGAGCAGCAGCCAGCAATAGCCGACATAGTGCAAAAGCAGGAACGCGCCTTCGAAGCGGTTCACCTTGCCGCCAGTATTGGCGTGCAGCAGCACCAGCAACGTCGCCACATAGAGCGCCGCCCAATCGCGCGCGAGCAGATCGACCGGCACCGCGATTGGCTGAATGAGCGCGGTGATGCCGATAATGCCCAGGATGTTGTAGATGTTGGAGCCGATGATGCCCCCGAAGGCGACATCGGAGCGGCCCTTGAGCGCCGCCATGACCGAGGTGACAAGTTCGGGCAGCGAAGTGCCGAGTGCTACGATCGTCAGGCCGATAATGGTCTCGGATAAACCCGCCGCGCGCGCGACCGATTTGGCGCCGCCGACCAGAAGATCAGCGCCGTAAACGAGCATGACGAGACCAGCGATCGCGAACGCCGCTGATTGCCACAGCGGCGAGGGCGCGGGATCGTGCAGCTTGACCTCGGCCTTATGCATCTCAGCGGCAGGCGTGTTTCGCCGCTCCATGACGTAAGCGAGGACAACATAGGCCACGAGCGCCGCCAGAAAGATCGCGCCGGTGAGGCGCGATATCTCGTCAAGCACAACCGCCACGCCGATGAAGATCGCGGTTGCCGCCAGCATCACCCAGCCGTCCCGCTGCAAGGCGCGGGAGTCGACCTGGATCGGCTTGATGATTGCGACGAGGGCGAAGATCAGCAGCACGTTGGCAATGTTGGAGCCAACGACATTGCCGACAGCGATGCCTGGCGAACCGGAAAGCGCAGCGCTCACGCTTGCAGCAAGCTCCGGCGAAGAGGTGCCGAAGCCGACGAGCGTCAGTCCGATCATCAGTTCGGACACGCCGAACTTGCGCGCGACGCCAACCGCGCCGCGCACAACGAACTCACCCCCGGCAGCCAGCAACACGAGGCCACCGGCCAATGACGCTGCGACTATGCCCCAATCGTCCACGCTTAGGTCTCCCACCGAACCGGATTCGCATAGCGAATTTATCGCGCGGAGACCAACCCGCCAGTATGGCAGTGTTTTGCTAACACCCATTCCCGGATTGGCCGCAGGCCAAGTCCGGGACCCATAATCACGCTTGATTTGCAACGCTGGCGCGATGCGCGAAGCAGATGTGTTTATGGGTCCCGGGCTCGATGCTACGCATCGCCCCGGGAATGGGTGTTTTGCATCACTGACTGAACAGCACGGCAGCCTGCAACAGGTACACAACGCCAATCGCCGTCACGATCCAGCGCGTCCATTTGAGAAAACTCGTGTCGCTCATTTTGTCGAGCACCATGCCGCCGAGCCAGGCGCCGATCATGGCGAGCGGTGCGGCCACCGCGAAGAACCACCACGGCGGCAAGCCGGTGCTTGTCGTCGCGGCGAGCAGCGGCACGCCGTAGAAGATCATTTTCACGGTGTGGCTGAAGGCTTGGGTCGCGGCTTTGGTGGCGACGATTTGATGGCGCGTCAGATCGGTGCGCACGAAGAAGACGTCGAGCAAAGGCCCCGAGACGCCGGCGATGACGTTCAAGCCGGTGACGCTCAAGCCGCACGCGACGGCGTGCGATGGTTTGGCGGCGTCGAGATTGAAGCGGCCTTTCGGAATCCAGGCGAGGCCGGGCACGAGGCCGAGTAGCAGGAATATCCAGGCTTTCGTCGGCTGATATGTGACGAGCGCGAGCAGGCCCGCGGCTATCGCGGAGCCCACGCCGTAAGAGACGATGATGCGCCAGTTTATGTATTTGCGGTGCAGAACCGCGCGCCAGCCATTGGACACGAACTGCACTGCGCCATGCGTCACCATTGCGGCGGCGACCGGCATGGCGAGCGTGAGCGCGCCCATGAGCATGAGCCCGCCGGCCATGCCGAAGACGCCGGATATGGTTGCGGTGATGAGGACGACGAGAAGAAGTAGGGCTGTTGTGAGCGATGTCACGCGCGCCTCCCAAGCTAAAGGTTGGAAAACGGCGCGGCGGGGAGCGCCCCGAAAGCCGCAATGTGTGCAGCGCTCGCGTCAGGTGTTTATGTACGCGCGTTTGTGGGATTTGCCAATCGGTCAATGCGAACGAGCGAACGTGATTGGCGGTGGTGCGGTGGCTTCGCTATCGCATGCCGATGCGCTGCGCGTTCTTCCTGCCCATATTGCTTGCGATCGCCCTTCTCGGGTGTTCGACAAGCGGTAGCCAGGGCTATGGAGTGCCTGTCCGAAGCGCGTGCGGCAGCGATCCTGCGGCGTATTATTTTCCCGTCGGCACGTTTGGCGGTTCGCTCTGGGAAGGCCGCGATGAATTCGTTCGTCGTTGGTATTCAAGCCAGTTGTCAGCGATGGAAGAGCCGTCGCTGTCGTGCGGTGCTCTGCAATCATCGGAATCTTATCGGTTCGTTTGGCTTCGCACGTTTCACAACCCTGTAGCTGTGCGGATCCTGCGGAGAGGCGAAGAATATTATCTGGAAGCTGTAGTGGCGAGCGGTGCAGGCGGGTACGAGCCCGGTCAAATCTCTCAGCGCATCGCGAGGCAAATATCACGCGAACAATGGGACGCAATTGTCGCTGCGGTGGAGGGGCTAGATTTTTGGCAGATGCCGACACAACGGTATGACACGAGAGGGCGCGACGGAGCGCAATGGATCGTGGAGGCGCGCACCGGCGGCCGCTATCACATGATCGACCGATGGAGCGGAGAAGACGGCTCCGAAAGTGTCGGTCGCGTGTTTCTCGATGTCGCGGGCCTAACCAGTTCAGTCGGGCCGATTTACTGATCAGGAAACGCTATCGAACGCCGCCAGCCGCGTCTCAATCTTCGCCCGCACTTCATCCCACTCATCGCGAACAATCGAGAAGTACGCGTTATCCCGCATCGTCCCGTTCGGTCTGCGCATCTGCCTCCGGAATATCCCTTCAAACGTCGCGCCAAGTTTCGTCAGCGCACCGCGTGATTGGAGGTTCAGCGCATCCGTCTTGAACTCGACGCGCTCGGCGCCGCAGGCGAAGGCGTGGGTGATGAGGAGGAGTTTGGCGGCGGGGTTGATGGCGGTGGCTTGGGCTGCGCGCGCGTACCAAGTGCCGCCGATCTCGACGCCGCTGTGTTCGGGGCGGATGGCGAGGTAGCAGGTCTGGCCGACGATGCGCTCTTGTCCTCCCCCACCTGTGGGGGAGGTGTCAGTGAGCGTAGCGAACTGACGGAGGGGCGTGTTTGTTTCTTCGTGCAACTTCCCCCTCCCACTCGCTTCGCTCGTGACCTCCCCCGCACGCGGGGGAGGATGCTTTGCGATCACGGCGTGTGGAATCCAGCGGCCTTCGGCCTGTTCCGCGCGGAGCCCATCGAACCATGCGCCGTAGCCGTTTTCGGCAACCCCGAATGGCATGTGTTGGAAAATGTTCACGTCCGCATGGGCGGCTTCGGTCAGCCCGGCGCGGTGGCGTTCCTCGAACGGTTCGAGCCGCACCCATGCATTCTCAAGTGTCGCAGCGGCAAGCTTCATGCGCGCATTGCTCCTCTCGCGCCGGAGGCTTAGCGTGGCGGAAATAGAGACGCCACCAAAGACACATTGGGGAGACCGCGATGCAGTTCGAACATTCCGCCAAGACCAAAGAATGGATCGACCGCGTCGGCCAGTTCATGGACGACAATGTCTTCCCGGCCGTGCCGACTTATGAGGCGCAGCAGAAAGAGGGCAGGCGCTGGAAGGTGCTGCCGGTCGTCGAAGAGCTGAAGGCCAAAGCGAAGGCGCAAGGCCTCTGGAATATGTTCATGCCGCCGGGCAGCGGTCACCCGCATGTGGACGACACGTTCGAGTTCGAAGGCCCGCGTCTCACCAATCTCGAATATGCGCCGCTCGCTGAACTCATGGGGCGTGTCGGCTTCGGTTCGGAAGTGTTCAACTGCTCGGCGCCGGATACGGGCAATATGGAAGTGCTCGAGCGCTACGGCACGCGCGAACACAAAGAGCAATGGCTGCGTCCGCTGATGAACGGCGAAATCCGTTCGGCGTTCTTGATGACTGAACCGGGCGTGGCCTCATCAGACGCGACCAACATTCAGTGCGAGATCAAGCGCGACGGCAACGACTACGTCATCAATGGCCGCAAGTGGTGGTCGAGCGGCGCTGGCGATCCGCGCTGCAAGATCGCGATCCTGATGGGTAAGACCAATCCGGAAAATCCGCGCCACTCGCAGCAAAGCCAAATCCTGGTGCCGCTCGATGCGAAGGGCATCACGATTGAGCGTCCGCTCAGCGTGTTCGGTTATGACGACGCGCCGCACGGCCACATGGAAATCGAGCTGAAGAACGTGCGTGTGCCGGCGGAAAATTTGCTGCTCGGCGAAGGCCGTGGCTTTGAAATCGCGCAGGGCCGCTTAGGTCCGGGCCGCATCCACCATTGCATGCGCACGATTGGTGCGGCGGAAGCGGCGCTCGAAGCTTTGTGCAAGCGCATCACGACGCGCGTGGCGTTCGGCAAAACCATCGCCGAACACTCGGTCTGGGAGCAGCGCATCGCTGATGCGCGCATCGATATCGAGATGACGCGCCTGCTCTGCATGAAGGCCGCGTACATGATGGATACGGTCGGCAATAAGGTCGCCAAAAACGAGATCGCGATGATCAAGATTGCAGCGCCGCGCATGGCGCTGAAGATTATCGACGACGCGATCCAAGCGCATGGCGGCGCGGGCGTGTCGCAGGACTTTGGTCTGGCGAAGTCATACGCGGGCATCCGTACTTTGCGTCTGGCCGATGGTCCGGACGAAGTGCACGCGCGCGGCATCGCGTTGAACGAGCTGTCGCGTTACGGCTGGACCGGCAAGCGCAAGAAGGACGAAGGCGAGAGCCTCCCCGGCATGCGCTAATGATGGCAATCGCTTGGGTGCTGAATGTGTTGGCGCTCGCCTTTGGCGTGGCGCTCGGCGCGCGCGCGTTGCTCGATCCGAAATGGGCGGCGAAGCTGGTGCGCTTGCGTGAAGACGCAGCCGGCGGCGTCGCCGAATTTCGCGCGACCTATGGCGGCTTGTTTCTCGGGCTGCATCTCATCGCGCTGGCGCTGACGCTGCGCTATTTGCTGGCCAACGCTTACATCGTTGGCGTCGCCGCATCCGGCGCGATCGCTGTGCTGAGCGCGGGGTGGGGCGCTACAGCGTTCGGCCGCCTGATCGCGATATGGCGCGATGGCGCTGATACGAAGTTCAATCGCATCAGCGTCGGCGTGGAGCTCGCGATGGCGGTGGCGCTCGGTGGGCCCTGGGCGGTTTGGTATTTCAGCGCGGGCTAAGCCGGGCCGCCTTTGCCCAGAAACACAACCGCGGCGCCGGCTGCGATTAGCGCGAAGCCGAGGAAGTGGTTCCAGCCGAGTTGTTCGCGCAGGAAAAGCCACGAGAACAGGATGAACACGCAGAGCGTGATAACTTCCTGCATGGTCTTGAGTTCGGCCGTTGAATAGACGGCGCTGCCGATCCGGTTGGCGGGGACGGCCAAGCAATATTCTATGAACGCAATGCCCCACGCCGCGACGATGGCGATCAGCAGCGGCGTCGATTTAAACTTGAGGTGTCCGTACCAGGCGAACGTCATGAACACGTTCGACGCGATCAGCATCAGGATCGGTGCGACCTGGGGCGAGGTGAGAAAGGCAGGCATGCGGGCTCCGCGTTGAGTCCTGCGGAGCCTATCAGAAATCATTGATGCTCATATCTGCGCGCGATGGCCACGCGCCGGGCCGGAGACCGCAGGCGGCGGGATCGAAGCTTTCGCGGGTTACGATGACTGTGTTGGTCGGCGTCTCTTCGATGCGGATTTCGCGGACGGTGAAGGGAAGTCCATCGTCGGCAACGAAAGCGGAGAGCTTGAGGAAGAAGCAGGCCGCCAACGCTTCCGTCGTCGGATCGCCTTGGAAGGTTATGATCTGCGCGAGCTGTTTTGGCTCGTGCTCGCGGAAATAACCGATCAGCGGATCGGTTTCGGCGAGGTGGAGTGTGTGATCGACGGCGTTGTCGATCCAGTCGTGCCAACGCTTCTTCACCTGTTCGAAGGGGGCGACGGAATTTGTCTCGCTGAAGCTGAACCGCGATGTTGGATCTAGGCGCACGGTGACGAACTCGTTGTGACCGTGAGGGATCGCGCATTTCGCGCTTTTGGTCGCCAACAGGCGATGCGCCATCGCGTAGCGACGGGTGAATTCCAGGGCAGGCATCGTTCTATCCTACGGGGCACTCCCGCAGCACAGACGGACGCCCATGCGGGCAGCGTTTAGACGCCGCCCGCGCGTCGCGCAATCACTCGTCCCAGACGGGACGGCCGAGATTGACCTGATCCGGGGTGGTGAGCCCGCCGACAGCCGCGCCGATCAGCGCGCCCGGAATAGCGCCGACGCCGCCGGCGACAACGCCGGCGCCTGCGCCGATGGCGGCGCCAGAGGCGATCCGATCGCCGGTTTGCGTGCCGCAACCGGCCAAAACAATCGTCGCGGCCGCGACGGCGAGAAGAGTTTCTTTCTTCATGATGAATTTCCCTACGCACTGATTAAGCGGCGCCAGGTTACGCGCAGCTCTTGGAGGGAATGTGGCCGTGCAGTGATTGTTCCGTCAGTGCTCGCGCGTGGGGCGATTTGTCAAAACCACTTGCGCCACTTGGCGATCGCAAACAGCGCCGCGGGCGCCGCAAACATTAACGCGACGCCGACCCATGGTCCCCACGGTTCACGAAACCAAGTCATGTGATCGAAATTCATACCGAAGATCGACGCGATCAAGGTCGGCGGCACGAACGCAATGGTGGCGAGCGAGAGCGCCTTCAACACGTTGGTTTGCGCGGCGTTGATAAGGCCGAGCACGGCGTCTTGCAGATAGGAGAGCCGCGGCTGCATCTGTTCGGCGATGCGTTCGAGTTCGGCGACATCGCGGCCGAGTGCAGAGAGCCGGGAGTCCACGAGGCCGTACTTGCTCTTGCTGGCGCGCGCATAAACCAAGAGCCGCTGCATGCTGGTGAGCGAGTCGTGCGCAAGTGCGGCGAGCGCGCCGATGCGGCCGAGGTCGCGCAGCGCCGAGCGCAGGTCGATCGTGTCGGCTTCGTCGAAGACGCGCACTGAAAGCGCGTTGGCGTCGCGCGTGGCTTCGGCGAGCACGTCGGCCAAGCGCTCAGCTGCGCCTTCGATGAGCGCCACCATGACGTCAGCGCCGGTTTGTGCCGAGGCGACACGGGCCGAAGCGCGTTTTTCGCCGATCTCGAACGCGCGCGGCCGCACCTGTCGGACGGTGACGAGCTTGCCTTTGGCCAGGATGAACGTCACCGGACCGGCGACGAGCAAGCCTTCGTCGCGCCGACCGAGCAGGGTGGCGGTCAAATGGAGTGAGTCATTCTCTTCATAGTAGCGCGCCGATTCCTCGAACGCGGCGCGCTCAGCGGGCGTCGGCACATCGATGCCGAGCGCGGCCTCGACGTCGGTCTCTTCTTCATCTGTCGGCGATTCCAGGTCGTACCAGAGCGCTTCAGCGCTCTCGCACGCAACTTCCGAACCGCCACGGGAAACGACGCGAAGCATTGGCGGTCTCTAGCCCTGTTCGCGTCGTCCGAACAGCCGCCTAGACGTCCTTGTGCACCACACCCCGCGCCATGACGAAGCCGACATTCATCAGCAGTGCGACGTCCTGCGTCGGATCGCCGTCCACCGCGATGATGTCAGCCGAATAGCCCGCCGCGATGCGGCCGGCTGTGCCGTTGAGCTGCAGGTGATCGGCGGCGTTGATGGTCGCCATCTGGATGGCTTGCAGCGGCGTGAAGCCGGCTTCGACGAGCAACTGGAATTCGCGCGCGTTCATGCCGTGCGGCGAGACGCCCGTATCGGTGCCGAACGCGATGCGGACACGGTTTTGGCGGGCGAAGCGACCCATATTCGCCATGTCACGGCTGACTTGGCGCGCTTTTGCAGTTTGGGCCGGCGTCAGCACGCCGCCTTGTTCGGCCAAGCGTCCGACCCACCAACCGGCGAGCAGGGTCGGCACATGATAGCGATTGCCTTGGCGGAGGAGGCGCACTGATTCACGGTCGATGTAAGAGCCATGCTCGATACTATCGACGCCGGCGCGGAGTGCTGCATTGATGCCACCTGCGCCGTGCGCGTGAGCGGTGACGCGCCGGCCCATCGCGTGCGCGGCGTCTACGATGGCGCGGAGTTCTTCGTCACTGAATTGCTGTTCGACGCCCGCGGCGGTGTTCGACAGCACGCCGC
Organism: uncultured Terricaulis sp.; assembly: GCA_964405865.1. Classification (GTDB taxonomy): domain Bacteria; phylum Pseudomonadota; class Alphaproteobacteria; order Caulobacterales; family Aquidulcibacteraceae; genus Vitreimonas. The sequence continues at coordinate 233,907 of CAYOPM010000005.1, read as the reverse complement.
CAGTGGCGGTGATTTTGATCACGTCGGCGCCGGCCTGGATTTGGCGGCGGACGGCGCGGCGGCACGCGTCGGCGCCCGAGCAAGCAGCGGGGCTGCGCAACACGTCGATGACGTCTGGCGAAAAGCCGTTGGCGTCGCCGTGACCGCCGTCAGGCGTGATCGAAAAACCGGAGGCGATGATGCGCGGACCGACGATGCGGCCCTCAGCGATGGCGCGGCGAAGCGCGAAGATCGAGTCGTTGGCGGCGCCGAGATCAGCGACGGTGGTGAAGCCCGCGAGCAGAGTGGTGCGACCGTTTGCGGCGGCGCGGAGCGCACCGTCAGCGGCGGTGAGCTGCACTTCTTCGAGCAACTGGTTGGGACCCAGTTCGCCAGAGAGGTGGACGTGACTGTCGATCAGGCCGGGCAACACGAAGCGGTCGCGCTGATCAATGATGCGCGCGTCGCCGCGCGTGATGTAGCCGGCCTCGATGCCGATAATGCGACCATCAGCGCCGACGAGGATTGATTGTTCGGTGGTGACGCGGCCTGTTGCAGGATCGGCGAGCAGCCGGCCAGCGTGAATAATGCTGGCGACTTGCTGGGTGGCGTCTTGCGCGAAGACTGAGCTGGTCAGAACCGCAAGAGCGCCGAGCGCGCCAGCGAGCGTGAGTGTGCGCCGCAGCATGGATTTCCCCCTGATTTGGTGCACTGATCGAACCGAAGCAGGAGCCGCCGTCAAGCGTTTGCGCTCACCAATACATCGCAAAGAGCACGATGATGAACACCGCGATCACACCTGCGGCGATGGCGACTGCGATGGCAGGGCCGCGATCGCCAGCCTGCATGACGGGCTTCTGATCAGGCACACGCGCGCCGGTTGCGAGGATCGATTGGTACATTCGTTCCTGCGCGGCATAGACGCGGTTGGCGCCGACAAAGCCAATGCCAGCGAAAGCAGGTACGGAGAGCAGCAAGAGGCGGCCGCCTTGCTCGATCATCGGGATGATGGCGGAGAGGCCTGTGTAGCTGCCGCGATCTACGCTGATCTGGCTGCCGAGAAGAATAGCGAACACCAAGCCGCCGATGGCGCCAATCGCCGCGCCCATCAGCGAGACATTCATCTGCCCGCGCTGGCGACGTTGCGACCACACATAGAGAAAGAGATCGCGCTGGCGCTCGTTCATTTGAGGCCGGCTTTTTGCGCGTACATGAAGGCGGCGCTCGCCAGCGGGCGGATGCGCGCGATCATTTGTGTTGCGTGCGCGCTGGCGGCGGTGCCGTCACGCACACGGCCGGCGATGCCTTGCAGAATGCAGGCGAGGCGGAAGGCGTTGTAGGAGAAATACCAATCGAGCTGCGCGATGCCGTCGCGGCCGGTTTGCTCGCAATAGAGCTTCACCGCTTCATCCTGCGTTGGAATGCCGATTGCGGCGACATCGACGCCGCCAAGGCCTGCGCGGCCATCGTGCGGCATCACCCAGTTCATCAAATAATAAGTGAAATCGCCAAGCGGATCGCCGAGCGTTGAAAGCTCCCAATCCAGCACAGCGATCACGTGCGGTTCGCTTTCGTGCAGGATAAGATTGTCGAGGCGATAGTCGCCGTGAACAATGCTCGTGCGTTCGCCTGGTGGAATGGTTTGCGGCAGCCATTCGATGAGCTTGTTCATCTCGTCGATGGTTTCGGTCTCGCTCAATTTGTATTGCTTCGACCAGCGATCGATCTGGCGCGCGAAATAATTTCCGGGCTTTCCGTAATCAGCGAGGCCGATGGCTTCGTGATCGGTGTTGTGCAGCTTCGCCAATGTCGCGATCTTGTTCTCATAGACACGGCGGCGATCGGCTTGGTCGAGCTCGGGCAGCGTCCCGTTCCACAGCACGCGACCTTCGACCATTTCCATGACGTAGAACATGGCGCCAAGCACGCTATCGTCAGTGCAGAGCGCGTACTGCTTGGCGACCGGAAAGCCCGTCGGATAAAGTGCCGACATAACACGATGCTCGCGGTCAACAGCGTGCGCAGAAGGGAGCAGCTTGCCGCCGGGCTTCTTGCGCAGAACGTATTTCCGCGTTGGCGTGACGACTTGATATGTCGGGTTCGATTGCCCACCCTTGAACTGATTGATCGAGAGCGGTCCCTGATAGCCGTCGACATGCGCGCGCATCCACGCATCAAGCGCCACTTCATCAAGCTTATGGCGTTCTTCGACGGGCTTTACGCCTTTGAAGTTCGCATGGGGGTCTTCGGCCGGTTCGCTCATTCTGTAGGAATACACACCGTCCATCCGTCCGTCATCCTGGACGTGCGGAGCACGGCCGGGATCCAGGGCAACCAGCGCGACCCTCGGCTCTGGATCCCGGTCACGCTCCGCGTGCCCAGGATGACGGAAGGAAACGAGATCTAGTCTTCTTCTCGTCTAAGGTGTCTTGGCAGGAGAAAGTCCTCGTACAAATCCCGCCATGTCGGGTTGTGCGCTTTGATCAGAGCCAGTTTCTTCTTCCGCCCGTAGCGCTTCATTTCTTTCTCGCGCGCGATCGCAGTCGGCATGTCGCTATGCTGCTCCCACCAGACGAGCAGCTTGCATCCATACTTCTGTGTGAAGCCTTCAACGCGACCTTCGCGGTGCTCCAGCCCGCGTTGCAGCAGATCGCTGGTGACGCCGACATAGATCGTGCCGTTGCGCTGGCTTGCCATGATGTAGACCGCGATGAATGCGGAGCGGCCCATGGATAAAAGCTAGTCCAACGCTCGCCACGCAATGTCCCGCCGGCAGAAGCCGCCGGGCCAGTCGATGCGGGAAACCGCGTCGTAGGCGCGGGTGACGGCTTGGCGGAGATCGTCGCCGGTTGCCGTGACGTTGAGCACGCGGCCGCCGGCGGCGCGGAGGTTGCCTTCTTCGTCCTGACGCGTGCCGGCGTGGAAGACGACGACGCCCTCGACTTGATCAGCCTGCGCGACGCCGCGGATGACTGAGCCGGTGAGCGGTTCATCCGGATAGCCTTGCGCGGCATAGACCACGGTAACCGCGGGGCGCGCGTCCCATTCGATCGGCGGAGCGCTTGCGAGTTCGCCTTTCGCGGCGGCGAGCAGGATGGGCGCGAGATCGCTCTTCATGCGGCGCATGAGTGTCTGGCACTCGGGATCGCCGAAGCGGACGTTGAACTCGATCAGCTTCGGCCCATCGGCGCTGATCATCAGGCCGGCGAACAGCACGCCGACGAATGGACGGCCTTCCGCTTTCATGCCGCGCAACGTCGGCAGGATGATGCGCTCCATGGTGAGATCGCGCATCGCGTCGGTAAACACCGGCGCGGGCGAGTAGGCGCCCATGCCGCCTGTGTTCGGGCCCTTGTCGCCGTCATAGGCGCGCTTGTGATCTTGCGCGGCGATGAGCGGTATCGCGGTTTCGCCATCGCAGAGCGCAAAGAAGCTGGCTTCCTCGCCGGGCAGGAAATCTTCGATGACGATGCGCTGACCGGCGGTGCCGAATTTGCGCAGGAAGAGAATTTCGTTGATCGCTTCGTCTGCCTCGCGGCGGGTTTCAGCGATGACGACGCCTTTGCCGGCAGCAAGGCCATCGGCCTTGATCACGAATGGCGGTTCGCGGTCGCCGAGATAAGCTTTGGCGTGGATGGCGTCGTCGAAGACTTTGTACGCGGCGGTGGGAACGCCGTGGCGAACGCTGAACTCTTTCATGAACGCTTTTGAGGCTTCGAGTTCTGCGGCGGCTTTGCTTGGGCCAAAGCAGGGAATGCCGAGCATTTGCAACTGATCGGCGAGACCAGCGGCCGCGGCGGACTCCGGGCCGATAACGACGAGATCGACTCGCTCGCGCGCGGCGAGCGCGGCGATCTCGGCGGCTTGCTCAACCTTGAGCGCGAACGTGCGCCCGAGTGCGGCGAGGCCGGGATTGCCCGGCGTCGACATGATTTCGGTGACGAGCGGGCTCTGCTTGAGCTTCCAGCCCAAAGCGTGCTCGCGCCCGCCCGAGCCAACGATCAGAATCTTCATGGGCTTGGATTGCGACCGGTCGCGGCTATGGTCAAGCCAAAGGCGCGGGAGCTGTGCATGAGCGATCTAATCAACCCATCGAAAGAGCAATTCGCCGCCTTCCAGGCGCTGCCCGATGAGGGTCCGATCCACATGCTCAATCTGGTGCGTCTGCGCGCGCAAGCGGCGTACGAGGATGGCCGCGCGGCGACCGGCGCGGAGGCGTACAAAGCCTATGCGCGCGAGAGCGGGCCGGTGTTTGAGGGGCTGGGCGGACGACAGCACTGGATCGGGCGTTTTGACTGCACGTTGATTGGCCCGGAGGAGGAGCGCTGGGATCTGGCGTTCATCGCCGAATATCCCAACCCCGCCGCTTTCGCGGCCATGATCCGTGATCCCGTCTATCGCGAAGCGGTGAAGCATCGTACGGCCGCTGTCGAAGAGAGCCGTCTCATCCGCTTCAAACCGATGGTAGGCGGCAAAGGCTTCGGCGAAGCGCTCTGAGTGATCGGGGATTGCATGGATACGGGCGCGATATCGGCAAACCAAATCGTGCTCGATCCCGGCAGCGCGCGGCCGGCGCCCTCTCGCGGGCCGTTCACCCAGATCGTGCACTGGATCAGCGGCGCGTTTCTCACCCTCGGCGGCTGGAAGATCGAAGGCGATTGGCCGGCGTTCGAGAAGATGGTGCTGGTGGCGGCGCCCCACACGTCGAACTGGGACGGCATCAATATGCTGGCGGCGGCGGGCTATTATCGCGTGCGCTTGCGCTGGATGGGCAAGAAGAGCTTGACGCAAGGCCCGTTCGGGTGGTTGATCAAATGGCTCGGCTGCGTGCCGATTGATCGCTCGAAGGCGAATGATGTGGTGGGTGCCATGGTGGAAGCGTTCGCGCGCGAAGACCGCATGGTGCTCGCTATTCCGCCGGAAGGGACGCGCAGCGCTGTGCGCGAGTGGAAAAGCGGGTTTTATCACATCGCTGTCGGCGCGAACGTGCCGATCGTGCTGAGCGTGTTGGACTACGGCAAGCGCAAGGTGCGGTTGGCGGCGGTGGTGTTTCCGAGTGGCGATTACGAGGCGGATTTAGCGCTGATCCAAGCGCACTACGCGGACGCGCAGGGCAAGCATCGCCATCAGTTCAAGCTCTGACGTCATCCTGGGCACGCGGAGTACGTCCAGGATGACGGAAATTAGGTGAGGGCGGCGACGTCTTTGGTGAGACGTGACCACGCGGCGCCGCTGGCGTCGCTCCAATCCGCGCCGCACGCCTCACGCACCGTCTCTCCCACAATCTCGAAGAAACGTACAAAATCTCCGCGCGGCACGAGGTAGCCTTCGTGTGTCGTCGCTTCGGCGCTGATCCAGTTTTGCGCGTAGGCGCGGTCGCCGATGAAATCGAGGATGGCGTCGAAGACGCGGGAGAGCATTTCGCCACGCACGGCGCCGTCCGTGTCCATGACGAACATGGCTTCGAGTTCGGGTCGTTCGCGGAAGAGGCGGGCGTAGATCGCCGCTGTGAGATCGCCGCCGCGTGCAGCGGCGATCTCTAGGCTGCGTTCGATCAGCGCGCGATCTTCGGGAGGTGTCACGCGGCGTTCATGATGCGGTCGACGCCGGCTTGCACGATCGGGTGATAGGTGGGGCGTGCGCGCGCGTAGACGCGTTGTGCGACGCCGCGGCCCCATTCGCCTTGCGCGCGGAGTGCGGCGTAGATCGGACGGATGAACTTGCCGCGGCCTTGGCTGGTGAGGAACGTCTCCACCGCCGCTTCAGACGGCGTGTAGCCGTTGCGCACGGCGAGGATCAGCCAATCGAAGCGCACTTCCATATTGCCGATCGTGTCGAGCGCCAGATTGCGTTGCAGCTCTTGTAGGCGTTCGGCGGGGAGCGTGCGCGGCAGCGTTTGCAGGTAGCGCTGGCGCTGCATCGTGTTCCACATCTCCCACGGCGCCGCGGCAGCTGGGCCACCATCGACGAAGGCCTGCACGTAGCCTGGGATTTCGCTGAAACCGTCGGCTTGCGGCGCGACAGCGTTTGCCGGAATGCCCGGCTCGTAAGCCCATTGATCGAGCATCAAGCGCGCTTCCAGGTTCGCATCGCCGCGCACGACGTGCTGGCGGAAGTCGGCGAGGAAAGCTTGCGTCGTCATCGGCTGGAAGGCGTAGCGATCGAAGTAGGAACGCAGATAGGCGTCGAGCCTGTCGCGCCCGACAATACCTTCGATGGTGCGCAGGAAGGTCGCGCCCTTGTCGTAGGTGATGGCGCTTGAGTTTTCGTTGGCGCTGACTTCACCGATCCAGTGCAGGCGCTGACCATCTGGCGACACGCTGCCGAGTGCTGTTTGAATGTCCGACCACGACAGCGCTTCGGCCATGCGCGCGTGTTCTTCGCCGAACAATGCTTCGCCGATGCGGCCTTCGATATAGGAGGTGAAGCCCTCATTGAGCCAGCCATCAGCCCACACCGCGTTGGTGACGAGATTGCCCGACCACGAGTGCGCCAATTCGTGCGCGACAAGCGAGACGAGGCTGCGATCGCCGGCGAGGAAGGTTGGCGTGAGGAAGGTGAGGCGCGGGTTTTCCATGCCGCCATACGGGAAGGACGGCGGCAGGATCAGCACGTCGTAACGGCCCCAACGATAAGGGCCGTAGAGCTCCTCCGCCACGTCCATCATGCGTTCCATGTCGGCGCATTCATAGACGCCGCGCTCGATGACGCTGGGCTCGGCATATACGCCAGTGCGAGGGCCGACATCGGCGTGCACGAGATCACCAATCGCGATAGCGATCAGATAAGGCGGGATCGGTTGCGGCATGCGGAATCGGAAAGCGCGTTTGCCATCCGCCGTTGCTTGGCCGTTCGGCGTCAGCATCTCGGCGCTCATCACCGCTTTGAGGTCGGCGGGGACGACGATGCGCGCATCGTAAGTTTGGCGAATGCCGGGGCTGTCTTGCGTCGGGATCCAGGTGCGGTTGTGGATCGCCTGACCCTGGCTGAACAGGAAGCGCTTGTTGCTCGCCGTTTGCGCGGGCTCCAGCCATTGCAGCGCGCTCGCGTTCGGCGCGCTTTCATACTCGATCTCGATGCGGCGGGCGCCGTTGAGCTGGATCGTCAGCGGTGCGCCTTTTGACGGATCGCTGTCGCCGAGCGTGAAGGTGGTGTCGCGGCCGCCGGCGCGGACGCGCTGGATGACGAGGCCTTTGCTGTCGAGCACGATCTCTTGCGCATCGGCGCGGGCGACGATGTCGAGCGTGGCTTTGCCGTGAAAGGCTTTGCGGTCGAAATCGGCCGTGAGATCGAGCGAAACGTGACGCACGCGCGCTTCATCGGGGCGTGCGTATGAGCTGGTATCGTGTGGCAGCGGCGCCATCGGATCGGCGGCGCCGAGTTGGCCATTGGTGGCGCACGCGGCCAGAAGTGGCGCGGCGATAGCGGACTGAAGCAGAGTGCGGCGAAGCATGGTGTTTCCCCCGAAGTTTTCGGGGCTAACAAGCGCCGTTCCGTCCCGGAGGCAAGCGCGCAAACGTCGCGCGCGAGGCCGGAACGCAGCTACTCTTCCTTCGGCTTCAGCACGCCTGAGAACGTGATCACAGCCAGCGCCGTTAGGATCGCGCCGAAGATGGCGTAGAGCGCATGCGCCCATTTCCACAGCGCAGCGCCCTCGAACAAGCGCCAGTCGCTGAATTCGGACACCGGCATGCCCGCAGATAGCTCAGCGCGCGCCGTGCGGCCGGGGCCGCACCGGCTTTCCTGGCCGAGATCGATCACCGGCAGCGCCACGTCGATCGCGTAGAGCGCGGGCTCGACTGCGCCGTTGCACTGTGCGCCGCGCGGCGTCACCAGCGCGCCCTGTGCGTTCATGGTCAGCACGCCGACAACGCCCAAAGCCAAGAATAGCGCCAACGCGCGCGCAATGCGGATCGGCGCTAGGCCGTAGCCTGCGACCAAGCCGAAGAGCGACGAGAGCGCCCAGGTGAACGGGCCGCTCGATGCAACGCGGGTGCGCCGGTCTTGTTGTGCGAGCAGGATGCGGCGGCCGTCTTCGCGTTTGCCGGCGCGGGCATAGACGAGGGCTGCTTGCGCATAGGGTTGCGGCGAAAAGCGTTCGCCGCGTGCGAGCCAAGCGAGGCGCGTGCGCCAGCGCTCTTCGCCAGCGTCTATTCGTTCGTACTTGAAGCCTTCGAGCTTTAGTGTCGAGCCTTCCACGCCCCAGCCGGTTTTGATGTCGTCGGCGAGCGCTGCACAGGTCGCACCTGAGAGATCGATCAGCGCGCCTTGTTGCGTGACGAGACTGCGCGCGCTGACAGCGCCGCCAATGCTTGCATCGGCGAACGAGAGTATGCCGCCTTTGGAATTGTCGGGGCCGGGGCCGCGCAGTTCGAGCGCGCTCCAGCTCAAAGCGCCGTCGATGTGGGCGCGCGAGAATTTCGCACCGCCTTCGATGACGGTTTTCTGCCCGTGTGGCGCAAATCCGTCTTCCGGCAGCTTGAACGTGAGATTGCCGCCGACGCGTACGTTCGGCGCGCGAATGGCCCAGGCGCCGCCATTAATGAAGCGTCCGCCGCCGAAGGAGAGGTAGCCATCGATCTTGGCGCCGGCGAAGAACACTTCGCCTTTGATGCTTGCGCCTTGGAGCAGTGCCGCGCCGCCGATGCTGGCGTTGGCGGCGTCGATTGCGCGGCCGAATGTGTCGCCGCGCGGCGTCGTGCGGTGGGCGATCTCAGCGCCGCGCAGATCGAGATTGCGCGCGATGCTGCAACTCTGCATCAACAGTTGGCCCGCGATCTTGGCGCCGTCGGCGCGGAGCTGGCCTCCGATTTCTGCGTTGCTGATGAGCAAAGCTGCGCCAAACTCATTGCGGAACGAGGCGCCTTCGCTGATGTCGACATCGAGATCGACGCGCGCGCTCACAAAGCGGACTTCGCCTTCGGCTTTGAACTTGTGCGACAGGCGCACAATGCCGAATGAGGCGCCGTCCGCGTTGATGGCTTGGCCTTTTGCGTCGTCCTTGCGGTTGAGAATTTGTCCGTTGGCGCAGCTCAAGCCGCCGCCGACGCGCGCATTCATCAGCCATACGCAGCCGAACGATTCAAAGCCTTCGTCGAGCAGCAGATTGCCGGCGATCTCGGCGCCTTGCAGCATCAGCGCGTCTTCGTCGCTATCGACGGCGCGCGCGAACTTGGCTTCGCGTGCCAAGAGGTCGCCATCGATGCGCACGCCGCGCAGCTTGGCGGTGAGTGTCTCCAAGCCCGGCGGGCCAAGTGGGGACACGGCGCAAAGATCAAGCTCGCCATCGATTTGCGCTTCCACCGCGATCAGCCGCGTCAACCGCGAGCCCTTGAGCGAAAGCCGCGCCAAGCGGCTGTGGCTGACATCCACCGGCTCGGCGATTTCGCAGTCCACCAGCGCCAGCGCCGGCAGCCCGACGCCGCCTGCGCCTGAACAATCGGTAAGGTCGAGCGCGCCTTCGATGCGCGCCCCGCGCAGCCGCACGCCAGGGCTGTGGACCAGCCAGTTCGGGTCGATCCGCAGCAGCAATTTGCGCAGGAAGCCCGCCCGCACGGCCGGTTTCGCGCCGCCGGGCCCCGCCATAGGCGTAAAGTCCGCGACCTCGCCAAGGCGCGTTCTTTCCATGACAAAATGCTCGTGTGGCGAAAGATCGTTCGCGTCGAACGCCATGCCTGTCCCCCGACCCCCCGGCCGCAGCGGGGATAAGTTAAGCATTCCGGGCAGGCGCGAGCGAGTCGCCTTATATGAAAGAGATGTCAGAGACGGCCTCCCTCACCACGCCCACGTCAAACCTGCCGGAAGTCTCCGTCAGCGAATTGGCGCAAGCGGTAAAGCGTACGGTTGAGCGCGACTTCGACAATGTGCGTGTGCGTGGCGAATTGGGGCGGGTGCTGATCGCCAAGAGCGGCCACCTCTATGTCGATCTGAAAGACGAGAACGCCTCCATCGCTACGGTGATGTGGAAGGCCAACGTGCAGCAGCTCGCATTCAAGCCGGAAGAGGGCTTGGAGGTTGTGGTTGAGGGTCGACTCTCAACGTATCCGGGGCGCTCGCAATATCAGCTGATCGCGGAGCGCATGTCGCCGGCTGGTGTTGGCGCTTTGCTGGCGCAGTTGGAGAAGCTGAAGGCGAAGCTGGCGGCGGAGGGTTTGTTCGCGCCGCAGCGTAAGAAGCCGATTCCGTATCTGCCGCGCACGATCGGTGTGGTGACGTCGCCGACGGGCGCAGTGATCCGCGATATCTTGCACCGCTTGCGTGAGCGTTTCCCGTGCCGCGTCGTGTTGTGGCCTGTGCTGGTTCAGGGGCCGGAAGCGGCGGGGCAAGTGGCGCGCGCGATCAAGGGCTTCAACGCACTGCAGGGCCGCGATCGGCCTGATGTGCTGATCGTGGCGCGCGGCGGCGGTTCGATCGAGGATTTGTGGGCGTTCAACGAGGAGGTCGTCGTGCGCGCGGCCGCGGCGAGCGAGATTCCGCTGATCAGCGCTGTGGGCCACGAGACCGATACGACGTTGATCGACTTCGCGTCCGACTTGCGCGCGCCGACACCGACTGGCGCCGCAGAAAAGGCCGTGCCTGTTCGCGCGGAATTGGTTGAGCGCACGACGAGCTTGGAAGGTCGTTTGAAGAACGGCCTTGTGCGCGGATTGGAGCGGCGGCGCACGGAATTGCGCGCGGCGGCGGCGAAGTTGCCGCGTTTGGAAACGCTCTTTCAAATTCCACAGCAGCGTTTCGATCGTGCTGCTGAGCGTTTGAACGCGGCCTTGGTGGCGAACACACGCGCGGCGCAATCGAAGTTGGATCGCGTGGCGGCGCGCTTACGTCCGGAATCGTTGGTCAACGACATTGGCCGTCGCCGGGAACACTTGTCCCGCACGACGGCGCGGTTGGCGCCGGCGATCAAGCGGTCGCTGGATGCGCACCGCAAGCATCTCGATGCGTCGTCGCGCATGCTGGAAAGCCTCTCGCACAAGCGCGTGCTGGAACGCGGCTTCGTGATGGTGCATCGCGAGGACGGGACGTTGGTGCGCTCGGCGACCGATCTGAGTGCCGGCGATGTGGTCGATCTGACGTTCGCCGACGATCACAAGAAAGCTGTCATCGATCCGCCGCGTGCGGGCGAGGCGCCGGCTGCGCCAGCGGAAGCACCAAAGGCGAAGCCGAAACCCAAACCCGGCGGCGACCAGGGCTCGTTGTTCTGATCGCCTGTCGCGCTATGCTTCAGCCATGAGTTTTCAGGACGCTCTCGCGCTGTTTCAGCGCGGCGACGGCGCTGGCGCTGAGCGAACGCTCGGCGCGCTGCTGACGCGCGAGCCGAAGCATGGGCAGGCGCTGCAATTGCTCGCCGCCGTGCGGCATGGCCGCGGCGACGTGACCGGGGCGCTGGAAGCGCTCGATCGCGCGGCAGCGCTGGCGCCGAACGATCCGGGTCTCGCATTCAATCGCGCGGCGATGTTGTCGTCGCTCGGGCGTCACAGCGAATGTCTGGACGCTATCGCGATCGTATTGCGCGCTGCGCCGCGTGACGCGGAGGCGTTGCTGCTGAAGGGCGTTTCGCAAGCCGGATGCGGCGATCCTGCGGCGGCGTTGGCGAGCTTTGAGGCTGCGCGGTTGGATCGTGCGGATGTGCACGCTCATCGGGCGAATAGTTTGAACGCATTGGAGCGCTATGACGAAGCGCTCGCCGCTGCCGATCAAGCACTCGCCCGCGACGCGGCGAGTGTGGATGCGCACTATCAGCGCGGCGTAGCGCTCAATGGGCTCGACCGGCCGGTCGAAGCGTTGTCGGCGTTGGATGCAGCTTGGGCGCGTCGCAACGACGCCGCGATCCGCGCCGCGCGTTCGATCGCGCTCGCCAATGTTGGGCGTGTTCATGAAGCGCTGACGGACATCGACGCCGCCTTGGCGCACGCGCCGGACAAGGCGGACTATCTGATGCGCCGCGCTTATGTGCTGAACGCCATGGATCGTAGCGCCGATGCGATCGCAGCGTACGACCAAGTGCTGGTGCAGCGACCCGACGATGCCGAAGCCGCATACGGCAAGGCAGACGCTTTGCTGAGCCTCGGCGATTTCGAGCAGGGCCTTGAGTTCTACGAGGCGCGTTGGCGTCTGAAGAGCGCCAAGCCGATGGCGCGCTCATCCGCGCCCGCGTGGCAGGGCGAGGATCTGAACGGCAGGACGCTGCTGCTACTGGCGGAGCAGGGCTTCGGCGATCTCTTTCAGTTTTGCCGCTTCGCACCGCTGCTCGCGAAGAAGGGCGCGCGTGTCATCGTGCAAGAACGGCCGCAGACGCTGGGCGTTTTGCGGAGTCTGCAAGGCGTGGAGCAGGTCGTCTCAATCCGCGAGCCTTCGCCGGAAGCGGATTTTCACGCGCACATTGCCGGCGTCATGCGCATACTTGGCGTGCGCGCCGAAACCATCCCAGCGGAGGTTCCTTATCTCAGCGCAGAGTCGACGCGCTCTGACGCGTGGCGCTCTCGCCTCGCGCCTACATCACGCCGCCGGATCGGCATTGCTTGGTCGGGCATTACGCTAAGCGTCGCGCAAGCACGACGCAGTTTGGACGAAGCCGCGCTGCGCCGTCTCATCGGCGTCGACGTAGATTTCGTCAGCTTGCAACTCGAAGAGAGCGCAGTCCTGAAGGAGGCGAGCGTTCCACAGTTTAGCGACGATGTGCGCGACTTTGCTGAACTCGCCGCGCTGATCGACACGCTCGATCTTGTGATCTCCGTCGATACCGGCGTCGCACATCTCGCTGGGGCGTTGGGCAAACCGGTGTGGATCATGCTGCCATACCGCGCCGATTGGCGCTGGCTGCGCGAGCGCGACGACACGCCGTGGTATCCGCAAGCGCGGCTCTTCCGTCAGAGCGCGCCCGGCGATTGGACCGGCGTCATAGAGCGCGTCCACGCAGCACTTCAGGAATAGTACGACTTCTGCTCAACGAGCCCGCCCTTGGCCAGGCGGCTGATGCGTTGCTTCAGCCGGTGGCGATGATCGTTGTTGCGCGCGATGCGCGAGAGCAGCGCGGCGGCTTTCGCGGGCGCCTGCGGCGCGCGGCGGAAGCGTTGGCGCGATGCCTCTTCGCAGGTCCACAGCACGACGTTCACGGTCGCCAGCTGCTTCTTCAAGACACCGAGCGCTGCGTGCTTCTTCAGATAAGGCGCTGCGATCGCCGCAAGCGCCGCCAACTCACGCCGCACATGCGCGCGCTTCACGGGCGACGCGATGCGCTTGGCCTTGATCTCCAGGATCGTCAGCCGGTCAATCAATTCGCCAAGCGAGAGCGGCGCGGAGAGTGTCATGTGCCCTGTGCTAGCGCGCTCCGCACCGGGGCCGCAACGGTTCACACCGGTCTCGGGACCCCTGCCTCGGTTTGCAGTGATGGCGGATGCGGTTAGAACAACTCCATGAACAAGCATGATCCGGGCGGGCCGGAGGCCAAGGTCCATTATGGTGACAACGAAATCACCATTCTGAAGCAGGGACTTTATGTCCGCTGCGCGGTGTCCGGCGAGCGTATTCCGCTGGATGAGTTGCGCTACTGGAACGTTGATCTTCAGGAAGCCTATCGCGGGCCGGAAGAAGCGACACGGCGCTGGAAAGAGCTGCAAGCGGAGAAAAAGGCATGAGGCTTGTTGGCGGGGTGATCGCACTGCTGTTGGCGGCGTGTGTCGCCGCTGAAGCGCCGGCCGCGCCGGAGGCGCCTGTGCCGCAGACTCCAGTCGCGGAAGCGCCGGTCGAGACGTCGGCGCCGCCGGAATCGGGACTCGAATGCGCCGGCGCGTTCACGCAAGGCGGCATTGCGCTCTGCCGAACCCATCCAAACGCGCCGATCACTCTCGATGGCGATCCGGTGGGTCGCGCCGATGGCAATGGCTGGGCGGTCATTGGGTTCACACGAGAACATGGTCCCCGCGCAGTTATTCGGGCGGACTTAAGCCCGTGTTCGCATCCTCAACCTGGCCAAGAAGAATGCATTGCTGTCGGCGTTTTTCGCGAGCGCACCTACGACATCGCGCCGCGCCAGTTTGACATTCAGCGCGTCGATGGCTTGCCGCAGCAGACCGTCACGCCCAGCGATCCCGAAGTGATCGAACGCATTCGCCGCGAGGCGGCGCTGAAGCGCGAGGGCTGGGCTAGTTTCGCGCCGATTCAAGGCTGGCTCGATGGCTTCATCCGTCCCGTCGAGGGCGGGCGCGTGTCGGGCACTTGGGGTAATCAGCGCGTGCTGAACGGCGTGCCGGCCTCACCGCACTTTGGTTACGACATCGCTGTGCCCGCAGGCACGCCGATCCGTGCGCCGGCAAGCGGCGTCATCACGCTGGCGCAGCCGGACATGCATTATGAAGGCGGGCTTGTGTTCATCGATCACGGCCAAGGGCTCATCACCATGTATCTGCACATGAGCCGTCTCGATGTGGCCGTCGGCGACACGGTCGAGCAGGGGCAAGTGATCGGCGCCGTCGGCTCAAGCGGCCGCGCGACCGGTCCGCATTTGTGCTGGCGGATGAAGTGGCGCGAGCGGCAGCTTGATCCGAGCGCTGCGATTGAAGGCTTGGCGGCGGCGCGGGCGGCGTTGCTGGCGAATTAACGCGGCACGACGTGTGCGACGAGCACGATTGCTTCTTCGTCGCTTTCGTTACGCCAGCCGTGCTGGGTGCCTGCGTCTTCGATTGCTACATCGCCGGCGACGTAGCGGATTTCGTCGAGGCAGGTGTTGCGGAACTCGGTGAGGCGGCCGGAGACGATCAGCGCCATGCCTTGCACGCTGTCATGCGCATGCCAGGCGATGACGCCGCCCGGCGCGATGGTGAGGCGCCGCAAGCGCACGGCGCGCGTTGGATCGCTGGCGAGCGGCGTGAGCGCGATGTCCTGGCTGGTGACGCCGCGGGATTCGTTGTCGCTGCCGATGCGTGCGTTTTCGAGCGTGCGTCCGGGTGGACACGTGCGGACACGCGCGTTTTCGATGGCGAGGAGCGCAGTGTCCGCCCCCGAATTGCCCATCGGCACGACGTCCTGAACCGTGGCGCAAGCGCCCAATGTCATCAGGCCTGTCATCATCGTTGCGCGGATCATGGCCTTGCTCCTCACGTCGCCTTGAAGATTTCGCGCAATGTGCGCTCTTGTTTGCCGGCCTCCAGCCAGAAGCCGATCATCGTCATAGCCCAGAGAAAGAAGATTAGCGCTGGCGCGATCAGCAGGCCGACTTGCCCGCCGGCGGCCATCGCCGAGGCGGCGCCAACCAGCCAGATCGCGCAGAACGCATAGACGAAGATGAACATCCGCATCCGTACGTCGATGCGGCTACCACTGGCGCCCGCGTGGATCGTTCCCTCGACCACCGGCAAGAACGAATTGCGATAGCCGATGACGCGGCGGACGTGGAAGCCGTCGCCGCTTACCGTGCCTTCGAAGCGTTTGTCATTGGCGCTATTCGGCCAGCCGATGCGAAACCAGTTCTCAGGCTCGGTGACGGCTTTCATCGCTTCGAGCGCGGCTTGGCGATCAAGCGGCGAGACGATCTCGAAGCGATGATGCGGCAACCATTTCACTTTAGCGTCGCAGGCGCATTTCGAAGTTCGCGGTGTGGCCTTGGTTGCTGGTCGCGGCGCCGCTGATGACGCCGTTGTAGAGCCGGCCGCGATAGTGGCAGAGATATTCGCCGCTGCAGAAATACAGCAGCTCGACATAGTCGCCGACCTGCATCCAATAGCCGTACTCGCCGGATTGGCCACCGACGCCGGTCGACATCGTGCCGTTGCGGTTGAGCGTCCAGCCGACGTTCTCGATGCGGGTTTCGCCGTTCCATTGAACCCAACCAACATAGAGGCCGGACGCTGTCGTGCTTGGCGCCTGCTGCTGTGCAGTCGCGGGCGCGGGCGCGCTGAAGCCGACGAACAGAGCGGCGAGCGCTGCGAAGAGTGCGGTGCGGATGATGGTCATGTGCGGCCTCCCGTTGAGCGCTGAGGGTTGGCCAAGGCGGGCGGTGCGGTCAACCCCGCTTACATGACGCCGGCCTTTTTCCACGCCTCTTTCGACCAGCGCCGGTGCGCCCAGAACCATTGCCCAGGCGCCTCGCGCACGCGCTCTTCCATGAACTGGTTGATCCGCAGAACGCCGTCATAGACCGTCTGATCGTCATCGGGCTTTTCGTAGTTGAGCGGGATCGGCGGATAGGCGGTGGCGACGAATTTGGTGCCTTCGATGCGTCGGCCTGTAATCGGAATCAGCGGCACGTTGAATTTGAGCGCAAGGCGCGTCGGGCCGTCAGCGGTCATGCAATCATAGCCGAAGAATGGAACGGCCAGACCCTTATTGTACTTCTGGTCGTTCATCAGCGCGATCGAGCGCTTCTTTTTCAGCGACCGCAGCAAGCCCATGCCGCCTTCCTGGCCTTTGGCTGCTTGTAGAGCGAGGCCGAAGCTGGCGCGGGTATCGACAATGTATTTGTCGATGATCGGATTGTTGGCGGGGCGGTAGGTGAAGTGGCAGGTCGGATCGACTTGCGCGAGGCAGAGTGAGGTCACTTCCCAGTCAGTGAAATGCCCGCCGATGAAGACCGCGCCTTTGCCCAGCGTGGCCTCGACGTGCTCTTTGCCTTTGAACTCGAGTTCGCCGGTTTTGTAGCGCTCCAGGAATTTGTCCATGTGCGGAAACTCGCCGGTCATGCGGCCGAGTTCGCGGAAGCTTTCCCTGCGCACCTCGCGATGCCACGCGTCGCTCTCGTTGGGGAACGACATGCGGATGTTGCGGATCGCGGTTTTCCAAGCGCTTGAAGCGGGCGCGACCGTCGGCACGATCGCTGCGCCCCAGCGTGAGGCGCGTTCGAGCCCGAGCGCGCCCAGGCCGCCAATATAGGCGTTCCAGGCCAAGGCCTCGATCTGGAATTGGAGATTGAGCGGTTTAGGCTTCGCCATGCGCCGCTTTCATCCGCGATTGGATCGGCGCGAGCAAGGCGTCGAGCGCGGACTCGTCATCGAACTTGGCGGTCACGGGCAACACCGCCACACGCGCGCGCCATTCGGGTGAGAGACGGGCGGCGTCTTTCTCCGTCGTGATAAGCTGCGCGCCGCGTTCTTCGGCGAGCTGTGCGAGGTAGCCCAGATCATCGTCGCTATATGGGTGGTGATCGCCGAACGGCACGGCCTCTTCGACATCGGCGCAGAGGCTTTCGAGTGTATCGAAGAACTTCTCCGGCCGGGCCAGACCAGCGAACGCTACCAGTTTTCCCTGCGGCGCTTCACTGGTTGGCGCGAGGCGGGCGTGGAGGATCGGCTTGGTGAAACCGGCGAGCCAAGTCGCAACCGGCGCGCCGCCTTCGGCGGGCTGCATCATGATGATGGCGTCGGCGCGGGCGAGGCCGGCGCTTAAGCGCTCGCGGAGCGGGCCCGCGGGAAATACCGAACCGTTGCCAACGCCGTACGCTGCATCGACGACGACGATGCAGAGATCTTTCGCCAGCGCGGGGTTCTGAAAGCCGTCATCCATGACGATCACGTGCGCGCCTGCTTGCGCCGCAGCTTGCGCGCCAGCGAAGCGGTCACGCGAAATCCACGCAGGACCGTCCGCCGCGTGGAGGAGCGGTTCGTCGCCAACGGCGGTTGCGCTCATGTCTGAAGTCACGCGCAGCGGGCCTTCAACCGTGCCGCCATAGCCGCGCGAGAGCGTGTGTGCATGTACCCCGAGCTTAGCGCGTAGCGCGCGTGTCACCGGTGTTTTGCCTGCGCCGCCGACGGTGAAGTTGCCCACGCAGATGATGGGCACGGGCGCGTGACGAGGAACGGTCGTCTCGATGCGTCGGGCAGCCGCCCAGGCATAGGCCCAAGAAACCGGCGTCAGCAAACTGCGCAGCACGAATGCGCTATCGCGGCCGCTCGCGTCCGCGCGCCAGAACTCAGGCGGGCGCATGCGCGGGCTCTGCAATGGCGCGGGCGCTGAGGAGGGCGGCGAGTTGCGAGACGGTGGCGTCCATCGCCGCGTCGCCTTGATCGACGATTTCGCGCGCGGCTTGAATTTGCGCCGAACGCGCGGCTTCATCACGCCAGAACGCCGCGACGCTTGCGGCGAGTTCGTCGTCATCGTTCACGATTGTAGCGGCGCGTTGCGCTGTCATGGCGTCGAACAAATCCTGGAAGCTCTCAACGTGGCGCCCGCTAATGACTGCGCAATCAAGCTTTGCGGGTTCGATCGGATTGTGACCCTTGAGCGTCGGCAACAAGCTGCCCGCAACCAACGCCGTGGGTGCGAGATCGTAGAACACGCCCAGCTCGCCCAACGTATCGGCCACATACACCGACGCGTTGCCGATCGGCTCAAAGCGCGAGCGGCGCGGCGCGTTGCCGGCGAGTGCCGCAACATCTGCGCCACGTTCGGGATGACGCGGGGCGATGATGAGGAGGGCGTCGGGAAACGCCTCGCGCAACTTGATGTGCGCCGTGAGCGCGATTTCATCTTCGCCCGGATGCGTCGAGGCGGCGAGCCAGAGCGGGCGGGCGCCAATGTCTTTGGCCAACGCATCGCGTGCGCCAGCATCGACGCGCGGCGGCGCAATGGCGAGTTTCAAATTGCCGAGTTGCTGAACCGGCGCGCCGCGCACGATGCTCAACGCTTCAGCCGTGCGCGCGTCGGCGGCGGAGAGGTACGCGAACGCGCCGAGCAACCGCTGGCCGGCGGCGCTCCAGCTTTGCCAGCGCGCCAGCGATTTCGGGCTCATGCGCGCATTCACCAGCGCCAGCGGAATGCGGCGTGCGTCGGCGGCAAGGATAAGGTTCGGCCAAAGCTCGCTTTCGACGAATACGCCCAAATCCGGCGTCCAGTGATCGAGAAAGCGCGCGACCGCATCACCGCGATCGAGCGGCGCATAGATGTGCGTTGTGCGTGGCGGCGCGCGGCGGGCGACGAGATCGGCGGATGTGCGCGTGCCGGTGCTGATCAGGAATGAGAGCGAACGATCCCGCGCCGCCAGCGCTTCAATCAGCCCAAGCGCCACGCCGCTTTCGCCGACGCTCGCAGCATGCAGCCAGATCAGCGTGCCAACCGGGCGTGCGCGCGGGTAGCGGCCATAGCGTTCGCCAAGCCGCGAGGCATCTTCTTTGCCGTTGCGCGCGCGGGCGTTGAGCCAGAGCCCTGCAAACGGACCAAGCACGCTTGTGGCTGCGCCGTAGAACGCAAGTAGTGGCGAGAAGCTCACTTGGCGTTTGCCGGCATTTCTGGCGCCGGCTTCGGTTCGGCTTTCGGCGGCGCTGGTTCGATCACCGGCACGCCGGCAATGCGGTCGGCTTCCGCTGCGATACGGTTCATCTCAACTTCGAACGCGAGCCGTACGGCTTCCTCTTGCTCGTCCGTCGCATCGATCGGCGGCGGTGCGATCGGATTGCCCCAGATCAAAGCGCCGCGGCCGAACGGCAGCGGGAAGACGAACCTGTCCCAGCTTTTCTCGAACACGATGCGGTTGGACGTAGCCCAGGTGAGCGCGATCAGCGGCGCTTGGGAAATCTTCGCCACAACCACCGGCCCGCGCTTTGCGCGCATGCGCGGGCCGCGCGGTCCGTCGGGCGTCATGCCGACAATGCCGCCGCTTTCGATGTGGCTTGCCATCAGGAACACGGCCTCGACGCCGCCCTTGCTAGGCTTGCGCTCCTTGCCGGCTGATCCGCGGATGACTTCTGCGCCGACAGTGCGGGAAATGTGTGCAGTGATGCCGCCCTCTTTCGAGCGGGACACCAGCATTTTGCCCTCCGGCACGTCGCGCCCGAACTTCCACAGCTTGTGCACGAGCGCGAAACGGCCATGCCAGATGCAGGCGACCAGCCTGCCGCCGCCTGGGCGCCAGAACGGGTCCATGACGTCCTCATTGACCCGCGTCCAGCGCGTGGTGACGCCCACGAACAGCAGGTAGCTGCCGATAAGCCGTCCAATCACAAACTGGAAGATGGGGTTTCCGACGAGGCTCTTCATGGGTCCGGGCAGATCGCCGCCTTCCGGGCAGGCGTTTGCACCCTTATACGGGGCCCCGGCCGCTTCGCACCAGCAGCCCGCACCCAGGAAGGTCATGACGTCCCCCGATAAATCATCTCGTTTCGATTTGGACACGCCCGACGGGCGCAAGCGGGCCGAGCGCGACCTGATCTGGGGCGACCACGGCTTCCTGCGGGCGCGGTTCTCGAACTTCCACTGGATCGAGGAGGGGGTGATGGCGCGCGCCAACCAGCCCTCGCCGCAAGCGATCGCCCGCTATGCCGAGATGGGCATCAAGACGATCCTCAATCTGCGCGGGCCCTCCGACACCGGCTATTACTGGCTCGAACGCGAGGCGTGCGAAAAGCACGGCCTCACGATGATCGACTTCCGCATGTTTTCGCGCGAGGCGCCGAGCCCGGAGCAGGTGCGTGACGCGAAGGCGTTGTTTGAGCAGATTGAGTATCCGGCGCTGATGCACTGCAAGTCTGGCGCGGATCGCGCCGGCGCGATGGCGGTGCTCTACAAAGTTCTGAAGATGGGCGTGCCAGTTGCTGACGCGGTGGAGCAGTTGGAGCTCAAGTACCTGCATGTGAAGCAGGGAAAAACCGGCGTTATCGACTACTTCTTCGAACGCTACCTCGCCGAAGCGAACGGACGCTTGTTTGAAGAGTGGGCCGCGACCACCGATCCGAAGGCGATCAAGAAAGCATTCAGCCGCAAACTCTCGGCGAACATCCCCCTTGATGCACTCCTACAGCGCGAATGAGTTGCGGGAACAAAAAATCCCCGAAATAAGCACTACACTTCCGCCGGGGCTGACGAGACGATGACTGTTAATGTACTGGGCCGGCGCCTTCCCGCGACGCTGACATACGGCGCCGCGCTTGGTTCTGTGCTGCTCTTGCTCATTCTCGCGGTGGGCGCAGCGTTCTGGCAGACGAATTACAGCGTCGATCTCAACCACGAACTGCGCGAGTCCGCCGATCGGCGCTCCGCCTATCGTGTCTTCATGCAGCGCATGACCGACGCCGAAACGGCGCAACGCGGATATTTGATCACCGGACGCGAGGAATATCTGGGCCCGCTCCAAGGCGCGCGCGACGAGGCGGAAGCTGCGTTGGAGCGCATCGAGTCTCTCGCGCCTTCAGAGTCAGATTATGCGGCCGAAGCGGCGCAGGCGCGCACGCTGATGGATCGCAAATTCGAAGAGCTGCAGCTCACGATCGATTTGAGCCGCGGCGGGCGTACGAATGAGGCGCGGCTGATTGTCGGCTCAGACGCCGGGCGACAGGTGATGGACGATCTGCGCGCCATCTTTGAGCGCGTGGAGACGCGCGAGAACGCGTACCTGACAGACGGACTTCGCCGCGATGACGCCGCTGCCGCGCGCTTGCAATGGGTTATTCTGCTGGCTGGGTTGCTGATCCTCGGCGTTGGCGGGTTGCTCATCATTACCGTGCGCGGGGCGATGTCGGAAATGCGTGAGGCGCGCGACGCAGCGCTCGAGTCCGAACGCCGGGCCGTCGGCGAAATGGCCGCGCGGACGCAGGCGGAAGGACAGGTGCGTCAGCTTCAGAAGATGGAGACGATCGGACAGATTACCGGCGGCGTCGCGCATGACTTCAACAATATGCTCGCGGTCATCATGTCTGCGCTTCAGTTGGCGAAGCGGCGGTTGGAGCGCGGCGAGCCGGGCGTCGAGAGTTTTATCGACGCGGCAGTTGACGGCGCCAAGCGCGCGGCCTCGCTCACAAGCCGGCTTCTCGCGTTCGCGCGCCGCCAGCCGTTATCCCCGAGTGTGCTCGATCCCAACCGCGTCATCGGCGACATGAGCGACATGCTGCGCCGGACATTGGGTGAGCAAGTTGTGCTTGAAACCGTCATGGCGGGCGGGCTGTGGCGTGTGAACGCCGATCGCGGCGAGTTGGAGCAGGCGATCCTCAATGTTTGCGTCAACGCACGCGACGCGATGCCGAACGGCGGCAAGCTGACGATTGAGGTGTCCAACGCATTCCTCGATGAGGCCTACGCGACGGCAAACCTCGATGTGAAGGCCGGCCAGTATGTGATGCTCGCCATCACGGATACCGGCGTCGGCATGGATGCCAACACCAAGCGACAGGCGTTCGAGCCGTTTTTCACAACCAAGGACGTTGGGCGCGGCACCGGGCTGGGCTTGAGCCAAGTGCATGGCTTCCTGAAGCAGAGCGGCGGCCACGCGGCGATCTATTCTGAGCTTGGCCTCGGCACGTCGGTGAAACTCTATCTGCCGCGCACGCAACTTGAACTCAGCGCCGATGATGCAGCGCCGGAAGCCGTCGATGTCTCCGGCGATCCTGGAACGCTCATCCTCGTCGTCGAAGACGAGGATCGCGTCCGCTCCCTAAGCGTGGCGTCGCTGCGCGATCTTGGCTACACGGTGCTGCATGCATCGAGCGGCGCAGAGGCGCTGCGCGTGCTTGCCGCCAACCCGGGCGTCTCGCTGCTCTTCACCGACGTGGTGATGCCGGAGATGACTGGCAAAGTGCTCGCCGATGAGGCGCGCACGCGCTGGCCGCACCTGAAAGTGCTCTACACGACGGGCTATACGCAGAACGCCATCGTCCACAACGGCGTGCTCGACGCCGATGCGCGGCTGATTTTGAAGCCCTACACGCTCAATGATCTGGCGCGCAAAGTGCGCGCGGTGCTTGATGAATGACGCGTAGAAGAAAGGCGACCTTTTGGCCGCCTTTCAATGACAACGATCGCTTACCGTGAGCCCTTGGGCGGCAGGTTGGGATCGTAATAATCGTCTTCGACGATGATCTGCGGTTCATAGCCGTAATAGCGCTGGTGCAAGACAGGATTGCCGCTTTCAGCGACGGCGATTTCCGTCGTTTCATAAGTGCAGTTCGCGACGCCGGCGCGTTCTGGAAGCGGCATCGGGCCAGCGCGATCACCGCACAGTTGTTGGGCGGCATTCTCAATACGGTTCAGCACCACGTCCGCGCCGCGGGCGCGTAAAGCGTCGACGTCATCGGTGCGCACAACGCGCTCTTGCTGGAACTGTTGCTGCGCGACGGCGGCGGGCGCGGCGAGCGCCAAGAGGATGGCTGAAGCGCAGGCGAGGGATACGGTGCGTGACATTGGAACTCTCCTAAAACCTCAAAGTCCCGCCCTTTGAGCGCATCAACACAATGCGTGCGTTCGGAGTTCCGTTGTCTCTGTGAAGTTACTCGGCGGCGTCTTGGAATTGCAGTCGGCTCAAGCGCGCATAGAGCCCACCGCGCGCTACCAATTCGTCGTGCGTGCCGGTTTCGACAATGCGGCCGTCTTCCAGCGCGATGATGCGATCGGCGTCGCGCACTGTGGCGAGCCGGTGCGCGATGACGAGCACGGTGCGGCCTTTGGAGAGGCGCGCCAGCGCTTCCTGAATTTTCGCTTCGCTCTCGGCATCGAGCGCGCTGGTGGCTTCATCGAGCAGCAGGATCGGTGCGTCGCGCAGGAAAGCGCGCGCGAGCGCAATGCGCTGACGTTCGCCGCCGGAGAGGTTTGAGCCGCGATCGCCGGCGATGGTGTCGTAGCCGTTGGGCAGCGCAGTGATGAAATCGTGCGCGGCGGCATTGCGCGCGGCCTCCGCGATCTCGGCTTGCGTGGCGCCAGGACGGCCAAGCGCGATGTTGGAGCGGATGGTGTCGTTGAAGAGCGCTGCTTCCTGCGCGACGAGCGAGATTGCGCCGCGCACCGATGCAATCTGCGCGTCGCGCACGTCTTGGCCATCTATGCTCACCGCGCCTGCGGTTGCGTCATAGAGGCGAGGCAGGAGATTGAAGATGGTTGTCTTGCCTGCGCCCGATGGGCCGACAAAGGCGACTGTTTCGCCGGGGGCGACAGTGAAGCTCACATCGTTCAATGCCGGAGCGTCGTTGTAGGCAAACGAGACGTTCTCGAACGTGACGCGGCCTTCGCTTAACGCCAGAGGCCTCGCACCGGGCTTGTCGACGATCAGCACTGGCTCGTCGATCAAGCCGAAAATACGCGATAGTGCAGCAGAGCATTCGGCGGCGAGCGTGTTGAGTTGGCCAAGCGTGCGCGCAGCGGGTGCGGCAGCGCCAACGGCGGCGATCATGCCGATCAGATCGCCCACGGTCATAAAATCATTGAGGATGCGCCAGCCTGCGATCCAGAGCACCGCTGCGAGCGCCAAGCCGCCGACGATTTCGAGCACTGGCACCGGCCCCGCACGGCTATAGGCCAGTTTCGTCGCCAGCTTCCGCCGCGCCTCGAATGCAGCGCCGGCGCGCTCCTTTTCGTGTTCTTCCAGGCCGTAGGTCTTCACCGCGCGCGCAAAGCCAAAGCTTTCCAGCAGCAATGCCGAAAGCGAACCCATTTGCTCTTGCGCTGCATGGGTTTGGCGCACCGCGCGCTTCGATAGTCCCTGCAGCGGTCCTGCTGCGAGCGCGAATGCGCCGAGCACGACGAGCGTCAGCACCCAATCAAGCCACAACATCGAGCCGAGCGCGCCGAGCAAGGTCAGCGTATCGCGGATCATCGATTGACCGCCGCGCACCAATGCTTCGCTGACAATGTTGATGTCGTTGGTGAAGCGCGAGACGAGGCGCCCGGGCTCTTCGCGGGCGTGACGCGCGAAGTCGACATCCATCAGTTTCGCAAACATCGCGCCTTGCAGATCGCGCAGCACCTTGAGCGCGATGCTTTGCGAGACGACCGCCTGCACCCAGAGCGCAATCGCGCGAATGCCGGTGGCCGCAAGGATGGCGGCGGGCGCCCAAACGATAACGCTCAAGTCGTTGGCGTTAAGACTGTCGACCGTGTATTTCAGGATGATCGCGTAGGAGACGCCCGCTGCGGCGACGAGCGCGAGCGCCGGCGTCAGTACGCCGATCTCACCCAGATAACGCGAGACGTAATCGCGCCACAGCCGTCCGAACAGCGAGGGCTGTTTCATCGGGTGATCACATCTCGCCCCATCACATCTCGCCCTCGGGATCGGTCCCGGGGTCGAGCAGGCGGTGAGCGTGGATGATGAAATAGCGCATGCGCGCGTTATCGACGGTGCGTTGCGCCGCGCCCTTCCAAGCGTCGTAGGCGGTGCGATAGTTCGGATAGGCGCCGACGAAATCGACGGCGCTCAGATCAATGAACTCAGGCCGGTCGAGATCTTTCAGCTCGCCGCCGATGACGAGGTGCAGGAGTTGGCGCGGTTGGTCGCTCATGGGTTTTCTTTGCGCGGATCGGGCAGAATTTGTGTGCGCTCGATTAGCAAAGGGTGCAGCGCTGCGCCAGACGCCACCACGCCGGGGGCGCGCGGATCGGACTGATTGAATCGGAGCCGCTCGCCCCATGGGTCGCTGACGGCGCCGCCAGCCGCTTCAACCAGGGCCGCGCCGGCAGCGATGTCCCATTCGTTCTTGAAGCCGAACAAGATGGTCGCGTCGCCATAGCCGGCCGCGACCGAGGCCATGCGATAGGCGATCGAATGGCGCTGGATCAGCTCCATTTTGGGCCATGGCGTTGCCCAGCGCCGGTCGGCGAAGCGGTTTTGATAGCCCAGCATGCGCGCATTGGTGATGTTGTAGCGCGTGGTCGCTTGCATTGGCTTGCCGTTGAGCGTTGCGCCGTGGCCTGGCGCGCCGAGGAAGAGCTCATCGGTCATCGGATTATAGACGACGCCCGCGAAAGCGCGCTCGCCTTCGACGATGCCGATCGAAATCGTCCATTGCGGCGTGCCGTCGACGAGCGCCTGGGTGCCGTCGATCGGATCGAGCATGAAGGTGCGCGCCTTGCCGATGCGGCGGCTCAAAACGTCGGGCGCCTCTTCGGAGAGCCAGCCATAGTCGGGACGCGCGTTTAGCAAACGCTCAGTTAGCAGCGCATCGACGGCGAGGTCGATGTTGGTGACGGGGCCCAGCTCCCCTTTGGACTGCACTTCGAGCGGCTTAGCTCGGAGTTCGCGCGCCAATGCGCCCGCCGCGCGCGCGGCGGCTTCCAGGAGTTCGAGATCAAGAGCCGCCGATTGCAAGGTCATCCACTATAAGGCTGGGAATTTCGAGAGAGCCGCGATTGTCCAAGTCCGCGCCGCAGCGCAGACGCGCGAAGATGTCGAGCAGATTGCCGGCGACGGTGACTTCGCTGACCGAGTGCACGATCTCGCCGCTCTCAAACCAGTAGCCGGCAACGCCCACCGACCAATCGCCGGTATTCATGTTGAGCGCAGGCGAGAACATCTCGGTGATGAAGAGGCCTTTGCCGGCATTCTTCATCGATGTCGCGAGATCGTCGGGCCCAGGTTTCACGAAGAGATTGGCCGAGCCAATGCCGGGCGGGCCGCCGTGACCCGCCGTTGCGTGGCCGTTGGGCTCTAGGCCCAACTGACGCGCTGCGGCGGCGTTCAGAAGCCACGTCGTGATGACGCCGTCTTGCACGAGCGTCATCGGCTTCACCGCGCCGCCTTCGCCGTCGAACCAGCGGCTGCCGGAGCCGCGCTTCACGAACGGATCTTCGCGGACCTCAAACTCAGGTGAGAACACGCGCTCGCCGAGCTTGTCCTTCAAGAACGAAACGCCGCGCGCTACTGCGCCGCCGGAAATGCCGGAGAAGAGCGGCGAGATGATGCGGCCCGCGAGCCGGTTCTCGAAAATCACCGTGGCCTTTTGGCTGGCGACTTTCTTCGCGCCTAAGCGACGCGCCGTGCGTTCGCCGGCGATGCGGCCGATCTCTTCGGGCGAGGGCAGGTCGGCGAAGAAGCGTTTGGTGCGCCACTCATAGTCGCGCTCCATCTCATCGTCCTTCTCCGCCACGGGCTGCGTGCCGAGCGAATAAGACGTGCCGCTCTCGGCGCCCTCGAAACCGTGCGAAGTGGCGTAGACGAAATATGAGGTTTCGAACGATGCGCCGCCGCCGCCGGAATTGGCGATGCCGGGGATTGCCAGCGACGCGGCCTCGCAGCGCTTTGCGAGGTCGAGCAATTCTTCCGGGCTAGGGCGCGCGGTGTCGTCTTGTTCGAGTTCAACCGGCGCCTTCGGCGCGAGATAGCGCTCTTCGAGCAGGCCGCAGAATTTATCTTCGGGCGCCGCCTTGGCCATCGCGACCGTGCGCTCTGCCAGCGCCTTCAGGCCCTTTGACGAAAGATCGGTCGAAGACGCCGCGGCTTGGCGCTTGCCGATGAAAGCGCGCAGCGCGACCGAACGGCCTTCCTCGCGCTCCATGCCTTCCAGTTCGCCGAGACGGACCTCGGCCGAAATGCTCTCGCGGGAGGCTAGGGAGGCTTCGGAGCCGTCGGCCCCGGCTTGTTTAGCGTAGTCGATCAGGGCCGCGAGCGCGGCGTGGGAATCAGCATCGAAAGCCATGAGGCGAACATGGGCCTCCCGACCCGCCCCGGCAATCACTGGGCTGCGGTATCCGGTTGTTCAGAGCTGTTGCGCGAGCCCCGCGTAGAGGAGACCGCCGCCTATCAGCAGGAAAGAGAGCCAAGTCAGCACCATTCCC
Source organism: uncultured Terricaulis sp. (assembly GCA_964405865.1). Classification (GTDB taxonomy): domain Bacteria; phylum Pseudomonadota; class Alphaproteobacteria; order Caulobacterales; family Aquidulcibacteraceae; genus Vitreimonas. Next base: position 206,472 of record CAYOPM010000005.1, on the reverse strand, counting down.
CCCATGCGACCGAAGTTCAAAGTCCCGGTGTGCAGGCCCCAACCGTGCAAAATTCTTCCGAGGGTCAAAGAAAGTCCTGCGGCGTGCAGCAGCCAAAAAGGCACCACAGTTTCGTCCATCAGGGCCAGAAACAGCAGCCCGACGAGGCCTGCTGGGATGTATTCGGCGGCATTGCCGTGCGCCCGGACGGCCCGGGTAAAGTCGTCATTGCCGGCGTCGCCGAGCGTTATCTTGTGCTTGCGGCGCCCGGCGACCACTAGCACTGCCAAGACCAGCAAAATGAGAATGTTCACGCCCGCATAGAGCGCGGCCACTTCCAGTCGCAGCATCAGTCTCTCCCTCGCAGTCTTTGCTCTAATCCTGCGCCGTGTTGCATTTCAATCTTTTGTTTTTCTTTCGGAAACCGCGTGTTCACCGCCTCGCGTCATAGTCAACGACAACAAAGATGCCTCGAAGGCAACGGGATGGGTGGTTTGATCAGCGCTGACCTCATGGGCCTCGCTGGAGTGATGATCGCGGTGATCGCAGGTATGGGCCTGCTGGTCGCCGCGAGAACGCTTGTCCGCCATACGCGGAACTACGATTACGACTTCGCCGCTGGCTACAACGCCATGGCCGCGCACACCGAGCGCTGAGCGTTACGATTTTCTCAACGACCTGAGCGTCCGGCCCCGCTAAGCTCTGCGGCGGAGGACGTATAATGAGATTAAAAGCGCTTTTCCTGGCTTTCGCTCTCGCCGCTTGCGGCCAGCAAGGGGCGGAGAAGACCGAAACGCCCGAGATCGCGCGCCAAGCTGTGTTGCAAGACGAAATCCACCGCTACGACGTGATGCTCGGCCAAGTGGAGTCGCTGACGGCCGATCGCCCAGGCGCCGGCCCCGTCGATAGCAGCGAGCCTGCTGATCTGGCGCGTTCGCTGCGCGAGCAGGTCTGGCAATACAATCTCACGCGTTCGCGGCTCTGCGCGCGCGGCTTGTTCACCGACGTTTCGTGCGGCCCGCCTTACCAGCCGGTCTGGATTGCCGAACCCGCCGACGCTGTGCCTTCGATTGAAGAAGTTCAAACGCGCGCAACCGCGCTTGGCGCGGAAACCCAGCGTCTGTGGACCGCGGTCTGCGATGACGCGCGCACGCGCGAAACCGACGCCGCGGAGCGCGACCTCGTCTGCATGATGGAGTGAGGCTCTATTTGAGCTTCCACACTGCCGCGCGCTTCACTTCCGCGTCTTCGAGCGCGCGGGTGACGGGGATGTCGTAGGCGGCGATCTGTTCGAGTTCATCGCGCGGCAGGTAGGTGCGGCCGGGATCGCCGATGAGCACGGTCTTGCCGGCTGCTTGCTGTGCGATCAGCCATTCGAGCACGCGCGGCGCCAGATCGCGATCGTAGAAGAGATCGCCGACGAGGATGACTGCGGCATCCGTCGGCTTGCCGACGGGATCGGCGTCGCTGGTTTGGACGGTGACATCATTGAGCGCGGCATTCAGCACTGCCGCATGCGCGGCGAACGCATCGATGTCGACGGCGATCGCTGATGTAGCACCGGCCTTCATCGCGGCGATCGCAACGAGGCCAGAGCCCGAGGCGACATCAAGCACGCTTTTGCCACGCACCGTCTCCGCATGATCGAGCACATAGCGCGCCAACGCTTGCCCGCCCGCCCACGCGAACGCCCAAAACGGCGGAGGTAAGCCAAGCTCGCCGAGTTGTTCTTCCGTCAGCTCCCACAAGCTCACAGCATCATCGGCAAGATATAGCTGCAGCTCCGGCACATGGCTTGGGGCAAGCACGCGCGTGTTGTCGCGGATGAAGGCTGGGATGTCGGAGATCACGCGGCGACGGGCGCCGCTTGCTTGTTCGTCGCTTCGCGCAGCACGCTGAAATAGCCCGGCGCGATTTGCATGCGTGACCAATAGCCTTTGTCCATCAGCTGCGCGTGCAAACGCGGCAGGCGATAGCAGGGCACGTGCATGAAGACGTGATGCTCAGCGTGATAGTGCACCCAGAACGGCGCGATGAAGAGGCGCTCGAAAATGTTGGCAAGCGTTGTGCGTGCGTGCGTGAACGGATCGTCTTTCACGGTCACGCAGGCGTGTTCAGCGATATTACGCAGACGCGTCACCAGCGGCAGCCACGTCGCCATCGGCACGATCCACAGCGCGAAGTACGCCCACCAATAGCCGGCCGCCGTGAGCCCCGCGAGCAGGATGGCGTTGGTGATCAGAAAGTGCGTCGTGCTCGCATTGACGACCTCGCCGTCCTTGCGGCCGCCGAAGAGTTGCGCTGTGCGCTGCTTCTTGAATGTTTGCCCAGTGAGATCACGCACAACTTTGCGCCACAGCGATTTGCGCGTAATCGGGAAGGGCGCGGAAAGCGCGAGGTCGGGATCTTCGGGTTGTTCGGTGAAGCGGTGATGCTTCAAATGATAGGCGCGATAGCTCTCAAGCCGCCCGCCGACGGGTGCTGCGCACAGCCATTCGCCAACCCAATTGTTGATCGCGAGATTGGGATGCAGCCCGCCATGCGCGGCGTCGTGCATCAGAATTGCCAAGCCGAGTTGCCGCGCCCCAATCAGCATGACGGCAACGATGTAAGTCAGCGGGTTCGGCCACAGGACAAAGAGGGCGCCGGCGGCGAAGATTAGTGCCCACGCGCAGACGACGAGCGCCAAACCTCGCCACGATGAGCGCGCCGAAAGCTTCGCCCATTCTTCGGGCGTGAAGACGTCCTTCGGGTCGATGCGCGCGACAGCCGGCATGTGTCGATCATAACACGGCGACGCGGGAAGGTGGAGCGCGTAACAGCGCGCTCCACAGGCGAAAGCTACTGTTGGCCCAGCGTAAACATGAAGGTGCGCTGCAGCGCGGCTTCGCCGGTGCGGGTGAAATCGAGAATACGGCTCGTGCCGCGCTGAGTGGCCCAGCCGCGCTCGATGACTTCGTCGAGGATTGCTGCGCCCAGCGCGCCCGCGAGATGATGACGGCGCACGCTCCAGTCGAGACAGGCGCGGCAGAGGGGACGCGCGCCGGATTCCAGACCTGAGATATCAGGCACAAACGTCGACACTTTCACGCGGCCCAGGCGCGAGAGCGAGAATGTTTTCTCAGGGCCGGGGATCATCCACTTGTTCTTGATGAACGCATCGAAGAGCCCAACGCCGAGATCGCCCGCGAGGTGATCGTAGCAAAGCCGCGCGTGACGGAGCGCAGGTTCTTTTGGGCCCGTGCGCGTGCGCAGAGCTTTCGCGCGCGCTGCAACGCCCATCAAAGTTTCGAGCAAGCCCGCAACATCAGCATCGGCCAGACGATAATAGCGATGGCGCCCTTGCGCTTCGACGGCAACAAGTCCCGCAACATCCAGTTTGCTCAAATGCGAGCTCGCGGTTTGCTTGGTGACGCCCGCTTCGAGCGCGAGTTCAGTTGCGGTGAGTGCTTCACCGTTCAAGAGCGCCGTCAGCATATTGGCGCGCGCCGGATCGCCGACCATGGCCGCGATCGCTGCGATATTTGGGCCTTCTCTCAACGCTGCTCTCGATCTCCATAGTTCGACGCTAGTCGTACCATGTGGGCGCCCTGGCGGGCTAATCAAGAGCCTTATTCAGCCCGGAGGCCCAAGATGCTGACCTGTTTCATTCGTTACGAGATCGATCCATTCAAACGCGCCGAATTTGAGCGTTATTCACGCGTTTGGGGCGAAGCCATTCCCCGTTGCGGCGCCGATCTGATTGGCTATTTCGCCCCACACGAGGGCTCGGCCACTTTGGCGTACGGTGTGTACAACATCGAAAATCTGGCCGCTTACGAGGCCTATCGAGCGCGTTTGGCCGCCGATGAGCAAGGTCGCGAGAACTACGAGTTCGCAAAGCGCGAGCGTTTCATTCTGCGCGAAGATCGCACGTTTCTGAAACTGTGCTCGCGATGATTGTTGTGATCTTCGAAGTCGAGCCGCGTGATGGCGGGCGCGATGAGTATTTGAGCATCGCCGCGGCGTTGCGTCCGCTGCTCGATGAAATCGACGGCTTCATCTCAATCGAGCGATTTGAAAGTCTGAGCGATGACCGCCGCATGCTCTCGCTCTCGTTTTGGCGCGATGAAGCAGCGATCACGCAATGGCGCACGCTCGAAGCGCATCGTGCGGCGCAGAGGGTGGGGAGAGGCGGCGTGTTTCGCGACTATCGTCTGCGCATCGCGCATGTCGTGCGGGATTATGGGCTGAGCAATCGCGATGAAGCGCCCAGGGATTCACGATTAGCCCACGGCGCCTAAACACCCATTCCCGGATTGGCGCGCAGCGACAAGTCCGGGACCCATAAACGCGCATTCGTCACGGTTCGCGCTATGGCGACGAGCAGAAATGTTTATGGGTCCCAGGCTCGATGCTTCGCATCGCCCCGGGAATGGGTGGAGCGCTATTTGCGTTTCGCCGCCTTCGGCTTCTTCGCTACTTTCTTCGCGACAGCCTTCTTCACGGCGATCTTCTTCACCGCCTTTTCCGGCGTGAGCGTGTCGGCGATGCGCCAGAGGTGCCAGGCGGCGGCGCTGCGATAGGGCGCCCAGCGTTCGCCGAAGGCGCCGAGTTCTTTCGGCGTGAAACTGCGGCGATAGAGTTCCTCCGCGCCTTTGCGGACGCCCAGATCGTCGATCGGCAGAATGTCAGGCCGGCCGAGCGTGAACATGAGATACATCTCAACCGTCCAGCGTCCGACGCCGCGTGCTGCGGTCAACCGCTCGATGATCTCGTCATCGCTGAGCCGCGTCAGCGCTTTTGCTGGCGGTATGACGCCGTCGATGCGCTTTTGCGAAATGTCCTGAATGGCGGCGATCTTCTGCCGTGAAAGTCCAACGCCGCGCAGCGCTTCTTGTGTAGTCGCAAGCACCTCTTCTGGCTCAGGATGCTCCTTGCCCGGATAAAGCGCGATGAAGCGGCCGTGGATCGTGCCTGCGGCTTTGCCGGAGAGCTGCTGAAACACGACCGCGCGCACCAGCGCCGCGTAGGGATCGCGCTTTTTCTCGAACGCCGTCGGGTAGGGCTCATGCCTCGGCACGACGCGCGCGAAGCGCTTGCAAATCGTGGATAGGTGGAGTTCGGCTTCGTTCACGGCTCACGCTTCGTATTCTTACGACCGTCCTCGACATAGGAGCGCCACGCCACGATCGCCCACGCCACCAGAACGGCGACGATCACATGCACGGCAATCGCGATCCAGATCAGCTCAAGCATCGAGAAACGGCCGTATCGTGCGCCAGATCGGCTCAACTGAAAAGGCCACGAGGACCGCAACGCCAATCAACGCGTTGCGCTTGAACGCGGCAAGCGCCGTTTCCGGACTCTTGTCGTCGACGCTTTGCAGCATCGGCCAGATCAGTGCTGCGCCAATGATGCTCATGGCGACGGCGAGCACGATGCCCGCGCCGGCGACTGCGCCCGCAACGGTCCAAAGCGCTATGGCGGCGACGTAGAACACGCTCGTCCAAGTGCGCCATTTGTCGGCGAAGAGCCGCGCGGTGGAGCGGACGCCGACGAGTGCGTCGTCTTCGCGATCTTGCAGCGCGTAGATGGTGTCGTAGCCGATGGTCCAGAGGATGCAGCCGGCATAGAGCGCCAACGTCTCGAAGGCGATGCCATCCGGCTCATACGCCACCGCCGCGCCGCCGACGAGCGCGCCCCATGAGAACACGATGCCCAGCCACGCCTGTGGCCACCAAGTGACGCGCTTCATCAACGGATAGAGCGCAACGAGCGGCACGGCGACTAGCGCCACGATCTGCGCGAAGTGCGGCAGCGCGATCAGTACGAGCAGACCGACGAAGCACTGCGCCAGGAGCCAGATCCAAGCCCACTTCAGCGACACCGCGCCCGAGGGCAGCGGCCGCAGCCGCGTGCGCTCGACTTTGGCGTCGATGTCGCGATCGAGGATGTCGTTATAGGTGCAGCCTGCGCCGCGCATGGCGATCGCGCCAATCAGAAACAGCGCCGCAAATTTGAGATCGTCGCCGAAAAAGCCGTAGCCGGTGCGCGCCACTGCAATACCCATCCAGCATGGCAGCACCAGCAACTGCCAGCCGATCGGCCGATCGAGGCGCGAGAGTTGCGCGAACGGCTTCCACGCCGCAGGCAAGCGGTCGGTCCAATGTTGCCGCAGCGCATCGGCAGGTTTCAAATCGGTCACGTCCGCGTCATGCGCGCGCGTTTCGCTTTACGCAAGGCGACACAAAGGTTATGGATCGCGCGCTTTCGTAGGAGAAACGCAAGTATGATCGTCGCTAAGACCCGCGTTTAAAACGCCCGGCGCCCGCGAACGGACGTCGATGAATTACCGGCAGGCGTGACGCCGCCCGTGTTCAAAGTCCCCATTTCATTTGGGGTCTCCGTTTAGCAAAGCCCGTGGCAGCAGGCCGACGATCTCGCGTTTCGCTTCCCGCTTTCATTCCTATTTCTAGCGTTATGCCGCTCGCGTGCGGCTGCGCTCCTATCCCGTGGTGCTCCAATGAGCGACGTATTTGATAACGATGACGCGCGTGAAGACGGCAAGCGCAAGGCGACCTTTGCGCAAGTCGCCGCCTTCATGTGGAAACATTGGTCGAGCCAGCCCGGCAAGCTGGCAATGGTCGGACTGTTGTTCGGCCTGGCGATCGTGGCTGACTTGGCGATGCCGTTCGCTTCGAAATACCTGGTCGATGCGTTGACCGCTGGTCCGTCGGAAGCGGGCCAGCGCGCGGCGGCGTGGGGTTATGGCGTCGTCGTGGCGCTGGCGTTCGTGTTTTACATGGCGCGCAATACCGGCGTGCGCTTTCACATTCCGTTTGCCTCGAAGAACATGGAGCGGATCGTCACGGACGGCTTTCGCGACGTGCAGCGTTTTTCTTCCGATTGGCACGCCGACAATTTCGCCGGCGCGACCGTGCGGCGCGTGTCGCGCGCGATGAATGCGTATGACGTGATCTCCGACACTTTGGTGTGGTTCTTGATCCCGGCGGCTTGTGTGCTGACGGGCGTGACAGTGCTGACCTTCATCCAATGGCCGATCATCGGCGCGTTCGTGGGCTTCACGATTCTGGCGTTCATCGCGGTCGCGTGGCTCTCGAGCCGCTACTACGTCGCCAAGCCATTGCAACGCTACATCGCCGCCGATACGGCGATCGGCGCCGCGCTGGCTGACGCGGTTGCCTCCAATGCGACGGTGAAAGCGTTCGGCGCGGAAGCGCGCGAGCAGCAGCGCTTCGACGCCGTCGTGCAGGTTTGGACGAAGGAAGCGAACCATACGTGGACGCTCTTCACCAATGCTTGGGTGATCCAGAACATGCTGCTCTGGGTCTTGCAGGCGGGCTTGCTCGGCCTCGTTCTGCTCGAATGGAGCAATGGCCGCGCGACGGCGGGCGATGCGGTGTTCGCGATCACCTCGTTCCTGCTCGTCTCTGGCTATCTGCGCATGCTCGGCGAGAACGTGCAGAACTTGCAGAAGGGCATCGCTGATATCGAAGACGTCGTCGCGTACGCGCGCGAAAATGCGGGCGTTGTCGATCGTACGGATGCGCAGGCGTTTGAGCCTGGCGCCGGCGCGGTTGCGTTCGAGGATGTGTCGTTCGGCTACAAGAACGCCGCCGAGCCGCTCTATCGCGATTTCTCACTGGCCATCGCGCCGGGCGAGACGGTGGCGCTTGTCGGCCCCACGGGTTCAGGCAAGACGACGTTCGTGAAACTCGTGCAGCGTCTCTATGACGTCGATGCGGGCGCGATCCGCATTGATGGCCAGGACGTGCGCGCGGTGACGCAAGCGAGCTTGCGCCAGAGCATCGCACTCGTGCCGCAGGATCCCGCGCTCTTCCACCGTTCGCTGCGCGAGAACATCGCGTACGCGAAGCCGGATGCATCGCTCGAGGAAATCATCGCCGCCGCCAAACGGGCGCGGGCGCATGATTTCATCGAGAAGCTGCCGGCTGGCTACGAGACGGAAGTCGGCGAACGCGGCGTGAAGCTCTCGGGCGGCGAACGTCAGCGCGTAGCGCTTGCGCGCGCCTTCCTCGCGAACGCGCCGATCCTGATCCTCGACGAAGCGACGTCTTCGCTGGACGTGGAAACCGAACGCGAAGTGCAGGCGGCGATGGCGGAGCTGAAGGCGGGGCGCACGACGATCGTCATCGCGCACCGCCTAAGCACCATCCGCGAAGCCGACCGCATCCTCGTGTTCAACGCTGGCCGCATCGTGGAGCAAGGCAAACACGCCGAGTTGATCGAAGCGCGCGGGCTCTACGCGCGGCTCAACGCAATGAGCCGTGGGGAGATGATTGCGGACGAGGCGGCTTGAGAAGAGGCGCAGATCTTGGGCCGCCGGCGTCTCGCCGGCGGTCCTTGTTAGGATTGAACCCCGAGCGCGGCGGCGAGTTTCGGCCGATCTCGCAAGCCGCCACTGAGGACTTCGTAACTGCCGTTTCGAAACACCAGGCAGACGAGGGTGCGCCAGATACTAAGAAGCCATTGTTGGCTGATGCGGAGCAAGCCGGCGCTTGTGACGAATGTGAAGGATGCGAGCAGCGCTCGAGCGGACCATTCGCTCGAAGTAACCTGTATTGAGCCAGGGATCGTGAGCGCTCCCTGGGAGAGGCCATCCAGTGTGTTTGACACGATGGCGACTGCGCGCTGCATCAGCGTGGCGTCGTCTGGATACGCATAAGCGGCTATGATTAATGCGAGCGCTGATAGCAGCGTGGCAAAAACCACCGGACCAAAAGCGCGCTGGATTGCGAGGGTCGTAACGCGCGCGGCGGGTGGCAACCCGCGCCGAAAGCGGCGCCATCTGTGCTTCACTTGCGCGATTGGTGTGGCCGATATTCCAAACATCTCCCGCAAGTCTTCGAGGTGGTTTGGGCGAGGCCATGCGAGCATCGCGAAGATGATGGCGACGTTGATCGCGGTGGCGATCCAGGCCAGATCCTCGCTCATCAATAAGCGCACGCCTCGAATACGCGCTTCACGTCGCCGCCCCATTCGGTGCGATAGCGCTCAATCAAACGCTCAGCCGGGGTGACGCCGCTTGAGGCGATATCATCCAGCTCCGTCAGGAAGTGCGTTTCGTCCGCACCCGCGCGGTCAGCAGCGGCGCGGGACTTCAGGCCTTGGCGCGCGATCGCCAGCACGGCTTGCGCGATATCTCGCGCGCTGTTGCCGCGGATCGGCGCGCGCAGGCCGAGCACCGGCACAGCACGGCGCAAGCTTTCGCGATCTTCCGCCGTCCAACTCTTCACCAGCGACCAGGCCGCTTCGAGCGCCGCGTCATCATAATAGATGCCAGCCCACAGCGCCGGCAGTGCGCAAAGGCGCGACCAGGGGCCGGCATCGGCGCCACGCATTTCGAGGTACGTTTTCAAGCGAACTTCCGGGAAGATCGTCGTCAGATGGTCTTCCCAATCCTTCAGAGTCGGGCGCTCGCCGGGGAGTGCGGGGAGCTTGCCGTCCATGAAGGCGCGGAAGCTTTGGCCGGAGCAATCGATGTATTTGCCGTCGCGATAGACGAAATACATCGGCACATCGAGCGCGTACTTGGCGTAGCGCTCAAAGCCCATGCCGTCTTCGAACACGAAGGGCAGCATGCCGGTGCGATCAGGATCGGTGTCGGTCCAGACGTGTGCGCGGTACGAGTAGAAACCGTTCAAGCGACCTTCAGCGAACGGCGAAGCAGCGAAGAGCGCGGTGGCGATCGGTTGCAGCGCTAAGCCGACGCGAAACTTTTTGACCATGTCGGCTTCGGAGCCGAAATCCAAATTCGTTTGCACCGTACACGAGCGGAACATCATCTGCCGTCCGAGACGGCCGACCTTCTGCATGTAATTGCGCATGATCCCGTAGCGGCCCTTCGGCATGATCGGGATATCGTCGAGCGCCCAGAGCGGTTGGAAGCCGACGCCGAGGAAGGCGATGTTCATGTCATCGCAAACGTCGCGGAGCTGCGAGAGGTGCGAGCCGGTTTCGGCGCAGGTCTGGTGCAGGTTTTCGAGCGGCGCGCCGGAGAGTTCGAACTGACCACCGGGCTCAAGCGAGATCGACGCCATGCCTTGTTTCAGCGCGATGACGTTCTCGCCTTCGAACACACGCTCCCAGCCGTATTTGTCGGCGAGCTTGTTCAGAAGCGCGCCGATGCCGTTCTCGCCCTCGTATGGGATCGGTTTCAGCGTCGTGCGGTCGAACGCGAACTTCTCGTGCTCGGTGCCGATGCGCCAGGTGGAGCGGTCTGGCTTCGGCCCTTTCTCCAGATGGGCGACAAGATCTTTGAAGCCCGTGAGCTCGGGGGATTTTTCTTTGGTCTTGGCCACCCGTTTCCTCCCGGCGTGCTTTCGCGCCCATGTGGAGCTTCCGCACGAGCCCCGCAAGGCGTTACGCCCGCCGCCAGTCGCCCCAATGCGCTTGGACTACGCTTAACGCAGCGATCACGGCGGTCTCCGCGCGCAAAATGCGCGGCCCAAGCGACACCGGCATGACGAACGGGAGTGCGCGCAGCATGCGGCGCTCTTCAGCGGTGAAGCCGCCTTCGGGGCCGATGAGCAGGGCGGTGGCGGTTGGCGGCGTCTGTTGTAGTGCTTCGCCGATCGGCAGCGCGCGACCGCTCTCGCCGCCCCAGGGCGCGCCCGCATCGTCTCCGGCTTCATCCGCATAGATCAACCGCCGCGACATATCCCACCCATCAAGCGCGCGTGGCAACGATTGCGCTTCGGCGATCTCCGGCACATCGAAGCGTTCGGTCTGCTGTGCGGCCTCGCGCGCGATGCCGGTGAGGCGATCGACGCGCACGGTCTCGGCGATGGTGCGTTGTGTCGTGACCGGAAAGATGCGGCGTACGCCGAGTTCGGTGGCTTTCTCAATGATGAGATCGGTGGCGTGGCGCTTCACTGGAGCGAATAACAGATCGAGATCGGGCGCGGGACGGGCTTCGCGGATGAAGGTCTCGACCACGACGATCATGCCGCGCTTGGACTTCTCCTGCACGCGCGCGCGCCACTCGCCGTAGGTTGCGTTGAACACGCGCAAATGCCCGCCAACATCGAGTCGCAGCACGGTGCCGACATGGCGCGCCTGCGCTTCGTCCAGAGCCAATGCGGCGCCGGCCTTCAAAGCGTGATCGATCAGCAATCTGGGCTCAGCCATGCGCCTTAGCTGCCGCGCCGCGCGCCAGCTTGCAAGTCAAGCCTCTTGACCGGCGTGGGCGCACGGGCGCTCATTCGGACGCTGCGAGCGGAGGGCAGGATGGCCGAGAGCGTGTTGATAAACGCGGGCGACGTGATCGAGGTGCAGCTCACCTCGGAGACCGTGGTCATCGAAAGCGAGGGCGGGCGGCGCAATGTCGAGCCCGGCCATATCACCAACCGCATGCGGCTCTTCGTGCGTCACACCGACGGCACGGAGAAGAAGTACGATTTCGAGGATACCGAACTCGGCGTGCGCGAAGAGCAACGCGTCGCCATCGTGCGCGGACAGCTGAAGCGGCAGCCCGAGCCGATCAATCTGATCCTGTTCAATCTCTCAAGCGGCGAGAGCGATACCTTCGACACAAACCTCGTCGCGTATCTCGGCCACAAGCCGTTCATCGGACCGATCCTAAAGGCGGCGCTGCTCTCTCTCGCTGTTGCGCTGATTTATTGGATCGCGGCGACGCTTGGTGCGCGTGAGGGCGCAGACGGGATGACACGGCTAGGCTTCGCCGTGCTCTATGCCGTCCTGAGTTATCCGGTGTTTTGGTGGATCTGCCGCACTTGGGACAGGCTCACTCAGAGTGCGCGCTATCGCGCGGCGCGGCGGCGCTTCATCAATGAAATGACGGGGCGTGTGCAGGCTTATGCGCCTGCGCCAAAAGTTGCGTCATCTCAGACCGACGGCGCAACGTAGCGGCTGCTTCCGAAGAAACAGCCGCCACGTTTCGCGGTTAGTTGCCGAAGTAGCGGCCGACGACGCTTGCCGGCGTGTTGCGGAAGCCGGCGCGATCGCGCTCAGCCAAAGTGGCGCCGCCCCAGTTCCAGCGCGCGCCGATCGTGAAGGCTTCCGACTCGACGTCGATGTCATCGACTTCCCAGTGCGTGTAGCCGGCGAGCAGCGACAGCGGCATGGAGCTCATCTGCCATTCGGCGTTCACGCCGTAGCTCGACGTGTCGATTTCGCTGGAACCGTTGTCCATCGAGCCGACGCCGAACGTCGCGCCGATGACGAAATTCTCGCTGGCGTAGAAGTCGGCGTTGAAGTCGTAATTGTTGAACTCGAAGTCCGGCGCGAGAACGCCTTCACCGTCGCCCCAAATGGCGCTGCCACCGAGCGCTATGCCGTTCAGCCAGTACACGCCTTCGACGCCCCAATGCGTGGTGCTCGGATTGATGCCGCCGGTGTCGACATCGGCCGCGCCAAACACGGCGCCGGCGCGCCAGGCGCCGCCATTGTAGAAGAGGTGGCCGTTGATATCGAACGCCGTTGCGCTGTCGCCGTCGCCATCAATGGTGCCGATGCTGCCATCGACTTGCGCGCCGATCGCATCGCTGAACGCAAACGTCGTCGCGCCCTCGATGGCCCATGCGTCGATTTCGGCGTCGTCATTGTTGGAATAGGCGAGGCCAACGTGGCCGGTATTCTGCGCCATGGCCGGTGCGGCCATCAAAGCCATCGCGACTGCCGTGATCGGCATAATCTTCTTCAGCATCACTTCCCCTTCTTGGTGACACGCGCCGTGCGTACCCGAGGTGCTTGAATAAGCCGGATTCGCGAAGCGCTCGTGGGCGAGCTACCGCGATCGGGGTTTCTTTTGTGTAACGTCGCGGGGGATCAATCCGCCTACTGCGGGTTTCGCTTTGCGGGCCTCCACGGCGCGCGCAAGGGTGATGGCCCATGCCGCAAGTGCTCGACCATCCGATCTATACAGCGCGCCTCCGGCTTGAGCCGGTGACGCCGGAACTCGCGCAAGCGGCGCGGGCGGGGCAGGCGGCGTTTGCCGACGTGATCGGCGCCGAGGCGCCGGCGGAATGGTGCGCGTCGAGCCTGCCGCTTGTGGCGCGCTCTATCAGTCACGCTTGGGGTCCAGCGCCTGCGCCGACGCGTGCGGTGGCTATTCACCGTCATTTGGGCACGGTGATTGGCGACGTGCGTTTTGATCCGTCGCTTCGCGCGGCGAATGAATTTGAGATCGGCTACTCAATCGCCAAGAGCTATCGCCGCCAGGGCTACGCCACCGAAGCGTGTACCGCGGTGATCGATTGGCTGTTTGAAGACGTTGGCGCCGAAACCATCCTCGCTGGCTGCGACGCCAAGAATATCCCCTCTGTTCGCACCTTGCGAAGACTGGGCTTCTGGCTCGACTCCAATCCGGGGCAAACCTTCTGGTGGGTGCTGACACCAGACATCCGTCCAGCGCTGCGCGCTTGACGTTCGCTTAGCGCCGAGGCTTGTCTGTCGCCCAGTTTAGGGACGGGAGGGCGCGCGTGAGCGCGTCCAGGGATTGAACTTATGACCGATACGACTGCCGGCTCGCCCGAGCCGACTTTCCTTGGCCATCCTCGCGGACTGGTCACGCTCTTCTTCACCGAAATGTGGGAGCGTTTCTCATTCTACGGGATGCGCGCGCTGTTGGTGATCTATCTCACCCAGCACTTCCTGTTCGCTGACGATGAGGCCCAGGGCCTCTACGCCGCCTACGCGGCGCTGGTTTATCTGATCCCCGTTATCGGCGGCGTGATCGCCGACCGTTTCCTCGGCGCCCGCAAGGCCGTCACCATCGGTGCGGCGCTGCTTGTGCTCGGCCACTTCGGCATGGCGTTCGAAGGCTCGGGCTCGCAGCAGTATCTGGACGCCGGTGGAGAAAGCTATCTTGTCTCGGCCGAGGGGCGGCGCAGCGATCGTCAATTGTTCATCGATCTGCCGGAAGGGCGCGCGAGCCTCCGCTTCGATCGCACCGAGCACGTTCTACTCTCCGGCAACGGCCAGCAGCGCCAGTTGGAAGAGGGTACGTTCACGCTCGCTTCCGATCCGCCGACTTTGATCTACTCGCTCTGCAGCATGGTCGGCTTGCCATGCGGCGAAGCGCCGACGACGACGTTGCAGATCGCCGGCGAGGGCGACTTCCCGGTCGCGACTGGCGGCGAAGTGCCGACGGTCAACATCAACGGCGTCAGCTATGAGTTCGAACAAACGACCACGACGGACGCCGTCGCGTTCAATCCAGGCGCGACGGACGCGACCGAGGATGACGTCGTCGTCCGTACGCTTGCAGACGGCAGCTACGAGAGCCGCGTTGAGCAACAGGATCTCTACGTTCAGATCCTCTATCTCTCGCTGGCGCTGATCATCGTAGGCGTCGGCTTTCTGAAGGCCAACATCTCGACCACCGTCGGGGCGCTCTATGCCGAAGGCGACCCGCGCCGCGATGGTGGCTTCACCATCTTCTACATGGGCATCAATCTCGGCGCTTTCCTTGCGACCCTGGCGTGCGGTTATCTCGGCCAAACCTATGGCTGGGCATACGGTTTCGGCCTTGCCGGCATCGGCATGGCGATCGGCCTGGCGCAGTATCTGTTTGGTCAAAAGCACCTGCGCGGCAAAGCCGATCCGCCGAAGCCGATTGGCGCGGTGACCGAAGGCATCTTCTGGATTCTCGGGCTTCTCGCCGTGATCCCGACCTGGATGCTGGTGCAGCAATCGGAGCTGATGGAAGCGGCCCTGCCGATCCTGGTGCCGACGTTGTTTGCGCTGGTGCTTGGCTATGTGCTGATCGGCTTCAAAGGCGCCGAGCGCAGCAAGATGGTCGCGGCGCTGATCCTGATCTTCTTCAGCGTCATCTTCTGGATGCTGTTCGAGCAGGCGGGCTCCTCGCTCTCACTCTACGCCGAGCGCTCGACCGACCTGACTGTCGCGCAGCCTGGCACGATGGCGCACCAGATCGTCACCTACGCTCTGTTCGGCGTGGCGGGCTTGAGCGCGATTATGTTCCTGGTCACGCTGGTGGCGTTCTTCCGCAAGAAGATCGACGCGGTGATCCTTGGGTACGGGGTTGTGTTCTTCGCGCTCCTCGCGGGGGCTGCGGGCTACATCGCCTACACGACCGGCCTCGGCGGCGACCTCTACGAGATGACGGCCGCGCAGACGCAAAGCTTCAACGCCGGCTATATCGTTCTCCTGGCGCTGCCGTTCAGCGCCATGTGGATCTGGCTGGCCAAGCGGAAGCTGGAACCGTCAACGCCGGTGAAGTTCGCGCTCGGCCTCGTGCAGGTTGGTCTCGGCTTCTTCGTGCTGGTCTGGGGCACGTCGTTCGCGGGGCCTGACTTCCGCGTGCCGCTCGTCTTCCTGGCAGCGCTCTATCTTCTCCACACCACCGGCGAACTCTTCCTCTCGCCCGTTGGCCTCTCGATGGTGACGAAGCTGTCGGCGGCGCGTGTCGTTGGTCTGATGATGGGCGTGTGGTTCTTGTCGAGCTCGCTCGCACACATCCTCGCCGGCATTATCGCCCAACAGACCTCGTCCGATACGATCGGCGGACAGGTCGTTGACCCCTCGGCGCAACTCCAGAGCTACATCTCGGTGTTCACCGCGGTGGGTATTCTGGGCGTAGCGGTCGGCGTGCTGCTGCTGCTGCTGTCACCCATCCTGAAAAAGTGGATGGGCGACGTCCGCTAACGAATAAATCAATAAAATCAAAGCCCGCCGGCGCTCACGCGCTGGCGGGTTCTTTTTTGGATAGTTCTGCCCCGCACAGCTTCAAGCCATTGCGCCGGGTTTATTTTCCGGGATGTTAGGGGAGGACGGGGCGGGGACGCCGCCGTCCCCAGTCATTCACCAATGAGGCGAACGTCGCCGCAATCCGGTGCAGGTCTGGCCCTGTTCCATCCGTAGAACTGATTCCCGGCCGCCGCTTCCTTTCGCGTCCGTGAAGGAGGTGTCCAATGACCAGGCCGCGCACTACCCGCTCCCGTAAAAAGCCAGCCGAGGCTTCGGGGCAGGTTACGCGCCCCGAGGTCATGGATTTGCTGCTCGGCTGGCAGCTCGAAGATCGCAAAGACCCGATCGGCTTCGGCGCCCCGCGCGCGCCGGAAGCGCTGCTCCAGGGCGAAACCCCGCTTCTCTACGGCGAGGACCGCCACCTGCTGACCATCGCGCCGACCGGCGCGGGAAAGGGCCGGGGGGTGATTATCCCCAACCTTCTGCGCTTCGAGGGCTCGGTCATCGTCATCGATCCGAAGGGTGAGACTTGGCACACGACCCACCGCCGCCGGAAGGAGATGGGCCAGGAAGTGCGCCTGCTCGATCCGTTCGGCGCGGTCGGCAAGAAGACGGATTCGCTCAACCCGTTCGATCTGTTCGATCGTCCGGGCGCGCTGCTCGACGCCGACGCTGAAATGCTCGCCTCGCTCCTCGCCGGCGATGTCGGCTTCCACAAGGAGCCGTTCTGGGACAATTGGGGCCGCTCGCTGATGTCGGGCGTGATCGCGGCTGTCGCGGAAGTGTCGACCAAGAGCGATCGCCATTTCGGCCGCGTGCGCGAAATCCTGATGAGCGACGACGCGGTCTATAATCTCGCGGCGCTGATCGAGAACCACGAAGTTCTCAATCGTCTCTCGAAGCAGAACATTTCGAGCTTCCTGCCGATCACCGAGCAAACGCGCTCGGGCATTCTCTCGACGGCGCAGAGCTATCTGAAGGTTGTGAACTCGGACTCGGCGCTGCGTTCGCTGTCGAAGTCGACGATCAATCTCGATGCGGTGCGCCGCGGTGATCCGATGACGATCTACATCGTCATCCCGCCTGATAAACTCGAAAGCCACGGCGCGCTGCTGCGTCTGTGGGTCGGCGCGCTGATGCTGACGGTCATGGGCCGCAAGCGCCGTCCGAAGCGTTCGACGCTCTTCCTGTTGGACGAGTGCGCGCAGCTCGGCGAGTTCGGCCCGCTGCGCCAATCGATGACGTTGCTGCGCGGCTACGGCCTGCAGGTGTGGCCGTTCTTCCAAGATCTGTCGCAGCTGCAGCGGCTCTATCCGAAAGACTGGCAGACGATCTTCAACAATGCCGGCGTCTTCCAGCTGTTCGGCGTCGCCAACCATCTGATGGCGAAGGGCAGTGCGGATCTGATCGGCGACGTGACCGCGGACTCGCTGCGCGCAATGGCGAAGGATCGTCAGATCATCGCGGTCGCGAACGAAAAGGCGCAGAGCGCGCGGCTGCCGGATTATCTGGTGGATGCGCCGTTTGCCGGCCAATTCGACGCCAACCCGATGTTCGAACCCGATCCGGGCCCGACGCGCCGCCGCAACACGCGCGCCCGCTAAGGCTGGCCGATCTGCTGGCGCGCGAGATCGGCTTCAAACGCCTCGCGCATGCTCGCATTGTAGCGCTGTAGCGCGCCGGGATCGACGAACGCATTGGCGTCGCCCGCCCGTTGCCGCGCCCGCTTGGCTTGCAGGTCGAAGAAGCTGTTGTGGTTGGCGAGGAAGACGTCGGCCTCAATGCTCGCTACGCGCGTGAAGCTGGCGCGGTAGTCTTCGACGATGCCGAGATAGGTGGCGGGGATCAGGCTTTGGCCGGCGACCGTTGCGCTGCAATGGAAGAAGGCTTGGTGCTCCGCGCCATCGGCGCCGCGCACATCCATCGCCCATGACGTGCAACCGCGCGTGTGACCCGGCGTGATGAATGCCGTGAGCGTGACGCCGCCGAGCGTAACCGTCTCGCCGTCAGCGATGATGCGGTCCACACGCACGGGCGCGAAACGCCAGTCGGCGGAGGGGCCGTAACCAGCGCGTCCCAGTTCAAGCGCATCGCGATCGCCTTCACTGGCTATGACTTGCGCGCCGCTCTCGTGCTGCAGCCGCGCCAGCCCGCCCGCGTGATCGATGTGCGCGTGGCTGTTCAGCAGGTAGCGCACGTCCTCGATCGAAAAACCCAGCGCTTCGATGTTGGCGATGATCAGCGGCGCTGTTTGCGGCATGCCGCCGTCGATAAGGATGTGGCCTTCGTCCGTCGTGATCAGAAAGGCGCTGACGCCTGAGGCGCCGACATAATGGATGTTGCCGATCACGTTGAACGGCTCGAACGGCGCGTTCCACGCGATCTCATCGCCGCGCAGCGCGACAGCCTCGAAGGCTGTAATCTCGGCTTCATTTGCGAGCGGCGCCAAGGCCGGCGCCGCCATTGGATCAGCGGCGCAAGCGGTAACCGCCAGAGCAAGAAGAAGCGCGCGCAGGGGAGGCATACGCGCGTCTAATGCTTTTACCCCACGCGGGCAACGCGGCGTTTAGAAACGACCGCTCAATTCCACAATCAGCCATGGCGCTTGTGCGAATTGCCGCTCGCGCAGGTCGCGGCGCACGAAGGCGCCGGTGCGATCGGGGCCGAAGAAGCGGCGGTCGCGGTTGATCGTGCCGTCAAAGGCGTTTGCGGCCCAAACGCGCAATCGCGTATTGCCCGGCAGCGCGGTGGTTTCCGCCCACACGTCGATCCACGGACCTTCCTCGCTCGTGTCGATCTCATTGAATCGATAGGCTTGTGTCTCGCCTTGCTTGAACACCGAGAAGCCCCAGGCGAAGCGCTGCTCAGGCAAGTCTTGGCGGAAATTGACCTCGATCTGCGATTCCGGCGTGTAGGAGAGCGTGCGGATTTCGCCCGTCACCGGATCGGTGACTTCGCTCTCGCGCAGATAGCCGACCACAGTCAGACGGCCACCTGGGATGAAGCTGATCGGCTGCGAGTAGTTCACGTTCAGCATCCACAGTTCGGCGTCGCCAATGTTACCGGGTGCGTCGAAGAGGATGAAGTCGTCGTCTGGATCGAAGGGGTCTTCATCCGGGTTTGGCGCGCTCAGCAGCACCAGATCCTGCGCGTCGGTGATGTCGTGATAGGCGAGCGTGAGGCTGAGTGCGGCGCCGCCTTGGAAGCGTAGATCCGTCGCCAACTCGGCGCGCCATGAGCTTGGCGGTTCAAGATCGGTGTTGCCGCCATTGATGATCGAGTCGGCGATGCCGGCGGCGGAGACGAAGTCGCCGAAATCGAGCTGACCGACATCGCGATAGATGCGCAAGCGCGCCTGGTTGTTCTCGCCAAACGTGCGCGACACTTGGATCGACGGTTTCCAGAACGACAACTCGGTCTCGTCCTCATCGTCGCCGGTGAAGGTGAGGGTCGAGGTTTCCCAGGCGAGCCGCGATTCAATCGACCAGCGCTCAGCCGGACGCCAGGAGTGCGAACCAAACACCTCGGCGCGCTCTTCTTCGACCAACACGTTGGAGTTCGGAATAGTGATCGGGGTTGGTCCGCCGCCGTCGTCGAACGTAAACGCCAGCACCTGATCGAGCGTGTTGAACGCGACCTCGCCGCCAAACTCGATGCGATGGCGAGGGGTCACCGCGCGTGCGAGCGAGGCGCGGAAAATGGTCTCGCCGGTTTCCTGCTCAACCGCTTGCAGCTGCGTTTCCTGCAAGACGCCAAAGCCGTCTTCAAGTTCGACATCTTCGCTGCTTTCGTAAGTGCGGCGATTGATGAGACCGATCAGTCCGAGCTGCCATGGGCCGAAGTCGCGGTCCCAGTTGAGCCCCAATTCAAACCCGCGGCCTTCTTCGTTGAAGTCGGTCAGCAGATTGAAGTCGGGATTGTCGGCGGCGTCGAAGAAGAGGAAGTCGCTGTCGGCGTGGAAGTCCCAGCCATTGAGTTGGGCGTTGCTGCTCAAGCGGCCGCCGAACAAGGGGAGCGCGAGGTTGCCGGTGAATGTCAGTTCGCGGAACTCGCGCGGAGACGGCGTCTCGGCGCGTCCGGTGTAAACGCCGGCGTCGTCGTAGAAGCGGCGCCA
The DNA here is from genome assembly GCA_964405865.1 of uncultured Terricaulis sp. Classification (GTDB taxonomy): domain Bacteria; phylum Pseudomonadota; class Alphaproteobacteria; order Caulobacterales; family Aquidulcibacteraceae; genus Vitreimonas. The sequence continues at coordinate 186,683 of CAYOPM010000005.1, read as the reverse complement.
GCCTGGCAGGTCGCGGTTTTGCGAAAAGAGTTGCGCGCCAAGGCCCCATTCGACGTTGCCGTTGCGGCCGCTATAGGAGGCCTCGCCGCGCGGCGCGGGGCCGTTGTGATTGGTCAGTTCGAAGCCCGCTTCCCAGAGACCGCTGCCGGCGGTCGGCGTGCGCACGATGTTGATCAGGGTTGATTGGCCGGATGCATCGCCGGCGACGGCGCCGCCGCGCAGCACTTCGATGCGCACGACCTGGTTCGCCGGAATGCGCGAAAGAATTGCGGAGAGCGATTGGCTCTTGGTGCTGGGACGAAGGCCGTCGATCAGCAGGTTGCCGACAGCCCCCGAGAAGCCGCGGCGATCGTCGCCGCCATCGAGCGTGAAGCCCGGCGTTTGGCGCACCATGTCGCTGGCGTTTTGCGGATTGTATTGCGCGAAGAATGCCGCCTCGTAGACGATCCGATCGGCGCTGCTTTGCGGCGTCACCGTGGAGCAGACCGGCTGCGGTTCGCACTCCGGTGAGGTCACAGCGTCTTCGTTTGCTGGCGTCTGTGCGTACGCCGCGCCGGTCAAAGCCAGCGCCGAGACCATCATTCGGCCGATCATTCATCCCTCCCGTCGCGGCCTCTCCCCGGCCGCGTGTCCTGCTGCACGTCTGATGCGTGCATGCGGGCTCATGGACGCAGGTCTGCTGTCAAAATCTAGGCAAACGTCCGCTAGTGCGACGGATTACATTTTTGGCGCGACCAGAAACGAAAACGCCGCCGAGGCGAAACCTCGGCGGCGTTCGAACTTCCATTCGGAAGAAGAAGCTTACTTCTTCTTGCCGGCCGGCTTCTTGGCTTTCGCCTTCGAAGCAGACTTAGCCACCTTAGCGGCCTTTTTCTTCGCAGCCATAGTATCAACCTCCCCAAACATTTGGGTGACTAATTCTACTGCGTCGATTCTCTAAATTGTAAATGCACGCGCGCGCTCAACCACCACCGATTGTCAGACCAGTGATGTACAAAGTCGGCTGACCAACACCGACAGGCACGCTCTGTCCTGCCTTGCCGCATGTGCCGACGCCTTCATCGAGTTTGAGATCGTTGCCGACCATTTTGACTCGCGTCAGTGCGCTGGGACCATCGCCGATCAACGTGGCGCCTTTGATCGGCGCTTTGATCTTTCCGTCCTCAACCAGATACGCTTCCGTGCATTGGAAGACGAACTTGCCGGACGTGATATCGACCTGTCCGCCTCCGAAATTAACCGCGTAAACGCCGTTCTTCAGTGCAGCGACGATCTCGCCATGCTCTTTGTCGCCGTTCGTCATGAACGTGTTGGTCATGCGCGGCATCGGCCGGTGCGCGTAGCTTTCGCGGCGGCCTGAACCGGTTGGCGCAACGCCCGTGAGACGCGCGTTCAAGCGATCCTGCAGATAGCCTTTGAGGATGCCGTCTTCGATCAGAACGGTGCGCTGTGTCGGCGTGCCTTCGTCGTCGATCGTTAGCGAGCCGCGACGATTTTCGATCGTGCCGTCATCCACCACGGTAACACCGGGCGCTGCAACACGTTCGCCAACCATGCCCGAAAACGCGCTCGTGCCTTTGCGGTTGAAGTCGCCTTCGAGGCCGTGGCCGACCGCTTCGTGCAGCAGCACGCCCGGCCAACCGGGCCCGAGCACCACATCCATCTCGCCCGTCGGGGCGGGGATAGCGTCCAGGTTCACGAGCGCGATGCGGAGCGCTTCGTCGGCCATCGCCTTCCAGCGCTCGGGCGCGATGAAGACTTCATACGGTTCGCGTCCGCCCGCGCCGGCAGAACCGGACTCGCGGCGGCCATCGCGTTCGACAGTGACCGAGACATTCACGCGCACAAGCGGGCGGTGATCGTTCAGCTTGGCGCCATCGGGGCGCAGAATGGTGAGGCCACGATACGCGCCAGCCAAAGTCGCGGCGACTTGGACGACGCGCGGATCCTTGGCGCGGCAATACGCGTCGATCTCGGCGAGCAATTCGGTTTTCGCGGTGAAAGTCGGGCTCTCGATCGGATCGAAGTCCGCGTAGAGACGGCGGTTCACTTTCGCCGGGCTCACATCGAGCGTGCCTTGGTGACCGAGCTTCACGGCCGCTGCGGCTTCGGCGGCGCGCGCGATGGCGTCGGTCTCCAGCACGCTCGCGTGGCCGTAGCCTGCGCGCTCGCCAGCGACGACGCGAAGGCCGAAACCCTGCGTGGCGTCAAAGGAAGCCGACTTGAGGCGGCCGTCATCCCAGAAAAAGCTCTCGGTGCGGCTGTCCTCGACGAAGAGTTCGCCGTCATCGGCGCCTTTGCAGGCGTCGGCGAGGATCGTCCCGGCGGCGTCCCAATCCAGTTCGGCGGCGGTTTCGGGTAGGCGCAGCGTATCGGCCAAGGTCGTCTCCTGTTTGGAGAGACAATATAGGGGCCGAGTCGGGCGGAAGCGTCCCCTAAACGGTCCCGGCTGCCTTTATTGCTGTCCGGTCTCGCCCAAGCGGGTGGCCAGGGTGTCGCGGCGGGTGCGGGCGAAGCGCGCGAGTTCCGCGTTGGCGGGGCCCCAATCGGGCTGGATTTCGAGGGCGGTACGATAATCCTCATAGGCCCCGCGAATGTCGCCCAGCTGCTCGCGGGCGACGCCACGGTTAAAATAGGCCTTGTGCGGCTCGCTGACGCCGAGCCCGAGCGCCGTGGTGATTTCGGCGATGGCCTCGCCGTAGCGGCTCATCTGGACCAAAGCCGCGGCGCGGTTCAGGTGGGCCTCGGCGTGCTCGTCGTCTTCTTCCAGGACCGCATCGAACTGGGCCAGCGCCGCGTCATTCTCGCCGCGCCGCAACAGAACGACGCCGCGATTGATCATAAGGAGGATCTCGCTCTCCTCGGCGAGGCGCGGATTGCGCAGCGCGCGGGTGCAGGCGGCCAGCGTATCGTCGCCGAATAGGCCTGATCCGACCTCGGCCATGCAGCGCTGAGAGTAGGCGTCGCCACCGATAATCGTGACCGCGCGGGCCTCGCCGCCGCGCTGCGCCAGCGCCGGAGACGCGAAGGCCACGACCGCGCACGCGACGAGCGCCGGAATCCCGGCGCGAATGCGCCTTGGAAGCCAAGCGCCGCTCATGCTAGCACCCCGTTTGCTAGAGAATTACCGAACCGCAAGGCGCGGTCGAATGCCGCGCCTTCGGACTATAGGCGTGGCGCGAGGAGCGCGCCATACCGGCGCTGAATCTGGTGTGCTCTCTTTGGGAGGCGAAAGCGTGAAGCGAGGGGCTTTGTTCGCAAGCGTGCTGGGCGGCGCCGCCGCCTTTGCAGCGCCGGCTTTTGCCGCGCAAAACGGCCCGTCGCCGGAGAGCTACAACTTCCAGGAGCCGGCGACCGCGGTGATGCGCGAGATCGTCGCTTTCCACAATTTTCTGCTGCCGATCATCATCGTCATCTCGGTGTTTGTGCTGGCGCTGCTGCTGTGGGTGATGGTCCGCTACAATAGTCGCGCGAATCCAACGCCGAAAAAGTTCACGCACAACATGCTGGTGGAAGTGATCTGGACGGTCGTGCCGGTCCTGATCCTCGTCGCCATCGCGTGGAAGTCTTTCCCGCTCATCTATTTGCAAGAGCGCGTTCCGGCGGAAGCTGAGCTGACGCTTAAAGTCACCGGCAATTCCTGGCGCTGGGATTTCGAATACCCCGATCTCGGCGTTGCGATGACCGCGAACCTGCTCGACGAAGAAACTGCCGAACAGCAAGGCCGCCCGTACTTGCTCGCAACCGACGCGCCGCTGCTCGTCCCGGTCGATACGATCGTGCGCGTGCTGGTGACATCAAACGATGTGATCCACTCTTTCGCTGTGCCGGCGTTCGGCATCAAGGAAGACGCGATCATGGGCCGGACCAACGACACCTGGTTCAATGCCGATCGCGAAGGCATTTATTACGGCCAGTGCTCCGAATTGTGCGGCATCAATCACGCCTACATGCCGGTCGAAATTCACGTCGTCAGCCGTGAAGAATTCGAGACGTGGGTCGCCGCTCAAGGCGGATCGTTCCCGACGGCGGAAGGCGAACAGCCCGCAGCGCCGGCTGAAGCCGCGCCAGCTGGCGAAGGCGCAGCGCCTGCAGCGACGCCGACGCGCTAAGCGCGCCGGCGTGCTCGTTTTGCTCTAGCGAACGCGGAACCGCGCCAGTTCTGCACGGGCGACGTTCCACTCCGGCGCGAGTTCAGCCGCGCGCGCGTAGTCGCGATAAGCAGCTTCGACATCGCCCAGTTCTTCATGTGCGGCTGCCCGGATGAAGTAGGCTTTTTCCGGCTCGTCCGGATGGAGCGTCAGGCTGTGGTCAGCCGCCGCGATCGCCTCCTGATAACGGGTCAGATTAAGCAGGGCTGCGCCCCGGTTTAAGTGAACTTCCGCAAGGTTGGGCATTGTCTCGGCCGCGCGGTCGAAGTCAGCGAGAGCAAGCTGGGCGTCATTTCGGTTGAGATAGACGATGCCGCGGTTGGCGTAAGTAGCGGCACGGTTGCGTTGGATCAGAGCTTCCTCGCTCAGCGCCATGTTGCAGACGCGTAGAGACTCAAGATCGTCGCGCCCGTTGGCGGCGGCGTTATAGCAAGAGCGGGCGAACCCGCCTCCGGCGACATAGATGGCCGCGTTGGCCGAGCCTGCGGCGACCGCCGCGGCCAAGACAACAGCGGAAAGCCAAGCGTTCTTCATGCTGGTCCCTCCTGATTTGCCTCCTGCCGAAACGGTATGCCTCTCCTGCGCCAACACAACTCACCGCTCCGCGATACACGCGGTCGTGAACGGTTGTGGAAGCGGGCGGGGGGCCGTGCTAGTCAGCGCCCGCCGGGACGGGTGCGTCGTGCGTCTTTGGACGTTTTGCCGCGCCCGTTGAGTCTGGGCCAAAAACCCGGCGCGCGCCATACCGCGAGAGGCCCAGAATAGGGGTTTGCGGGACGCGTGGATGCTTCGAAGAAGCGCCGGGCGGCGGCCGCGATTTGGACCTTGGGACGAGACGATACATGACGGCTGAAACCGCCCACGCGCACGACGATCACGATCACCGCCCCAGCCTCTATGACTGGAAGCGCTGGGTCTATTCGACCAACCATAAGGACATCGGCACGATGTACCTTATCTTCGCGATCATCGCCGGTCTGATCGGCGGCGCGTTGTCGGGTCTCATCCGTTGGGAATTGGCCGAGCCGGGCGTGCAGGTGTTCGCGGAAGGCTCCGCCATCACCGCGTGGCTCAATCTCGATAGCCATCACGGCTACAATGTCACCGTCACTATGCACGGCCTGATCATGATCTTCTTCATGGTCATGCCCGCGATGATCGGCGGTTTCGGCAATTGGTTTGTGCCGCTGATGATCGGAGCGCCGGACATGGCGTTCCCGCGCATGAACAACATTTCGTTCTGGCTGTTGCCGGCCTCGTTCGCGCTCGCAGTGCTCTCGATGATCGTGCCGGGCAATGGCGACTTCCCCGGCTTCGGCGGCGGTTGGACGCTCTATGCGCCGCTCTCGACTTCGCCTGCTCACCACGGTGGCCCGTCGATGGATCTCTTGATCCTGTCGCTGCACATCGCAGGCGCCAGCTCGATCCTCGGCGCCATCAACTTCATTACCACGATCTTCAACATGCGCGCGCCGGGCATGACCATGCACCGCATGCCGCTGTTCGTATGGTCGATCCTTGTCACGGTGTGGCTGCTCGTGCTGTCGCTCCCGGTTCTCGCCGGCGCGCTCACCATGCTGCTGACCGACCGCAACTTCGGCACGCAATTCTTCGAAGCAGCCGGCGGCGGCGATCCGGTGATGTACCAGCACTTGTTCTGGTTCTTCGGTCACCCGGAAGTTTACATCCTGATCCTGCCGGCCTTCGGCATGATCTCGCAGATCGTCTCGACATTCTCGAAAAAGCCCGTGTTCGGCTATCTCGGCATGGCCTACGCGATGGTCTCGATCGGCGTCATCGGCTTCGTCGTGTGGGCGCACCACATGTACACGGTCGGCATGGGGCTTGATCTCGAGGCGTACTTCATCGCGGCGACGATGGTCATCGCGGTGCCGACGGGCATCAAGATCTTCTCGTGGATCGCCACGATGTGGGGCGGCTCGATCGAGTTCAAAGTGCCGATGCTGTGGGCGATCGGCTTCATCTTCTTGTTCACCGTCGGCGGCGTCACCGGCGTCGTGCTGGCGAACTCCGGTATCGATACGGCGCTGCACGACACGTATTATGTCGTCGCGCACTTCCACTATGTGCTCTCGCTCGGGGCCGTGTTCGGCATCTTCGCAGGATTCTTCTACTGGATCCCGAAGATGAGCGGCTATCGCTACAACGGCTTCCTGGCGGGGCTGCAGTTCTGGGTGATGTTCATCGGCGTGAACATCATCTTCTTCCCGCAGCACTTCCTCGGTCTCACCGGCCACCCGCGTCGCTACATCGACTACCCGCCGGACTATTTCGACTGGGATTTCTGGAACAAGATTTCGTCGTACGGCTACGCCATCACGGCCGTCGGCGTGCTGATCTTCCTGGTGACGCTCGCGGAGATGTTCATCGTGAAGCGCAAGGCTGGCGCCAATCCGTGGGGCGAGGGCGCGACCACGCTCGAATGGACGCTGTCGTCGCCGCCGCCCTTCCACCAGTTCAACGAACTGCCGGTGATTAAGCCGGACAACCACCACTGAGGCGCTGATGGCGATCGCCGACATCACGCATACACGGCCAGCAAGCGCGAATGACTACATCGCGCTGCTGAAGCCGCGCGTGATGTCGCTCGTCGTGTTCACCGGGCTTGTCGGCTACATGGCAGCACCCGGCGCTGGCGATTTGGTGCTGGGCTTTGCCGCGGTGCTCTCGATCGCGGTCGCCGCTGGCGCTGCTGGCGCGCTCAACATGTGGTACGATAGCGATATCGACGCCGTGATGAGCCGCACGCGCACGCGTCCCATTCCGGCGGGCCGTGTCGATCGCGATGAAGCCTTCACGCTGGGCGTTACGCTGTCGGCGCTCTCGATCGTCACGATGTATCTCGCAGGCGGCTTGCTGGCCGCTGGCTTGCTGGCTTTCACGATCTTCTTCTACGTCGTCGTGTACACGATGTGGCTGAAGCGCTCGACGCCTCAGAACATCGTTATCGGCGGTCTTTCCGGCGCGCTGCCGCCGGCGATTGCCTGGGCCGCAAAAGCCGGCGCGCTCTCGCTCGATCCGATGATCCTGGTCGCGATCATCTTCATGTGGACGCCGCCGCATTTCTGGGCGCTCTCGCTCGTCTCGCACAAAGACTACGCCGACGCGGGCGTGCCGATGTTGCCGGTGACCGACGGTGCAAAGTCGACGCGCATTCACATCTTCGTCTATTCGCTACTGCTTGCGCCGCTGACGCTTGCGCCAGTCCTCACTGGTCTCGGCGGCATGATCTATGGCGCGATCGCAGCGCTTGGCGGCGCGTTCTTCGTTTTCCTCGCATGGCGCATCCTCCGCTCGCGCGCGGGCGAGGGGGATGCGGCGCAAAACAAGCCGGCGCGCGATCTCTTCGGCTTTTCGATCCTTTATCTGTTCGCGCTCTTCGCCGCGATCCTTGCCGAACGGGGCTTCGCATGAGCGGCGTGATCCTCACTCCTGAGCAGGTCGCGGCGCGCAAGCGGCGCAATCTCGTTATCGCTCTCTCTGTGGCGGCGTTCGTGCTGCTCGTGTTCGCGATCACGCTGACGCAGCTGCAGGCCGGCGTGATGGATCGTCCGCTATGAGCGCGCCGCAGGATCCTCAAAAGAAGCGCATGGCCATGACGGCCGGCATCGTCGTTGCCGCTGTGGTTGGCATGACGGGCTTGGGCTTTGCCGCGGTGCCGCTCTACGACGCGTTCTGCAAGATCACTGGTTATGGCGGCACCACCCAGGAAGCCGCGGCCGCGCCGTCTCAAATATTGGATCAGCGAATCAACGTCCGCTTCGACGCCAACATCGCGCCCGATTTGCCGATCGAGTTCGAGCCCGCGCAGCGCGTTGAGACGCTGCGCATCGGCGAGACCGGCTTGGCGTTTTACCGCGTCCGCAATCTCTCGGATCAGCCGATCGTCGCGCGCGCCAATTACAACGTCACGCCCCACGTCGCGGGGCCGTATTTTGCCAAGCTCGAATGCTTCTGCTTCACCGATCGCACTTTGGCGCCGGGTGAAGAGGCCGAGCTTCCTGTGGTGTTCTTCGTCGACCCCGAAATGGTCGATGATCCGGATACGCGCGATCTGACAACGATCACGCTGTCCTACACGTTCTTCCGGTCTCCGGGGAACGCGAGCTAAAGTTTGACTTCGGCGCGCACGCCGCGCCGCAGAAGTGCGAAGAGGGATCAGATGGCGCACGGCGAAGTGAAGCACGACTATCACTTGGTGAACCCAAGCCCGTGGCCGTTCGTGGCCTCGATCGGCGCCTTCGTGGCCGCCGTCGGCTTTGTGGTGTCGCAAAAGGGCTTGGTCGCGGATGCGAACAACTTTTTCCTGAGCGACGGCCAGTGGACGTTGTTCTGGATCGGCATGGGCATCTTGATCCTCACCTGCGTCGGTTGGTGGGGTGACGTGATCAAGGAAAGCCGCGCCGGCGATCACACGCCGGTGGTCGATATCGGCCTCCGGTACGGCATGATCCTCTTCATTGCGTCGGAGATCATGTTCTTCGTCGCGTGGTTCTGGGTGTTCTTCGAACTCGCCATCTTCCACGGCCACCGCGCCGACTGGCTGGTGCCGACTTGGGACGCCGCTACGACGGAAGCCTGGGCCAACTGGCCGCCGCCGCACGTTGAAACCTTCGATCCCTTCCACTTGCCGCTGATCAACACGCTGATCCTGCTGCTCTCGGGCACGACCGTGACATGGGCGCACCATGCCATGCAGACAGGCGATCGCACCGGCGCGCGAAACGGTCTGATCCTCACGGTGTTGCTCGGTGCTGTGTTCACCTGGGTGCAGTTTGCGGTCGAGTATCCGGCGGCGGGCTTTGCCTTCGGTAATGACGAGCACATCAACAACGCCAACGTCTATGGCGCGTCGTTCTTCATGGCGACGGGCTTCCACGGCTTCCACGTCATCATCGGCACGATCTTTCTGGCGATCTGCCTGCTCCGTGTGATCATGGGTCAGATGACGCCGCAGAAGCACTTCGGTCTCGAAGCTGCGGCTTGGTACTGGCACTTCGTCGACGTCGTGTGGCTGTTCCTGTTCACGTTCGTCTACGTGATGCCCTATCTGACGATGCAAGGTTGACGGAACGCGCGCCAGTTTCGCCGTGGGTGGCGGGGGTAAAGCTCCGTTGCCCTCGTTGCGGGGAGGGCGCGCTCTATAGCGGCTATCTCCGCTTCCGCGATGACTGCGCGGTGTGCGGCGCGGATTTCAAAGCGGCCGATGCCGGCGACGGCCCAGCCGTCTTCGTGATCCTGATTGTCGGCGCGATCGTCGCGCCATTGCTCATCATTTTTCAGTTCGGCTTACATTTGCCCGGCTGGCTCGCGCTCACGCTCACCATGATCGCCGCGATCGTCTTGTGTTTGGCGCTGTTGCCGCCGTTCAAGGGCGTGCTGTTTGCGCTGCAATGGAAGCACAAGGCGCGTGAAGTCCGAAACGAGGATGTGGAATGATCCGTTTCCGTCCGCTGCTGGTGATGACGATTTTCTCGGTCGTCTCGCTCGCCATACTGATCGCGCTTGGGCGCTGGCAGTGGGAGAAGTACGACGAGAAGACGCGCGCTGCCGAAGAGCCGGTCGCGGAAATGACGATCGAAAGCTATCAGCCGATCCCTGACGCGATTCAGTTCGTCTATGGCGTGCGCCCCGATCTGCGTCAGCCCGGTTGGCGCGTATTTACGCCCGTCGTGTTCGGCGACTCGATCGTCTTCGTCGATGCCGATTTCATTCCATTCCGTCCGCAAGAAGCGCCGCCCAACCCTGACGAAGTACGCGTGCCCGCTCAGTTGCGCATCGGCGCGCCGATCACCGGCGCTGCGATCCGCCCCGAGGAAGCTGCCCCTCTGACGCGCGCGCCGCTGCTTCTTGAGCGCCTCTGGTTCGCCGCTGATCTCGACGCGATGGGCCGCAATGGCGGCCTTGAGAATGTCGCCGATTATTACATTGCCAGCGCTTACATGGGCGATGATGGCCGCGCCGTCTCCAATCCATTCGCGCTCGCGCCTGGCGCGGACGTGATGCCGCCGGCGCGCCATCTCGGCTACGCACTCACTTGGTACGGCCTCGCTCTAGTGCTGGTGGCGATCTACTTTGCGTATCACGGCAGCGTCGGGCGCTTCAGCCTGAGACCGCCGCGCCCCCCGGAAGCCGAATGAGCGATCTCGATCTTGTGCGCCTGCCGAACGGCGTGCGCGTCGCGCTCGATCCGATGCCGGGTCTCGCGACGACATCGCTTGGCGTGTGGCAACGGGTCGGAGCGCGCTGGGAGCCGGCTGAACTAAACGGCATCGCGCACTTGTTCGAACACATGGCGTTCAAAGGCGCAGGGGCTCTTGACGCGCAGCAATTTGCCGAAGCGGCTGAGAATGCCGGCGCAGTGATGAATGCTGCAACTGGCTATGAGCGCACGGCATATTACGCGCGCACTGTCGCTGAGTCCGCGCCGTTCATGCTCGACATGATCGCCGACATCCTCTTCACGCCGCACTGGGCGCCGGACGATCTCGAAAAAGAGAAGGGCGTTGTCGCGCAGGAGCGTGGCGAGGCGTTCGACGCGCCGGACGATCGCGTCTTTGAGCTTCACCAAGCCGCGCTCTATCCGAACCAGCCGCTCGGTCGCCCGATCCTCGGCGAGGACGCGACATTGGCCAATGTCAGCGTCGATACGCTGCGCGCCTTCACCGAAGCGCACATGGCGCCGGAGCGGGTCGTCATCTCGGTCGCCGGCGCGTTTGATCGCGATGCGATCCTGGAGGTCGTCCACAAGCGCTTCGCCGATCTCGCGCCGCGCCCGCCGCTGACCTCGGCGCCGGCCGCCGCCGCCAAAGGCGCCGCAAGCGAAACGCGCAAGCTCGAACAGACGCATCTTGCACTTTCGTGGCCGTCGCCGCCGGCGGGCGATGACCGATTGTTCGCGTCGCGGCTGCTCTCCGAAATTTTCGGCGGCGGCATGTCTTCGCGTCTCTTCCAGGAGGTCCGCGAGAAGCACGGCCTGGTCTATGCGATCGATTCCGGGCTCGACACGATCGAGGATGACGGGCGGCTCAGCGTCTATGCCGGCTGCTCCGCCAAGAATGCCCGCACCGTCGCCGAGATCGTGCGCGATCAGCTGGCGCTGATGGCTGAAAAGGGCCCCACGGAAGCCGAACTGAAGCGGGCCAAGGCCGTCTCCCGTGCGCAGATGCTGATGGGGCTGGAAGCGCCCAGCGCGCGCGCCGAGGCGCGGGTCAGTCAAGTGTTTATGCGCGACCGCCTGGTGGATTTCGCCGAGATCCGCGCCAAGCTCGACGCCGTAACGACCGCCGACGTCCAAGCCATGGCCAAGCATGCGCTTGCGGGGCCGGTATGCGTCGCTGCCATCGGCCCCAAAGCGGGGCTTGGCGCACTGGACGTATTTGAGGCATCCTGAGTCCATGGCTTTGATGCGCAAGGACAACGAAGGCGCGCGCCGGATCGACGGTGAAGGCGTCTATCTGCGCGCCCCGGAGCTGCGCGACTACCAGGATTGGGCCGAAGTGCGCGAAGCCAGTCGCGCCCATCTGATCCCCTGGGAGCCGACCTGGGCGCAGGATGAAACCTCGCGCGGCTCGTTCCGTTACAAACTGCGCCGCTACACCGAAGATGCGCGCGATGACCGCGCCTACGCGCTGTTCGTTTTCCGCGAAGAGGACGATGCGCTCGTTGGCGGCGTGACGCTCTCGAACATTCGCCGCGGCGTCGCGCAGATGGCGTCGCTCGGCTATTGGGCCGGGGAGATGCACTCAGGTCGCGGCTACATCACAGCCGCCGTACGCGCCGTCGTGCGCTATGCATTCGAGGATCTGGATCTGCACCGCGTCGAAGCTGCGTGCCAGCCCGACAACGCGCCCTCGCGCCGCGTGCTCGACAAAGCCGGCTTCACCCAAGAAGGCATCGCCAAGGCCTATCTCAAAATCAACGGCCAGTGGCGCGACCACCTGCTGTTCGGCATCGCGAACGGCGCTTAAGCGCTCCCCATATCGCCAAGCTGCGATGGATCAAAGCCGAGCACCTTGATCGCCGCGGCCCATTTCTGTTCGTGACGTTCACCGAACACGATGGCCTTGTCGGCGTCGACGATGAGCCAGGCATTTTGTTTCAGTTCGCTCTCAAGCTGACCGGCACTCCAGCCCGCGCAGCCAAGCGCCAACACGAAACGCTCTGGCGCGTGTTCGCCTGCGACAGCGACGAGAATATCGCGCGTCGCCGTGAGGCGAATGCCAGGCGCAACTTCTTGCGTGGCGTCGCCCGCGGCGAAGTCTTCCGAGTGCAGCACGAAGCCACGATCTTGTCGCACTGGCCCGCCATCGAGCACCAAGCGCCCAGCGATCTCTTCATCCTCGGCCGCCAAGCCCAGATGATCCAAAACATCGGAGAGCGTCATCTCATCGCGCGGCTTGTTGATGATAACGCCCATCGCATGCTCGGCATCGTGCTGGCACATCATGATGACGCTGCCTTCGAAGCGAGGGTCGCCGATGCCTGGCATGGCGACGAGAAGCTTGCCTTGGAGCGTGTCTGACATGGGTTCCAGCCTCCCGCGCCGGGCGCATTCGCGCAAGAGGGCGCTCGCATCTGGCGCTGCAACCGCCTAAATAGGCCACAAGAGGAGATATTCATGATCAAAGTCGGCGAGAGCCTGCCTGACGTGCAGTTCAACGTGCCCACCAGCGAGGGCATGAAATCCATGCGCACCGCCGAGATTTTCGGCGGCAAGACCGTGGCGCTGTTCGCCGTGCCGGGCGCCTTCACGCCGACCTGCTCGGCCCGCCATTTGCCGAGCTTCCGCGACAAGGCTGCAGAGTTCAAAGCCAAGGGCGTCGACATCATCGCCTGCACAGCGGTCAACGACCATTTCGTCATGAGCGCTTGGGCCAAGGATCAAAACGTGGCCGACGACATCATGATGCTCTCGGACGGCTCGGGCGAGTTCGCGCGTGCGGTGGGCCTCGATGCTGATTTTTCCAAGTTCGGGATGGGCCCGCGTTCGAAGCGCTATTCAATGCTCGTCAAGGATGGGGTGGTAAAAGAGCTCAACGTCGAAGAAGGCGGTGAATACAAGGTTTCTAGCGCCGAGCATTTGCTCGGCCAGTTAAGTTAGCGGCAACCAAAGTAACTGCTTTCAGCCGCAAAATGCGGCGGGGGACATGAGAACATGGGCAGCGTAGCAATCATCATCGTCGTCGCCGCTTTGGTGCTGGCGTTCAGTGCGATCAAGATCGTGCCGCAGGGCCGCCAATACACGGCTGAACGCTTCGGGCGTTACACCCGTACGCTGAAGCCTGGCATCTCGTTCCTGATGCCATTCGTCGATCGCATCGGCCGCCGCTTGTCGATGATGGAAACCGTGCTCGACGTGCCGCGTCAGGACGTGATCACGAAAGACAACGCCGTCGTCTCCGTCGACGCTGTCGTGTTCATTCAGATCATTGATGCAGCGAAAGCCGCGTACGAAGTCGAAAATCTGCGTCTCGCCATCCAGAACCTCTGCATGACCAACATTCGTACGGTCGTCGGCGCGATGGATCTGGACGAAGTGCTCTCGCAGCGTGACTCGATCAATGCGCGCCTTCTCGGCGTTGTCGACGCCGCCACCGATGCGTGGGGCACGAAGGTTATGCGCATCGAGATCAAGGACCTCTCGCCGCCTGCCGACATCACACAATCCATGGCCCGCCAGATGAAGGCCGAACGCGAACGCCGCGCTCAAATTCTGGAAGCCGAAGGCGATAAGGCCGCCGCTATTCTCCGCGCTGAAGGCGCCAAGCAATCGGCGATCCTGCAGGCTGAAGGCCGCCGTGAAGCCGCTTACCGCGACGCCGAAGCGCGTGAACGCGAAGCTGAAGCCGAAGCGAAGGCCACCGACATGGTTTCCCAGGCCATCGGCAAGGGCGACGTCAACGCCATCCGCTACTTCCTTGGTCTGAAATACGTCGAAGCCTTCGGCCAACTCGCGACCTCGAACCAGCAGCGCACGGTCATCGTGCCGGCCGACCTCTCGGGCCTTTCCGGCTTGGTCGAAGGCTTGCGCGCGCTGAACGCGCAAGGCGAAGCGGGCGCCGGCGGCCTGGGCTTGCCGCGCACGTCTGTCCCGCCCACACGTCCGTAGGTTCGATTAGCCCTCGCGCATGGGCGAGGGCGTCGCTACATTGGGCGTATGGAACCGTTAGTCACCTTGCTCGCCAGCATCGGCCCGCAACATTGGCTGCTGCTCGGCCTCGCCTTGCTAATCGCCGAAATGGCGAGCGGTACGACGTATCTGCTGTGGCCGGCAGTCTCCGCGTTTTTCGTATCGCTCATCGCCTGGATCGCGCCCAGCGGCTGGATGGCCGAGTTCGGCATCTTCGCGCTGCTTATCATCGCGCTCACTTACTTCGGCCAACCGATCGTGCGCCGCTGGCGCAACGAAGGCGCAGCGACCGGCTTGAACGAGCGCGGCGCATCCCTCGTCGGAGCGCGTGGCGTGGTGCAGAATTTCGCCAACGGCGTGGGCTCGGTGAAGGTGCAAGACACAGTCTGGCGCGCCACGAGCGAAGAGGCGCTGGAAGCAGGGCAGCCTGTTGAGGTCTCCGGCGTCGATGGCGCAACACTGAGAGTGAAGCGCGCCTAATCGCGCGCGCCGTCGAGCACTTGGCGCAGCTTCACCAGAAACGGCATGGCGCGCGCAAACTCGTCCGCCGGGACCACCTCAAGCATTCGCTTCATCCCCGGATTGATGCGGTCGATCGCAACCTCTCGCGCGCGCACGCCGGCTTTGGTAACGCGCACGATCTTGCCGCGTGCGTCGGCTGGATCGGCCTCGATCGCGACATAGCCCAGAGCTTCGAGCTGCTGCAGCGTGTAGGTCATCGCGCCTTTGGTGACTTGAAACGCGCGCGCGAGCTTGGTCGGGCTTTCGCCGTCAATGCCAAGCCGCGCGAAATGGTTCAGCACGCCGAAGCTCGCGATCGAAAGTTCTTCCGGAAGCACCTGCCGCAACGCGTTGTCGGCGAGTTGACCAATGATGGCGATTTCCGACAGCGCCTGGAACGCCGTGCGCAGTTTTTGCTCCGGCCTCATGCGCGCACGAAGTCCGCCGCCGCACGCCGCGCAGAGGGCGCTACGGCCTCCGCATATCCGACGCGCACGAGCATCTGGACGGTTTGCTCGTCCGCATCCAAGACGCGCTTCGCCTCGGTGTAGAGATCGGCCATCTCTTCATATTCTTGCAGCGCTTGGCTCCACGGATGGATCGCAAGCCCCAGCACAGTCATCGCCAGATTGAGCCTCGCATACGCCATGCCGGTGACGAGCCGCGTATCGGGGCGGTCGTCCGGCGTTGTCATCCACATAAAGCCGGTGGCGCTCTCTGCTTTCTTGCGCCAATCGGACGCGGCGGACTGGTTGGCGAAGGAATTCGGATTGATGAGGTCGGCCTCATCGAACATGCCCAGCGCTTTCAGCGGACCAATCATTGCGCCTTCGATGGCGAGCCCATCGCGATGTTCGGCGACTTGATCGCGGCCGAAGCGCAGCCAGCGATAGGTCTCGCGTTGTGCGCCTTCGGTCTGCATCTCGCGCTCGAACGCGCGCCACACCAGATCGCGGAGCGGCGCCACGCGATCGGGCGCGACCGTCCAGCGCACGCCACCCATGAAGCCTGCGATCTGTGCTGAGGCGCGAAGCAGCAATGTATCGTCCGGAATGCGCTCGATATCGTAGACGTTACGGTTCGTGCGCCGCGCGGTTATCGCGCCAAACAACGGATTGGGAGGCGGCGCAACGCGCTGTTGATGCCGCGCCAGGCGCACATGCGCGATGGGCTTCTCGTCCAGTCGTCCAACCGGCGCGCCTTCGGGAAACATGTCGATCAGCGCGGCATAGCCGAGTGACTCCGCGGCTAAGCGATAAAGCTCAAGGAAAGCGCCGCAGCCGATGGTGATTTGCCGATCGTTGGGATCGGTGAAGGGCAGGCGCCGCTCAAGATCGCAATAGAGCGTCATGCCGTCCTCGCCATCGAACGCGACTTGCCACGGCTGCGTGTTGTGGGGGTTGGGCGCGAGGATCGCGTGCGCCAGCGCAAAGCGGCGCGGATCGGCTTCGCCAGCGCCGGGACCGCGCCATCCAGCGACCGCGTCAGCGCCGTTTCCGCCGCCGCACGAGCTGACGAACGGCGTAGCGGCAAGCAAAGCGAGAACGTGGCGGCGGCTCGGCATCGGACAAGCTCCATAGTTCAATATTGAACGATATGGCTCAAATCTAAACCAGAGTCAACCGGCCGCTAGCGCACCGTCTCGATGCCAGCGCGCGCCAGCGCATCGGCGCGATCATTCATCACGTCATCGGAATGGCCTTTGACCCATTTCCAAGTCACGTCGTGGCGCTCGTTCGCTGCATCGAGCAGCTTCCACAAATCCTCGTTCTTCACCGGCTTCTTATCGGCGGTCTTCCAGCCGTTCTTCTTCCAGCCGTGAATCCATTTGGTGACGCCGTCCATGACGTATTTGGAATCGGTATGCAGCCGCACCGTCGTCGGCCGCTTCAACGCGTTGAGCGCCTCGATCGCCGCCATCAATTCCATGCGATTGTTGGTCGTCGCGGCTTCGCCGCCGAAGAGTTCTTTCTCCGTGTCGCCATAACGCAGGATAGCGCCCCACCCGCCGGGGCCAGGATTGCCGCTGCAAGCGCCATCCGTCCAAATGTCGACTGTGTTGCTCATGTGGGCGATGTAGGCGGATTCGAGCGCGGGTCGCGATCCGGTCTGCGGATGAGCCACGCGAAAAGGCCGGTAAGGCCGCCGAGCAAAGCACTATAAGAGCCGAAGTAAAGCGCCGCTGTCGGCGTGGGCGAGAAAACTAGCATCGTGGGCAGGAAACCGGTGAGCGCGCCGGGCAGCCAATAGTAATGCACACTGCGCCATCCGCGACCGCTCGCGAGCGTGTGCCACGCGAGCCCCAGCGTCGACGCGAACCCCGTCGCGAGCAGGAATGTGATGCCGAACCACGCGCCGAACGCGGCGAAAACTTCGAGCGTGACTGCGCCGTTGCCGAACAGACTGAGTAGGAGGAGCCCAATCGTTGTGAGCGCAGAGCCAGCGAGCGCGCCGCCGAGGATTGCTTCCGCGGCTTTCACGGATCGATCACGCGCCGCTGCGCATCAAGCTGGATCACCAGCTCAGCACCGTGCCGGCCATCAATCATCGCGCGTGTGATGCGCTCATAGTGCTGGATGAAGCGCGCGAGCTTTGCGTCTTCTTGTCCGTTCAGCGCGCGCCCGAGCAATTCCTCTTCCTGCTGACGCCGCCAGCCATGCACGACCTCAAAGCTCGGCGGGCGCAGATAGGCGATAGCATCGAAGGACGAGAAGAAGCGCGCATATTCGTCCGCAAGCCGCGCGTTGATTGTTCCACGCCAGCTGCCATCAGCGTCTTCATCGGCTTCGAGCGCATTGATCGGTGGACCATCCGGCGTCGCCGTAGCGCCGACGCACCAGCCATCAAATAAGATCGCCTCGGGTCGTCCGACAAACACTGGCCATTCGCTCTCCGGCGCGCGATCGTCTGTTGCTTTGTCGAAGCGTGGCAGCAGCGTGCGCCTATCAGCGCTGGCGTTCATCAGCGCGTCGATCGTCGTTTGCGCCAGCGCCAGATCATGGGTGCCGGGTGGCCCACGCGTGGCGAAAAGGGGATGAACCTCCCGCGCCAAGCGCTCGCGCGCCGCGCGCGGCAAGTACACATCGTCCAGCGAGAAGTGCGCGAAGCGTGGCGCATTGGCGGTGGCCAGCAAACGACACGCCGTCGTCTTGCCCGAGCCTTGCGAACCCGCGACGCCGATCAGCACCGTGCGCTCGGGATTTTTCGCGCGTGCCCGTTGGATCAGCGCGTAGAGTTGCTCGGGGACAGCGGTGACGCTCATGCGCTAGGGGCGGTTGCGCTGCTGCGGCGGCTGTTGGCGCGACATGATTTCGACCAACGCGCCGACGATTTCGCTCACTGGGATCGTGAACACGCCGCCTTGGGCGCTCTGCCACTCAGCGTAGCCTGCGTCGAATTCCAGATCCGACGGCGGCGTCTCATCAACGAGTGTCCGTACCGAGCGGCGCAGCGCGTCAGCCGAGATCGGCAAATGACTGGCGACCAGCGGCGAAGCCATACCCGGCGCATCGACTGGCTCACCCCAGAGCGAGATGTGCACGGTCTGCCCGTTATCCTCGATACGACCGATGCGAACGCGGGTGCTCTCCGACATGGGCGCAGAGAGCGTCCAGACCTGGCCCGCCTCAAACGTCTGCGCCGAGGCGAGTGAGGGCGAAAAGCAAAGAGCCATCACCAGCGACAGCAAGCCAAGAACGTGTCTCATCACGCTACTCCGCCAGCACGCGCGGCAATTTGAACACGACGTCTTCCTGCGTCACGCGCACTTCTTCGACGCTCGCCGCAAAGCGCGCCGCGATCGCCGCGATCAGATCTTCGACCAAATCTTCTGGCGCGCTTGCGCCCGCAGTGACACCCACAATACGCGCGCCGTCGAACCAGGCCCAATCTACGTCGTCCGCCGAAGCCACCAGCCGCGCGTCACGCGCGCCCGCGCGCATGGCGACTTCCACCAGCCGCACCGAGTTCGAGCTCTTCGGCGAACCGATCACCAAAACCAAGTCCGCATCGCGCGCCATCACCTTCACCGCGTCTTGGCGGTTGGTCGTGGCGTAGCAGATGTCTTCCTTGTGGGGCGCTGCGATCGCCGGAAAGCGCCGCTGCAGCACCGCCACCATCTCTGCCGTGTCGTCCACCGAGAGCGTCGTCTGCGTCACGAAGGAGAGCTTCGCTGGATCGCGCGGTGCGAAGGTTTCGGCGTCCGCCGTCGTTTCCAGCAATGTGATCGCCCCCGGCGGCAGCTGTCCCATCGTGCCGATGACTTCGGGATGCCCGGCGTGGCCGATCAGCACGATCTCGTGGCCCGCATCGAAATGGCGCTGCGCTTCGACGTGCACCTTCGACACGAGCGGGCAGGTCGCGTCGACGAAGATCATCTCGCGCGAGCGCGCCTCCGCCGGCACCGATTTCGGCACGCCGTGGGCGGAGAAAATCACCGGCCGATCCACCGGGCAGTCGTCCAGTTCTTCGACGAAGACGGCGCCCAGCCGCTCCAGCCGCTCGACGACATGGCGGTTGTGGACAATCTCGTGGCGGACATAGACCGGCGCGCCCCACTTTCGGATCGCTTGCTCAACGATCTGAATGGCCCGGTCGACCCCCGCGCAAAAGCCGCGAGGGGCGGCTAACAGGATTGAAATCTGGGGTTTTTCCGTGGCGGTCATCGGCTCTTAAGCGAACTTTGCGTGCAAGGCGCCCCGGCCCGTTGCGGGCGGGGCGGGGCGAAGCTATCACGGCCCGCAGCCGTTTGCTGACGGCGCGGGTGAGACATGGGGCCACTGCCTCGCGTGTCCCAGGGGTTAGAGGTTCAAGAATATGAAGCGCAGCGCCACCGTTCTCCTCTTGCTGGGCGCGCTCGCGCTGTCGAGCTGCACCAATCGCCAGCCGGTCGTCGAACTGCCGGGCGGCGTGATGCCCGACCAGCAGCCGGAGCAGCGTCGCCCGAACGCGTTCGAGCGGATGATGGGCATGGATGATCGCCCGAATGTCGGTCCGTGCCCGCTCATGGGTGTGCTTTACGACAACGCCCGCATCGTCGATTTCAACGCCGATGGCAGCCAGCGCTACGCCAACATTGAATACACCGGCGAAATGCAAGGCGTGCGCGGCCTTTGCCGTTATGTCGATGAAGACCCGATCACGATGTCGATTGAAGTCGACATGGCCTTCGGCCGTGGCCCTGCCTCGACCTCAAACCGCCAGACCTATCGCTATTGGGTAGCGGTGACGCGCCGTGGCTTCGGCCCGATCGCGAAAGAGTATTTCGACGTCGATGTGCGTTGGAGCGGCGACAACGCCGTTGTCACGCGCACCGAGCAGATCGAAAACATCGTCATTCCGCGCGCCGGCGCCGACACGTCGGGCGAGAACTTCGAAGTGCTCGTCGGTTTCGAACTGACGCCTGAGCAACTCCAGTTCAACCGCGACGGCCGCCGCTTCCGCATCGACGCCGCCACGCGGGCCGTGCCGGGGCAATAAAGTAAGGCAGTGGGCACTGGGCAGTAGGCAGTTGACCGCGCACGGCTGCGCGATCGCTTGAAAACCTATTGCCTACTGCCCATTGCCTATTGCCTATACCGATCATGAAAGACCTCGCAGGCGCTCTGACCGCGGCCAACGCCGCTGTGTTTTCTTCCCTTGGGCTTGAGACCAAGCACGCGGACGTGCGCCGTTCCGATCGTCCGGACCTCGGCGAATTTCAGTGCAACGGCGCGCTCGCGGCAGCGAAGGCTGCTGGCAAGAAGCCGCCGGAGATCGCGCAAGCGGCAGCCGCTGCGTGGAGCGCGACTGAACTTGCAGCGGCGCCCACCATCGCGGGTCCGGGCTTTCTCAATTTCAACGTCACGCCAGCGGCGCTTTCAAAGCGCGCGCAGTTCGTCGCCGACGATGCGCGCGCTGGCGCGAACACAGTCGAACATCCGCGCCGCGTGGTTGTCGATTACGGCGGGCCGAACGTCGCCAAGGGCATGCATGTCGGCCACCTGCGCGCGTCGATCATCGGCGAAAGCATCAAGCGCATCTATCGTTTCCGCGGCGACCAAGTTTGGGGTGACGCGCACTTCGGCGATTGGGGCTTCCAGATGGGCCTCGTCATCACCGCGCTTGAAGACGAACTCGGTGGCTTCGATGATCGCGCCAAGCTTGATGCGCGTCTGGAAAAACTCACGCTCGATCAACTCGAAGCGATCTATCCCGAATACGCACGTCGCGTGAAAGAGGGCGACATCGGCGTGCGCGATCGCGCGCGGAAGGCGACGGCTGCTCTCCAAGGCGGCAGCGCGTTGCATCGCGAAATCTGGAAACGCATGCACGACGTTTCTATGGCGGCGCAAAAGCGCGACTTCGCTTCGCTCGGCGTCGATTTCGATCTCTGGCTTGGCGAAAGCGACGCCGATCCGCTGATCCCCGACATGGTCAAAGACCTCGAAGCCAAAGGCTTGCTCGAGGAAGATCAGGGCGCGCGCATTCTTCGCGTCGCTGGACCGGGGGAGAAGAAAAAGAAGAAGCTCGATGACGGCACGGTCGTCGAGGTCGAGAGCCCCGATCCTTTGCTTGTCGTCTCAAGCGAAGGCTCGGCCATGTACGGCACCACGGATCTCGCCACCATCCTGCAGCGCGTCCGCGATCAGAGCCCGGACTTCATCATCTATTGTGTCGATCAGCGTCAAGCTGACCACTTCGAGCAGGTGTACCGCGCCGCGGCGAAGGCCGGTTACATCGCGCGCGAGAAGCTGGAGCATGTCGGTTTCGGCACCATGAACGGCGCGGACGGCAAGCCGTTCAAAACTCGCGCTGGCGGCGTGCTGAAATTGGGCGACCTCATTGGCCAGGCCAAAGACAAAGCCCGCGAGCGGCTGAAGGAAAACGAAATCGGTGCGGATTTCTCGGCTGAGGAATTCGAAGCGGTGGCGCATAATGTGGCGATCGCCGCGATCAAGTTCGCCGATCTCTCCAACGCGCGGACCACCAGTTACATCTTCGATCTCGATCGCTTCATGAGCTTCGAAGGCAAAACCGGCCCGTATCTGCTCTACCAAGCCGTCCGCATCAAAAGTATCCTGCGCAAAGCTGAGGAGCAGGGTCTTAGCGGCGGCGCTATCAGCGTCGAACACGCCGCCGAACGCACGCTCGCGCTGGCGCTCGACGCTTTCGATGGCGCGCTGGCTGCGGCTTACGAGAAGAAGATGCCGCACTTCTTGGCGGAGCACGCCTACAACCTCGCGCAGGCGTTCTCGGGCTTTTACTCGCACTGCCCAATCCTGCCGTCCGAAGGCGCAGTGCGCGCGTCGCGATTGGCGCTTGCGGCCGCGGCGCTGAAGCAACTCACGCTGACGCTTGATCTCCTCGGCATCGCTGTTCCAGAGCGCATGTAGCGCTCTGGTTGTTCTGCGCGCTGCACTTGGCTAACTTGGGGCCAGGGGAGACGGCATGCGCAGAATTCTGTCGATTGTAGCTGTGACGTTGGTGCTGACGACGACCGCGTCCGCGCAAGACGCAGCGCTGGCGCCTTGGTTCGACTCCGACGGGTTCTACAACCGCCCGGGTGCGGCGCTCGAACGTGTCACGAATGACATGACCGCTTGCCGCGTCGAGGCCTCGCGTCTCCGCCAGGTCCGCAACACCAATTCGCGCGTTTCATCAGGGGCGGCCTTCAACGCCGCCGGCTCCTATGATCCAGTCGTCGCCGGCGCGGCGGTCGGCATCGCTTCGATCATGTTTGCGATCCAAGACGCGCGCTATAATGGCTCGATCGAGCAGATCGAATTCCGAGATTGCGCCGTAGCGCTGGGCTATCGCCACTATCGCCTCGGCGAAAACGACCGCGAACGCTTCAACGCCGAAGCCGACCAAGGCTTCGCTACACTCATCTCCGCCAGCACACCCGCCGATGGCCGTCTCAACGAAGGCGAGACCGAGCGCAACTATTTCGCCGCCGGCGTCGCCGAAGCGCGTTACCAAAACGCCGAACCGCGCCCGCCCGAAGCGCTCGCCGATGAACCTGCGCCGGCCGTCGACGCGAATGGCGTCGTTATCGAACAGGCGCCGCCAGCGCCGGCAGCCCCAATCGGCGTGATCCAACGCGCGGTGCCAGGTGCAGTGCTGTCGGCGCAGCCTGGCATGGCGATCATTGTTGTCGCCGCGAGCCAGGACGCCGGCTCGATGCAGATGCCCATGGCCGGCGACACGTTCCGCTTCACGCGCGTCACCACGGACGGCGCCTTCATCGATCTCTTGCAGCCGACCGCATCGTTCGGCGTCCGCTCGCGCATGAATTCCGAACGCCGCCGCGATCCGACTTTGGCCGGTCAATTCCGCGATCCGCGCTACAGCACCTATCAAATCCCGGCCGGCCGCTATGTGCTCAGCGATCTCGGCACGCTCAATGCTTGCCTCGGCACGCTGACATTTGAAGTGCGCGAAGGCGATGTCGTCTATCTCGGTGACTTTGTGCTGCGTCCGCCAAACTTGCCGGTCGGGACGCTCTTCAATCCGGTCGGCAACATCAATTCCGGCATGGACAACCGCTTGCGCGCCGATATGCGCGTCGGCATCGGCGACAATCTGCCCGCCGCGCGCGCAGCTTTACAGGCCGACGATACGGCGAGGGCGCAGCTCACGCGCGTCTCATACGCGAACGGCTACCGCATCCCGTGCACCGGCCGTTACATCGGCCGCGTCAGCAACTCCGACTGGCCCGTGTTCGCACAAGGCCAGCCGGATGCATTCCATGATGCGATGTCAGCCGCGGTCGCCGAGGCGCAATAGCGCCTACGGGTGCTTGTCTTCGCCCTTGTAGCGCTTGTGGACTTCGTGCGCCTTCTCTTCGAGCCAGTCCATCGCTGCGATGCAGACGCCTGAGAAGATGAAGGTGATGTGGATGATGACGTACCAGAGCAGCTGTTGTTCGGTGTAATTGCCGAGGTTCATGAAGATCTTCAGCAAGTGGATGCCGGAGATCGCGACGATCGAGGCGATCAGCTTGATCTTCAAGCCGCTGAAATCGAGCGTGCCCATCCATTCGGGGCGATCCTTATCGCGATGCGCGGCTTCGATCTTTGAGACGAAGTTCTCGTAGCCCGAAAAGAGAATGATCAGCACCAGATTGCCGGCAAGCGAAAGATCGACCAGCGTCAGCACCAAAAGGATGATGTCGGTCTCGTCCATGGTCAGCACTTGCGGCGCCTGCATGTAGAGTTCGCGGAAGAAGGTGATGATCAGAATGCCGAGTGCAGCGATCAGGCCGAGATAGACCGGCGCCATCAGCCAACGGCTCGTGTAGATCAGCCACTCGATGAACGCTTCGAGGAAGTTCGTGCGGTGTTTCGGCGTATCGTCGTTCGTGCTCATCGGTCCCCTCGCGAAGTCGGCGCGAAACTAGGGGGCGACGGGCGTCGCGCCAACCCCGCTCGCGTAAGGGGAGGCTTGCAGCGAAGCGGGGAGAGGCAGAGGGTTCCGGCGGGGAGGAACTCAAACATGTACGAACACGGAATGATCGCGCCGGTCGTCGCCCTGGTGATCTGGACCATGATCATGCTGATCTGGCTCTACGCCACCCGCATCCCGGCGATGCAGAAGGCCAAGCTCAAGCCCGGCGAGGCGACTAAGGCGAACATGGAAGCGCTGCCCAGCGCCAATGTCGCCAACAACTACAATCACCTAATGGAGCAGCCGACGCTCTTCTACGCCATCTGCTTTGCGCTCCAATTCATGGGCCAGACGCAAGAGATCAATATTGGCCTCGCTTGGCTCTACGTTGTGTTGCGCGTGCTGCACTCGCTGATCCAGGCGACGGTGAACATCATCATGATCCGCTGGCTCGTGTTCATGGCGGCGTCACTGGTGCTCGGCGCACTCACGCTGCACGCGGCGATCGCCAGCGGGCTGGCTTGGTTCAACTGGCCGTTCTGACGAACGACATCGTATCCACCCATTCCCGGGGCTCGGCGCAGCCGAGAGCCCGGGACCCATAAACACTTCTGGTTCCCGTTGCGCGCCCACGCCTGAACCAAGCGTGTTTATGGGTCCCGGACTGCGCTACGCGCATCCGGGAATGGGTGGGGAGCGTGGTGTTCGCGCGCATGCGAGACTGAACGCGCTACTCGCTCTGCCCGTCAGGCCCCATTCCCGCGATCCACTCGCGCATCAGCGCGACGCCGCGTTCATCGACGAGTGTGCGCCCAAGCTCGGGCATCATCACGCCGGGATCGGTGGACTGCATGCGGTGCACGAGGATCGAGCGCTCGGGATGGCCGGGTTCGATCGAGAACTCGAAGCCAGCCGAGCCGCGTCCCGCCGCCACCGGCCGCTTCAGCACGCCCCAAAGCGCGGGATCGCTCTGCGACCAGCGCAGATCGAGCCCCGACGTATGCGCCGGCCCCTCCGGATTATGGCAATGCGCGCAGTTCACATCGAGATAGGCGCGGGCGCGCGCGGCGAGCGGGGCGCTGGCGTCGTAGGCGTTTGGAACACGCGGCGCGTCTGCAGGTGCGTTGTCGAGGATACCGATCGCGACCCAGCGGCGCAGCTGCTGATCTCCAGGGAGCGCCAAGATCACTTCGTCCGAGCCGGGATCAGCCGCGGCAGGATAGTTCATTTGCCGGTTCAGATTCCGCGCGCTCAACCCGATCGGCACGACCTCGCCATTGCGCGCATGGCAGCCGCTGCATTGGTTCACGTTCGGCACGGCCCAATCGAGCGCGATGGCTTGGCCTTCCTCGTTGGTGAAGCTCACCGCCACATCCGCGCCGATCACCGAAAGCCGCGCCTCGGTCTGCTCGGCGTTCCAGACATAAGGCAGCGCCACCCAGCCACTGGCGCGGCGGATCAGCAGCCGTGTCTCAAGGAAGCGCACGTTTTCATTCGGATGCCGCATATCCTCGGCAAAGGCGAACGTCTTCACCAGAACCGTGCCGACCGGAAACTCGAACACGCCCTCGGCATTGTATTGCGCCTGGCTGCCTGCCGGGATGTAGACGTAGCGAAACTTGAGCGCGCCATCGGAATAGAGCGCGGTGTTCAGATCATAGGGCGTCACCCGCGCGTTCGGATCGCGCGCGCCGGCGTCGCGGAAGAGGCGATAGGCCGAGAGCGTGGCGGCAGGCCGCGCCGCCATAATGGCGGCATCGTTCACCGGCTGCGGCGCTTGCGCGGTAGCGCTGGCGGCGCAGAGCAGCGCCGCGCAGGCCGCGATGATCGTCCGGATCAATCGTCGATCTCCACTTCCTCCGGCTCCTCAAGCGCGAGCAGCGGCGGGAAGTCCATGCTGGGTGCGGCTTCCGTGAACGGCGAGCCGGCGACTGTGAGCCCGAGCGAGAGGAATACGCCGTTGGGCGCGCGCTCGGAGCGATTGTCGCGCACGACGATGCGGACGTTCTCGCTGCGCGGCGTGCCGCCGGAGGAATAGAGCGTCGCTCCATCCCAGATCACGTCCGGCATCATGGGCAAGCCGATCTGGCTGAGTGCGGCCAGATCGCCAGCGGGCGCGAAGCCTACGCGGCCGAAGCGGTTGTCGCGGATCATGATGTTGCGCGCCAACGGATTGTAGTTCGGATCCTGAAACTCGGCCCGATAGGACGAGATCAGCACGTTGGCGGTGCCGTTATCGCCGATCTCGTTCTCGAACACGTGGACGTCGCGGTTGGCCATGATGAGGACGCCGGTGCCGGCCGGCACGGTCGCAACGATGTTGCCAGGCGGGGCGAAGTTCGGCGTGTTGTTGCCGGTGATCACGTTATCGAACACGCGCACCGAATGACCGCCTTGCTGGGGCAGGCCGGGCAGATCGAACACCAGGATGCCGCCGGTATTGTTGGTGGCGGTGTTGCCGAAGACGTCGGCATTGTTGCTGTTCTCGATCTCGATCCCGGCGACGTTGAACTCCGCCAGATTGTCGCGAACGATGATGTTGCGTGACTGGCCCACATAGATGCCGGCGTCCGACGCGCCGCGCGCGATCGAATCGCGGATCAGCACGTTGGAGCAGTTCACCGGATAGAGGCCGTAGGCGCCGTTGTTCTGGTTCGGGCCGCGCGTCCACTCGGCGCGGACGCCGCGAAACTCGATGCCATCGCAATCGCGGACCTTGATCGCGTCGCCCCGTGCGTTCTCGACCGCGAAGTCGCGCAGCAAGACGCCGTCGGATGTGACCAGCAGGCCTTCGGCGCCGCGGCGCTGGTTGTCGAACGAGAGGATCGAGCGGTCCTCGCCTTCACCCTGAATGGTGACGCGGTCGACATTGAGCGAAAGCCCAGTCGTGATCTCAAACCGCCCGCGCCCGAGGCGAATGGTGTCGCCGGGGCGGGCTTCGATGAGCGCGGTCTGCAATTCTTGTTCGGCGTTGGGGCCGGGACGAATGCGCCAAGTGCGCGCGTCGGCCACGCCGACCATCACCAACGCCGCCAAAGCGACCGCGACGAACCTCATATCACTCTCCCCACACGTTCTTGTGCGCGAGAGCTTCGTCGGGGAGGGCGGCGCTGTAAAGCGGTGCGGGCTGTCCCAGGGTTAGTGTTGGGTTAGTGGCGGCCGCCGAAGCGGGCGACGATGGAGAGCAGATCGCGCGCGAGGGTAGGATGCCGCGCCGCGAGGATGCCGCCGAGCGCGGTCACGGCCAATGTCACAATCGGACGCTCGCGGGCGATGTCGCCGAGGCCGAACATCGGCGCCTCTTCCAAGAGCTGCGCCTGCAGCGCCTGCGCCTCGCGCTCCTTCTGCTTGCGCCGATAGGCGGCGAAGAGCGCATAGAGCGCGATGCCGAGCGCGGCGACCAGCGCGACGATCGCCGAAGCGCCAGCCGAGCCGACCTCGGGCAAGATCAAAGCGTAGAGAGAAAAGCCGAGCGCGAAGACAGCCATCACGGCCGCGCCGCAGGCGGCGGCCGTTGCGATGATCCCGGCCATGGCGCGGTCGAACATTAGCGGCGACCTCCGCTGATCAGCACGCCGATGAGGACGCCGATGCCGAGCGTAGTCGCCGCGACCGCAAGCGGACGCTCCCGCCATTGGCGCTTCAGATAGCGATGGGCGTCATCGAGCCCGTCTTCGACCGCTTCGGTGGCGGCCTGATAAGCTTCTTCCGCCCGCTCGCGCGCTTCTTCCGCAAGTTCAGCGGCGCGTGACGCCTTGTCCTTCGACATGCTCAAGTTCTCCTTGCCCCAACCTAGTTCACATCGGTTAGGTTCGCCCTTACGCAAGCCCGATGGGCGAACCGCATTCGGTAATGAGCGCATGAGCCTGGCAAAAGTTCCCGCCATCCCGGCATTTAGCTGGCCGGTAACCACGGCGATCGCGCTTAACCTTATTCCAGTGATCGGGGTCTTGTTCTGGGGCTGGAGCGCGTTCGCCCTCATCTTTCTCTATTGGCTGGAGAACCTCGTCGTTGGCGTGCGGACTTTGGCGAGCATGGTTGCAACCGCATTTGTCGGCGGCGGCCTGAACTGGTTAGGCGCGCTCTTTTTCGGTGGGTTCTTCACGCTGCACTATGGGCTCTTCTGCTTTGTCCACGGCATCTTTGTCATGGTGCTCTTCGGCGCCAATTCGGTGGTCGGGGAGACGATCATGGATCTCGCCGGCGCGGCGCGGACGCTCTTTGCCGAACAAAGCAATCTTGCCATCGGCTTTGCTTCGATCGCGGGCTGGCAGGTGGTGCAGTTCATTCTCTGGCTCCGGCGCGGCGAGGCGCGGACATCGAATGTGCTTGAGCTGATGGGGGCGCCCTATCCGCGGATCATCACGCTGCACGTCGCCATCATCTTCGGCGGCTTCCTGCTCATGCTGCTGAACCAGCCGGTCTGGGGTCTGGTTATCTTGACGCTCGCCAAGATGGCCTATGACGTCGCCGACGCCGCCAAGCAGGCCAAGCCCGCCAACCAGGCTTAGGTCATCGCCCGCGCCGCCTCGATTATGCGAAGCGTCTCGCTCCAGAGGTTCAGACCGTCGAGTTCGGCCGGGGAGAAGAAGCGGGCGTCGCGGGCATCGTCACCGGCGATTGGTTCGCCTGCGATCCAGTGTGCGGCGTAGTCGATCAAGACGTAATGCCCCCATGGAGTCTCATTGGGCGACTCACCCGACTCACCGCGCCGCGAGAGCAAGGCGTCGACGACATCGATCAATCCGATGATCTCGCCAACGCATCCGGTCTCTTCTTTGAGTTCGCGAAGGGCTGCATCGACCGCGCGTTCGCCCCATTCGATTCGGCCACCGGGCAGGGACCATGAGTCCTCGAGTGGCGGCGTCCCGCGCTTGATCAAAAGCACCGCATCGCCGCGCAAACAGACCACGCCGACGGCGGCGATCGGTGTTTTGGGCGGGGGCGATTGGTCGGTCATGAGCTTTCGAGCGATGTTTGCGCGCTAGGGAAAAGACTCAAGAAAAATAAATCACTAGCCGGCGCTGCGCAGAGCGCCTTTGCCTCGAAAAAGATGGGGGCCAAAGAAAATGCGCGCCACCCGAGGGTGACGCGCATCTTGGACTTTCGTCCTTGTTTCTTAGAAGCACCTCGCTTGCGCGAGGACTCCGAAGAGCGGTCCCCTTAGCGGGAAGCGCGCTTGGCCTTGCGCTTCTTGGCGGCCTTCTTCGGGGCTGCCTTCTTCGCAGCTGCCTTCTTCTTCGGCGCAGCGCGCTTCTTGGCGACCTTCTTGGCAACCTTCTTCGCTGCCTTCTTCTTTGCTTTCTTCACGGCCATGCCCTGGCTCCTTCTTAGTACGTCAACAATCGCCGCTTACGTCTTCGCATTGTCATGTGCAAGCACATTCGACACGCAGAGAAATACACGCGACGAAAATGCAACATCGCATTGCTTCGACTCCGAAGCAAGTTTGCACGCTGACTCACACATCGCGTGTCGCGTTTCGAGACGATGAGTCAGTCGAACAACGCGCGCGGGTTCATCACATTCATCGGATCGATCGCGCGCTTCACGGCACGCATCAGAGCGAGAGATTGCGGGTCCTTGAAGCGCGCAAGATCGGCGACGCGCGCGACGCCGATGCCGTGCTCAGCCGAGATCGAACCGCCCAACGCATCCGCCGTCTCGTTGACCGCTTGTGAGATTGCGGCGCTCGGGAACGAGCTCGCGTCCGATCCTTCGGGCTGCATCACCGTGTAGTGGAAGTTGCCGTCGCCCATGTGACCGAAGGCGACGATGCGCGCGCCAGGGACGATGGTGAGCGCTGCTGCGTTGGCGCGTTGGAGGAAGAGCGGCGTCTGCGAAACCGGTACGCTGACGTCGTGATTAACTTGTGCGCCTTCTGGCCTGTGACCGGCGGAAATGTCTTCGCGGATTCGCCAGAAATTCCGCGCCTGGCTTGCGTTTTCCGCAATAAGGGCGGTTTCAACTTCGCCTGCGCTGATAGCCGCTTCGAGCGCTGCTTCGATGCTCGCGCGCAGGCCGTTTACATCCATGCCTTCGAACTGGATCAGCGCCATCATCGGCGCCCCCGGCAGCGGATCGCGCGAGCCCGGCACGTTCTTGATGACGAGATCGACCGAGAGCCGGTTCATCACTTCGAAGGCCGCGACCGCCCCGGTCATCGCCTTCATCCGGTGCAGGAGATCGAGCGCGCGCTCGGCCGAAGGGACTGCCGCGAGCGCCACCTCGTGCGCGCGCGGGCGGGGGAAGAGCTTCAGGCTGGCGGCGGTGACGACGCCCAACGTCCCCTCGGCGCCGATGAAGAGCTGCTTCAGATCGTAGCCGGTGTTGTCCTTCCTCAGACCCTTCAGGCCTCGGAAGATAGAACCGTCGGGCAGCACCGCTTCGATGCCGAGTACGAGGTCGCGCATCATCCCATAACGAAGCACATGCACGCCGCCGGCGTTCGTTGAAATGAGTCCGCCAATTGTAGCGCTGCCTTCGCTTGCGAGGCTCAGAGGGAAGAGTCGCTCTGATTCTTGGGCCGACTTCTGCACAGATTGGAGAATCACTCCGGCCTCCGCGACGAGTGAGTCGTTGGCCGCATCGACAGCGCGGATCGCATTCATGCGCTTGGTCGAGAGCAGCACCTCACCGTTCGGGATTTGCCCGCCGACCAACCCGGTGTTGCCGCCCTGCGGCGTGATTGCTGCACCTGCGTTCGCCACAAGGCGCACGACATCGGCTGTCTCTTCGACGCTTGCGGGCATGGCGAGGAAAGGCGTCGCGCCCGTGTAGCGCTTGCGCCACTCGGTCAGATGCGGGGCGATCGTCGCCGGATCGGTGGAATAGCCCTTTGGGCCTAGGCGGTTGGCGAGTTGGGCGAAGAGATCAGAGGTCATGCGCTTGATGTAGAGCGCATTGCTCTCTCTCGTCATCCCGGGGCATTCGCTGGAGCGAAGCGCAAGCGGATGAGCCCGGGACCCAGGGGCCAACACACAGCTCGTGGCCCCTGGGTCCCGGGCTCTCAGCTTCGCTGCGCCCCGGGAAGACGAGGTGTGTGGTCGCTCAACAGCGCGCCTCAGCGCACCCGGTCCGCGTCCACGCGCACATTGATCGTGATCTCGCGCGAGATCAGATCGTCCGCCGCGCCCGCGCCGACATTGAAGTCACGCCGATCGATGGTGAGCGCCCCGGTCATCGCCGCGCGATCGCCGTCGATGGTCAGGCGGAAGGGCAGGTCAACGCTGCGGGTCTCGCCTTTGATGGTGAGATCGCCGCGCGCCTCGTAGCCGCCGTCGCGCGCGCGGATGCGGGTGGTGCGGAAGGTGGCGGTCGGGTGTGCCGCGGCGTCGAACCATTCCGCGCCCGGCAGAGCGCCATCGTGTGCTGCGACGCCGGTGGAAGCGGAGGCAGGCTCGATCGTCACCACGACGCTGGATGCGTCGAGGTTCTCCGGATCGAAGCGGATGTCGGCGCGCCAGCGTGTGAAGCGGCCGGTGAAGTCGGTCGCACCGCTCTCGTCCTCGTATGTGTAGGCAAAGCCTATGGTGCTTGAGCGCGCATCGACGCGCCACGCGGACGGCGCACCAGGCGCAGCAGGCGCGATCTGCTCAGGCGCTGGTGCTTGCGGCTCGACGATCTCAATCGTCGACGGCGCGCTTGGCGCAGGCGCAAAGCTCGGCGCGAGAGCAAAGAGAAGGGCTGCCGCCGAAGCCACGATCAAGGCGCCGCCAAGCCCCAGCACAGCAAGCCGCGCCGGATTTTTCGGCACAGCCTCTGTCTCGCCCGGCGCGCGGATGCCGGGGACCATGTGCGCCAGCACAGCGTCACGGTCGAAGAAGTGATGCTTCAGAGCCGCCGCGACGTGCGCCACGCCGAGGCCAATAATGGCGAAGGCCAAGATCGCGTGCGCATTGAAAGCGATGTCGGCCACGTCCTCGCGAACATCGTGCGACGCCTGCTCGAGGCCAAAGAGATGCGGGATGCCGAAGAGGTTGAACCAGCGCGTCGGCACCGCCAGCGGCGCATCGTCATGGATCGACCAGCCGGCCGAGACATAAAGCCAGCCGCTAAGCGGCAGGCCGATCATCAGTATATAGAAGAGCCAGTGCGTGATCTTCGCGACGAAGCGCTCCCAGCCGGGCATGTGCGGCGGCAGCGGAGGCGGCGGGTTGGCCAAGCGCCAACCCAGCCGCACAAGGCTCAAAGCCAGAATGGTGAAGCCGACTGACTTGTGCAGCTGGTAGGCATTGAACACCGCGGTGCTCGTATTGCCGTCCTCGGCCTCACCATGCATCCAGAAGCCGAGCGGCAACATGAACAGGATCGCGAAGGCGATCGCCCAGTGCAGGACGATCGCAACGCTCGTGTACCGTGCCGCCAATTTGCGTTCTGGATTGGCGCTCACCTTAGTTCACCGGCTCGCGTGGTTGCGCCGGCGCTGGCAGATCGCCAGCGGCGTTCGGACGCGTGAACTCCGCCTCGATGACGAGTTCGACATTATCGGCCACGCCCGAGTTCGGCGCGCCCGCTTGCGGCTGCAGCACGTTCAAGCCGTATTGCGAGCGGCTGATTGTACCGCGCGCCGAGAAGCCGATGCCGGCGTTGGGGAAGCCCATCGGGTGCTGCGCCCAGCTTGAATTGTAGGTGACGTCAAATGTCGCGGGATGTGTGACGCCGCGAATGGTCAGATCGCCGGTGACGCGCGCGGTATTGGCGCCGGTTTGTTCGACACTGGTGGAGGTGAAGGTCGCGGTCGGGAAGCCCGCCGAGTCGAGCCACTCGGAGTTCTGCAACTCTTCATCGAAGTCGCGGGCGCCGGAATAGGGTGTGTCCAGCGTGCGCGTGTCGACTGTGATGGCGACGGTCGTGGCCGACGGGTTCTCGGCATTGAAGTTCAGTGTGCCGGTGACGCCGTTGAAGCGCAGCTGATAGTTGGAGAGCCCGAAGTGAAGGGCGCGCACCGTGACCGTGGTGTGGTTCGCGTCGACCGTGTACTCGCCCGAGGGCGCTTCGACAGTGACGTTTTCGGCCGGCGCAGGCGCGGGCGTCTCGGCCGGTTGTGAGCAAGCGGCCAACGCCAAAGTTGAGGCGGCGACGGCGGCGACTAAAAACTTCATCAGGCTTCTCCCGAGCTGAAAGCGTCGATGTAGACGCTTCGGTGCCGTCCGGCATCGGGGCACATGGAGGTAACTAGCGTCAATCTGGCTTTCGCCCATCGGTCCGCTAATGTTCTCCACCTGAGGAGCCTCGATGACCTATTCCGCGCCCATCGCCGACATGCGCTTCGCGCTCGAAGCCTGCGCCGACCTGTGGACGCTGCGCGAACGCTACCCCGATCTCGACGCCGAGACGTTAGCCGCGATCCTCGAAAGCGCCGGCCAACTCGCCAGCGAGACGTTGGCGCCGATCAACCGCAAGGGCGACCGCGCCGGCGTGAAGCTCGCCAATGATGTTGTGACGGCGGCGCCCGGCTTCCGCGAAGCGTACGAAGCATTCAAGGCAGGCGGCTGGCAGGGGCTCGCAGCTGATCCCGCTTACGGCGGCCAAGGTCTGCCCCGCGCTGTGGCGCTTGCGGTGATGGAGACGGTGCATAGCGCCAATATGAGCTTTGGCTTGCTGCCGATGCTGACGCTCGGCGCCATCGAAGCGATTGAGACCCACGGCGCGAGCGATCAGAAAGCGCTCTACTTAGAGAAGCTCATCTCCGGCGAATGGACCGGCACGATGAATCTGACCGAGCCGCAAGCCGGCTCTGATCTCGGCGCGCTCACCACCAAAGCCGTGCCGCAAGCGGATGGCTCCTACGCCATCACTGGCCAAAAGATTTTCATCACCTGGGGCGAGCACGACCTCGCGCCCAACATCATCCACCTCGTGCTCGCGCGCATCGAAGGCGCGCCCGCGGGCTCGAAGGGTATCTCGATGTTCATCGTGCCGAAGTTTCGCGACGAAGACGGCTCACGCAACGCCGTGCGCTGCATCGGCCTCGAAGAGAAGATGGGCATCCATGCTTCGCCAACGTGCACGATGTCCTATGAGGGCGCGACGGGTTGGCTTATCGGTGAAGAGAACCGCGGCCTCGCCGCCATGTTCACGATGATGAACGCAGCGCGGCTCAATGTCGGCATGGAAGGCGTGGCGGTTGCGGAGGCCGCGTACCAGAAGGCGCTCGCCTATGCGCGTGAGCGCACGCAAGCCGGCCTCATCGTCAATCACCCGGACGTGCGCCGCATGCTGATGACCATGCGCTCAAAAATCCAAGCCGCGCGCGCCATCTGCTACGCCACCGCCGTCGCCGCCGACAATGGCGACAAAGCCCGCGAAGATTTGCTGACGCCGCTGGCGAAAGCCTGGAGCACCGATCTCGGCGTCGAAGCCGCCAGCCTCGGCGTGCAAATCCACGGCGGCATGGGCTTCGTTGAAGAGGGCGGCGCCGCACAATTCTATCGCGACGCCCGCATCGCCCCGATCTACGAAGGCACAAACGGCATCCAAGCCATTGATCTCTACGGCCGCAAACTGCTCGGCGATCGCGGCGAGGCGATGCGCGTGCTGATCGCGGAAGGCTGCGAGATCGCTGGTTCGACACATCCTAAGCTCGCTGCCGCTATCGACGCGCTTGCCGAAGCGACCGACTACATGCTGAGCGCCCCACGCGAAGACGCTTTGGCAGGTGCTGCCGCTTATCTCCAACTCGCAGGAGATGTCGTCGGCGGCATGCTGCTGGTGAAGGGCGGCGCACGCGACGCCAACCCCGAGCAAGCCGCATCACTGCGCTTCTACGCCCGCACCGTCCTGGCCCGCGCGCCCTCGCGGCTGGCGGAGATCAAGATCGGCGCGGACGTGTTGGGGGATTTCGCGCAATGATGACTTCCGACCGTGAGGCATTCGAGCAGGGGGGTGAAATGACACGCGCATTCTTAATGTGGGCCATGGCCGTGGTCGCGTTCGCTGTGTCGTTTGGCGCGGATCAAGCGCACGCGCAGACCCGATACAATTACACAGTCCAAGAACTCGCCCTGCCAAACGGTGGCGGCAATGCGTGGGTGTATCTGCCTGCTCAAGCAGCTGGTGAGAGCATTCCTGTTGTGCTGATCGGCCCAGCCGGCAGCCATCTCTTCGATGGCATGACACTGAGCGATGGCGACAGGCCTGAGCACATTCCCTACGCACAAGCCGGTTTTGCCGTCGTCACGTTCGACATTCCAGGCATGGCGACAAGCGACGAGGATCTCCTGCGCGCCGCGCGTGCGTTCAAGGCAGGTGAGGGCGGCGTCCCCAATGCGCGCGCCGCGCTCGCTTTGGCGCTAGAGCGATTTCCGCGTCTCGACCCCGATCGCGTTTTCGTCGCCGGTCATAGCTCCGCGGCCACTTTGGCGTTGACGCTTTGCGCGCGACTGGAGCGCCTTAGAGGCTGCGTCGCCTACGCCCCCGATGTCGACCTCAACACAAGCCTCGCCGAAGTCGCCAACATTCTCGAAGAGTACATTCCGGGCGAGCGCGCGTTCCTGAGCAGCATTTCGCCGCTTGAACTCGTCGGGCAAATTCGAAGCCCTGTCATGATCTTCAATGCGCGCGACGATGATGTCGTCCCGATCGCGGCGATCGATACTTATGCGCGGAGAGCCGAGGCTGCGAACGTGGCGCTCACCCGGATCGTCGTCGATGACGGCGGCCACTATCAGTCCATGATCGAAGAGGGCATTCCGGCTGGCATCAGGTGGATGCGGGCGCAGTAAGACCCTGCCGCGACGGCATATACAAAATCCACCGCGCGTTGCTGACATCGCCCAACCCGCGCTAAACTCGCCCCATGTCCATGGATGGCGTTGAAGACCAAGAACTCGCAGACGCGCGGCCAGCGAAGCCGACGCTCATTTATCCCCTGGGCGATCCGCCCGAAGCGGGCGTCGCGCGCGAGATTGCGCCGGGCGTGCATTGGATACGCATGCCGCTGCCGTTCGCGCTCAAATGGATCAATCTCTGGCTCATCGAGGATGGCGACGGCTGGACCATTGTCGATACCGGCGTCGCCATGGAAGAAACGCGCGAGCATTGGCGCAAGATTTTCGACGCGACGCTGAAGGGCAAGCCGGTCACGCGCGTGATTTGCACGCATATGCATCCCGATCACATGGGCCTCGCCGGTTGGATCTGCCGCAAGTTCAACGCCACGCTCTGGATGAGCCGGCTCGAATACATCACCGGCCGCATGCTCGTCGCCGACACTGGCCGCGAAGCGCCGGAAGAGGGCGTCAAATTCTACCGCGCCGCCGGCTGGGACGAAGACGCGCTCGATTCCTACAAAGTCCGCTTCGGCGGCTTCGGCAAAGCCGTCTCGAAAATGCCGGACGGCTATCGCCGCATCGCCGATGGCGATGTCATCGACATTGGCGGCAAGCCTTGGCGCGTCGTCACCGGCAACGGCCATTGCCCCGAGCATGCGTGCCTCTGGCAAGAAGAGATGAAGCTCTTCATCTCCGGCGACCAAGTGCTGCCGCGCATTTCATCAAACGTCTCCGTCTTCCCGACGGAGCCCGAAGGCGATCCGCTCGCCGATTGGATCGATAGCTGCAAGAAGCTGCTCGCGGTGATGCCGAACGATGTTCTCGTCCTGCCGTCGCACAACGAGCCCTTCATCGGCCTGCACGAGCGGCTCAACAATCTGATCGACGGCCACGAGAAATCGCTCGCGCGCATCTTGAGCCGCTTGAACGAACCCAAGCGCGCCATCGACATTTTCGTCGCCATGTTCGCGCGCAAGATCGGGCCTGATCTGCTTGGCATGGCGACAGGCGAAGCGCTCGCGCATTTGAACTGCCTCATCGGCCGCGGCCTCGTGCGGCGCGAGACGGATGAGCAGGGGGTTGCACGCTATGTCGCAACCTGAAGGCGCCAACCCTGAACGTCATTCCAATGGCGCGCTCATTTGTTTTTGCGTTGGCGTGGCTCTGGAAGCGCTGGCCTGGTTCTTCGGCGTCGGCGCGGTGATCACGGCGGGACTTGCTGGCGGCAACCCAGCCATCGCAGTCGGCGGTATCCTTGCTGCCGCAAGCTTAAGCGCGCTGGCGATGATCGGCTTCATTCTGATGGTGGTTGGCAGCATCTGGATGCTGATCCAAGTCATCGCCGATCAACGCGGCAAGGACGAAGCGCGCTATCGCGATGTGGAGCGGTAGCGGCTCAGCGGGTCAGGGCATGCGTAGTCCGGTGATCAGAATATAGATGCCGCAAGCCAATCCGCCGAGCGCAAGCATGTGCGCGACGATGATTGCCCATAGGGGCGCATCGGGAGCGCGCTCAGAGAACAGCACAGCGAGCGACAGCAGTGTGCCAATGCTCGTCATCGCCGCGCCTGCGACGATGACAGTCGCTTTCGATGCTGGTTTTTTCCTTCGGCGGCCGCCGAACATGTCTTGCCTCCCTCTGGCGCTGGCGTCTAACGCGCCACGCACTTAGCCTCGTGATCATTGACCATGCCGACCGCCTGCATGAACGCGTAGCAGATCGTTGAGCCGACGAACTTGAAGCCACGTTTCAGCAGCGCTTTGCTCATCGCGTCGGAGATCCCCGTCTTCGCCGGCACGTCGCGCAAGCTTTGGACACTGTTCTTGATCGGCTTGCCACCGACGAAGCTCCAAATGTAAGCGTCGAACGAGCCGAACTCCTTTTGCGCCTCGATCACGCACTGCGCGTTAGTGATCGCCGCCGCCACTTTCAGCCGGTTGCGCACGATGCCTTCATCGGCCAGCAGCCGCGCCACATCTTTTTCGCCATAGCGCGCGACTTTACGGACGTCCCAGTTGCTGAAGGCTTTGCGATAATTCTCGCGCTTATGGAGGATCGTGCGCCACGACAGTCCCGCTTGCGCGCCTTCGAGGATCAGAAACTCAAACAACACCCGGTCATCGTGAACCGGCTTGCCCCATTCCTCGTCGTGATAGGCGATCATCAGGGGATCGTCCGTGCCGGCCCAAGCGCAGCGGTGGGGAGCGGATTTTCGAGCCATGGCGCTCGTCTTTCACTTCCGCGCTGACCGCGCAATGCCTATGTGAGACATCAAAGAGGAGGGCTTCGCCGCATGATCCTATCCACCACGTTTGACGTTCACGGCCGCAATGTCGTGCAGCATCTTGGTCTTGTGCGCGGCAACGTCGTGCGGTCGCGCTTTATCGGCCGCGATATTGTCGCCAACCTGCGCATGATCGTCGGCGGCGAGATCCACGAGTACACCAAGCTCTTGGCCGAGAGCCGCGAACAGGCGCTCGATCGCATGATCGCGCAAGCACAAGCGCTCGGCGCGGATGCTGTGATCGGTCTACGCATGGAAACCACCGACGCCGGCCAAGGCCAAGCGACGGAAGTGTTGGCGTACGGAACGGCGGTAAAGCTCGGCTGAGTTTAGCCCGCGAGTGCGGCGCGGAAGCCCGAGAGGCTGACGCCCGGCACGCTGGCCAAACGCCACGCCAGCATCGCCGCGATCCCGGCCGAGACGTCGAGCGTCAGGCCGAAGGCGACGAGGAAGATTGCGTGGTGCGTCAGCAGATGTGCGGCGGGCGCGACGGCGAGTTCGCCCAGACGCCAGTCAGCCGCGCGGCGTAAGGCCCAATCGAAGAACGCGCCGGCGGCGATCACGCCCATGCCGAGCGGTACCCACATCGGAACGTGCGGCAGATCGAGCGGCAGACCCGCCACCATGTGCGGCGCGGTGAAGGCGACCAGCGCCAAACCGTAGAGCGGCGTCATCCAAGCATGCGCCAGCGCTTTCCATGATGCCTCAGCCGGACGGCCAGCGAGCATAGCGAGGCGCGATGCTTCACCGATGCTCCAACGCGTGTCGGCATAGAGACGCCAGATAAAGAGAACGCCGATCCCGGCGGCCAAGCCAGCGAAGGCGCCAACGATCAGTGAGGCTGCGATGGGCCCAAGCAAACCGAGAAGATCAAACCGCGTATCGCCGCGCATCAAGACGTTGGCGGCGAGGCCGGCGAGCAGCAGCAGCGCCAGCGGTGGCCACGCCATCGCGGCGGCGCCAACGGTGAGGGCGGCGAAGAGCGGCATAGCCGCGAACTCGGGGAGTCTTCCGATCATGGTTCAAAGGTGATGAACCAACGTCGTGAAGGTCGCGTAAATGCTAAGATAACCAAGCGTTTACGTCGATGAACAGCAAGGTTTCATTAAGCATAAGCGCGCGCCCGTTAAGGCGCGCGCTCTGCTCTGATCAGCGTGGCCCTACTGAGGCTGGGTCGGCGCGGGCGTCGGAGCGGGAGCCGCCGCTGCGGCCGCGGCTTCGATTTCAGCACGCCAAGTCGCATCGTTCGGATGCGACAACGAGCGGAAAAATTCTTCGTACGTCGCCGTCGCGTCGGGGCCGCCATAGCTCCAGCAGAACGCCGAAATGTCCATACCGGGGCGGGAAATCAGCGCCGCCATCACCGGACGTTCTGCACCCGTGATGTCCGCACGTTGGATCGGCCAAAAGCCGCTCGTGTCGACGCTCTTATTCGTCACGCGCGCGTTGCGGCTGGGAAACATTGGCGAGACCGCGTTCGCGAGGCTTTCCCAAGCGGAGTTTTCAATCTGATTTTGCAAGCCAGCGCGAACGCGCGTGGCGCTCGCCGTACGCGTGCCGCTGTTGGGCACTGCGAGAACGAAACATTCCTGGTCGGCATTGCCGACCAACACGATCGTGTCAGGTGACGTGCGTTGCACGTCGACCGTCCAAGAGCTCGGCGAATCAAACGAGACGCGGCCTTCCGTGTCGTTCCAGACGCGGGCCGAAGCCGTCGCCGCCAAAGCCAAACCGATACAAACAGCCGCCGCCGCCAGCGCGGATTTACGCATAGTCCTCTCCCGAAGCTCTTCAGGCCCTCATGACCGGGAGTTTAGGGCCGCTGCCGGGGCGGCGTCAAAA
This sequence comes from uncultured Terricaulis sp., assembly GCA_964405865.1. Lineage (GTDB taxonomy): Bacteria > Pseudomonadota > Alphaproteobacteria > Caulobacterales > Aquidulcibacteraceae > Vitreimonas. The sequence goes on along the minus strand of CAYOPM010000005.1, from coordinate 146,611 downwards.
GCCAAAACCGTGGAACCTGCCGCGGGAAGCCCTAGAGTGACGCCAAAGTGAGGAGACGACGATATGAGCCTGCGCGGAAAAACCCTGTTCATTACCGGCGCCAGCCGCGGCATTGGTCTAGCCATAGGCCTCCGCGCCGCCCGCGACGGGGCCAATGTCGTCATCGCCGCCAAAACCGCCGAGCCCCACAAGAAACTGCCCGGCACCATCTATTCCGCCGCGGAAGAGATCGAGAAGGCCGGCGGCCAAGCGCTACCGGTCGTTGTGGACGTGCGCGAACCCGACAGCATCAGCGCAGCCGTGGAAGCGGCAGTCGCGCGCTTCGGCGGCATCGATATTTGCGTCAACAACGCCAGCGCCATCCAGCTCACTGGCACGCTGCAAACCGACATCCGCCGCTTCGACCTGATGAACCAGGTCAACATGCGCGGCACATTCCTCACTTCGCGCGCGTGCATTCCGCATCTTAAGCGAGCATCGAACCCGCACGTGCTGATGCTCTCGCCGCCGCTCGACATGAGCCCGCGCTGGTTCGGCAACCACGTCGCTTACACGATGGCGAAATACGGCATGAGCATGTGCGTGCTCGGCATGGCTGAAGAGTTCAAAGACGACGGCATCGCCTTCAACGCCCTCTGGCCGCGCACTGGCGTCGCCACTGCGGCAATCGAGTTCGCGCTCGCAGGCGAAGAGGGGCTGCGCCACTGCCGCACCGTCGACATCATGGCCGACGCAGCGCACGCGATCTTCACGTCCCCGGCGCGCGAATGCACCGGTAATTTCTTCATTGATGACGTCTTGCTCTACGAGAAGGGCGAACGCGATTTCGACAAGTACCGCGTCGATCCGACCAAGGATCTGATGCCGGACTTCTTCGTGCCGGAGAACACGCCAGTGCCGCCGGGTGTAAGCATGAAGGCGAAGGCTTAGGCCTCGCCTCGTAACCGCGCGCTCATCGCCGCTTGGCCACCGCGCGCATCCAGCCAGATGCCGAAGAAGTTGCGCCGGAAGTTCGGCCACTCCACTTGGCAGCTTTGCGCGCCGTTCACATAGAAGCGTGCCGTGTTGGCGCCTGTGCTGACGCCGGTGATACGGTCGCCGCGCGCGACGTTTGGGAAACAGCGCTCAAGCTGCGCGCGCAGCGGCGCGAGTTGCTCAGCTGAGCCTGCGCCGCGCTGGCTCATCTCGCTGATGGTGCGGTTGATGATCGTGGTCTGCCGGGCCGAGCGCGCGTAGGTGAGCGAAAGCGCGAACGGGCGCTGCCACGAAAACGCGCCGCCGGCTGCGAACAATTCTGCATCGAACACCGTAATGCCGAGCAGCCGGTAGGGCGCTGCGCCGACGCTCCGCGCATCAGGTATGGCGCTCCCAACCTCAGCCGGGTTAGCCGCCGCTGGAGCAACGGCGCTAAACGTCAGCGCAAGCGCGGCGAGAGCGGAACGGAGGAGGCGCATCGGCAAAGTCCTGGCGTTAAAGCGTTTCAACGTCTGGTACGGACAAAAGGCTCCCGCGGATCGCTGGTTACTGCGCCCGGCCTGCAGCTACCTCCTGAGGCGTCAGCGCGATGGTCGAGAGATCAATCTTAGCCGACCCTTCCACGATCTCGCGCGAGTGCGAGACGTAAACGATGGAAGCGTTGTCGAGATCGATGATCCGGCGCACCGCGACGTTCTTGAAGAAGAGGCTCTGGCGCTGATTGAAAATCTCTTCGCCGGCCCGCGTGCTACGCACGCCGCCCACGTCGATGGGTCCGATGCGCTGGCAGGAAATCGACGAATTGGACGGATTTTCAAACCAATTGCCCTGCCGCAAGCGGTCCAAGACGCTACGGTCGAAATAGGTGACGTGGCACACGACGCCGGGAATCTCCGGATCGCGCACAGCCTCGACCATGATTTCGTTGCCGAGCAGATCGTTGGAGAATTCGCCCACGGAGTTTTCGTTGTCGCCGCCGCAAGCAGCCAGCGTCCAAAGCGCGGCAAACACGGCAAACAGTTTGAGCTTCATTTTGGAACCTTCTCCTCGCGACCAGGGCGGTAAGCGCTGCATCGCGAAAAAGTTCCCTCAGCGTTCCCAAGCTCGCCAATCACGCTTATGTAATCGCCGAGAGCAGGAGGGGTCATGGACGTGATGAACATAGTGGCGATCGCGGTTGCGATCGTCGTGGCGCTCACCGTCGCCCTGATCTTCAATAGCCTCGTCGCCAAGCGGCAGATGGCGAACAATGGCTGGTCCGACATTGACGTGCAGCTGAAGCGCCGCGCCGATCTCGTCCCGCAACTGGTGACGACCGTGCAAGCTTACGCGGCGCACGAGCGCCAACTCTTCGAGGATGTCGCTGAGAAGCGCAGTCGTGCGCTGGCGGCTGGTGACGACCCCGCTGCGCGTGGCGCGGCTGAAGCTGAATTGGCGCAGCCAGTGGGACGTTTGATGGCGTTGGCGGAAGGCTATCCTGACTTGAAGGCAAGCGGCAATTTTCTTGAACTCCAAAAGGAGCTCGCCGACACCGAAGACAAAATCGAAATGGCGCGTCGCTTCTATAACGGCGCCGTGCGCGAGCTGAACACGCTCGTCGAGACGTTCCCCGCCAACATCGTCGCGGCGCTCTTCGCCGTCGGTAAGCGCAAATACTTCGAGATCGGCAACGACGCTGAGTGCGCCGTGCCGACGATCAATACCGGCGCCGCACAATGAAGCTCCGTGCCCTGTTCCTGGCGGTTATCGCGCTCTTCCTCGTCGCGCCCGCGTTCGCGGCCGAGCAGATAACCCGTTTCGATACTTTGGTCGAGGTGCAGACGAGTGGCGACGTGATCGTCACAGAGACGATCAGTGTCATCGCCGAGGGCCAGCAAATCCGTCGCGGCATTTTCCGCGATTTGCCGCGCTATTATGAAGGCGAGGGTGAGCGATATGAGTTTGCCTACGACGTCATCAGCGTCGAGCGCGATGGTCGCCGTGAGCCATACGATACCGACACTGAAGGCAGCGCCTATCGCATCCGCATCGGCGACGAAGACGTCATGCTCGATCACGGCCAGCACCGCTATGTGATCCGTTATCGCGTCGCCAATCAGGTTCGCTATTTTGCCGATTATGACGAAGTCTATTGGAACGCGACCGGCAATTTCTGGCACTTCCCGATCATCACCGCGCGTGCGATCATTCAATTGCCGCCCGGCGGCGTAGTTACGCAAACCGCCGGCTATAGCGGCGCGCTCGGCCAGCAGGGCGATGCGTTCACCTATCGCGCCGAAGGCGATCGCCACATTTTCGAGATCACGCGCCCGCTGCAGCGAGGTGAGGGGCTGACCGTTGCTGTGGGCTTTCAGAAAGGCTTGATCGACCCGCCGTCAGCCGCTGACGAAGCGGCGATGCTCTGGCAGCGTTACGGCGCGCTCGGCATTCTGCTCGCGTCGCTCGGCGGTGTGTTCTTCTTTCTCTACCGCAATTTCAACCGTGTCGGCCGCGATCCGCCGAAAGGCCCGATCTTTCCGCGCTACGAAGCGCCGCGCGGTTATTCACCGGCGGCGGTGCATTTCATCTACTATCGCGCGCTCGCCGGCAATCGCGCGCTGATCGCGACTCTGATGAACCTGGCCGTCAAAGGCCGCATCACCATCGATGCGAGCAGCAAGTCGAAGACCGTGCTTGGCCGCGCGCCCGCACCTTTGCCCGATCCGAACATCGCGTCGGAGGATTTGGCGCTTGAGCAGTCGATCTTTGGCGGCGCCAGCTCCAAGACACTCGGCGGCGGGACGGACACTGCGTTCACCAGCGCCTATACGAGCTTCCAGACGAAGCTCTCGAACAATTACGGCAGCAAATATTTCAGGTGGAACCTCGGCTACTCGTTGGTGGCGTTGGCGATCTCGATGATCGCCGTCTTCGTTGCCCTGACGCAGATCGTGAACTGGACGATTTGGCATACGCTTGCGCTGGTAGGCATCGCAGGACTGAACGGCCTCTTCATGTACCTGATGCCCGCGCCAACGGCGAAAGGCCAAGAAGTGCGCACTGAAATCGAAGGTTTCCGGCTCTATATGGAGACGGCTGAGAAGCTGGCGTTGAACGCATCGCAGCCAGGCGTCGAAGCGCCGCCGCTGATGACGAAAGAACGGTTCGAGCGCTTCTTGCCTTATGCGGTGGCGCTCGGCGTCGAGGCGCCGTGGACGAAGTATTTCGAGCGCGTGTTGCCGCAGGAGGCGGCGGACTATCATCCGACCTGGACCAATCTCGGCACGCATAGCTCGATCGCAGCGCTCAGCTCGTCGATCGTCGCCAACATCGATTCCGGCGTGATGAGTGCAATGCCGCAAAGCTCTGGCTCGTCCGGCTCCGGCGGCGGCGGAAGCTCGGGCGGCGGTGGCGGCGGAGGAGGCGGCGGAGGTTGGTGAGCTAACGCTCGGCGCCTTTCGGCAAAAACTTCACCAGCGCCTCTAGCGTATCCGCATCGCGCGGCGCTTTATCCCAACGGATGCGCGAGAAGCGCGGGAAGCGCATGGCGACGCCGGACTTGTGCCGCGTCGAACGCTGCAAGCCTTCGAACGCGACTTCCACGACGAGGCCCTTGGTCTTCGTGTGCGTAACTTCCCGCACCGGCCCGAAGCGGTTCTCGGTGTTGTTGCGCACGAACTTGTCGAGTTCGATCAGTTCTTCGTCAGTAAAGCCGAAATAGGCTTTGCCGACGGGCGTGAGCTCGCCCGCTTCAGTCCAAACGCCAAACGTATAGTCCGAATAGAACGAACTGCGCTTGCCCGAGCCGCGCTGCGCGTACATCAGCACCGCGTCGATCACCATCGGATCGCGCTTCCACTTGAACCAATAGCCCTTCGGCCGCCCCGGCAAGTACGGCGAGTCCAGCCGCTTGATCATCACGCCTTCCACCGCGCCCGCATCGATGCCTGCGCCAGCGTCAGTAGGATCAGCGCGCGCGAAAGTAAGTTCGTCCCACGTCGCGAACGGCACCAGCGGCGAAAGATCAATCGGCGCCAGCGGATGCGCCGCGACGAACGCCTCCAACTTCGCCCGCCGCTCTGCAAACGGCAGCGCGCGTAAGTCTTCGTCGCCAAGCGCCAGCAGATCATAGACGCGGATGAAAGCCGGAAACTCGGCCATCAACTTTGCTGTCACGCTCTTGCGGTTCAGCCGCTGCTGCAGCGTGTTGAAATCCTGCACGCCACCGCCGCGTTTGATCAGCAACTCGCCGTCGAGCACTGCGTCGAAATCAAATCCCGCAACCAAGTCTGGGAACGCGCCGGAGATATCCTCGCCAGTGCGCGAGAAGAGCCGCGCCACGCGCGTCCCGTTCGCATCCTTGCCAGCGGCCGCTTGCACGCGAATGCCGTCCCACTTCCACTCAGCGCTGAACTCCGTCGGATCGAGCGGCGCGAACTCTTCCGGCTCAATCGGGTGCGAGAGCATCGGCGGATAGAAGCGCACGCTTGTCGCCACACTCGGCGCATCGGCGCGGCCTTCGAGCCAATCGAAGAGGGCGGTGTAAGGCGGCTCAACCGCGTGCCAAACGTCCTCGACCTCATCCGCCGTTTTGCCGCCAATCTGCGCCAGAGCCGTGCGTGCGAGGCGCGCCGAAACACCGATACGCAGCGCGCCCGTGATGAGCTTCAACAAAGCCCAGCGCCCGTTCTCATCCAGCCGATCCAGCCAGTTGGCGACAACGCCCGGTAAATCTTCCTTCCGTGTCTCGCGCAAACCTTCGACGACATCGGTGATCGAAAGCTGCGCATTCGCGCGCGCCGCGTCCGCCGGCCAGATCAGCGACACCGTCTCGGCCAGATCGCCGACGAAATCGTACGACAAGCCAAACAGAACCGGATCAGTCCGCTCCGCCGCGAGATTGCGGATGAGGCCGGCCTTGGCGTTCTTAAACGTCAGCGCGCCCGTCATCGCCGCAAGCGCCCAGCCGCGATCGGGATCGGACGTGGTGCGGAAATAGTCTTCGAGCAGCGCCAGCTTGCCCAAGCGGCGCGGCTCGTAAGCCAAGCGATCGAGAAGCGCCGCGAACCGGTTCATGCGGCGGCGCCTGCGGGCTCTTCCTCGTCGCCATAGCCAACGAGATGCAGCGCCTTCGCTTTCAGCCCTTGGCCCTCGCACCAATGCGCCAGCGCATCAGCTTCGCCGTGCGTGATCCAGATTTCGCTTGCGCCTGTATCGATGATCGTCCGCTGCAGATCATTCCAATCGGCATGATCGGAGATCACCAGCGGCAACTCCGCGCCTTGCTGACGCGCGCGTGCGCGTATCCGCATCCAACCCGAGGCCACCGACGTTACCGGATCGGGAAAGCGCCGCACCCACGGCGTCTGCAACGCGCCCGGCGGGCAGAGCACGATCGCGCCGGCGTAAAAGCTCTTCGGCGCCGTCTCGACATGGCGCACATCGCCCAGATCGACGCCGAGCGATTGATAAAGTTCAGTCAGCGCCTTCAGCGCACCGTGAATATGGATCGGCTTGTCCCACCCCGCGCGCCGCAGCTCCGCCATCACGCGCTGCGCTTTACCCAACGCGTATGCGCCAATGATGTGCGCGCGCTCCGGAAACATCGCCGCTGAGGCCAGCAGCTTTTTCACTTCATGCTCGGCCGTCGGGTGCGTGAACACGGGCAGCGCGAACGTCGCCTCAGTGATGAACACATCGCACGGCACGACCTCGAACGGCGCGCAGGTCGGATCGTACTGGCGCTTATAATCGCCGCTCGCCACCACACGCGTGCCGCCGCACTCCGCCGCCGCTTGCGCGGAGCCCAGAACGTGTCCGGCTGAGTGCAGAGAGAAGGTGACGCCATTGATCGTCACCCGCTCGCCATAGGCCAGAGCCTGCCGCGACTTCGCGAACTCCGCGCCATACCGCGCCGCCATGATCGCAATCGTCTCCGGCGTCGCCAGCACGGAGCCATGGCCCGCGCGCGCGTGATCGGAATGGCCGTGCGTGATCAGCGCGCGCGGAACCGGCCGCGTCGGATCGATGTAAAGGTCCGCCGCGGGGCAATAGATGCCCTCGGGACGGGGCTGTAGGATTTGGGCGGGCTGCATCGTCCTTGGATAAATAGGACGCGGAATAACGAACGCCACTAGCGCAAAGAGGTTCGCAAGCCTATGTGCGGCCCGCACCTCCCGGGGGAATCTCAATTCATGTCTGAACCGATCATCTCCATCCGGGATGTGAGCAAGACTTATAAGTCCGGCTTGCAGGCCCTGAAGCCGACCAGTCTTGAGATCAAGAAGGGCGAGATATTCGCGCTCTTGGGTCCGAACGGCGCCGGCAAGACGACGCTGATCAACATGACGTGCGGTATCGTGAACCTGTCATCGGGCACGATCGTCGCTGACGGCAACGACATCGTCCGCGACTATAAGATCGCGCGTAAGAAGATCGGCTTGGTGCCGCAAGAGCTGCACACGGATGCGTTCGAGCGCGTCATCGATACGGTGACGTTCTCACGCGGGCTTTTCGGGTTCGCGCCGAACCCGGCCTACATCGAGAAAGTGCTCCGCGATCTTTCGCTCTGGGATAAGCGCAATTCGAAGATCATGGAGCTCAGCGGCGGCATGAAGCGCCGCGTGATGATCGCCAAGGCGCTCTCGCACGAGCCCAAAATCCTCTTCCTCGATGAGCCGACGGCGGGCGTCGATGTCGAACTGCGCCGTGACATGTGGGAGATGGTGCGTGGCCTGCGCGAGAACGGCGTCACCATCATTCTGACGACGCACTACATCGAAGAAGCCGAAGAGATGGCCGATCGGGTCGGCGTCATCAACAAAGGCGAGCTCATCCTGGTGGAGGAGAAGGCCACGCTGATGCGCAAGCTTGGCAAAAAGCAGCTGACGCTCGAACTGCCCGCGCCGCTCACCGAAGTCCCGCAGATCAACGGCTACAATCTGGCGCTCGCCAGCGAAGGCCGTCAGCTGATCTACAGCTTCGACGCCACCGCCGACGACACCGGCATCGCCAGCTTGCTCCGCCAACTCGGCGAACGCGGCATCGACTTCAAAGACCTCCACACCGAGCAAAGCTCGCTCGAAGACATCTTCGTCTCCCTGGTGCACCGCCAATGAACACCCACGGCATCAAAGCCATCTATCGCTTCGAAATGGGGCGCTGGTTTCGCACCCTCGGGCAGAGCTTATTCTCGCCGGTGCTGTCGACGTCGCTCTATTTCATCGTCTTTGGCTCAGCCATTGGCTCGCGCATGGTCGAGATCGGTGGTGTGAGCTATGGCGCCTTCATCGTACCAGGCCTCATCATGCTCTCGATCCTGACCGAGAGCGTCTCAAATGCGAGCTTCGGCATCTACATGCCGAAATGGGCGGGCACGATCTACGAACTGCTCTCAGCGCCTGTGTCGGCGCTTGAGGCTGTCTGTGGTTATGTCGGCGCCGCAGCGACGAAGTCGGTGATCATCGGTGTTGTGATCTTGGCGACAGCGCGTCTCTTCGTGCCGTACGAGGTGCAGAACTGGCCGCTGGCGATCCTGTTCTTGGTGTTGACCAGCATTTCGTTCTGTCTGTTCGGCTTCATCCTCGGCGTGCTCGCCGATGGCTTCGAGAAGCTGCAGATCGTGCCGATGCTGATTTTGACACCACTGACGTTCCTGGGCGGTACGTTCTACTCCATCGACATGCTGCCCGAGCCGTGGCGTACGATCACGCTGTTCAACCCAGTGGTCTATCTGATCAGCGGCTTCCGCTACGCCTTCTTCGGCGAGGCGGCGGCCGACGTGAATATCGGCGTCAGCTTGGCGGCGATCACCGTTTTCCTTGCGGTTTGCCTCGGCGCTGTGTGGTGGATATTCAAGACCGGCTATCGCCTCAAAGTCTGACGCAGCGGAAACGCATCGTGGCAGATATATCGTTGACGATGGAATGACCGGTGGCTATGCGAAGCTATGGTCGCCAAACCCCGTTTCCTGCATTTGCTCTCCCGCGCCTCCCGCGCGGCGCAGTCGATTGCCGATGACGGCTTGGCCGATACCGGCCTCACGTCCGCGCAAGCTGGCGCGCTTTTCCTGATCCCAGCCGAGGGCGGGGCGAGCGTCAACGCGATCAGCGAAGGCTTAGGTCTGGCGCAAAGCGCGACATCGGTGCTCGTCCAGCGCCTCGAAGCCGCCAGCCTCATCGAGCGCCAAACCGATCCAGACGACCGACGCGCCGTGCTGCTCACACTTACCACGCGTGGCCGCACTTTACGCGCTCGCGCCGCCGAACGCGCTCAGCGCATGAACACAGCCGCCACGCGCGGCTTCACCGCCGACGAGCAGGCGACCATCGCCCGTTGGCTCAATCATATGATCGAATTGAAGGAGGATCGCTCATGAGCGAAGACCACATCATCGTCAGCCGCGACGGCGCCGTCCTCGAAATCCGCTTCAACCGGCCCGACAAGAAGAACGCCATCACCAACGCCATGTATGGCGCGATGGCTGATGCAGTCGCGTCCACGCAGAGCGATGACGGCATCCGCGCCATCCTCTTCACCTCGAACGGCGACTTCTTCTCCGCCGGCAACGACATCAAGGATTTCGCCGCGCAAAGCATGGGCGCCTTCGACGGCCCGCGCCACGTTGGCCGCTTCCTCGAAGAGGTGATCAAAGCCGAAAAGCCGATCGTCGCCGCCGTGCAGGGGCACGCTGTCGGCGTCGGCACCACGATGCTTTTCCAGTGCGATCTCGTTTACGTCGCCGATCACGCGCGGCTGACGATGCCGTTCATTGATCTGGGCGTCGTCCCGGAGAACGCGTCCAGCCTCACGGTCGTGGAACGCATCGGTTACACGCGCGCGTTTGCGCTCTTCGGTTTGGGTGAGCCGCTCTCGGGCAAGCAAGCCGCGGAGTGGGGCCTTGCGAACGCAGCGCTGCCTGCCGCTGAAGTCGACGCCCGCGCTCGCGCTGCTGCACACACGCTGGCAGCCAAGCCGCCGCAATCCATGCGTCTCACCAAGAAGCTCATGCGCGATACGCAAGCCTTGATGACGCGCATGCAGGAAGAAGGCGAGATCTTCGCCGAGCGGCTCCGGTCACCCGAAGCCGCAGCAGCCTTCGCCGCCTTCCTGCAGAAGCGTTAGCGCCGCCGACGCGGTGGTTCGGCCGGCGCGCGCGCTGCGATCCAGGCATCGACCGGCGGCATCACATAGTCCACGACCTCGTCGCGTGCGCGGATGTTGGCGGCTGTCGCCTCCGTGGTTTCGCGTGCGCTCGGCATGTCGCGGCCATAAGCGATGATCTGATCGGCCACTTCCGGGTCAGAGGTCTGACCCGCAAGGGACGCGGCATATTCGAGCCGTTGAAGCGGATCGAGCATGGCTTCGAGCGCAGCGCGATTGGCCAGGAAGAAATCCCAGGTCATACGCGGGTGCGAGTCGGAGACCATCTGCACCACCTGCGTGCGGATTTGGCGCGGAATGTCGTTGCCGAGCGCGAGTTGCAGCGTACGCCGCGCCAAAGCTTCATCGCTCGCCGCCGCGATCAGGCGCCACAAGCGGCGCTGCTCGACGAAGTCTGTCGTAGCGCGCGCGCGCGCCAGCATGGCGTCGTACTCCGCTTCCGTTGCGCGCGCGGCGATCAGCTGCATCGCCGCAGTGCGGATCGTGCCGTGCAGCGCGTTCGCGTCGCCGGCTTCCGCCGCCGCCACGCGCCGGCGGGCTTCGGCGATCACGGCCTCGTCGCCGAGGCCGCCGAGCGTTGAGATCAGCACCGGACGCGCCAGCGCGATGTTGGGATGCTCGTCGGCGCGCGGGTCCCAGCCCCAGCGGGCGAGATAGGGTTGCAGCACCTGGCGGCTGAAAGCGCGCACTGCCTGTTCGCTGTCGCGTCCGCGTGCGTAGCCGGCGACGACGGCGAGCGATTGTGCCGCGTCCATCACGACGACTGGATTGGCGTCGGCCGGCATGACGTTGACCAGTTCGAGATAGTCGGTCATCGGCGCGACGTGAGCGCGGCCGAAGGCCCAGTAATCGAGCATCAGGCCAAGCTGATCGGCGTCTTCAAGCTGCGCGAATGTGCGGACCAGACGTTGGAAATCTTCCTGCCCATAGTGGACGCGGAAGAAGCCGGTTTGGCCGGCGTTCAACAGGTAGCCCTCGCAGGCGCCGTCGATCGTGACTTGGCCGAACTCGGTTGCCGGCAGCACGCTGCGTTGCGATGCGCTGCGCGTTGTGCTGGCGACGACCGGAATGCTCCAGCGCTCGTTCGTCTCGGACGCTTCATCCATTGCAAAGCGGCGTTGCACGACGCGGACTTCGTTGCCGGCGCCCGTACCGCCGCAATAGGCCGAGGCCTGCAGCATCGGGAAGCCTTGTTGCAGCGTGAAGCTGCGCGCGATGTCGAGCACGGGCTGGCCGGACGCGGCCTGCACCGCGGTCCACAAATCTTCCGTGACCGAGTTTCCGTAGAGACGCGCGTTCAGATAATTGTGCACGCCACGGCGGAAGTCTTCCTCGCCCACATAAGCTTCGAGCATGCGGATGACGGAGAGGCCTTTTTCATAGGATATCGCATCGAAGGCGAGGTTGGCTTCGTCGATCGTGTTGACGGTCTGCACCACCGGGTGCGTGCCGATGCGCGCGTCGAGGCCCATGGCGCTTTCAGTGCCGCCGGCGCGTTGTGGCAGCCACGGCTCCCATTCCGGATGCAGCGCTTCGGCTGCTTTTGCCGCCGCCCAGGAGGCAAAGCCTTCGTTCAGCCAGAGGTCATCCCACCAGCGCATGGTGACGAGATTGCCGAACCATTGGTGCGCGATTTCGTGCGCGACCACCTCGAACACGAAGCGCCGTTCGGCTTCGCTGGTCGCGTGATCGTCGACCAGAATGTATTGGTCGAAATAGAGAATGGCGCCCCAATTCTCCATAGCGGCAAAGCCGCCGGCGCCTGGCACGCCGACCATGTCGAGCTTCGGCAGCGGATACTCGATGCCGAAGTACTCTTCGAAATAGCGTAGCGACTCGATGCCGGCTTGCAGCGCGTATTGCGCGCGCGCGGTCTGGCCGCGACGCACCACGACGCCGAGTTCGACGCCATCGACATCCGCCGTCACGCGCTCGAAATCGCCGACGCCGAGGAAGAGCAGATAGCTCGCCATCGAGGGCGTGTCTTGGAAGCGCGTGCGCGTGAGGCCGTTATCGAGGCGCGCGGCGCTTTCAACCGGCATGTTGCCGATCGCCATCAGATTGCTCGGCGCCGTCACCGCGATCGAGAACACCGAACGCATGTTCGGTTGGTCCCACATCGGTGAGAAGCGGCGTGCATCGCCGACTTGGAATTGCGTCGCGAGCGCGCGCTGCGTCTGGCCGTCTTGGTCGTACTCGACGCGGAAGAGGCCGTAGGCGTCGTCGAAGATGCGGCCGTTATAGGTGAGCCGGATGGTGTGGCGGCCGGCGCGCAGCGGGCGGCGCGGGGTGAGCGTCAACGTCTGCGCTTCGTTATCGACGGCGAACCGCACGGTCTGATTGTCGATGATGGCTTGGGTGACTTCGATATCGAGCGCGTTCATCGCCACCGTTGAGAGCGCACGCTCGCTTTGAATGACGATCGTCGTCTCGCCCGTGAACGTGCCGGCTTCGATATTGGGGGTGACGGAGATGTCGTAGCGCACCGGCGTCGGCGCGTTCTCGAACCAGGCGCGGGTGGTCTCTTGCGCTGTAGCCGGCGCAAGGGCGGCCGCCACAAACAAGACGGCCACGGCCAAAGGACGGAAATTCATGTGCTCCCCCAGAGGCCCATGCGGGGCCTTAGGGAGCCCTTCTCCACAAAAAGGGATGTCCTCTGCAACCGCCACGCGCCGAAGCGGCTGCCAGATACGGCGAAATACAAGGCTCAAGCTCCGTGACCGATGTCACAGCGTGATGGCTAAGCCGAGGCTACCTTCTCCTCATCGAAGCGAGACGCTTCGGTCTCAAGGAGCAAATGTCATGGCCGCCAAGTTCTACAGCATCGTTCTCTCGGCTCTTCTGCTGGCGCCGTTCGCGTACGCCACGCTCAACCAAGCCGCCCAGATCGTCTGATCACACCAACCGAATTCGAGAGAGATACGACCATGATGAAGTTCTACGCTTTGATCGCCGCCTGCGCCGTGTTCGCGCCGTTCGCGATGGCCACGTTGAACCAAGCCGCTCAGATCGTCGCATAGCTCCCAGCGACCAGCGGCCTTGAGCCACAAAACCTTGAGAAAAGGGCGCGAAGGCTCCGGCCTTCGCGCCCTTCGTCTTTTGCGGCGATCCGAACCGTCTGTGCGCGCGTACCTAACGCCAACGGAGATTGCCGATGAACGCGCTCACGATGGCGGCCTTTGCCGCAGCACTTCTTGTTCTTGCCGCGTGCGCCACGCGGCCGCCGCTGCCGCGCGAAACTTCGCCTGACGCGTTCGTGCTGGAAGAGGACTTGCTCGGGATGACCGTAGCGCGCGGCGAGTTTCGCGCCATCACCGGCACAGTTCGCGGTTTCACCGCAACGCTCAACGGTTCGTGGGACGGGCGCACCATGACGCTCGTGGAAGATTTCGTGTTCGATGACGGCGAGCGTGATCGCAAGACCTGGGTGCTGGAGCGCGTTGGGCCTGGCCGCTATGTCGGCACGCGCGAGGATGTCGTAGGTCAAGCGATCGGCTTCCAGGATGGCGCCGCGTTCAGGCTGGAGTACGACGTGCGCTTGCCGAGTGAGAACGGACGCGGACGCGTCGTGCGGTTTCGCGATGTGATCGTGAACACCGCCGATGGCCGCGTGCTCAACCGCGCTAATGTCGGCTGGTTTGGTCTTCGTGTGGCGCGCGTCGAACTGACGATGGAGCGTGAACCAGTCGCGGCGCAGTAGCGCCCGTTTCACAATTCCGCACGGCTGAATCACTTCTGAGCGCCGCGCACTTCATGCATTCAGCCCACGCGCGCGACGGTGACATCGCATTGTCCTCGGGAGGGACTACGATGTTGAAGCGTTTCTTCGCGTGGCTGTTGAAGCCTTTTTCCAATCCAAAACTGATCGCCTCGCGGTCTTTCATTCTCTGACAGCAAGAGGGCGCTGCGCCGTAAGGCTCGCGCCCTTGCTGTTTGCCGCCGGGCTCAGGCGCGCTACATCGTGCGCATGCTGCTCTTTACGCACCCCTCAATGCTCACCCACGAACCGCCCCCCGGCCACGCGGAGCATCCGGGGCGCCTGCAAGCCGTGCTCGACGCGCTGGAAGGCATGGATCTCGACCGCCGCGAAGCGCCACGCGCGTCACGCGACGCGATCGCGCGCGTGCATCCGCGCAACTACATCGAAGCGCTCGAAAACGCCTTCGCCGAGACCCACGACGCGCGCGTGCGTCTCGATCCCGACACCTACATCTCCGCTGGATCGCGCGAAGCGACATACCGCGCTGCTGGCGCGTGTGTTGCCGCCGTCGATGCGGTGATGGCGCGCGAGGACGAGATGGCATTCTGCGCCGTGCGTCCGCCTGGGCATCACGCCGAGCCGATGTCGCCGATGGGCTTTTGCATTTTCAACAATGTCGCCATTGGCGCGCTGCACGCGCTCGAAGCGCACGGCCTCGAACGTGTTGCCGTCATCGACTTCGATGTGCATCACGGCAACGGCACGCAAACCATCGCCGAGAAGGACGCGCGCATATTCTTCGCCTCGACGCACCAAGCGCCGCTCTATCCGGGCACTGGCCAAGCCAACGAGACCGGCCTCGCGCATAACGTCGTCAACGCGCCGCTCCCAGCCGGCGCCGGCAGCGCACAATGGCGGCAAGCCATGGAGACAAAGTTGCTCCCCGCGCTCGACGCTTTCGCGCCCGATTTCATCCTGGTTTCGGCGGGCTTTGATGCCCACAAAGCCGATCCGCTCGCGCAGATGGAGCTCACGGAGGCGGATTTCGCCTGGGGCGCGCAAGCCTTGCGCGAAATCGCATTACAACGCTGCAAGGGTCGGCTTGTCTCGACTCTGGAGGGCGGCTACGACTTGCCCGCGCTCGCCAGTTCGGCTTCGGCTTATCTGGCGGCGCTTCAACGCGCGTAAAAGACCCGCTCACGGGGAGGGGGCGTCGAGCGCGCGAAGGGTCAGAATGACGACGACCAAAGCGCCCGACGAGACGCTGGATCGCCGTTCAGCCGCGAAGATCGGAACGATCGTCATCACGCGGCACGGCCAACCCCACGCCGACCGTACCGTGAAGATTGATCGCGCCGGCTATCGCGAGTGGTGGGCCGGCTACGATCGCGCGCGTCTGCATCCCGATGAGAAACCGCCGGAAGACTTGGTGCGCCTGGCTGAAGCCAGCGACGTGATTTTCGCGTCAACGCTGCCGCGCGCCATTCACACAGCCGAAATGGTTGCCGGCGGACGTGAAATCATCACCGATCCGGTGTTCATCGAAGCGCCGCTGCCGCCACCTGGCATTTGGGGCAAACGCTCGCCGCGCGCTTGGGGCGTGTGGTCGCG
This sequence comes from uncultured Terricaulis sp., assembly GCA_964405865.1. Classification (GTDB taxonomy): domain Bacteria; phylum Pseudomonadota; class Alphaproteobacteria; order Caulobacterales; family Aquidulcibacteraceae; genus Vitreimonas. The sequence goes on along the minus strand of CAYOPM010000005.1, from coordinate 131,184 downwards.
CGCCTCGTGGATGCTGGGCGGCCATGAGGACGGCGAGAGCCAGGTTGAAGCTCAACTCCGCGCTGAGGCGGCGGTCGCGACGCTGACGGCTCAAGCCCTGCGCGGGCACAATGTGCTGCTCTGCGCCCACGGCTGGTTCAATCGCATGATGCGCCCGGTTTTGCGCCGCCAGGGCTGGCGCGAAGTCGAGGACAAGGGCGACAAGTATTGGTCCTACCGGCGCTACGAAAAGGTGCGGTGAAGGCCCACCCCGCGTCGAACGCCTATTCCCATAGTCGCCGTCAGCCCATATTTTGGATCACATGACCGCAGAAGCCCGCGATCCCGCCCAGCTCTCCTTCGAGGAATCCTTGTCGGAACTGGAAAAAATCGTCGCTCACCTTGAGCGCGGGGACGTGCCGCTGGCGGACTCGATTCGTATCTACAAACGTGGCGCAGCGCTCAAAGCCCGCTGCGAGGGCCAGCTCAAAGACGCCCAGCTCGAGGTTGACCAAATCGTGATGGGTCCAGACGGCCCGCGCACCGAACCCGCGAAGATCGGGTCGTAAGGGAGGAATAAACGCCAATGGCCGCCGACGATCCGCAAAACAATGCGCGACTTCCGATCATCAGCTTCGATGATTTCCTGAAGGTGGATATCCGCCTTGGCACCATTGTCGACGTGAAGGTGTTCGAAGAGGCCAAGAAGGCGGCCTACCAACTCTGGATCGATTTCGGCGATCCGCTCGGCGTCAAAAAGTCGAGCGCGCAAGTCGTCCAGAACTACGACATCGGCGAACTGCTCGGCCGCCGCGTTGCGGCCGTGGTGAACTTCGAGCCGAAGCAGATCGGCAAGTTCATGAGCGAAGTGCTCTGCCTGGGTTTCCCGGATCGCAACGGCAATGTCGTGCTGCTGAACGTGGACCGGCCAGCGCTTGAGGGCGGGCGGCTTTATTGAGGTCGCGACATCGCTAGAAATGCAAAACGCGCGGCCCGCAAGAGCCGCGCGTTTTTTTTGTTTAAGTGAACTTGCTCAGTTCGTCGGCAGCGGCTCGGGCTCGGGTTCAGGCTCCGGTGCGGGCGGCGAGGCGATTGACGGCGGGCCGTCTTCGGGCTGCAGCGCGTTCGGCGGCACGAGGTCCGGGTTCGGCGTTGAGCCAGCGGCCGGATCGGCGAGCGCAGGATCTTCCGTCACTGGCTCCAGAGTTTGCAGCTCAGCGATGCGGCCGCGCGCGGCGATGGCGTTTTCGCTTTGCGGGAAGTCGTTGAGGAAGCCTTCGTACGCAGCGATGGAATCTTCGGAGCGCGCCGCCGCGTAGCGGCTTTGCTCGAGCGCTGCGAGCGCGGTTTGCGCTTCCTCGCGATACTCTCCCGGATCGCTGTCGATGAAGGCGCGCAGCGCGCTGACATCGTTTTGATCGATCGTCTCCCATGCCGTCGCGGTGGCGTTGGCGCCTTGGCTCTGGCTGTAGAAATAATAGCCGCCGCCAGCGAGGCCGAGCACGACAACCGCCGCGATCGCGCCAATGACGAGACCGCCGCCGCCTTTCTTGGCCGGCGCATCGCCCGCGGGGGCGTCATGGCGCGGCGGCGGCGCTTGACGTTGTGGCGGAGGTGCTGCCGCGGCTGGACGCGGCGCCGGCGCAGGTTGCGGACGCGGTGCGGGCGCTGGTTGTGGGCGGGGCGCTGGCGCTGCTGCCGCGGGACGCGGCGCGGGCGCCGGGCGCGGTGTATCGGCGCCGGGCGTGGTCGGCGAGCCGATCGCTGCCGTTGGGCGGGGTGACTGCTTTGCCGCCGCGGCTTCCGCCGCAGGATCAACGCGTCCAGGCTGGAAGAACCCTGATGGCGGCTTTGGCGCAGGCGGCGGAAGCGGCGCCACGCCGGCGCGCTCCGTGATGAGTTGGGCGAGGTTGCGCCACGACGGGAACTCATCCTCGCCGCGCCATCCGGTGAGATTGGCGACTGGATCGCTACGGAAAGCCTCGGGCAGCACCGCATTCTGCATTACAGCGTGCACGAGTTTCGACTTGCCGCGCGCGAACGAAACGTCTTCGTGCAGAGGTTGTTGGCTGACGGCGCGGGGGGACCACAGCGCTACTGTCACCTTCGCATCCTTCACCGCACTGCGCGTGTCATCGCCCGGCTGGCGCTCAAGGACGACGGTCAGCTTTGCCGTGCGCAGCTTCTCCGCCAGCGCGCGCGCAGGCAGGGCGTCCTCGGCCGCGTGAATGATCGCCACCGTCGCCATCAAGTTTCCCCGTTGCTTTCAAACATAAATATCCAACGCCCGACCGCCCGCGGCAGCCGGATCGCCCCCGTCTTGCAGCTATGATGCCCTGGATACACTGTCTTTGGAAAGTCCACAGCCCAGCGCTAAATCATTCGCGTGTGGCGGGAAGGAGGCGAGGCGCTTGCGCCTGAGCCGGGCTCTGCTAGGCAGCGGCCCCATGGCCCGTTTCGAGACCCGTCTTAAGGAAACCGCCGAGCGCGTGAACACGGCGCTCGACGGATTGTTGCCGCGCGATCAGGGGCCCGAGTCCAAGTTGATCGGCGCGATCCGCTATGCAGCCCTTGATGGCGGCAAGCGACTGCGTCCGTTCTTCACGATGGAAGTCGGCCGTATGTTCGACGCCGACGAAGGCGCGCTGCTGCGCACGGCTTGCGCGATCGAATGCGTGCACACCTATTCGCTCATCCACGACGATCTTCCGTGCATGGACGACGATGATCTGCGCCGCGGCCGCGCGACGCTGCATCGTGCTTATGACGAAGCGACGGCGTTGCTCGCGGGCGACGCGCTGCTGACGTTTGCGTTTGAATTGCTCGGCGAACCGGCGACGCATTCCGATCCGCAAATGCGCTGCAAGCTGGTCGTCGCGCTCGCCAAAGCCGCAGGCGCTGTCGGCATGGTTGCCGGGCAGGCGGCGGATATGGCTGGCGGCGACATCGGTTCAGATCTCATCGCCGTCACGCGCATGAACCGCTTGAAGACGGGCGCGCTGATCAACTTCTCCGTCGATGCCGGCGCGATGATTGGCTGTGCGTCCGAAGCCGAAAAAACCGCGCTCGCGCGTTACGCCCACGATATCGGCCTCACGTTCCAAATGGTCGATGATTTGCTCGATGCCGAAGGCGTGGTGCGCGACACCGGCAAGGCAGTCGGCAAAGACAAAGCTCGCGGCAAAGTGAATTTTGTCACCGTGCTTGGCGCCGACGCTACGCGTGAGCGCATTGGCATGTTGGCGGCGCAAGCCAAGCAGCACCTATCGCTCTTCGGCCCGCGTGCCGTGATCTTGCTCGAAGCCGTCGATTTCATCGTCGAGCGGCGCTACTAGCGCTTTCTTGGACCGCCGGCGTCTCGCCGGCGATCCAAGCGCCCGTCAATCGATCAGGCGCTGCGTCAGATACATATATTCCAACGTCCGCCGCCGCGCTGCTTCGCGGAGGTTTGCGTTGGCGGAGTGTCCGCCATCGGTGTTTTCGTAATAGAGGAACGGGATGCCGAGTTCTTCGAGACGCGCGCCGTATTTGCGCGCGTGACCGGGATGGACGCGATCGTCTTTCGTGGACGTGTAGATGAACACGGTGGGGAAGTTCCGGCCCGGACGCAGATTTTGGTACGGCGTGATCTGCTCTAAGAACGCGCGCTGTTCCGGAATGTTCGGCGAACCGTATTCGCCAACCCATGACGCGCCCGCCAGCAACTGATCGTAGCGCAGCATGTCGAGTAGCGGCGAGCCGATGATGGCAGCGTTGACCATCTCCGGATGCTGATTGAGCATCACGCCCATCAACAAGCCGCCATTCGAACGGCCCGAAATGCCCAAGCGGCGCGGGCTCGTAATGCGGCGCGTTACCAGATCGCGCTCGACCGCGTAGAAGTCGTCATAGATGCGCTGGCGATTGGTCAGCAGACCGGCGCTATGCCAATCCGGTCCGAATTCGCCGCCTCCGCGGATGTTTGCCAACACATACGTGCCGCCCTGATCGAGCCAGAGCCGACCGATATAGGCGTTGTAGCTCGGCGTCTGTGAAAGCTGGAAACCGCCATAGGCGTAGAGCAAAGTCGGGTTCTGCCCGTTCATCGGCAAATCGCTGCGGCGCACCACGAAGTAGGGCACGCACGTGCCGTCTGCGCTCACTGCTTCGAACTGCTCCGTCACGTACGGCGAGGCATCAAACTGCGCCGGCAGTGAGCGCACCGCGCGCGCATTGGCGCCATCGAGCGCATAGAGCGTCGGCGGCGTCAGGAAGTCTTCGAATACAACGAACGCGCGCGCATCGCTGGTTGACGAGCCCGCGAGCGAAACCACGCCAGTCGGCGGCAGCGCCACTTGCTCTCCGCGCCACGCGCCATTGGCAAACGTGAAGCGCTGCAGGCGTCCGCGCACATTGTCGAAGCCTGAGACAAGCAGAGCCTCGCTCGTCGCCGCGACGTTCTCGATCGATTGGCGCGACGTCGGCGCAAAAATCACTTCGATCAGTGGGTTCGGCAACGTCGCCGTAGCCAGCGGCATCGCCAGTAGCGTGCCGGCGGCATAGTCGCGCCCGCCAATGCTCCACGCTTCTTCAAGCGTGACGATGAGGCGATCCTGGAAATAGCGGCGGATCGAAGAGCGGCGCGGTAGCGTAATGCGCTGTGGGCCTTCCAGCGTGATCAGCGAATAGACCGTTTCGAAGAATGTCTCTGCTTCCGTGGCGATCGCGATGTGATCGCCGCTCTCGTCTTCAAGCGTGATGACGCCAAGCGAAACATCCGTGCGTTCGCCGCGCATGATCTCCGTTGCGCTCGAAAGCGGCGTGCCGCGACGCCAGGCTTTCAGCACGAACGGATAGCCAGACTCGGTCAGCGAGCCCTCGCCCCAGTTCGTCGCGACCAGCAACGTGTCGCGATCGAGCCAACCGAGATTGGATTTGGCTTCCGGCACGACGAAGCCGCCTTGCACGAACTGACGCGTCTCCACATCGAACTCGCGATCGGTCGAAGCGTCCAAGCCGCCATTCGACAGCGAGATCATGCAGCGCACGCCGGATGGGTCGCAGTCTGATCCCTGGAACACCCAGTTGGCATTCTCCGCCCGCGCCAGCGCGTCGATATCGAGGATCGTTTCCCATTGCGGCGCATTCGCCGCGTAAGCATCGAGCGGCGAACGGCGCAGCACGCCGCGCACTTGGTTCGCGTCCTGCCAGAAATTGTAGAGATAGCCGCCGCGCACTTGCCCCGTCGGCAAACGGTCACGGCTCTGCGCCACTTCGAGTGCGGCGTTCAAAAGCCCCGCATAGCGCGGATCGTCTTCGAGCACCGGCAACGAACGCGCGTTCTGCTGCTCAACCCACGCAAGTGCGCGTTCGCCTTCGACGTCTTCAAGCCAAAGATACGGATCTTCGCCGCTCATTGGCGTCGAGCCTGGCGTCGCGCACGCTGTCATGAGCAGGACCGCGCCTGCGAATCCGGCGCGCAACCAAGAGTTAGTCATGCCGTCAATCCCCCTATTTCATGGGGTACGTTAAGCCCACAACGCTGATTACCCAAGCGCCCGATGCCACTTTGCGACCGACAGCGTCGCCGAGAGACGAGGGGACGCACATGGGAACTTGGAATCCGGGGCCGGGCGCGACATCGGGCAACGACATCTTCCTTGGTGACAACACCAACGACATCGCCGATGGCGGCGACGGCGCGGACGATCTCTCCGGCGCGGGCGGCGCCGACACGCTGACAGGCGGCAATGGCAACGACATTCTGCGCCCCGGTGACGATCTCTCCGTCGATGTCATTAGCGGCGGCGCTGATTACGACATCGTGGATTATTCAAATGTCGTCTCGAACGGCATGGTGCTTACAGAGACCGGTGGTTATCTCACCTATTTCTCTTCCAATCCTCTCGCCGGACCGGACACGTTCAGCGGCATCGAGGAAATCATTGGCACCAGCCAAAGTGATTGGCTTCAGGCCACCGGCGGAGTGATCGTTATCCGCGGCGGCGAGGGTTACGACCTTCTCTCCGCCGACGGTACGCAAACCGTCTATGGCGGCGCCGGACGTGATTTTTTCGATTTCTCGCTCGGCGGCAATTACACCATCGCAGATTTCACAGTTGGCGAAGATCGCTTCATGGGAACAAACCCATTCGTCGCGGTGTCGACAAGTGGTGCGGATTCAATCTTGCAGCTCACCAACGGCAACTTGCTGCGCATCAGCAATGTCACCGGCCTCACGCTCGCACAATGGAATGCGATGGCGGGCGGCGGCGGGGTCTTCGTCACAAGCGGCAGCGGCTTCTCCACGACAACAACTGGCGCCGGCGCAGATTGGGCGTGGAGCGGCAATGGCAATGACGCCATCTATTCTTCCGATGGCGACGATGTGCTCATCGGCGGAACTGGCGGCGATACGCTGCGCGGCGACGTCGGCAATGATTATCTCGAAGGCGGCGACGGCCAAGACTACCTGCTTGGGCGAGAGGATAACGATACCATCGATGGCGGCGCCGATGACGACGAGATTTATGGCGATGGCGGCGCCGACACGATCAGAGGCGGCTCTGGCGTCGACGAAATATATGGCGGCGCTGGCGCGGATAGTTTCATCATCCGCGCCGCCGACGTTGGCGTAGGCGATCGCTATGACGGCGAGGGCGACACCGACACGCTCGTGATTCAGAGCGGTGGCCTGGTGAATTTGCACGATGCATTGTTGGTTTCGATCGAACGGCTTGCGTTTGAGTCGATCGGCGGAAGCGTGAGCGCGGTCGCGCTCACGACATCGCAACTTGGCGCGGGATTTCCGGCGACCGCCGAGATCGTCGGTTCCGCTTTGGGGGACTCGCTGCAGCTGACGATGTCGTCAAGCGGCGCCTTCACCGTGCAGTTCACCTACACGAACTGGAACCTGCCTGACGAAACTGTCGTCATCGGAACGAGCGCGGTAGATACGATCACGGGCGCGGCGTATCGGGACGTGCTCAATGCAGGCAACGGCGCGGATACGCTCTACGGCCTGCAAGGCGACGACATTCTGAATGGCGAGGCTGACAACGACATACTCTATGGTGGCGACAGCATCGATATTTTGCGCGGAGGCGCTGGCCTCGATCAAATGTACGGCGAGGGCGGCAACGATACCTTCGTCACCAACAGCACCGAGCACGTTGCGGGCGATCTTTACGACGGCGGCGCCGATACCGACTCGATCAACGTCGAGAGCGGCGCCTTGGTCAATCTGCGCACCGCGTCACTGGTTTCGATCGAACAGCTGCGTTTCGTGTTTTCCGGCGCGCCCGGCGTCAGCGCCGTTGGGCTGAACACATCACAGATCGGCGCTGGCCTCTCAGCGAGCGCCACGATCATCGGTCAAGGTTTGGTGGCGGACTCGCTGCAACTGACGATGTCCTCAGGCGGCGCGCTCACCGTCCAGTTCAGCTACTCGAACTGGGATGCGGACGACGAAACCAACATCACTGGCACGAGCGCGCAAGACACCATCACAGGCTCGGCGTACCGGGACGTTGTGCTCGCGGGCAGCCTCGCGGATACCGTGTACGGCCTGCAAGGCAATGACGCGCTTTACGGTCAGGCAGGCTTCGACACGCTCGTCGGCGCCGAGGGCGCCGATCTGCTCAATGGCGGTGCCGGCAACGACACACTTGATGGCGGCTTCGATGCTGACACGCTCGACGGCGGGTTGGACGCCGACACGCTCAACGGCGGCGATGGCGACGATGTGCTTTACGGTCGCTCTGGCATCGATGTGATGAACGGCGACGCTGGCGTCGACACGCTTTATGGCGGCGACGGCAACGACACCATGAGTGGCGGCGACGGCAATGATTTGCTCGACGGCCTGAACAATGACGACACGCTCAATGGCGGCAATGACAACGACACGCTCTATGGCCGTCAGAACAACGACACGCTGAACGGCGACGCCGGCAACGACACCATCTATGGCGGCGATGGCGACGATGCCATGAATGGCGGCCTCAACGACGACCTCCTCGATGGCGGCAACGATAACGACACCGGGAATGGCGGCGACGGCGACGACATCATCTATGGCCGTCAAGGCAACGACACGATCGAAGGCGGCGCCGACGACGACACGCTATACGGCGGCGATGGTGACGACACGGTCAGTGGCGGCAGCGGGGCCGATTATCTCGAAGCCGGCAACGGCATCGATGTGCTGAGTGGCGGCCTTGGCGCCGATACGCTGTGGGGCGGCACGGGCGCAGATACATACGTCTTCGACGCAGCGCTTGGCGCGGGCAACGTCGATACCATCATCGGCTTCAGCACTGTCGATGATATCTTCCTGCTGAGCGCCGGCGTGTTCACCGGTCTCAGCGTCGGCGCGCTCGCCGCCGGCAATTTCCGCATCGGTACAGAAGCGCTCGATGCCGACGACCGCATCCTCTACGATCCCGTCACCGGCAATCTCTATTTCGACGTCGACGGCACCCTCGGCGACGACGTGCCCGTGTTGTTCGCGACCGTGGCGCCAGGGCTTGCGCTAACGGCGGCGGATTTCATCGTCGGGCCGTAGCGCCCCCGGCTAACCCCCCGCTGCGCGCTCCTGACGCACGAAACATGGCGGTAAAACCGTAGTCCGGCCATGGTCTAGGCGTCGCCAAGGCGGGGGAACGGGGCTAGGCTTTGATCCAGATCAAATGCTGGCCCCGAGGACTTGATGGCGCCCCAGACTCCGCTTCTCGACCAGGTCAAGCTGCCCGCCGATCTTCGCAAGCTCGATGAAAGCCAGTTGCGGCAACTGGCCGACGAACTGCGCAGCGAGACGATCAGCGCGGTGTCGCACACGGGCGGCCACTTGGGCGCAGGCCTCGGCGTCGTCGAACTGACGGTGGCGCTGCACTACGTCTTCAACACGCCGGAAGACAAAGTCATCTGGGACGTTGGCCACCAAGCCTATCCGCACAAAATCCTCACCGGTCGCCGCGACCGCATCCGCACGCTCCGCCAAGGCGAGGGCCTCTCCGGTTTCACCAAGCGCAGCGAGAGCGAATACGATCCGTTCGGCGCAGCCCACGCCGCCACCTCGATCAGCGCTGGCTTAGGCTTTGCCGTCGCGCGCGACAAACGTGGTGACGATAGCAGCGTCATCGCCGTGATCGGCGACGGCTCGATGTCGGCGGGCATGGCCTATGAGGCGATGAACAACGCCGCCGAAACCACCAATCGTTTCATCGTCATCCTGAACGATAACGACATGTCGATCGCCCCGCCGGTCGGCGGCATGTCGAGCTATCTGGGGCGCCTCGCTTCGTCGAAGGCGTACCGCCAGATCCGCAAGACGGCGAAGTCGATCGCCGAAGCGCTGCCGGCGCCGATCCATGATGTGGCCAAGAAAGCCGAAGAATACGCGCGCACGATGGTGACGGGCGGGACGTTCTTCGAAGAGCTGGGCTTCCACTATCTCGGACCGTTCGACGGCCACGATATGGACCTGCTCGTCCGCATTCTGAAGAACGCCAAGGAATTCACCGATCGTCCGGTGCTGATCCATGTCGTGACCAAGAAAGGCAAGGGCTACGCGCCGGCCGAAAACGCCGCCGACAAATATCACGGCGTCACCAAGTTCAACGTCGTCACCGGCGAACAGAGCAAAGGCGCATTGGCGCCGAGCTACACCAAGGTGTTCGCGCAAGCGCTGGTCCGCGAAGCTGAGAAGGACGACAAGATCGTCGCCATCACGGCTGCAATGCCATCCGGCACCGGCCTCGATATCTTCGGCTCGAAATTCCCGGAACGCACCTACGATGTCGGCATCGCCGAGCAGCATGCGGTGACGTTCGCGGCGGGCCTCGCGGCGGACGGCATGAAGCCGTTCGCGGCGATCTACTCGACCTTCCTGCAGCGCGGTTACGACCAAGTCGTCCACGATGTCGCCATCCAGAAGCTGCCGGTACGCTTCGCCATGGACCGCGCCGGCCTCGTCGGCGCTGACGGCTCGACGCACGCTGGTTCGTTCGATGTCGGCTATATGGGCGCGCTGCCGGGCATGGTGCTGATGGCCGCCGCTGACGGCAACGAATTGAGCCGCATGGTCGCGACCGCGGCCCAGATCGACGATCGCCCGAGCGCGTTCCGTTATCCGCGCGGTGACGCTGACGGCGTGCTTGGCGCCGACGCGCACATTCCGCTCGAGATCGGCAAGGGCCGGATCGTGCGCGAGGGCACGTCCGTTGCGCTGCTCAATTTCGGCACGCGCATGCTCGAGGCCAACAAAGCCGCCGACAAGCTCAACGCCATGGGGCTTTCAACAACGCTCGCCGACGCGCGCTTTGCGAAGCCCCTCGACGAAGATCTGATCCGCCGCCTGGTGCGCGAGCACGAAGTGCTGATCACGATCGAAGAGGGCGCGATGGGCGGCTTCGGCGCCTTCGTGCTGCACTTCATGTCGGCCGATGGCTTGCTCGACCGCGGCGTCAAAGTCCGCACGCTCATGCTGCCCGACATCTTCCAGGACCAGGACAAGCCCGAGCTGCAATACGCCGCCGCCGGCCTCGACGCCGACGCGATCGCCAATGCAGCGCTCCTCGCGCTTGGCCGCGGCGTGAACGAAGCGCGCGCTTAAAGCGGGCCTGCCAGCCAAAGCTTAAGCGAAGGCTGGAACCTTTGTGGCGCTCGTGTGTTGCGCCTCCATAGAAGCTCTATGGAGTCCTGACCATGTCTCGTACGCGCGCTGCTCTCATCGCTCTTCTCGCACTCTCGGCGCCGCTCGCCAGCGGCTGTGCGCTCGCTGCCGGCGCTGCCGTCGGCGCCGCCGCCGTCGATTATTTCTCGGACGACAATGACGAGTGCAACGGCCCGAACGATGAAGGCCTGCTCGACAGCGATTGCTCCGAGAACCGCCGTTAAGCGCGAGCGCTAGGCGATTTCCTATTGCCTAGCGCCCAGTGCCTATTGCCTAATCTCCGTCGCCCAACAGCGACGGAGATTTTGCTATGGCCAAAGGTCAGCAGCGCTCGAACAAAGAGAAGCGCAAACCGAAAAAGGACAAGGGCGATAAGAAGCCCGCGGGCGATAAGAAGTAGGTATCAGGTGTCAGGTGTCGGAGTAGAGTGCCGCTTTGACACCTGACACCAGGTACCTGACATGCAAACCACGATCGACGAAATCGCCCCGCAGACCTATCGCATCTCCACCGGCGTCCCGACGCCCGACAGCGTGGGCTTTTCCTTCAACCAATATCTCATCGCCGCCGACGAGCCGCTGCTCTGGCACACCGGCCCGCGCATGATGCACGCCGCCACGCGCGCAGCGATCGCGCGTGTGCTTGAGCCGTCGCGCCTCAAATGGATCGGCTTTTCGCACTACGAGGCCGACGAGTGCGGTGCGATGGCTGAGTTTCAGGCCGAAGCGCCGGGCGCCCAAGCGCTCTGCGGACGCATCGGCGCGATGGTCAATATGAGCGACGTCACGCCCAACACGCGCGCGCTGGCCGACGGCGAAACGCTCGACATTGGCGGCGCGCGCCTCACTTGGTTCGACACGCCGCACGTCCCGCACGGCTGGGATTGCGGCCTCATCTTTGACGAGACGCGCAAGCTGCTCTTCTGCGGCGATCTCTTCACCCAAGGCGGCGCCGACCACGCCCCGCTCGTCGAGTCCGACATCCTCGGCCCCTCTGAGGCCTTCCGCGGCCCTTTGGACTATTTCGCCCACGCCCCCGAGACGCGCACGCAGCTGGAACGCCTAGCTGCGCTCAAGCCGGAGACGCTCGCGTGCATGCACGGAAGTGCTTGGCGCGGAGATGGCGGCGCGTTGCTGCGGGAGTTGGCGGGGAGGGTCTGATTGCGCGCAGTGGTTGCGTACCGTACTATGCGGTGCGGGGCTGCATGGCGATTGAACTCAAGAATCTTTGGCAACGTCACCCGGGGCTTACTCAGCCCATTGGTGACGGCTACTTTGAAGCTGCGTGTGTGTGCTACGATCGTCACCACGCTCCGCCTCAGCGCGGGACCATTGTCGCCTCTGGCGAGACTCGCGAAGAAACCTTTAGCTGGGTTGTCTCGGATGACCGCACCCGTCGGGCGTGGGCCAATGACATTGATGCTACGGAGGCTGGCGCATACTGCGTGTCTCTCGCCGTTGTCGAGGAGGAACGTGGACTTGTTGCGGTTCACAGGATGCAAACTCGGACGGGGGCCGACTATTTTGTTATCCCTAAAGATGCACCGATCGACAGCCTTGAAGATGGCTACAGGCTCGAAGTGTCTGGTGTTGATGCTGGTGGAGCGACCGAACTTCGCCAGCGGTTGAGGGCTAAGTTGAACCAAGCCGCAGAAGGTGAGAGCGCTTTCCCTGCTTTGGCGGCAGTGGTTGGGTTTAAGAGTCTAACCGTGCTCTTAGCCGAGTTGGTGCAGGAATGACGTGGGTCGATTGGCATCGGCAAAGTGAGGCGTTTGCAGACGAAGCCGCGGCCGCGTTTACGGCTGGGCGGACGGCGGATGCGTTGCGTCTTTACGGCGAGGCCGCGCGACACGAGGAAAGAGCGCTCGGAGAGGTCGGCTCGGATAAGCCGCGAACACTTGGTGTGGTGGCGATTAGCGCGACCTCACTTTGGTACAAAGCGAATGCGTGGGGTGAAGTCGAAAGGTTGGCGTTTGCGACGCTACAGCGCGATGGACTACCTGAGTTTGCGGCATCCGAACTTCGTCTGCTCGTTCAGTTCGTTTGGTCCCAGCGAGCAAAGGCACAAGCTGGAATAGCGTTCCTGCCCGGCGAAGTGACTGTTTCGGTGAGTGGCGGAGATGTTGTAGTCGGAGGGGCTCCACTCGATTTGATCGTCGACAAAGTCCAAACGATTCAATCAATGTTTTATCGGACAATTGAGCATGCCAGAGGCATGTCATTTCGCACCAGAGGTGCAGCACCGCCATCGATTCAAGAGGCTTGCAAACCTTGGTTATTTCAGGCGCCGCCGGGTAGTTATCAGTTCACCGTCGCCATCCGTCGCCCTGCACAAATAGACTTCTTCGAGGATGGATTTCGTCCTGAAGAAATCGCCGATCGCTTTCTGCGCATCGTGCGAGCGGCGGGAGACGGCAACGAGGCGGCACTGGCCGAGGTCGTGCCGGAGCCTCAGTATCGTTCGGCGTTCCTCAAACTGTCTCGCAATTTGGCACCCACGGGTAAGACCTATTCGCGTCTCGAAATGCGGATCGCTGGCGACAGTCCAGTTACTCTGTCGCCTGAGAGCCGCGTCAGCATTGCTCAGATGCTTCGAGGGGATGCCGGAACCATGGCCGTCCCATCACAGCCTGAGCAATCGCTCGAAGGGGTGTTGCGAGCGGTTCACTTGGATAAAGACTGGCTTGTCATAATGGTGGATGGAGAACCCAAGAGGGTGTGGAGCGTCCAGCAAACCGTTGACGACTTGATAGGACCGATGATCAACCGCGTTGTACGGGTTCGCACCTTTAGGCGAGGACGCAAGCTGCATTTTGTGGACATTGAACTCGACGAGTAGTCATACGCGCGGGCCGATCTATCCCACACTCCCACCCCAAAAACCCTAGCCCCATCAAAGCCCCGCGCGTCCCCGCGCCAAACTTATCCGCCCCCACCCAAACCGGCGCGATAATGCGCCGTCATGCGAACTGCCCAGACACCAATCGAACCGAAACGCCTCCAGCGCATCATGCGCTGGGCGCGGGCGTTCTTTGCTTGGTACGTGCGCATTTGCGCGATTTGGTTGGCGAGCGGTGGCGCGGTTTCGCGTCGGGATCTCGATCCCGTGGCGCGGTTCACCGGCAAGCTCGTCTTCATCCACGTCGCCGCACGCATCACGCCGCGCCGCTCCGGCACGCATCGTCACGGCCGCATCAGTGTCAAAGGCCGTTTCTATCGCCAGCTGATCGGTTCGCGTTTGCGCAAGCTGATGAGCGGGCGCGATTTCGGCAGCCGCATGTATGCGATCCTGTGCGTCATGCGCGATCTGGACAAACACATCGCGCGCGCGATGCGCCGTCTGCGCTGCGGCCTGACGCGCCTGCGCATCATCGATCCAGTCGCCTGCGCTGAGGCTTGCGTCTCGTGCGCCGCGCCGCCGGTAGCACTCGCCGATTCCAGCTGACGCACTCCCACGCCCTGAAACCGCCCCACGGTGTTTCTCGAACAGAGAAACGCCGGCGCCCGCGCATGCGCAAAGAAAAAGCCCGGGCGAGGCCCGGGCTAAGTCAGCGTGAAGGGGGAGTGGAGTTGAGCTTAATTGGTGTTGGGGTCGACATTGTCTGACGCTTCATCGAGGCCTTCGGAGGCATCCTGGCGTACTTCGTCGGATGCGTCTTCGATGACGTTCTCGGCCCGCTGGCCGGCTTCGCCCAGCGCCTCGGAGGCGCCTTCAGCCAATTGCACAGCGGTTTCGTCGATCTGTGCGCCAACGCGCTCCGCCGACATGTCATTGTCGACCCAGGCGTACACTAACAGTGCGACACCCGCGATCAGCGCAACCGTGCCAACGGCGCCGCCACTTCGGCCGTGAGCAGCCGCGTGCGTTCCGCCGAACGCGTTGAAAAGCAGCGAAAGAACGACGAGGGCGAGAAACACCCAGAACAGAATGATCGCGATGCCTGTGAACGCAGAGGCGATGCCGCCAAAGCCAAACACAGCAGCGACAAGCGCCGCAACAAAAAATCCGATCGCCCAGCCAAGCATGGGAATTCTCCGTTTAGGAACTGATGTGGCGAAAACGCCGGTTCCTAAGCGAAGTTCCCAGTCGCCGAACTTAAATCGGCATGCGCAGGATTTCTTGGTACGCCGAAATCACTTGGTCGCGCACGGCCATCACCGTCTGCAATTGCGTTTCCGCCGCCGCGATCGCGGTGACGACATCAACAATGTCGCCGCTGCCCGCCGCAACTTGCACAGCCTGTTGCTCCGCAACTTGCGCCGTTTGCCCCGCATCGCGAATCGCTTGCGTGACGAGATTGCCAAAGTCGATGCTATCGCCGCCTTCAACCCCGCCGGCGCCCGAAGAGCGCGCCGCTTGCTGATAGGCCCGTGCGGCCGAGACTGGATCGATCGCCATCTAATTATCTCCGCAGCAGATCAAGCGCGCGCGTCGTCATCGATCGCGCAGCTTCGATCATGTTCAAATTGGCTTCGTAAGCGCGCGTGGCTTCGCGCAAATCCATCATCTCAACGAGCGTGTCGACATTCGGAAGCCGGACATAGCCGTCTTCGCCGGCCGCCGGATGGCTCGGATTATACTCCGAACGAAACTCGGTCATGTCGAACGCCGCCCCACGAACGCGAACGCCTTCGCCTCCGGACGCGAGCGTTGTGCTCTCCAAGAGCGGAATGCGGCGGCGGAAGGGTTCTTCGTTCGGATTGGTCCCGGTCGAACTCGCATTGGCGACGTTCTCCGCAGCAATCCGCATGCGAACCGTTTGAGCGCGCATGCCCGAAGCAGCGGCAGCGATGGCGGCGTTGATGTCAGTCATAAATTATCTCCTGGGATTATCTCCCTGGCGCACGCGCAGCGAGGCGCACGAGTTCAAGGCCCTTCTGGTAAAGCGCTATGCCCGTCTCAAACGCCATCCGCGTTTCAGCAGCACGCGCCATCTGCTCTTCGAGCACGACCGAGTTTCCATCCATCGTCGTCTCGCTATCGTCGCGCGTAACGACCTGAGCGCTACTCGATCCGCCACCAGGCGCCATGTGCCCAGCTTGAGTGCGCGCCATTTGCAGGCCGCCACCGCCGGAGGAGGCGAGCATGCGCTCGAAGCCGGACGTATCGATGTCGCGGGCGCGATAGCCGGGCGTCGAAGCGTTGGCGATGTTTTCGGAGATCAGGCGCTGGCGCTCGCTCAGATTGTCGAGCCGCTGGCGGAGCATTCCGAAGAAGGGTGTGCTGGCGAGATCCACTTGGGGCGATCCGACTCAGAGGGCTGCAAACTTTGCCTAGTCGAACAGCGCATGGTTAAGCCGAGCTTAATTTCGAGCCCGGAAATTAATCTCTCATTTACCAAACCAGCTGAGCCAAGAGCCCAAGCTCCAGAACGGAGAGGGTGTCGTGGACGTATTGGACTGGGCGCGATCGCTCTTCGCGCTGATCGCAACATTGGGGCTGATCCTGGCCGTCGCCTACGGGGCGCGGCGCTTAGGGATGCTCCAGGTCGGCCCGCAAACACCCAAGCGCATGAAGGTGACGGAGAGCCTGATGCTCGATCCGCGCCGGCGCATGGTGATCGTGCGCTGCGATGACCGTGAGCATCTTATCCTCCTAGGGCCTGGCGGTGATATTGTGGTCGGCGAACAAGCGGCAAAGGAAGAGGTGAAGGCGCCGGAGAGCGCCCAGGGGAGCGCAACGTGAGCGCGCCAGAACCCAAGCAACGGAGCCTACTGCGCTCGCCGCGCCATTGGGCGGCGGTGTTCGCCATGTCGCTCGCCATGTCGATGATGATCGGCGCCGGCGTGGCGTATGCCGCAGCGCCGACGCTCTCGGTTGATCTCGGCACAGGCGACGGCCTGACGGCGCGCGTGCTGCAGCTGGCGGCGCTTATCACGGTGCTCTCGTTGGCGCCGTCGATCATCATCATGACGACGAGCTTTGTGCGCATCGTCGTGGTGCTATCGTTGCTCAGAACCGCGATCGGTTTGCAGCAGGCGCCGCCGAACGTGGTGATCGTGTCGCTGTCGATGTTCTTGACGGCGTTCGTCATGCAGCCGGTTTGGCAGCAAGCTTACGAGGCCGGGATTGGCCCGGTGATGGAAGAGCAAATGCCGCTCGATGAAGCGTTTCCGCGCATTGTCGAGCCGCTGAAGCGCTTCATGGCGGCGCAGACGCGCGAAGACGACATGGCGCTCTTCATCGATATGGCGCGCCTGGAAACGCCGCCGACGAGTGTAGAGGATGTGCCGCTGCGCATCATGGCGCCGGCATTCATGATTTCGGAGCTGAGGAGGGCGTTCGAGATCGGCTTTATGCTCTTCATCCCATTCGTGATCATCGACCTGGTGGTCGCGTCACTGTTGATGGCGATGGGCATGATGATGATGCCGCCAGTGACCGTGAGCTTGCCGTTTAAGCTTATCTTCTTCGTGCTGGTCGATGGCTGGCGCTTGGTCGCGGGCAGCCTGGTCGAAAGCTTCGCGGCGTCGGGTGCGCCGCCGGGTGGGTAGGGCGCTTAGCGCTCGATGCCGAGATCGGCGATCAGCAGCGACTTGAAATTATCTTCCTTGCGGCCGAACAGGCCGCGGAAGAAGGCGGCAATGGAGCTGAACATCTGACTTTCCCCGCTATTCGTTGGCGTTTCCCCGATGACGTCTTCTACGTTCGTGGATGGGCCATCGTTCCATGCACGACTGAATCCAAGATGAGTTAGATTCGGTGTTTTGGATGCTTCTTGGCGGCCACGGATCAAAACTGAATCCGACTGTGACTTCAGCAGCACGGATTCGTGTTCTGGGTGTCGCGATCCGAGGCTTGCCGAGACTTAAAGCGGCAAGCTCCGAGGCTCTAACTCGGCGTTAACCACATCAGGCGTCCTTGGGGCTTTAGTCGGCAGAATTTGCCGGGTGGAGCAGACGATGAATGGAGCGGAAGTCCTCGATCTCGGGCGCGACGCCATTTGGGTGACCGTGCTGGTCGCGGCGGGGCCGATGATCGTGGGCTTGATCGTGGGTCTGGTCGTCTCGCTGCTGCAGACGCTGACCCAGATCCAGGAGCAGACCTTGGTGTTCGTGCCGAAGATCCTCTCGATCTTCTTCGCCATCCTGCTCTTCCTGCCGATCATGGGCGGCCTTCTGGGCACGTTCATGAACGACATCTTCGCCCGCATCGCAGCCTTCTAGGAGGCGCGCGATGGACCTCTCGCTCTGGGGCGTCGAACTTTGGCCGACCACGCTGCTCTTCGCGCGCATGGGCGCGATGATCATGTTGTTGCCAGGCTTCGGCGAAACGGCAGTCCCAGCGCGCATCCGCTTGGCGTTCGCATTGGCCTTGGCGATCTGCATTGGGCCCGCGACTGCCGGCATCATGCCAGAGCCTGCAAATACAGCGCTGGGCATGGGCCTTCAGATCACCACTGAAGTTCTGGTCGGCGTTTTGCTCGGCGGTGCTGCACGCATTCTGGTTTCAGCGACGGCGACCGCGGGCCAGATCATGGGGCTCGAGCTTGGTCTTTCGTTCGCACAAACGGCTGACCCGACAGCTTCGCAATCGGGCCAGCTGCTCGCAGTGTTCTTGAGCATCATGGGCGTGACGCTGATTTTCGCGACCGGCTTGCATCACATGTTTCTGCAAGGCGTCGTCGGGTCGTACGAAGTGATCAATGTTGGCGCGGCAGCGCCCGTGGGAGATGCAGCAGAACTTGCGCTCGAAGCGGTGTCGACGTCGTTCCGCGTTGGTTTTCAGATTGCGATGCCGGTTATTGCGGCGGGGCTGATCTTCCGCGTGGGGCTTGGCATTCTTTCGCGTTTGATCCCGCAAATTCAGGTGTTTTTCGTCGCCTTGCCGCTGCAAATCTTAGGCGGTTTGGTTGTTATCGCGCTGGGCTTATCGACCGGCATGCTGATCTGGCTCGATAGTCTCGAGCGTTACGCGACGTGGCTGAGGTAAGCCATGGCCGGATCAGATGATGACGATAAGACAGAAGAGCCAACACAGCGAAAGCTGGATCAGGCGCGCGAGAAGGGCGACATCGTCTACACGCCGGAGGTGGGCGCAGCGTTTTCGCTGATGGCGGCAACCGCGATCGTGGCTTGGATGTCGGGCCCGATCTTTACCGAGATGGCGCGGAGTTTCGTGACCTTCCTCGCCATGCCGGATCAGCTCTCAGCTGAGCCGGGTTCGCTGACTGCGATCATGGTGAGCGTCGGCTTCAAGGTGTTTGCGATCTTCGGGCTCGCCATGTTGGCCTTGGCGATTGCTGGCGTTGCGGCGCGCTACGTTCAAGACAAGCCGACATTCACGGGCGAGAAACTCACGCCGAAGATTGAGAAGCTCAATCCCATCGAAGGCTTCAAGCGGGTTTTCGGCAAACAGGCGTTTGCGCAATTTGCAAAGTCGCTGGCGAAGTTCGTTGTCGTCGGGGTTGTCGTCGGCACGGCGCTTTGGCCGCATGATGCGGAACTAGAGAATATCTCGCTCCTCGACGTCGGCGCGCTTTTGCCGTTCTTGCAGGACAAGATTGTCGGCATGCTGATGGCGGCGGCGTGCGCCGCAGCGTTGCTGGCGGCGGTGGACTATGTGTTCACGCGGCAGAGCTTCATGAAGCGCATGCGCATGAGCCGCCACGAGATCAAGGAAGAGATGCGCCAGCAGGACGGTGACCCGATGGTCAAAGCCAAGCTGCGCCAGATCCGCATGCAGCGGTCGCGGCAACGCATGATGGCGAACGTGCCGCAAGCGAGCGTGATCATCACCAATCCGACTCACTACGCCGTCGCGCTGAAATACGAAGCGGGCGAGACGCCGGCGCCGATTTGTTTGGCGATGGGTGTCGATGCGGTGGCGGCACGAATTCGTGAAATCGCGCAAGAGCACGATATTCCGCTTGTGGAAGATCCGCCGCTGGCGCGCGCACTTTTTGCGACGGCTGAGATCGATCAGCCGATTCCGAAGGAACATTACGAGGCGGTGGCGAAAATCATTGGCTTCGTCATGCGGTTGGCGCGGCGACGAGGCCGGCGTCGGTCGGCTTTATAGGTTGGAGACGCCCAATGGCGGATGGCTTTCGGACAGCAGCGCCGCGTGATCGGCGCCCCGAATCGGGGTCAAGTGCGCCCTTAACAGGCGCGCCCATGACAGATCACGTTGAGAACCAACCACCGCAAACAGGCGGGCGGCTCGATCCGCTGCAAATCCTCTTTTGGATTTCCGTCGCCGTGGGCGTCGGTTCGGCGGGCGTTGCGATCACGGCAGGGCCGAGCGTCGGCCAAGCGGGCGCAGTGTTGCTCGTTCTGCTCGCAGCGGCAGGCATGGTTTTGTTTTTCTGGCTCTCGCGCGGGCAGGGCCGCAAGTATGGCGCGTTTCCGGAACGCGGCGCGATCGCGGCGGCTTCGCTGCTAAGCGGGCGCAACGAGTTCGCGCTGATCGATGCCCTCGATGAAGCGGCATTGGTGACGGACGGCAATCTCTCGCCACTGACGGCGAACGCTGTGTATCGCGAATTGGCCGAGATCACCGGCGCGTTGGGCGATAGCGATCGTCCGCCGATGATGAGCCGACTGTTTGGCGCAGACCCGATGTTGTCGGCGCCGATGTTCCGTTTGTCGAAAGCGGCACAACTCGGCCAAGTGCGCCGCGAAGAATTGCCGGCGACAGCGGCGATCAATGGCAAGCACACGCGCTACGAAGCGTCGGTTGGCCCGATGCCGGGCGGGCATGTGTTGTGGCGTTTGCGCGAGCTTGGCGTCGCTGAGCATGGCGATGTCGAAAGTGAAGGCCGCCAGCTCTTCCTGGATGACTCGCCGGTCGGCTTCTTCGCCGCGAAGGCGGACGGCACCATCGTTTACATGAACCGTTCGCTGCGCTCGGTGCTGGGCTTGGGCGACGATCCTTCGCTGCTGCGTGTGAAGGACATCGTGAAGGAAGATCCGTCGCGCTTGCTTCGCCGCGATCGCCGCGGCTTTGGCGCGTCGCGCGCGAAGGTGACTTTGCGCGGCATCGATGGCCACGAGACGCAAGCGTCGGCGCTGTCGTTCTGGCCGGCGGAAGAGGTGGACGGCGCGTCGCGCACGTTTGTGTTCTTCGCCGATGCCGAAGCGCCTGAAGCGCCGGTCGCGCAAGCCGCGAGTGGCGGTGGTGGCAGTGACGAAGGCATCTTCTCGAACGCGCCGTTCGGCGTGGCGATGCTCGATGGCATCGATCCGGGTTCGGCGGCGCTACTCGATTCAAACGCCGCGCTGATGGAAATGACGCAAGGCCGCGCGACGCCGAGTGCGGCGTTCGCGGATTTGTTTGAAGCCTCTGAAGGTCCGAGCGCGCTGGCGCATCGTTTGCGCCAGGCGCTGAACGATCCGATCGAGATCACTTTGGCGACGAAGCCGCCGACGGCGGTGCACGTCAATCTCGCGCGCTCCGCCGAAGGGCGGGGCATTGCGTACATCTCCAACGTCAGCCAGCAGCGCGAACTCGAAACGCGCTTGGCTCAGTCGGAAAAGATGCGCGAGATCGGCGAACTGGCCGCGGGCGTGGCGCACGACTTCAACAACTTGCTGACCGTCGTCATGCAGAATTGTTCGTACCTGCTGCGCCGTCACCCTGTCGGAGACGCGGACTATCCGACGCTGCAGGAAATCTCCGACAACGCCGCGAGCGCCAAGGAGCTCTCCGAAATGCTGCGCGCCTATGCGCGTCAGCAGACGTTCGCCCGCGAAGTCTTCGATGTGGGTGACTTCATCGGCTCGCGTCAGGAGCTGATGCGCCGCATCATGGGCGCGTCGATCCCGTACGAAATCCGCCACGGCCGCGATCTGCCGTATGTGAAGGTCGACAAGACCCAGCTCGAGCGCGTGCTGATCAATCTCGCCACCAATGCGCGCGATGCGATGACGCCGAAAGACTCGCCGATCCCGAAGGACGGCAAGCTCACAGTGCGCACGTCCGTGATTGGCGCGGAAGCTGCGCGCGGGTTGGGTCACAACCCGATCGAAGACGGTCAGTACGTCATGATCGAAGTGGAAGACACCGGCTCAGGCATCAAGCCGGAGCACGCGGCGAAAATCTTCCGCCCGTATCACTCGACCAAGGAAGCCGGCAAAGGCACAGGCCTTGGTCTGGCGACCAGCTACGGCATCATCAAGCAATCGGGCGGCTACATCTTCTTCACCTCGAAGCTCGGTGTCGGCACGACGTTCCGCATCTTCTTGCCGGTCTACGATCCGACGCCGGAAGAGCTCGAAGAAATCGCCGCGAAAGAGCGCGCTTTGATCGCGCCGCCGCCGAAGGACGTGGCGGGCCGCGGCAAGATCCTCTTCGTCGAAGATCAAACCGCCGTGCGGCGCTCGATCGCGCGCAATCTGAAAGAGTGCGGCTACGAGGTCGAAGAAGCCGAGAACGGCGAAGAAGCGCTCGAAGTGCTCGCGCGCAATCCGGGCGCTTACGACATCATCATCTCGGACGTCTCGATGCCGATCATGACCGGCCCCGAAATGCTGCAAGAAGCCGATCCCGCCTTCATTGGTGAAGCCAAAGTGCTCTTCCTCAGCGGCTACGCGCCGGAAAGCTTCAGCCACATGCTGGAGCAGTATCCGGTGCACTATATGAGCAAGCCGGTGACGATGGAGCAGCTCGTCGGGCGCGTGAAGGAGCTGCTGGCGGCTTAAGAGTTTGGCCCTCTCCCCTTGTGGGAGAGGACAGCGTTTGCAGAGCAAACGCAGGTGAGGGGTGATGGCGCTGGTGCCTGAAGGCCCTGCGCCAGCACCCCTCATCTGACCTCGCTGGGCTCGGTCTGTCTTCTCCACACAAGGGGAGAAGAGCAGTTAGCGCTTGTACTGGAGCGCGTTGAGGATCGTTTCCATGACGCCTTCGCGCTCTTTGAAGAGATCGCTCGTCAAGATACGAACAACGCGGAAGCCAGCGGCTTCGAGCACGCTCGTACGTTTTGCATCGAAGGCAGCTTGTTCTGGTTCGGCGTGTTGCGAGCCATCCAACTCGACGACTAGCTCGCGCTCAAAGCAAACGAAGTCGGCGACGTAATCGCCGAGAGGGACCTGGCGGCGAAATTTGAAGCCGACAAAGCGGCGATCGCGTAGGAGCATCCAGAGAATGCGCTCTTCGTCGCTCATCTCTCGGCGGAGTTTGCGGGCGCGGCTTAACGTGCGCTCGGATTTGGCGAGGCGCTTGAACGGTTTGGCTTCCGAGCCATCACCCCTCATCTGACCTCGCTCCGCTCGGTCTGTCTTCTCCCACAAGGGGAGAAGACCATTTAGTGGCCAGCGGTGTCTAGTGAGAGCTACGAACAGCCTTCAACATACTGAATGCTCGGCCCACCGGCTTGCACGCCAGTGACGACGCCTTGCGCGTTCGTCTCGTAGCGAATGCCGCGGGCGGCGGCGTTGTCGGTGTAGCCGTCAGCGGCTGGCGCGTTGGCGGTCCAGGCGGTGATGTACTCGGCGCCTTCGACGTAGCGGTGCGCTTGCACTTGGGCGTTGGCGCCGTAGGCGGTTTTGATCTCGGTCGCAGTTGAGCCGACGCCGAAGCCGCGATCGGTACGGAGGTCGGTGTTGTTGCGCACGATGATCGAGGTGAGCACGCCGCGTTCGATCATCACCAGCATGCCTTCGGGCGCGTTGGCGGGGTGATAGAGATCGCACGCTTCGGGATCGGCGCCGCCAACGGCGTTTGGATTGGCGTCGTCGCCGACAGCGGCGGTGACTTCGGCGCGCGTCATGCCGACGCGCAGCGTATTCCAGCCTTCAGACGTGATCGCGTTTGCATCGACGGCAGGCGCTTCGACGGCGGGCGGCTCATCGGACGGCGTCACCGTCGTGGTTTGACCGCAGGCGGCGAGAACGAGGACGAGCGCGGTGGCAGCGAGCAAACGCATGGAAATCTCCTTGGCGCGAGAACGGGTAGCCGGAGAGGAGGTTCCATCCATGTGCCTTATTGCGCGCTCACCCGCCGCGCTTATTTTCTCCGTATGAGAAAACTCCTCGCCCTCCACGACGCGCCGCGCCCGCATTGGGTTGGCGATGGCTTTCCCGTGCGCTCGATGTTTTCGCCGCAGACACATGGCGACGCGGTGAGCCCGTTCATCCTGCTCGATTACGCGCAGCCTTATGAGTTTCAACCCGCTGCGCAAAAGCGCGGCGTGGGCGTGCATCCGCATCGCGGCTTCGAGACGGTGACGATCGTCTATGCCGGCGAAGTCGATCACCGCGACAGCACCGGCAATGGCGGACACATCGGTCCGGGCGACGTGCAATGGATGACGGCGGCGTCCGGCATTTTGCACGAAGAGTTTCACTCGGCCGCGTTCACGAAGAATGGCGGCACGATGGAGATGGTGCAGCTTTGGGTGAACCTGCCGGCGAAGGATAAAATGGCGCCGCCCGGCTATCAGACTTTGCTCGATGGCGTGATCCCGTCTGTCGCGTTGCCGAACGAAGCAGGGCGCGTGCGCGTGATCGCGGGCGAATACGCCGGCGCGCGCGGACCGGCGCAGACGTTCACGCATGTCGATCTCTGGGACGTGCGCTTGAATGGCGGCGCGAAGGCTGAGTTTACGCTGCCGGAAGGGCATACGCTTTTGGTGTTGGTGCAGAGCGGCAACGTGCGGCTCGATGGCAAAAGCGCTGGCGCGTCACAGCTCGCACTCTTCGCGCGCGAAGGCGGCGCGATTGCGATCGAAGCGGACAGCGATGCGAAGCTGCTCATCATGAGCGGCGCGCCGCTGAACGAGCCTGTCGTGCAATACGGGCCCTTCGTGATGAACAGCGAAGGCGAGATCCGGCAGGCGATCTTGGATTTTAATGCTGGGAAGTTTGGGGATCTGGCGGCGTTTAGTTAGGCGCTAGTCCAGGCGCGCGCATTGGAAGTCGTCCCGAACTACCAAGAGATTGTTCATGCTGAGAAACGGGATGTAGGAGATCGACATCCTCGCTGTGGTCCAGTCAATCGCGAGTAGTGCCGGACTCATTAAACGACCGCTCTCGTCATGTTGACGAATTAGTATCGTCGAGATGCCGAGGCCATCCTCTCCGTCGATACCGCTGTAAGTATGGTTGAGTACGACTGCGCGACCCTCGGGACGTGCGGTTGCCTGCCAAGAAAACCAGACGTCAGGCGTGCCTTGGCGTTCTGCACGAACTCGGAGCACATACTCAGATTGTCCGGCGCTGTTTCTAGCTGCGCATTGAATTGTCTCGGCAGTCGCGGATCCGGCGCCGATCCCAAGAGCCAGCAGCGAAAGCAGGGCGGCGGCGCTCTTCACTTAGCGCCCAGTCGGCCGCTGACGCTTCGCAGCCAAAATCACGAGCTTCTCGCTCGGCGGGTACACAACAACGCCGCCATCGGCGCCGGTGACGAGCACCATGTCGGGATTTGGCTTTTGCAATTGGCCAGCAGGGCGCGAGATCGCGGCGGTCTTCACGCGATAGGAGGTGACGCCCTCCAGCGTGGCCGGATGGCGGTCGGCAAGCGGCAGTGGCGACAAGGACTGAGCCATGGGACGCCGATCCTCTCCCTTTCCCCCTCCGATACGATTAACGGGGATTGGGGATAAGGGAATAGGGATTGGGGAATGCACGCCCCGCGCCACCGCATTTGGCGCTCCAATCCCTAATCCCCAAAACTCAATCCCGATCCGCCATGTTCTGCTTGTGTTCTAAGAACAAAGGCGGTACATTCGATTCTAGATTGATGCGGCGCGCGGTTCACGAAGAACGGCATGTGGCGCGAGCCCTGGACTCAGGGCCTAAGGGAGGCGGAAACCATGGCTAAGCTGAAGCTTGTTGAGGGTGACGTGGAAACTGACAAGCAGAAGGCTCTGTCCGCCGCTCTGAAACAGATCGACCAGGCCTTCGGTAAAGGCTCGGTCATGCGTCTCGGCGAAAAGCCGGTGGTGGAGATCGAAGCGATCTCGACCGGCTCACTGTCGCTCGATATCGCGCTCGGCATTGGCGGTCTGCCCAAAGGCCGCATCATCGAAATCTATGGCCCGGAAAGCTCGGGTAAGACGACGCTTGCGCTGCACTGCATCGCCGAAGCGCAAAAGAACGGCGGTGTCTGCGCCTTCGTCGACGCCGAACACGCGCTCGATCCGATCTATGCTCGTAAGCTCGGCGTCGATCTCGACGACTTGCTGGTCTCGCAGCCTGACACCGGCGAACAAGCGCTCGAAATCACCGATACGCTGGTCCGCTCCGGTGCGGTTGATGTTCTTGTCGTGGACTCGGTTGCGGCTTTGACGCCGCGCGCTGAAATCGAAGGCGAGATGGGCGATAGCCTGCCGGGTCTGCAGGCGCGCCTGATGAGCCAGGCGCTGCGCAAGCTCACCGCCTCGATCAATAAGTCGAAGACGCTCGTCATCTTCATCAACCAGATCCGCATGAAGATCGGCGTGATGTACGGCAACCCGGAGACGACGACGGGCGGCAATGCGCTGAAGTTCTACGCTTCGGTTCGCCTGGATATTCGCCGCACCGGCCAAATCAAGGAGCGCGACGAGGTCATCGGCTCGGAAACCCGCGTCAAAGTGGTGAAGAACAAGGTCGCACCGCCATTCAAGCAGGTGCAGTTCGACATCATCTATGGCGAAGGCATCTCCAAGACCGGCGAACTGATCGAACTCGGCGTGAAGGCCGGCGTCATCGACAAGTCAGGCTCCTGGTACGCCTACGGCTCGCAGAAGATCGGCCAAGGCAAAGAAGCCGCGCGCCGGTTCTTGAAAGAGAACACTGCGGTGGCGCTCGACATCGAAGACAAGATCCGCGGCAAGTCCAATGCAGTCGCAGACGCTATGTATTCGCCGCCGAGCGACGAGGAAGCCAAGGACGCCAACGAAGGCGATTGAGGTTCGAGTTTTTCGCCGGCTGGTTCGGGACTTGTGTAGCCGACCCGACCCCATGCCCTGGCCATGAGTTCTGGGCCGGCCGGCGAAATTACCTCTGACGGAGTGAGCTGATGGAGCCGCGTGTTTCCCTGATCACTCTGGGCGTCGCTGACCTCGCCCGGTCGCGCGCATTCTACGAGAAGCTCGGCTTTAAGCCGTCATCAATGGGCAGCGACCAAGTCGTCTTCTATCAGCTCGGCGCGCTGGCGCTGGCGATCTTTCCGCGCGAGAGCCTGGCGTGCGACGCGAACGTGTCGGCCGAAGGCTCGGGCTTTAGCGGCATCACTTTGGCGCACAATGTCCGCGAGAAGGATGAGGTCGCCGCCGTGATTGACGAGGCGGTTCGCGCTGGCGCGACCTTGGTGAAAGCCTCGGAAGCCGCACCTTGGGGTGGCCAGTCCGGCTATTTCGCCGACCCGGACGGTCATCTCTGGGAAGTGGCGTGGAATCCGTTCGCCCCGCTTGGCCCGAATGGTGAGATGACGCTGCCGGTTTGAACTAACCCACGGGCAGGGCAGGTATCGTCAGCCGCCGCTTGGCGTTCGCACCTGCACTACAATATACCAAGCCGAACCTTTGATTTGGCTTGAAGTATAATGACCAGCGTCAACGACATCCGTCGGCAGTTTCTTGAGTTCTTCCAGTCGCGCGGCCACGAGCTGCCCGGCTCATCGCCGCTCGTCCCGCAGGACGATCCGACATTGCTCTTCGTCAATGCCGGCATGGTGCAGTTCAAGAACTACTTCACGGGCGCGGCGAAGCCGCCATACCCGCGCGCCGCGACCAGCCAAAAGTGCGTCCGCGCCGGCGGCAAGCACAACGACCTCGACAATGTCGGCTACACCGCGCGCCACCTCACGTTCTTCGAAATGCTCGGCAACTTCTCGTTCGGCGACTATTTCAAAGAAGGCGCGATCGACGCTGCCTGGACGCTGATCACCAAAGATCTCGGCCTGCCGAAAGATAAGCTGCTCGTGACCGTCTATCACGATGACGACGAAGCGGCCGCGCTTTGGAAAAAGATCGCGGGGCTCTCCGAGAGCAAGATCATCCGCATCGATACCAACGATAATTTCTGGTCGATGGGCGACACGGGGCCGTGCGGTCCGTGCTCGGAAATTTTCATCGATCGCGGTGATCACATTTGGGGCGGCCCGCCAGGATCGGCCGAGCAGGACGGCGATCGCTTTCTTGAGTTCTGGAATCTCGTCTTCATGCAGTTCGAGCAGTTCGGTGACGATCGCCCGCGCGCCAAACTGCCGAAGCCGTCGATCGATACCGGCATGGGCCTTGAGCGCATGGCGTGCGTGCTGCAAGGCGTGGACTCGGTGTTCGAGACCGATCTCTTCCGCACGCTGAAAGCGGCGTCGCAAGAACTGACGAAGACCAAAGCAGAAGGCGAGCAGGCGCCGAGCCACAACGTGATCGCCGATCACTTGCGCTCGTCGTGCTTTCTGATTGCGGACGGCGTGTCGCCGTCGAACGAAGGCCGCGGCTACGTGCTGCGCCGGATTATGCGCCGCGCGATGCGCCATGCGCATATCTTGGGCGCGAAAGAGCCGCTGATGCACCGCTTGGCGCCGACGCTGATCGCTGAGATGGGCGATGCGTATCCGGAGCTGAAGCGCGCTGAGCCTGTGATCAAGGCGCAGTTGCTTGAAGAAGAAGAGCGCTTCCGCCGCACGCTGGCGAATGGTTTGCGTTTGCTCGATGATGAACTCAGCACGCTGAAGCAAGGCCAGAAGCTCTCCGGCCGCACCGCGTTCAAGCTCTACGACACGTTCGGTTTCCCGCTCGATCTCACGCAAGACATCTTGCGCGCGCGTTCGCTCGAAGTGGATGTCGCTGAATACGATGTCGCGATGCAAGAGCAGCGCGATCAGGGCGCAGCGTCCTGGAAGGGCGCCGATGGCGGCGACAATCCGGCGATCTGGCACTCGATCCTCGAACGCACGCGCGGCAATGAGTTCCTGGGCTACGGCGCCGAAGCTGGCGAAGGTGCGGTGATAGCGATCGTCACCGGCGGCGAGGAAGCGCACGAGCTGCGCGAAGGCGTGAGTGGCGGCATCGTGTTTGATCGCACGCCATTCTATGCCGAAAGCGGCGGCCAAGCGGGCGATCACGGCGTGATTACGTTCGCGAACGGCGCGGAGTTCATGGTCGAAGACACGCTGAAGCAAGCGGGCGCGTTGCATCTGCATGTCGGCCGCCTGGTGAAAGGCGCGATCAAGGTTGGCGACAAGGCCGAGCTTGAGATCGATCACGCGCGCCGCACAAAAATCCGTTCGAACCATTCGGCGACGCACTTGCTGCACGCAGCGTTGCGCAATGTGCTCGGGCCGCACGTATCGCAAAAGGGCTCGTTGGTTGAGGCTGATTACTTCCGCTTCGACTTCAGCCACGGCCAGGCGCTGACGGCCGACGAGATCGGCCGCGTCGAAGACGAAGTGAACGCGGTGATCCGTCAGAACGCAGAAGGCGTCATCAAGGAGATGGCGCCGGCGAAGGCGATCGAAGAAGGCGCGCTGGCGCTATTCGGTGAGAAGTATGGCGATAGCGTTCGGGTTCTGCGTTTGGGCGATGCGCTCGACGCAAACGGCAAAGCGTACTCGGTCGAGCTCTGCGGCGGCACGCATGTGATGCGCACGGGCGATATCGCGGTGTTCGCGATCCTGTCTGAAGGCGGCGTTGCCTCTGGCGTTCGCCGCATCGAAGCGGCGACTGGCGCTGCGGCGCTCGCGCACTTGAAAGCGCAAGCGGCACTCGCGAAAGCGATTGCGTCGAACATCAAAGCGCCGCTGGCGGAAGTCACCGATCGCGTCAGCCAACTCGCGGACGAGCGCCGAAAGCTTGAGCGCGAATTGGCGGATACGAAGAAGAAGCTTGCGCTCGCGGGCGGCGGCGGACAAGCAGCGCCTGCGGGGCCGGAGCAGGTGGCAGGCGTGGCTGTTCTCGCGCGCGTACTCGAAGGCGTGCCGGCGAAGGAGCTGCGCGGCTTGGTCGATGAAGGCAAGAAGTCGATCGGCTCGGGCGTGATCGCTTATGTTGGCGTCGAGGATGGCAAAGCGGCTTTGGCGGTTGGCGTCACCGACGATCTCAAAGGCAAGGTCAGCGCTGTTGATTTGCTGAAGGCCGGTGTAGCTGCCGTCGGCGGACAAGGTGGCGGCGGACGCCCCGACATGGCGCAAGGCGGCGGACCGAATGGCGGCGATGCGAGCAAAGCCATCGACGCAATTCGCGCTGCGCTTCAAGGCGCGCTGGCGGCGTGAACACGATTACGTATCGCGATGCGAAGGCCGCTGATGCGGCGGCGTTGGCGTTGTTCGCAGAGCGGACGTTCGTCGAAACCTTCGGCCACCTCTATCCGCCGGAAGACCTCAGCGCGTATGTCGGTGCGAAATATCAGACGCACGTGATCGCGGCTGAGATTGCCGACGCCGATACCCGCTACGTACTTGCGCTGCGCGACGGGGCGATAGTTGGATATTCCAAGCTTGGCGTGGTCGACATGGATGTCGATGCGACCGACGCTTTGGAATTGCATCGTCTCTATGTCGACACTTCGGTGAAGGGCGCGGGCGTTGCGAAAACGCTGATGGATGACGGCCTCGCTTGGGCGCGTGGCAAGGGCGCGCGGGTGATGTTTCTCAGCGTCTGGGAAAACAACACGCGCGCGCAGGCTTTCTACCGGCGCTACGGCTTCGAGCATGTGAAGGAACACAAGTTCATGGTCGGCCGCGTGGCGGATCGCGACTTCATCTGGAAGCTTCCGCTTTAGGGTCGATCCGGCCCGGTAATGTCTCGGAAACCAAATCAGTCGTTTTTGGACGACTCGATTCGGTGTGGGGACACGGGATGACTCAAAACGACGCCTTGGCCGCCTATCTTGGGCCAGAGCTTTTCGAGCGGCTCGATTGGGGCCGACTTTCGCATCAGCAACGTGACGCGATTCTCTCTGTGTTCCGAGTCGGATTAGGCGCCGGGGCGCAGTCCGGCGTGGTCTCGACGATCGATTGTGTGCTCGGCGAAGGCCGCGTGATGATTTGCGAGGACGGTTCGCAATGGGAAGCGCGCGAGCGCGACGATGCCGAACTGATCGAAGATTGGGGCGCGGGCGCGCTGGTCGCGATCCATCGCCAGCTGATTTATAAGCTCGACCCTTACCAAGCGGCAGAGGTGGATTTGCTGCGGCTTTGAGTTAGCGTGACGATTCATTGCGGAGCCGCACCAAATGTCCACCTACGAAACCATCAAACTCGAAGTCGCCAATGGCGTTGCGACGATGACGCTCAACCGGCCGGACCGGATGAATGCGTTCACCGAAGTGATGATGCGCGAGATGATCGCTGGCTTCGACGAGACGGATGCGAACGACGATGTGCGCGTCGTGATCGTGACCGGCGAGGGGCGCGCGTTTTGTGCGGGCGCCGATCTCGCGAGCGCGGGCGATACGTTCAATTACGAAAAGCGTTTGGCTGGCCGCGTCGAAGATTTCGAGATCGAGCGCGTGCGTGATGGCGGCGGGCGCGTTGGCCTGCGGATTTATGAGAGCTTGAAGCCGGTGATCGCGGCGATCAACGGGCCTGCGGTTGGCGTTGGCGCTACGATGACATTGCCGATGGATATCCGGCTCGCGGTCGAAGGCACGAAGATGGGTTTCGTGTTCGCGCGGCGCGGGATCGTGCCGGAGACGTTGTCGTCTTACTTTCTACCGCGTTTGGTTGGCGTGCAGACGGCGCTTGAGTGGACGATGACCGGGCGCGTGTTCTCAAGCGAAGAAGCGAAAGAGCGCGGGCTGGTGCGTTCGCTGCATAAGGCGGATGAGTTGTTGCCGGCGGCGCATGCTTTGGCGCGTGAGATCGCCGACAACACGTCGCCGGTTTCGGTGACGTTGGCGCGGCGCATGTTGCTCGACATGCTTGATGCAAGCCATCCGATGGAGGCGCATCGGATTGAGAGCCGCTGGATGGTGTCGCGCGGACAGGCGGGTGATGCGAAAGAGGGCGTGACGAGCTTCTTGGAAAAGCGTGCGCCGGTTTATCCGGACAAAGTGTCGAAGGATTTGCCGCAACCGTTCCCGCCGCGGCCGACCCCGGCGTTCAAGGAGTAGTGCAGACGGTGCGTGCGTCGCGCTTCGACAGGCTCAGCGTGACGCATGGCAAGCATAGAGCTTAGCACCAGCGTCAGCCTGAGCCTGTCGAAGGCGGCATGAGTTAGCTCAAGCCTTGCCCATCGCCTTGTCGAGATTGTCGCCGACGGCGTCGAGGAAGCCTTCGGTGGTGAGCCAGGCTTGCTTGTCGCCGACGAGCAGCGCGAGGTCCTTAGTCATCTGGCCGGCTTCGACGGTGTCGACCGTGATCTTTTCCAAGAGCAGCGCGTAGTCGATCAGGGCTTGGTTGTTGTCGAGCTTGCCGCGATGGGCGAGGCCGCGCGTCCAGGCAAAGATCGAGGCGACGGAGTTGGTCGAGGTCGGCTCGCCCTTCTGGTGCTGACGATAGTGGCGCGTGACGGTGCCGTGCGCGGCTTCTGCTTCCATCGTCTTGCCGTCCGGGGTGATCAGCACCGAGGTCATCAGGCCGAGCGAGCCGAAGCCTTGCGCGACGGTGTCGGACTGCACGTCGCCGTCATAGTTTTTGCAGGCCCAGATATAGCCGCCGCTCCACTTCAGCGCGGAGGCGACCATGTCGTCGATCAAGCGGTGTTCGTAGGTGAGCTTGCGCTTGTCGAACTCGGCTTTGAACTCGCTGTCGAAGATCTCTTGGAAGATGTCCTTGAAGCGGCCGTCATAGGCTTTGAGGATCGTGTTCTTGGTCGAGAGATAGACCGGGTAGTTCTTCATCAGGCCGTAATTGAACGACGAGCGGGCGAATTCCTTGATGCTTTCATCGAGATTGTACATCGCCATGGTGACGCCCGAGCCCGGCGCCTTGAACACTTCCTTCTCGATCGTCTGGCCGTCTTCGCCGACAAACTTGATGGTGAGCGTGCCTTTGCCCGGGAATTTGAAATCGGTGGCGCGGTATTGGTCGCCGAAGGCGTGACGGCCGACGACGATCGGTTGCGTCCAGCCCGGCACGAGGCGCGGCACGTTCTTGCAGATGATCGGTTCGCGGAAGATGACGCCGCCGAGGATGTTGCGGATAGTGCCGTTCGGGCTCTTCCACATTTCCTTCAGGTTGAACTCTTTCACGCGCGCTTCGTCGGGCGTGATCGTCGCGCACTTCACGGCGACACCGTATTGCTTGGTCGCGTTGGCCGCGTCGATCGTGATCTGGTCGTTGGTCGCGTCGCGGCTTTCGACGCCGAGGTCGTAATACTTGAGGTCGATGTCGAGATAGGGGTGGATCAGGCGTTCTTTGATCGCCGCCCAGATGATCCGGGTCATTTCATCGCCGTCCATATCGACGACCGGGTTATCGACCTTGATCTTGGCCATATCTCGCTACCTTTCGCGTTCGGGGAAATTTGGCGCGGTGGTAGCAGTTAGAGGGCGCGGCGCAAACCGGCGGCGCTTGGGCCAGTCGTCGCGGGGTTATTCGCCGCTTGCTTGGGAAATGGCGTCGAGTTCGGAGGCGCTGAGGACCTCGAAGTCTTCGCCTGGCGACGAGACTTGAGCGTCCAGCGGAACGCCGGAGCGTCGTGGGCTCAGTGGACGGGCGCGGACCACCGGCGCGGGCGTCTCGGCCGCGGCCGGCAACGGCAGCGGCGGCGCTGCCGAAGAGACGGCCGGCAGCTGCGGCGGATTAGCGATTTTGGTTGGCGTCGGGCGCAGATAAGGCGCAACCCAAGCGATGGCGACGAGCGCGACAAGGGTTAGCGCGACGGCCACGAACCGGCGCGCGGTCCAGCCGCGTGAGGGCGCCCGCTTGCGGGGCGCGCCGCGATGAGAAATGACACCCGCCGTCATGTACCAGGATTGCTCCGACCAATGACCCGCGCACGAAACATGCCGCCCCCGATCGAGGAGGAATGGCCGGCCGTGTGTCTGGTGCGCCCCCAGATGGGCGAAAACATCGGCGCGGTGGCGCGGGTTTTGTTGAATTTTGGCCTGAAATCGCTCCGCCTGGTTTCGCCGCGCGATCGCTGGCCGAACCCGAAGGCGGAGGTGGTCGCGGTCGGCGCCGACGTGGTGCTGAAGAATGCCAAGGTGGAGTGGACGCTCGAAGAGGCGCTGGCGGACGCGACTTTGGTTATCGCCGCGACGGCGCGCCCGCGGGGGCTGGAAAAGCCGGTGTGGAGCGCGCGCGAGACGGCGTTGAACATTCGCGCCGCGATCGCGCAAGGCGAGCGGCCGGTGGTGATGTTCGGGCCGGAAGCGGCGGGGATGGAGACGGAAGAGATCGCGCGTGCCGACGCGATTTTAACGCTGCCGGTCAATCCGGGCTTCGCGTCGCTGAACTTGGCGAACGCGGTGGCGGTGTTTGCGTTTGCGTATGCCGAGGCGAGGCAGGCAAGCGAGCTGCCGTCCTGGTTTCAGTCAGACAGCCCGCCGGCGACGCAGGAGGAGTTGGAGAACTTTTTTCTCCACCTCGAACAAGAGCTTGAGCACGGGCGCTTCTATCACCCGTTGGACAAAGCCCCGCTGATGAAGCGCAATCTGCGCTCGATTTTCCTGCGCGCCCGGCTGACGCAGCAAGAAGCACAGACGATGCGCGGCGTGATCAAAGCGCTGACCATCGGGCGCGGCGGGCGCAAGAAGGACGATCCGCAGGACTAGGGTGCGCCGCCTGCGTTTAGAAACATGACGGTTAGGAAATGACTTTCCCGGACCGGGGGAATTTGGTTATCCACATTCCGGGCTGGTCGCTGGGGAAAACTAGACGCGCATGGGCAACGCCAAGCGACGCGCAAAACCGGACGTGCAGGAAGCGCCGCGCAGCGCGTCGCAAGAGCTTGTCCCGTGGGGCGGCGAAGAGGTCGATGTCGATCGCTTTTGGGCCGAGAGCTGGATTGATCTGCTCAATCGCCAGCGCTGGGTTGCGAAGAAATTGAAGATCGAAACCGCGCCGTGGCAGGTCGATCAGAACGCCGGCATCATTCAGTTCGCGCGCAAGGATGGGGCGACGGTGACTGCGCCGGTGCAGATTATCGGCGCGTGGAATCCGCGCTCGACCATGTTCCGTTGGGCCTGGGATCATCCGATGGTGGCGCAGCGTCTGCGTAATGATGCAGAGCGCACGCGCTGGTTCGGCCACAAGCACGGCATCGAAGAGCTGACGATCAAGTCGCTGCGCATGGACGAGCAGAATGCCTGGCAGCTGACGGCATTGGCGATGAAAGTGAACGGCGCCTACGGCGTCTATCGCGCGCCCACCGAAGGCCCGGTGATCTTCATGACGCTCGGCGAGCCGAAGGTCCGCAAGTAGGCGAGCGGCGCGAGTCTGTAGCGATCACTACCTTAAGTTTTGTTTACGAATAGCCTCGACAGTTTGCTCACGGACGATTCTCGTGAGTGCGCATGACGAAGGCTCAGCTTATCCGGACAGCGTTGCTGACGGCGATCATTCTCGCTGTCGTATTGGCGCTCGATTATCTCGTGAACGTCGTGATCGCGCCGGGGCACACGCCTTACACGCCGGTGATGACGGCAGTGATTGCGTTGCTCGTGACGCCGGCTGCCGTCGCTTATCTCATCCGCCAGAACTCCAAAATTCAGCGCGCGCAGTTGGCGCTGGCGGATGAACGGGTCGCGCGCGTCGCCGCCGATGGCGCCAATGCTGCGAAATCGCAGTTCCTCGCCAGCATGAGCCACGAATTACGCACGCCGCTTAACGCCATCATCGGCTATGCTGAATTGATCCAGGAAGAACCGAAAGCGGCGACAACGGGGCCGGATGCCGAACGCATCCGCATCGCTGCGCATCATTTGCTTTCAATGATCAACATGGTGCTCGATCACGTCAAACTCGAAACTGGCGAGTTGCGGTTGGAGTCCGGGCAGACGCTGCTCGCGCCTGTGTTCTGCGCCGTGGCGGATGCTGTGCGGCCGTTGGCGGCGCAGAACGGCAACTCTATCGAAGTGGCGTGCGCGCCCGATATCGGCTCAGCCTGGATCGACGAGCGGCGCTTGACGCAATGCATGATGAATGTGGCCATCAATGCCGCCAAGTTCACGAAGAACGGCGCTATAACGCTGCGTATCTCAGGCGACGCCGAGCGCTTCGCGTTTGAAGTGAGCGACACCGGCGTGGGCATCGCGAGCAGCAATGTCGAACGTATCTTCGAACCGTTCATGCAGGCCGATAACTCGTTCACGCGCGAACGCGATGGCGCGGGCCTTGGCCTCGCGGTGACAAAACAATTGCTTGAAGTGATGGGCGGCTCGATTTCCGTCGCCAGCACGCCAGGCAGCGGCTCGACGTTCACGCTCACCTTGCCGCGCACGACGGCGCGTTCGAACGTGGTGACGCTGGCGGCCTAGTCGCCGGGATCGGCGCGCGGGCCTGAGAGCACGATTTGCATGCGCTCCGCGGGAAATGGCTTAGCCAATGCGCGAGCTTGGTCTGGCGTGCCGTGCATCCAAGTTTCTATCTGATCGCCGGTGAGCATCACCGGCATCGCGGCGGCATGAATGGGGCTTGTGAGTTCGTTGGCGTCGGTGGTGAGGATGGAGAAGAGCAGGTGCTCGCCTTCCTCTTTGCCGCGCACGCCGGTCCAGGGCCGCCAGATGCCGGCGAAGCAGAAGAGCGGGCGATCCTGCCCAAGCGCGAACCAGTGCGCGATCTTGGGCGTCGTGTCGGTGTATTCGACGAAGCTCGTCGCCGGCACGAGGCAGCGAAACTCGGGCTTATCGAGCCAGTTGCGCCAATAACTTGAGCTCAAGTTGCGCACATTGGTGACGGGGCGCTTCGAGGCCGCCGATGGCGGCGGAAAGCCCCAACGCATCGTGACGACTTCGCGCACGCCATCTTTTGCCGTGCGCACGACGGGCGCGAGTTGATCCGGGAAAATGTCCGGCAGCGGCGGCTGATTGCCGGTTCGATCGCGCATGGCGCGGACGTAAGCCGTCAGCGCCTCGCGGGATTTGGTCATGGAGTAGAGATTGCACACGAGACGAAAGATGGCGCCTCAGTCGGCAGGATGCCACTTTTGCTTTTTGTCGCGCGTCGGCGGGGCGTCGCCGCCTTTGGGTTTTGGCTTGCTTTTGTTTTTCGGGTTGGGGCGCGGCTGGTGCTGCGGCGCGTGCTCGGCGCGTGCGGGGCGTTCGCGATGTTGAGGCGCTGCGCGGTCTGCGCGCTCGGCTCGCTGCGGTGGCGCGCGCTCTGCGCGTTCCGGACGCTCACGCGGTGTGCCGCGCTCAGCTCGTTCAGCGCGATGAGGGCGGGCGTCTTGCGGAGGGCCGTCCAGCCGCGTGACGTAGATTTGCTTTTCGATGTGGCCGTTCTGGCCGAGGTTTGAGAAAAACTTGTCGATGCTCGCTGCATCGATTTCGATGTGGGTCTCGCGCTGTTGAATGCGGATCGTGCCGAGTTGGCGTTTGTTGATGCCGCCGGCCTTGCAGATCATCGGGATCAACCAACGCGGTTCGGCGTTTTGTGCGCGGCCGATATTCAATGACACCCACACACCGCTGGTGAAGTTATCGGCGTGGCGCGACACGCGCTCGGGGCGTTCGCTGCGACCGGCGCTTTCGTTGAACGGCGGAGCTGGCGCTAGGTCTTCGGGCGCGGCTTGGCCTTTGCGGTAGAGGCGCACGAAGGCCGCGGCGATGCGCTCGACATCGTGCTCGGCCATCAGCGCGTTGACGATGGCGTTCTCCGCTTCGCTTGGCGCGTCTTGGAAGACCGGATCGGCGAGCAGGCGTTCGTCGTCGCGGCGCTTGATGTCGTCGGCGGCGGGCGGTTCGCCCCATTTGGCGTTGATGTTAGCGTCGCGCAGCAGGCGCTCGGTGCGGCGGCGCGCTGAGTAGGGCACGATCAGAACGCTCGCGCCTTTGCGTCCTGCGCGGCCGGTGCGGCCGCTGCGGTGGAGCAGGGCTTCGGTGTTCTTCGGCAGATCGGCGTGAATGACGAGTTCGAGGTCCGGCAAGTCGATGCCGCGCGCGGCGACGTCGGTGGCGACGCAAACTTGCGCGCGGTGATCGCGCATGGCTTGCAGCGCGTGCGTACGGGCGGATTGGCTGAGTTCGCCGGAGAGCGCGACGACTGACATGCCGCGATTTTCTAGGCGGCTGGCGAGGTGCGTGACCGCGACGCGTGTGCCGCAGAAGACGATGGCGTTGGTGGCGTTGTAGTAGCGCAGCACGTTGAAAATCGCGTTCTCGGAATCGTGCTTGGCGGCGACGAGGGCGCGGTACTCGATGTCGGCGTGTTGCTTCTGGCCGCTGACGGTGCTGACGCGCACGGCGTCGCGCTGATAGGTTTTCGCGAGCGTCTCGATCGCGCGCGGCATGGTGGCGGAGAACATGAGCGTGCGGCGCTCGGCGGGCGAGGCGTCGAGGATGTGCTCGAGTTCTTCGCGGAAGCCGAGATTGAGCATCTCGTCGGCTTCATCGAGCACGACGGTTTTGAGGCCGTACATTTCGAGCGAGCCGCGGCGGATGTGATCGACCAGGCGCCCCGGCGTGCCGACGACGATGTGTGCGCCTTGGTTCAGAGCGCGGCGTTCGTCGCGCGCGTCCATGCCGCCAACGCAAGACGCGATGCGGCCGCCAGCAGGCGCGAACAGCCATTCGAGTTCGCCGCGCACTTGCATGGCAAGCTCGCGCGTCGGCGCGATGATCAGCGCAAGCGGCGCGCCTGCGCGCTCGAAACTGTTACGATTGCCGAGGAGCGCTGCGCCCAGCGAAAGGCCGAAGGCGACGGTTTTGCCGGAGCCGGTTTGGGCGGAGACGACGAGGTCGCGGTCCTGCGCGTCGGCGGCGAGCACGGCGTCCTGCACCGGCGTTAACGCTTCAAACCCGCGCTCAGTGAGCGCGCGGGCGAGCGCGGGATGGACATTGTCGAAGGGGGACATTGACGGGGTGTAGAGCAAAGCGCTGGGGAACGCGATGCCAGTTCGCGTGTCTGGCTAGGCTTTATCTGCAGGGCTGTACGTCAGTCCTCGATCAGCGCGCCGACCATTTCGTGGCCTTCGCCGCCGAGGATTTCGAGTTTGGCGATCGTGCCTTCGGCGATTTCGTCGTCGCTATCGACGTAGGTGACGCCGTCGATTTCGGGGGCGTCGGCTTTGGTGCGGAAGGCGTAGGCTTCGGCGTCTTCGTCCCAGCCGTCGCAGATGGCGTCGACCTGTTTGCCGATCATGGATTCCAGGCGCTGGTGGGCGAGTGCGGTTTGCACTTCCATGAAGCGGTCGTAGCGCTCGTCGACCTCGTCTTGATCGACGTGGCCGGGCAGATCGCGTGAGGGCGCGCCCTCGACGTTTTCGTATTTGAACACGCCGGCGCGATCGATTTCGGCTTCTTCAATGAAATCTAGCAGCGTTTCGAAATCGTCTTCGGTTTCACCGGGGAAGCCGACGATGAACGACGAGCGGATGGTGAGGTCCGGGCAGATTTTGCGCCACGTCTTGATGCGATCGAGGACTTTGTCCTGGTTCGCGGGGCGGCGCATGGCTTTCAGCACGTTTGGTGAGGCGTGTTGGAACGGGATGTCGAGGTACGGAAGCACTTTGCCTTCGGCCATGAGGCCGACGACTTCATCGACGTGCGGATACGGATAGACGTAGTGGAGCCGCACCCATGCGCCGAGTTCGCCAAGCTCTTTGCAGAGATCGTAAAATTTGGCGCGGACCATGCGGTCCTTCCATTTGCTCTCGGCGTATTTGACGTCGACGCCGTAGGCGCTCGTGTCCTGGCTGATGACGAGCAGTTCTTTGACGCCGGCTTTCACCAGCGACTCTGCCTCTTTCAGCACAGCGTTGGCGGGGCGTGAGACGAGGTCGCCGCGAATGCTTGGGATGATGCAGAAGGTGCAGCGATTGTTGCAGCCTTCGGAAATTTTCAGATACGCGTAGTGGCGCGGCGTCAGGCGGAAGCCGCCTTCGGGCACAAGATCGATTTTCGGATCGTGCACTTGCGGCAGGTGCGTGTGCACGGCGCCGACGACTGCTTCGTATTGGTGCGGGCCGGTGATCTCGAGCACTTTCGGGTGCGCTTCGCGGATCAGCGACTCTTCTTTGCCCAAGCAGCCGGTGACGATGACTTTGCCGTTCTCGGCGATGGCTTCGCCGATGGCGTCGAGGCTTTCGGCTTTGGCGCTATCAAGGAAACCGCACGTGTTGACGACGACGAGGTCGGCGCCTTCATAGCTGCCGCTAAGCTGATAGCCCTCGGAGCGCAGGCGCGTGATGATGCGCTCGCTATCGACGAGGGCTTTGGGGCAGCCGAGGCTGACCACGCCGATGGTTGGGGCTTTTGCGGACATGGAGGGCGGGCTCTTAGCGGAAAGTGACGCGAAGC
Organism: uncultured Terricaulis sp.; assembly: GCA_964405865.1. Classification (GTDB taxonomy): domain Bacteria; phylum Pseudomonadota; class Alphaproteobacteria; order Caulobacterales; family Aquidulcibacteraceae; genus Vitreimonas. The sequence continues at coordinate 91,281 of CAYOPM010000005.1, read as the reverse complement.
CCAAGCGCCTGCGATGAACAATAGTGGCGGTTTCCGGCGGGTTGGCTACGGTAGTGGCGCTGGACGGGGGAAGCGTATGACGGGTGGAGTTGGTCGGCTCGGGCTCGGAGCGCTGGACCTATGATCCTCCGCCGCATCATATCGCACCTGCGCAAACAGGAATGGACCGCGATCGGGATTGATTTCGTGATCGTCGTTATCGGCGTGTTCGTCGGTATTCAGCTGGGCAACTGGAATGAAGCGCGGGCGATGCGCGCCCAGGAGAGTGCTTATCTGGCGCAGCTGCGTGACGAGATCGTCGAGAACGATCGGATGCTGGAGCATCTCGCCACCTACACGGATCGTTCCGTCGAAGGCGGGCGCAATGCGCTGGCTTGGCTCGAGAGCGGTGAGCCGTGCGGTTCGCGGTGCGACGCGTTGTTGATCGACTTCTTTCACGCGTCGCAACTCTGGGGCACTGGATTCCAGACCGGAAAGTACGCTGAGAACGAGCGCAGAGGCTTTCCAACCGATGACGACACGCGCGCGGCGGTTCGCCGTTTCTACATCTACCTGGTGGGCTGGAACCCAATAAATCTCACTGCGCCAGCCTATCGCGAGCGTTTGCGCCGGCACCTAAGCCCGGAGGCAGCGGAAGTGTTGTGGGGTGATTGCTTCGTTGTCGACGCCGAAATTGAGAGCATGAGCGCAGATTGTGCGCCTGCGCTTGCAAGTGTCGACACAGCGTCAGTCCTCAGGGCTATTCGTGCAGACGATCAGATTGCTGACGACCTCAGGTTTTGGATTGGCCAGAACATTTTTGCGCAGCAGGAATATCCGAGAGCCCGCGAGAGCGCGGCGAATGCTGTGGCCGCCATTAATGCCGAGATTGGCGCGCCATGATCCTCCGCCGTATCATCGCGCACTTCCGCAAGCAGGAATGGACGGCGATCGGGATTGATTTCGTGATCGTCGTGGTCGGTGTGTTGGTTGCGACAGAGGTGTCGAATTGGAATGCGGACCGGCTGTTGCGCGAGCAAGGCGCGGAGTTCAGCGAGCGCCTGGTGGGCGATCTCCGCGAAGAGGCCTGGGGTTATCAATTCTACGTTGAATATTACGGAGACGTTTTAGCCAATGCCGAGCGAGCATTGGCTGTTCTTGAGCGTAGGGCGAGCATGTCGGACGAGGCGCTGCTGATCGCCGCGTATCGCGCAACGCAGTACAAGCGAAATGTGAGGCGCCGCGCGACTTATGATGAGATCACATCGACGGGCGCCATTGGCTTGATTGAAGATGCCGAGCTGCGAGGCGGAGCCGTTCGGATATACAGCGCACAGCTCCTGAATGAGCTCGCAGTCGGCGAGATATCGCAATATCGGCAGCGCTTTCGCATGATCGTTCCCATGGAGGTGCACAACGCGCTTGAGGACGCGTGCGGTGATCGAATTCCAGTAGTGGGTGACTACAGCAGCATAGTAAATTCGCTCGACTACGAATGCGCGCTCGACATATCGCCTTCCTTGCTGCGCGAGGCGGCCAGTAATTTGCGCTCGGATCAAACACTGCTCATGCTGTTGAGGCTCCGCGTTGCCGACCTGAGAACAACGGTTGGTAATCTCGCCACGTGGAGCGACGAGTTCCGGCCGTTCCTCGACAACGCAGAAGCGGCGAGAGCCATGCCATGATCCTCCGTCGCATCATCGCGCATTTTCGCAAGCAGGAATGGACGGCGATCGGGATCGATTTTGTGATCGTGGTGGTGGGTGTGTTCGTCGGTATGCAGGTGACGAACTGGAACGCGGACGCGGCGGATCGGCGGCGCGCGAATGCATACGTCGAACGACTGACGGCGGATATGGAAGGCGATTTGGCGTCGCGCCGCGCGGATGTGGCGTATTACGCAGCGGTGCTTGATAGCCTTGTGCGCACGAACGACTTGTTGGCCGATCCGGCGTCTGACCCGCAAGAACTCGTCGTCTCGGCTTATCGAGCGTCTGAGATACTCTATCCGGCGCCGACGCGGGCGACATGGGATGAGATCGTCTCGTCGGGCGACGTCAGTCTGTTGCCTAGCGAGGCTGTGGACGCCGGTGTCGCGGAGTATTTCGCGGCCGACACAGGGGCGGTTGACGTATGAATCTCTCATCGGTTCTGGCTACCGGCGTCTCGTGCGTCAGATCATTCCGCTGGAAATTCAGATCGAGCTGCGTGCCGGCTGCAGCGATCAGCGCGATGCCGAGCAACGGATCGTCGGCTTCATGGAGCACTGCACGCTGCGCGTTGATCCCGCATCGCTTAGGCGAACCGCCGATGCGATCCGGGGCAACGGCGAGGTCCGCGCTGCGCTGCGCTACCAGTACTCAAACGTATATTCGGCCCGCGCCAATTTGAGCGGCGATGTCGTCTATCTGGAGCGGGCTCTAGCGGCTTTGGATGATCGGTGACGCCTTTTGCGGCCGCATCGGCAGGGGTGCGGCAACCAGCCGTTTCCCTCAGCTGCTGCGAATGACTTGCAGGAGCGGTCGCGGCAGGCTAGGGTTTCTTTGCGGCTGACTCTCAGTCGCCGGAAATGTCTTTGCTTACAGAGAAGTGCGGGATGTACGTCTGCAACTGTAACGGTGTGACTCGGGCGGAAGTGGACGAAGCCATTTCTGCTGGCGCGCAGGGTCCGGAAGCGGTGCTCGCCCATCATGGGTGTGAGCCATGCTGCGGGCGCTGCCTGCCCGAGATCGCCGATGGCATTACTAGCGGCGGTATGGCCTGCGCCAAGCGGAGCCTCGTCGCGGCGGAGTAAGACGCGATGAAGGGTGATGCGGACGTCATCAAGCAGCTCAACAAAATCCTGACGAACGAGCTGACGTCGATCAATCAATACTTCCTGCATGCGCGGATGTACGAGAGCGATGGCTACGCCAAGCTCGGCAAGAAGACGTACGAAGAATCCATCGAAGAGATGAAGCACGCCGACCGCATCATTAAGCGGATCCTGCTCATCGAAGGTTTTCCGAACTTGCAGAATCTGAACAAGCTGCAGATCGGCGAAGCTGTGCCGGAGCGTTTGCAAGCGGATTTGAACGCGGAGAAAACCGGTCACGCCGACATCAAGGCCGGAATCACCCTCTGCGAGCAGAAGCAGGATTACGTCTCACGCGACATGCTGACCGAGTTGCTCGACGACACAGAAGAGCACATCGACTTCCTGGAGACGCAGCTCCAGAACCTCGATCAGATGGGCCTGCAGAATTATCTGCAAAGCCAGTACGAGTTAGACTCTCAATGATCAGCGTGCGCGGCTAGGGCCTGCGTCAAACCGTGCAATTTCGGTGAAGTCTTTGCCTGCTTTCAGCTTTGCTGCGCCTTCAGCGTCGAGGAGCAGCCACTCGCTCGCGGCCTCGAACGTGTCGAACTGACGGACATCGGCCCAGGGGCTTTTGTCGGCATTGCGCTTGGCCATCCAGTGGCTGAGGAATTGCTGGCCGACCGGGCTTAGGCACACCCAGCCGGAGCGCCGCATGAAGAGCAAGCCCAGAGGCTCGAAGAGCTGGCGATGCGCGGTGAAAACGGAATCGAGATCGGCGCGCGACATCGATGTCGGATCGACGTCGTCATGGATGACGCTGATGCAGTCGAAGCCGAGCCATTCTGGATTGGCTGCGTTGTACGCCGCGTGATCGTGCAGGTCCTGCGCGCGGATAGCGCCGAAATACTCGACGCGGCTGAGTTCAAGTTCGGCGTTATGACGAAGGACGATCGGCATGGCGCGAGTTCTAACGACCGAGCGCGGGCGCAGGCGCTTCGCTGCGGAAAATCTCGATGAAGCCTTCGCCGGCTTCGATTCTGGGAAGCTCGCCTGGGCGCAGCAGGAGCCAGTCGGCGGCGTCCTGATAGTTTGTGAACAGGCGCACATCGCTCGACATGGCGGTGCGCTTTTCGGCCGGATCGCGGGTCCAGTGGCGGACGTGAGGGAGGGCGGCGTCGCTGAGGCAAAGCCAGGCAGCACGGCGCAAGATGAGGAAATTGAGCGGTTGGTAGATTTCGCGATATTCGGCGAGAAGGGCGTCCAGTTCGCGGAAATTGACGCTCAGAAAATCGGCGCGGGGGGCGACCACGCTGAGGCAGTCGTAGGTGACCCAAGTCGGGTTGGCGGCATTGAACTTCGCGAAGTCGGCAAGCTCAGTCATGCTCACCGCGCCGATATAATCGACACGGTTCAGCTCAAGCTTTTCGTTGTGGCGCACGACAAGCGTCACGGCAGCCTAACTCCTCAACCTTAGGCTTTGCGCCGTCGCGCTTTAGGAAGCGTTAAGGCGGGTGTCTCGCGCTGCGGTGCGTCCGTCGCGGGCGGCGTTGACGGGCTGACGGTGCGCCGCTCAGGTGCGCCCATGAGAGCTTTGATCCTTGCGCTGTTGCTTGCCGCATGCGCCTCGGCGTCCGAGCCGCAGGGTTTGCCGGGCAATGCCAATGACGTCGTCGCCGCCGAGCGCGCTTTCGCGGCGCGGGGCGCGGAGATCGGCTGGGTGGCGGCGTTCCGCGAGTACACCGCGCCGGACGGCATGGTCGGCGACTTTCAGAACGCGCCGCAATCCTTGAACGAGACGTCCGATCAGGGCGCGCGCAATCTCTTCTGGTGGCCGGCCTATGCGGGGATCGCGTGGTCCGGCGATCTGGGTTTCACGACGGGGCCGTTCAGCGTCGACGAGGCGCGTACGCCGCGAGGGCAGTACTTCACGGTGTGGCGGCGTCAGCCGGATGGTTCGTGGAAATGGATTTGGGATGGCGGCGTGGGGCCGGTGCGCGATCCGGGGCCGACCTACGCGTCCAACCATCTCGAGCTTCTGCCGATGACCTCGCGTGGCATCGGGGCCGAAGAGGCGCGGCGGCAGGTCGACTATATCGAGCGCAGCTTCAGGAACGGAACGCAGGTCGCGACCTACATGAGCGAAGGCGCCCACGTTTACCGGACCGGGGAGTGGCGCGCGATCGGCGGGATGCGGGCAATCGGAGCGGCGGCTTTGATCGATACGGCATTTTACGAAGTGCGCCGGATCGAGGTCTCCGAGGCCGGAGATTTGGCGTTCGTGCTGGGCACGGCCCGGTGGACTACCCGCGAGGGCGAGGAGCGCCAGGGCCAGTACGCTCGTATGTGGCAGCACCAGCCGGAAGGCTGGCGGATCGTGTTCGATCAGTTGAGCGCCCAGCCGCCCGGCTGATTGACTTTACCCAGGGGTTCGCCCAAAAGCCCCGCTTTCCCGCGCCTCGGTTCATTCCGGGGCCGGTTCATACTGGTCGACGGGCAACCGCCAGGGCAGTCGCGGCTTCATTCTGTAGCCGCCGGTCCCCGTCAAAAGAAGAAGGCGCTCACAGCGCATGACGAAGCGTATTCAAGCTAAATACAAATCAGATCGTCGCTTTGGACAGAACCTCTGGGGTCGTCCGAAGTCGCCGGTGAACAAGCGCCAATACGGCCCGGGCCAGCACGGCCAGCGCCGCAAGGGCAAGACCTCTGACTTCGGCCTCCAACTGGTCGCCAAGCAGAAGCTGCGCCTCTACTACGGCAACATCACCGAAAAGCAGTTCCGCAAGACCTATGAAGAAGCCGCGCGCCGCAAGGGCAACACGGCCGAAAACCTCATCGGTCTGCTCGAGAGCCGCCTCGACGCAGTGGTGTATCGCGCCAAGTTCACGCCGACCGTCTTCTCGGCGCGTCAGTTCGTGAACCACGGCCACGTCAAGGTGAACGGCCGTCGCGTGACGATCCCGTCTTACCTGGTGAAGGTCGGCGACGTGCTCGAGATCCGCGACAAAGCGAAGTCGATGGCGCTGGTTCTGGAAGCGATCGCCAGCGGCGAACGCGACACGCCGGACTACATCGAAGTCGATCCGAAGGGCATGACGGCGCGCTACAGCCGTATCCCCACGCTCTCCGACGTGCCGTATCCGGTGCAAATGGAACCGAACCTCGTCGTCGAATACTACGCGTCGTAAGGCAGTAGGCAGTCGGCAATAGGCATTAGGGGCGGCGGCGCGTGAAGCGTCGCTGCCCCTTTTTCGTGCCGGCTATTGCCTACTGCCCTTTGCCCAATGCCTATTGCGCCGATGAGTGATCTCCAGACCATCGACGCAGCCATTCTCGTGAAGCCCGGCGAGAAGGCGCAGCTCGCCAAACGCGACACCGTTCGCGCCGATCTCTTCACCGATAAAGCCGAGGCAGAGGAGGCGACGAAAGCTTGTTCTAAGGCCATCGATGCGTTGCAGGACCGGCTCTACTCGGAAGGGTCGCGCGCGCTTTTGGTTGTGCTTCAGGGGATCGATACGTCAGGCAAGGACGGTACGGTGCGCGGTGTGTTCAATCGCTGCGGACCGCTCGGCGTACGGGTGACGCCGTTCGGCCGGCCAACCGATATCGAACTGGCGCACGATTATCTTTGGCGCATCCACGCCGCCGTGCCACGCCGCGGGCATATCGGCGTGTTCAACCGTTCGCACTATGAGGACGTTCTGGTTGGGCGCGTGCGCTCTCTCGCGGCGCCCGAAGCGATCGAGCAGCGTTACGAGCAGATCAACGCGTTCGAAAAGCATCTGGTCGAGAATGGCACGACGGTGCTCAAGTTCATGCTGCACATCTCTAAAGAGGAGCAGCGCGAGCGGCTGCAGGCCCGGCTCGATGATCCGGCAAAGCACTGGAAGTTCAATCCGGGCGATCTGGAGGATCGCAAGCTCTGGGACGATTATCAGAAGGCCTACGAGATTGTGCTGGATCGGTGCTCAACAGCGCATGCGCCGTGGCGGGTGGTGCCCGCCGACAAAAAGTGGCGGCGCAACGCGATCATCGCGCGCGTCGTCCACGAGACGTTGGCGCAGATGGATCCGCACTATCCGAAAGCCGATTTCGATCCAACGACGATCACGATCGAGTAGCGCTTACTTGCCGTTGGCGCTGGGCTCTTGGCGAATAATGCCAAGCGAGATGACGCGCTTCAGGGCTTCATCAGGCGGGATCGAGAGCGGCTTTAGTGTCGCGCGCGGCAGGTAGAGCAGGAAGCCGGAGGTTGGGATCGGCGCCTGCGGGACATAGACCGCGACGAGATCGGCGCCGATATCGGCAGCGACTTCGCTCGTGTCCTCATTGGTGACGAAGCCGATGGCGTAAGAGCCGGGCTGCGGAAACTCGACCAGCACAGCTTGCTTGAACGACGTGCGCTCTGGCGCCGCGACCTGTTTGAACACTTGCTTGGCGCCGCCGTAGATGGTGCGCACCAACGGCAGGTTAGCGATGCCGGTGTCCGCCGTCGCGACGATCCAGCGGCCGACGAGATTACCCGCGAGCGCGCCGATCAGCGTCAGCACGGCGATGGCGAGCAACACGCCGCCGCCCGGTATGGTCTTGAGGAAGCCGATCTCCGGCGGCACCAGCGGCTCGACGCGCGTGTCGATGAACGTGACGACCATCCATATCAGCCAAGCTGTCACGACAAACGGCAGCACAAGTGCGACGCCGGATAAGAACGAATTTCGCAGCCAGGCGAAGACGTTGAATGTGCGCGTGGAGTCGGGGGGAGGCATGGGTCGGATGTAGGGCATGCGGGCAGGGTGCGAAAGCGGGGCTAGCGCTCTCGATCTGTGGTTCCTACTTTCGGCGTCATGTTCGGTCGCAAGAGTTCAATCGTCTCGGCGCCGCGACGGCGCGGCCCGCGGGACGGCTTCTCAGAAACGGTCATCAAGGTGGTCGAGGAGATCGGCCCGGCGGTCATTGGCGTGCGCCGGATGGCGCGCGGGCGCGATCTCTATGATGGCGCCGGCTCCGGCGTGATCATTTCGCCTGACGGCTATGCGCTGACGAACAATCACGTCGTGCGCGGGGCGGGCCGCATTGAAGCGGTGCTGCACGATGGCAGCGTTGCTGAGGCGCAGGTGGTCGGCACTGATCCAGACACGGATTTGGCGCTGCTGCGGCTCTCCGGGCGCAGTCATAGCGCCGCTGAGCTGGGCAATTCGGACGATCTAAAGGTTGGCGAGTTGTCGATCGCGATTGGCAATCCGCTTGGGTTGCAAGCGACGGTCACTGTCGGCGTGATTTCGGCGCTGCGTAGAACCTTGCGCGGCGAGAGCGGGCGGCTCATCGAGGACGTCATCCAGACGGACGCTGCACTCAATCCTGGCAATTCGGGCGGCGCATTGGTCGACGCGCATGGCGCGGTCGTCGGGATCAACACTGCGATCATCGGCGGCGCGCAGGGGCTTTGTTTTGCGGTGCCGAGCAATACGGCGCGGTTGATTGTGCCCGAACTCATGCGTGACGGCCGCGTGGCGCGCGGCTGGTTCGGTATTGGCGGCCAGACCCAGGAATTGTCACGGGCGCTGGCGCGTCGCGTCGGGCTTGACGTCAGCAGCGGCGTGCTGGTGATTGCGGTCTCGCGCGGTGGCCCGGCGGAGAAGGCCGATCTTCGGCCGGGTGACGTGGTGCTTAAACTCGAAGGCGTGGCGACGCCGTCCGTGGACGCGATTCACAAGCAACTGACGCGTGAACGCATCGGCAAACGCGTGGAGCTGCAAGTGCTGCGCGATGGTTCGCTGCTGAAGCTGAGCCTGATGGTGACAGAGCGGCCAGACGAACGGCCAAGCGCCTAAGCCGAAACGGCGACGCCTTTGTCGGCGAGCAGCGTCTTCAATTCGCCGGTCTGAAACATCTCGCGGACGATATCGCAGCCGCCGACGAACTCACCCTTTACATAAAGCTGCGGGATCGTCGGCCAGTCGGTGAACTCTTTCACGCCTTGGCGAATGTCATCGTCGGCCAGCACGTTCACGTCGACATATTCAACGCCGACATGATCGAGGATGCGCACGACTTGATTGGAGAAGCCGCACTGTGGCTGGTCAGCCGTGCCCTTCATGAAGAGGACGACGTCGTTCTCAGTGACGGTGCGGCGGATGGTTTCGATCGCGTCGGACATAAAAACTCCTAGAGCGCGCACTTAAGAGCGCGCCAGCGTGGCATCAAGCTGTCTTGGGGCTGGTCTCCAGCGCGAGAGCGTGGAGTTCGCCCCCCATCCGGCCCTTCAGAGCCGCATATACCATCTGGTGTTGTGCGACGCGCGATTTGCCTTGGAAGGCGTCCGAACGAATAACAGCGCGATAGTGATCGCCATCGCCGGCCAGATCGTCGATGCGGATATCTGCGTCGGGAAAACCCTCGCGGAGCAAATTCTCCAAGTCCTGGACGGACATAGCCATAGAACTGACGCCTCTCTGCCGCTGGGGACACCAAAAGTGTCGCCTTTCTAAGGCTGTCGGGAACACATGACGATCACGAAAGTTTTGGTTGCGTGGCAGCGCGCCTTCGGGGCATCAGCGCACGTTGGGGGACGGGCGACCCGTAAGGATCGCTCACTGCGTGGGAGACGTTGACAAGGGCGCCATTTCCTAAAATTTAGGCGCAGGCATTCCAATGCCGTCTGGGACAACAAGACCGTGCGGGTAACGGCAGGCCCAGGGATGAAAATGCGGGAGGCGGCGTCTGTGACCCTTGGGCGGGTCGAGGATGCCCCAAGCGCTTTTCCCGCGTGAGACGAATAAGGCGGCGGAACGGCAGGGGTGCTGTAAGCGCTCTCCGGTTCGCCAAGAGTAATGGTTTAAGGCAGAGTCAAAAGGGCAGACAATGAGCTTGATTTCTTCGCTGCTGTTGGTTGCGCAGCAAGGCGCGGCGCCAGCCGCTCAACCCGGTGCAGCTCCCGCAGGCGCAGCGCCGCCGCCGGCGGCAACGCCGGCTCCTTCGGCAGAAGAACTGGCGACCGCTAAAGAGCGCGGCGCTGAAGCCACCGCAGATGCGGCTGGTCACTCCAACGTCAGCCTCATGGAGCTCGTGCGCGAGCTGAACGCCGTCGAACTCGGCGTCATGGTCATTCTCGGCCTCTGCGCGATCTACGCTGTCGCGCTGCTGTTCGAGAAGATCTACGTGATGCGTAAGGCCTCGAGCCAAACCAAGGATTTCCTCGCCGCGTTCCGCAAGGCGAACTCGGTCGAAGAAGCCGAAGCGATCGTCCGCAAGCTGCCGAACTCCGGCATCAAGTCGATGTTCGACGCCGGCATGGGCGAAGTCCGTCGTACGCAGGACCTCGGCCTCTACACGATGCGCGATGCGCGCGACCACACGATGCAACGTGTCGCCGCCTCGATGCAGACCCGCCAAAACGAGCACCTCGAAGACCTCGGTTCGTCGATGACGTTCCTTGCGTCGATCGGCGCGAACGCACCGTTCATCGGTCTGTTCGGCACGGTCTGGGGCATCATGGTCGCGTTCGTCGGTATCGCTAAAACGCAAACCACGTCGCTCGCGGTCGTTGCGCCTGGTATCGCCGGCGCTCTGCTCGCCACGGCTGCTGGTCTCGCCGCCGCTATCCCGGCGGTGCTCATCTACAACTTCGCCGCCAAGCAGATTTCCAAGCAGGGCCAGAAGCTGGATGACTTCGCTGCTGAATTCATTGCGCTCGTCTCGCGTGACATGGACCGTCGCGCCGGCTGATCCAACGAATTCAACGGAGGATCCGCAATGGCGGGAAAACTAGCAGGAGGCGGCGGTAAACGCGGCCACCAGGTAACGGCCGATCCGAACGTCATTCCGTTCATCGACGTTATGTTGGTGCTGCTGATCATCTTCATGATCGCCGCTCCGATCTCGAGCGTGGATATCGAAGTCGATATGCCGACCTCGCGCATCGAACCATCCAAGCGGCCGCCACGGCCGACCTGGGTGTCGATCGCCGAGACCAACGGCGTCATCGAACTGTATGTCATGAACGACCCTGTGACGCTGAACACGATCGGCGAAGAGACGTACCAAGCGGTGCGTGAAAACTCTCCGCAGATCGCTGAGGACGATTACGAAGTCAAAGACCAGCGCATCTACATCCGCGCCGGTGGGGAACTCGAGTATCGCCACATCGTTCGCGTCATGAACCGGCTGCAAGATCGCGGCTTCACCAAGATCGGCCTCGTGGCCGAAGACCGGAGGAGGTAACCCATGGCAGGGAAAGTCTCCGGTGGCGGCGCTGGCGCGCCGATGACGGATCCGAACGTGATCCCGTTCATCGACATTCTGCTCGTGTTGCTGATCATCTTCATGGTGACCGCTCCGATCCCGACGGTCGACATTCGCGTCGACCTGCCGCCGCCGAATCCGGTGCCGATCCGATTGGAGGGTTTGAACCCGACGATCGTTGGCATTCGAGAAACGCCGACCGGCATGGTCATCTTCGTCGATGAGCAAACCATCCAAATGTCGCAAATTGGCAGCGTCACGCTCGACCACGCGATCCGCAACAACCCGGCTCTGAATATCGAAGATATTTACGCCGAGGCGCGGATCTTCGTACGCGCGGATCAGACGACGGCTTACGCCAACGTCGTGAACGTGATGAGTCGTCTGCAGGAAGAAGGGTTCGCGAAAGTGGGCATCTTCTCCGAACTGGCGATTGAGGGGTAACGGCGCATGGTACAACTTCGCCTTATCTCGCTCGCCGTTGCAGGCATCATCTGCGCGGCGCTGGTGTGGATGGCGCTGAACCAGCAGTTCAGTGCGATCACCGACCTGTTCGAAGACTCTGAGGCCGTGAAGGTCGAAATCGAGCAGAAGGATAAACCGCCGCCGCCACCGCCTCCGCCGCCGGATCGGCCGCCGCCGCCGCCGCCGCCGGAAATGCGTGTGCCGCCGCCGGACATGTCCGCGCCGCCGACACCGACTCCGCTGCCGGTCGCCATCGACCCGCCGCCGTCGCCGCCGGTTGCGCAAGTGCTCACCGGCATGGTGTGGCTTGAGCGCCCCAGCGCGCAGGACTTTAACCGCTACTACCCGACGCGCGCCGCCGAGCGCGAGCAGGAAGGGCGCGTTATCCTGGACTGCATCGTCTCGGGCGATGGCCGCATCTCGTGCTCGGTCGCTTCGGAAGATCCGAGCGGCTGGGGCTTCGGCGAAGCGGCGTTGCGCATCTCGCGCAACTTCCGCGCTGCAGCACAAACGTCGGACGGCCGCGCTACGACTGGCGGCCGGACGCGGGTGCCGATCACGTTCCGACTGGGTTAACGCTCAGTTGCAAAGCGAATGAGGGAAGCCGCGGCGCGCAAGCTCCGCGGCTTCTCGCTTTTGTGATGTCTCGCTTTAGTGATCGCAGATCGCGCGCCTGTGAATTTCGCGAGGGCTCAACCGCGCGCAGGCTTTCCGCATCAGACCGCGAAATGCGGCGTAACGGGAGGCTTGAACCATGGCGCAAACGGCAAGCATGCGCGCAACATCACTTGCGGCTTCAGCCGCGCTACTCGGCGCGGGCGCAATTGTTGCGCTGACATTCAGTTACGAATTGCCGCGCATGGACTTCCCGTTTCCGGAGGCGCCGACAGTGCGCGTCGAGACCGAGCCTCCGCCGCCCCAGCCGGAGCGGCCGGTCCGTCCGCAAGTTATCCGCCGGCCACTCGCCGAACCTGTCGAGACGATCAACACGGCGGCGGCCGAAGAGTTCGAAGAGATCGTGGAGGCGCCGACATCAAGCGGGTTCGGCGAAGCGATGTCACCAACCGTGACATCGCCACATTGGCTGCGCCGGCCGACCAATCTGCAAGTCTATTACCCGCGCCGCGCGCTCGAAGCCGGCACGGAAGGTGAAGTGGTGTTGGATTGCCTGGTAACAATTACTGGGCATTTGCGCTGCTCAGTCGTCTCAGAGACGCCAGCCGGAAGTGGCTTTGCGCAAGCGGCTCAACGCATCGCGGCAGACCATCAAATGCGTCCCGCCATGCGCAATGGCGGCCCGGTTGAGGGGCGCTACAGGATGCGTGTTCCGTTCCGCGTGGACTGACATTTTCGTGTTTTGGGCGGATCACATTTTGGCCCTCTTTGGCTCGCACATGCGACCCGAGAGGGCTAAGCTACGTCTTGAGGGACGCAGGAGATTTCGGACGATGAGAGTTCTTTTGGCGGGCGCTGCGATGGCGCTTTTGGTGGCCGGTTCGGCGTTCGCGCAGACCGAAGGGGCGGGGACCGCGCAAGGTGCATCATCTTGCGGTGAGTTGCCCGCACGGCCGACGCTCCCTGATGGCGCCACTGCCGATCGCGAAGCGATGGACGCAGCCAACACTAGCTACACTGCCTGGTCACAGGCCTATCACGCCAATCTGACCTGCCGCCGCACCGAGGCCGACAATGCGCGCGCCACCTGGCAAGCGCGCGTCGGCGAATACAATGCCGGCGCCGCCGCTCTCAACGACAGCAACACGTCCTGGGAAGCGGAAGTCGCTGAGTACAATGCGCGTGGCAACACCAATACGGAACGCACCACGAGCACCGGCCGCCGTCCGCGTTCGTCGAACTAATTTTGCGTTGAAGTGTCGAAGCGCCAGAGCGGCGTGAAGACAGCCAGCGCAATGGCAGCGAGCGCTAGTCCCGTCGCCGGGATTAGCGCCGCGAGCCGCGGTCCCATTTCGGCGACCGCAAACCCGACGATCGCCGAGCCGATCGGCGCTCCGCCCATAAAGCCCATCGAATAGACTGCGAGCACGCGGCCAAGATACTTCTGACCCGCAGCGCCCTGCACGATCGTGCGGCTCATCGAGATCGCGACACCCGCCGCTAAGCCCCACATCACGGTGATGGCGATAAACCACAGGAACGGCTTGTCCGCCGCGAACGTGAATAATGCGCCGGCGCCGACGAGGTGCGAGATGACCATCGCGCGCCCCGGTTTTTGCAGTGGTTTAGCGCGGCTGAGGATCACCGCCGAGACAAACGATGCGCCCCAGAAGCAGGCGAAGAGCGTGCTCAGCCGCTCGGCCTGCATGTCAGCGTTTCCGCCGTAAGCGTCGCGCACGAGCAGCGGAAACAAGACTTGGAACGAGCCGATGACGAACACGCCAGTGTAAGCCGCCGACAGCAGCATTGGTGACATCACCGGATTGCGAAAGGCGTAGGCCAGACCGTCCCTCATGTCGCGCAGCGCGCCGGAGACGGTGCGCTCGTGGCCGGTTGGCTTTGGCGCTTTCAAGAAGAGCGCGACGACCGCGCCCATCGTCAACGCTACCGCTTGAAGCGCCAGATAAGGCGCAGGATCACTGCCGGCGTTCCGCGCAACGACAATGCCAGCGATCTGTGCGCCGATTTGCACGGCTGTCGTTGTCGCCGCCGCCGTAGCGAGAGATGTCGGCCTGCCGCGCGCCGCCTCGCGCATGACAACGCCGTTCAAAGCTGCATCGCGCACCGGCATCATGAAGGCCGCGCATGCGCCGACAATGACCGCGTATCCGATCAAGATCGGATAGGTGAGCGCATCTATCGAGACGATCACCCCCAACCCGACCGACGAGAGCGCGAAGATTACGTTGAGCTGCGCCAGCGTGGGGCCTGCCTTGGCGCGCTCGGCGAGCAGACCGCCGAACAACAAGAAGCAGAACATCGGCGCCGAGAGCGCCGATTGCGCCAAGCCCACGCCCTGCGGCGTGGCGTCCAGGAAGAACGCCACCAGGGACGGAAACAGCACGAACTGCATGCCGAAGGAGAAGAAGTAGCAGGCGACGAGGCCGTAATAGAGGATGAGCTCAGGGACATGTCCCGGCTTGGCCTCCTGGTCTGGTTCCTGCGGCGCTTCCATTCCTCGCCATAAGCCGCGTGGGGGCGGCGGCGTCCAGACCCTTCGCGCCAGCGTTGACCCGCGGTTAACGCGGCGCGTGCTCCCGTCCCAATTATGTTGCGCGCGAATCAGGATCGGATGGAGCCGCTTGAGCTCACTGCCGCGAACCAACCGCGCGCGCGCGAAGCGCTGGTGCAGCGTCTATGCGAACTGGTGTCCTGGCCCGAGAGCCGCATTCCCGGCCACGAACGCCAGCTCGCAGCCGACATCCTCGTGGGCTTGTTGCGTACCAGCAACGCGACCCTACGCCAGCGTTGCGCGCAAGGCATGGTGCGGGTCAACGACGCGCCGAAGACGCTGCTGCGGTATCTGGCGCGCGATGACATCACAGTCGCGCAGCCGCTCTTGGAGAATGGCGTCGGCTTCGACGATTCAGACTTGATCGCCACGGTGCGCGCGGGCGTTTCAGCCCATTGGGTGGCGATTGCGCGCCGCCGTGCGTTGAGTGAGCCGGTAGCCGACGCATTACTGCAGACCGGTGATGTCGATGTGATCGAGACGGTGTTGCGCAATAACGGTGCGCGACTTTCCACCCAGGCCGTCGATCTTGCCGTCGCGCGCGCGCGCCAGGCGCCGCATCTGCCGGCGGCTCTGGTTTCGCGCCCGGAATTACGTCCAACACAGGCGCTGATGTTGTTCTGGTGGGCCGAGTTTCAGGCGCGCGTTCAGATTTTGCGCCGTTTCGCCATCGACAGGAACGTGCTGCTGCACGAGCTCGGTGATGTTTTCGCCATGGCAGCGGCGGAAGGCTGGTCCGACGCTGATACGCGCAAGACATTGCAAGTGATCGAACGCCGCCAGCGCAATCGCGCCGCAGCGGCCAAGAGCCCGTATGGCTCGCTGGAGGGCGCGCTTACGGCAGCGGAGCATGGTCTAGACCGCGCGTTGTTGAATGAAATCGCGCACTTGTCCGGCGTGAAGCCGACGACCGCGTCACAAATCTTCGCCGATGCGGGCGGCGAGGCGATCGGCGTCCTGTGCAAGGCGGTGGGCCTGAAGCGTCCGATGCTCATCGCCC
This sequence comes from uncultured Terricaulis sp., assembly GCA_964405865.1. Taxonomy (GTDB): domain Bacteria; phylum Pseudomonadota; class Alphaproteobacteria; order Caulobacterales; family Aquidulcibacteraceae; genus Vitreimonas. The sequence continues at coordinate 75,612 of CAYOPM010000005.1, read as the reverse complement.
TGTGGAAAACGCTGCGACGGCCTGCTGGCGATCCCGATAGCACCAACAATCCCCTCGGGCGCACAATCTATGTGTTCGACACTTTGGCGACAGCCAAAGCGCAGACTGTACTGCGGTATTGGAATTGGTCCTTCACCGCAGACGCCGCTGGAGTCGAGCACGTTTCGCTTGACGATCCCGACATGGAATTGCGCCTCGCGCGGCGCAATGCTGCATTGTTGTTCCACCGTAACGGCTGAGCTTTCTCAGTACCGAAACTGGCGAATCCAGGCGTCCAGCGCTAAGCCTTGACCCGCGCGCCGGCGGCGCGGGGAGGCTCCTCAATGCTTCACGCCGCAGCGATGCTGATCGGCCTCTTTGTCTTGGCGTTGTTGGTTTTCGCGCAACGTCCGCTCAGCGAAGCAGCGATGCTTGCGGGAATGCTCTCGCTTGTGTGCGTGATGTTTGCTGCGCGCTTTGGGGGCATTGGCGCGAGTTTGTGGAGCGCGCCGCAAGCGCTTGCGCTCGGTCTTGCGCGCATCGGCGCCGTTTTTAGCGGCGCTGTACGCACGATCCGCAGCGCGATCGCCGCTGATGTAACGCTCAATCCGGCCCTCGTACGCGTCCGCTCACGCGCCGAGTGCGGCCTGGCGCGTGCGGTGATGGCGGACCTCGTCAGCGCTGCGCCTGGCGCGCTGGTGGTTGAAACAGAAGGTGATGGCGATCTTGTTCACGTCATCAATGAGGACGCGATCGACGCGAACGATCTCGGCGTACTGGAGGCGCGCGTGATCGCGGCGCTGGAAGGCGGGCGCAAGGCATGATTGCGCTGCTCGTTGCCGGACTCTTGGCCGTTAGCATAGCGCTTATCAGCGTGCGCCTCTTCGCGAGCGCCACGCTCTATGACCGCGCGCTGGCGGTGAACGCGATCGTGCTTCAGGCGGCGCTGATCTGTGCTGCGGGCGCTGCCGCGCTTGGCCGTGTTGAGGGCGCGGACGCGGCGATCGTGCTTGTGTTTGCGCTACTCGTGCTCAATGCCGCGGCAGTGAAGTTTTTCCGTGCGCGGACGTTCCAGGCGCCGTTGGCGCGGCGCGAGGAGCAGCTCTGATGGGGGCAGTGCTCGATCTGCTGCGCACCGGATTCGGCGGTCTTATCGCTCTTGGGGGCGTCGTTTTCATCGCTGGCGGCGCACTCGGCATGCTGCGCTTTCCGGATTTCTACACGCGCCTGCACGCCGCCCGCGTGAGCGATAGTCTCGGCGCCGTGCTGGTCTGTTTGGGTTTGGCGCTGATGGCGCAAGATGGCGCGATAGCTTTGCGGCTGGTGTTGCTTGCGGTGCTGATAGGCGCGGTTGGGCCACTGATTGCACAGCTCATCGCCAATGCAGCGCATGTCGGCGGTCTTGCGCCGCTTGCGGGCCGCTACACAGCGCCACGTCCCGGCGCGAAGCGTACGGAGGATGACGCTTGAGCTTCGCCGTAACCGACGCGGCGGCGTGGCTCGCCGTTGTGCTCGCGCTTGGCGTGGGTGTTCTCGCGCTTGCGCTGTTGCGGGCGCGCTCGCTGTTCGTCACCGCTGCTGGCGTGGCGGCGATGTCGGCGCTGGCGGCTGGTGCTGCGCTTTTGCTCGGGGGCGGCGACGGCGCTGTTGCGCTGGCGGCGTTTGGCGTTGGGATTGCGCCGGTGCTGCTCATGGGTGCGGTGCTGCTGAGCGCGCGGACTGCGAAAGGCGGCCGCGGCGGTTTTATCATTCATGGCGTGTCGCTGGCGGTGGCGATCGCGGCAGCTGTCTTGATCGCGCCGGAATGGAGCGGAAGCGCTGCGAATGCTCCCGCCGCTTCGCCGACGCCGCTTTGGCTCGGCGTGCTTCTTCTCGTCGCTGTAGCGGCGTGTGTGGCCGTGCTCGGTTATGGCGAGCGCGGTGTGTTGGAGCGGCAAGATCGGGGGCCTGACGCCTGATGCGCGCGCCGCTTATCTCATTGCTTGCTGGCGTGCGCCTGTATGCGCCGCTGATGGTCATGCTCGCGCTGACGCTGCTGGCGCTGCGCGTACCGGGCGCCGGTGTCGGCTTTGTCGCGGGTCTCATCGCGGCGCTGGCGCTTGCGGCGCACATGCTGGTGTTTGGCGCGGCGGAGGCGCGGCGCGCATTTCCACCGGTGATCGCGCGTGCGCTGTTGGCGCTTGGTCTGCTGGCGCTGCTCGCTGGCGCGGGGCTGCCAGACTATGCGTACGCACCGCAACTCGGCGAAGCTGGCCTGTTCGTGCTGACGCTTGCTTCGGCGCATCTGATCTTCACCGTGCTCGTCGCGCGCGCGCCGACCCTGCGCGACGGAGACGCTCAATGAGCGCCGCGCTCATCGCCAATGGCCTCCTGATGGCCGCAGCATTGGTGCTGGTTTTCGGCGGCGCGGCGCAGGCGTTGGCAGGCGCGAACCTCGTCAAGCGCATTGGCGGCGCGTTGGTCGCGCTCGTCGGCGCCATGATCGGCTTGGCTGCGCTTGGCGCTGGCGCAGTGGCGCTCACGGCAGCGGTGGCGATCGCTTTTGCCTATTGCGCAGCGGGCGCCGCGGTTTTGGTGCGCTTGCAGGAGAGTCACGGCGCCATCGAGACCGCAGCCATCGATAGCGCCGATCAGGCTGATGAACCGCTGGAGCCGCGGGCATGATCGGCGCCCTCGATCTCGCCCGTGCGCACGCGCCGATCGTGGTGCTGTCGCTGCTGTTGGGCGGCGCAGCGCTCGCGCTGGCGTCTCCGCACGGGCGCGCCAGTTGGGGACTCGGCGTGCTCGCCGCCATTGCCGCCACCGTAGCCGCTGTCGATTTTGGTTGGCGCTTCCTCCTTGGCGATGCCTTCGGGAATGGCAGTGGCGTGCTTTCGATTGGCGGCATCGCAGCGTTCGCCGCGCCGTTGCTCGCAACGCTGACGGCGTTGACCGTTCTCGCTGAGGCGTCGTGGCTGAACGGAAAGCCGAAGCGATCTCAGCCCTATGTCATCGCGCTTCATCTCGCCGCCGGCGCGAGTTGGCTTGGCGCGCTGTTTGCGCGCGACCTGATTGGCTTGGTCGTGTGCGTGAACGCGGCGTGGGTTGCGGCTGCGGCTTTGACGGCCGTTTCGCCCAAGCGCGGCGCGCTCAATGGTGCGTTGCGCATGCTGATGAGCGGCGGCGCCGGCGCTGCGTTGATGCTGCTTGGTGCGGGGTTGATCGGCCACGCCGTTGATGACGGCGCCGTCGCTGGCGTATCAAACGCGGTCACGAATGCGCCGATGACCGCGACACTCGGTTTCGTCTTGCTGCTGGCGCCGCTGCTGCTTATGGCAGGCGTCGCGCCGTTCCATGCATGGGCAGGCGCGGCCTATGGCAGATCCGAGGCGGGGCTGGCGTTAAGTCTCGCTGCCATCGGCGCGCTTGCCGTGATTACGCGGCTTGCTGCAGTTGCGGCGACATCGCTCGCCGTTGCCGAGGGCGTCGCGGCAGCGCTTGTCTGCGCCGGCGTCGCGAGTGTTCTGATCGGCTCGGTGCAGGCGGTCGGCGCCTCGAACGTGCGCCGCCTCATTGCTTACGCGAGCGCCGCGCAAGTCGGCTGCATCCTTGTCGCGATAGCGCTTGAATCGCCGGCTGGCTTGGCGGCGGCTTTGGTTCAACTTGTAGCGCTGAGCGCGGGTGCGTTCGCTTTGCTTGGCGGCGTCGCTGCATCCAAGGACGCCGCACTTGCCGCCCTCGATGGCTTGGGGCGGCGAGCGCCGCTCTCGGGCATTGCGATCACGGTTGGCGCGTTAAGCTTCATGGGCGCGCCGCTGACGCTTGGTTTTCTCGGCCGCTGGCGCTTGATCGAAGCTGGCGTCGGCGCCGGCTGGTGGTGGGCGACTGGTGCTGCGGTCATCACGTCGCTTGCAGCGGTGTTCTATGGCGGGCGGCTGATTGAGCGCCTCTACTTCCGTCGCGCCACCGAAGCGTCGTCTGTCGACACCGAAGGCTGGCGCTTGGCGCGCGCGCCGGTCTTGGTTGTAGCGATCGTCGCGATCGCTTGTGGCCTCGCGCCGGGTTGGCTGCTCGACCTCGCAGCGCGCGCTGCCGCGTTGGCCCTGGGGCTCGGCGCATGAACGCTGAACTCGCTCTCGCGCTGCTGATGGCGACACCGGTTGCGCAAGCTTTGCTTGTACTGGTTTTGGCGCGTCCGCCCGGTTTGCGCGATCTGGTGCATGTGCTGGGCTCCGGCGCCATCGCGGTGTTGGCGGCTTATCTCGTCGGCGCGGTCGGGCAGGGCGAGAGCGCACGCATCGTGCTGGCCAATCCGCTACCGAACGTCGAGCTTGCGTTTTCGATCGAGCCGCTGGGCACGCTGGCCGCAGCGGTCGTAGGCGGGCTCGGCTTTCTGCATGCCGTGCATACGTCGGGCATGGTGCGCGCCACCCAGCAGAAGGCGCCTGCGCGGCTGATGGCGTTCTCGGCGCTGACGACTGCGGGCGCTCTGGCTGTGATGTTCTCCGCCAATCTATTCAGCTTCTTTGTCGCCTACCAAGCGTTGGCGTTGGCGGCGTTTCCGCTTGTGGCGCATGTCGGCGACGATGAAGCGCGCAATTCGGCGCGGCTCTTCCTGGCGGTGTTGCTAGGCGCATCGATTGCGCTGCTGTTGCCGGCGATGATCTGGACATACACGCTCTCCGGCACGCTGGAATTTCAAGTCGGCGGCGTGCTGGCGGGTCGCGTCGATCCGCTGAGCGCGAATGTATTGCTGGCGCTGTTCGTGCTCGGCATCGCCGCAGCCGCTGCGCCGCCGATGCACCGCTGGCTGACGATGTCGTTCACCGCGCCATATCCCGCGCTGGTGAAGGTGCAGGCCCTAGCGGTTGTGCCCGCGGGCGGGATCGGTCTGCTGAAGGTCTTCGCTTATGTCTTCGGTTCGGCGTTGGTGTCGCAAGAGACTGGGCGGCAGATCCTGGGCGCGCAGATACTTCTCGGTCTTTGCGGTGTCGTGATGTGCGCGGCTGCGGTTATCGCGCTGTCGAAGACGGACATACGCGAGCGCTTGGCGTATTCGCTGTGGTCGCAGGCGCTTGCGGCGATCATTGGCGGATTATTGGCAGCGCCTGCTGGGATATTCGCGGCGGCGCTGCAGATCGTCGCCACCAGTTGCGCCGCGACGACGCTGCTCATGGCGGTCGGTACAACGGCCGCTGTCACTGGCCGCAGCAACGTCGCCGATTATCCGGGCCTTGGACGCGTTATGCCGTGGACGTTCGCCGGGTTTGCGATTGCGTGTGCGAGCATTATTGGCATGCCGCCGTTCTCCGGCGCGTGGTCGAAGCTTTGGCTCATCACCGCCTCGGCGAGCACTGGCGTCATCTGGGCGGCGGGCCTCGTGGGTGTTGCCGCCGTTCTGACCTTCGCGCATCTCGGGCCACTTGCGGCGAGCACATTCGCAGGGCGTGCGCCGACTGATGCGTTCAAGCGTCCCGATGGCGCGTCAATTCTACTCGTCGCGCCTGTGATTTTGGGTGCGGTGGCGACGCTCGGCCTTTTGATCCTCGCCAACCCGCTCGCCTCATTTCTCACGCCGGTATGGACGCCATGATCAAGCCCGCGCCTCCGCCCAAGCGCGGCATCTCAGGGATGCTTTTGCTGTTCTGCGTTGTCGCCTTGGTGGCGGGCGTCGGATTTGAGTTTCTCATCGATACGCCTCCGCGTTTCAGTGTGATTGCGCAGCCAGGCGGACGCGCTGTGCTCGGCGTCGGTGTTGTCGCGGCTTTGGTGCTGCTCGCGCACGCGATGCGCGCGCTGCTGGTGCGGCGGGAAAGGAGCGACGATGGAAATCACGCTTAATCCCGGCTTCGTCTGCATCCTTGCGGCGCTGATGGTTCTGGCCTCGCCGCGCATCGCGCGCGCGCCGATCATGGCGGCGTCCGCTGTTGCTGCGCTCTGGCTCATGCTCGATAGCGAGTTCGGCGCAGCGGCGGCGATCGCACAGATGGGCGTGCCGACCGTGCAGCTCAATCTCGACGCGCTCAATCGCATTTTCGGCATCGCCATGTTGATCGCGCTCATCATCATCGCGATGGCGTCGAGTGCGCGGCGCAATCGCTCCGAAGACGCCGCGATCCTGTTACTGGCGGGCGGCGCTGTCTCGGCGCTTTTTGTTGGCGATCTGCTGCTGTTTGCAGGCGGCGCTTCGCTGGCGGGGTTGGCTGCGGCGTGGCTAGTGTTTGCCTCGCCAATGCCGAACTCCGCGCAGAGCGGCGTGCGCTTGCTGATCTGGCAGGGGCTTGAAGGGTTACTGTTTCTTGTCGGCGTCGCGTTTCATCTTTCTGGCGGCGCTGCCGGTTCCGTCGTCGGGCAACTTGATGCGAACACGATTGGCGGCGGCTTTATCCTCGCGGCGCTTTTGATCCGTGCCGGCGCGCCGCTGGCGCATGTCTGGCTGAAGGATGCGATCGCGCACGCATCTCCAGTGGGCGCGCCTGCGCTCAGCGTGTTCTCGTCCATGCTCGGCGTCTATGCGCTGGCGCGCTGGTTTCCAGCGGTTGAGCTGCTGATCTATGTCGGGATGGGCATGATCGTGATCGGCCTTGCTTATGCGATGGCTGAGGACGATGCGCGGCGCGTAGCGGCGAGCGGCCTAACCGCGCAAACGGGCGTGTGCGTGGCGCTCATCGGCTTGGGCTCGCCGCTGGCGATGGCGGCGGCCGAGGGCCACGCGTTCACAACCATATTTGCATTCTGCGCGTTGCAGATATCGCTTGGCGCCATCCTCGGTAAGCGAGGCCGTGTACAGATATCTGCATTCGAAGGCGTGTCGCGCGCGATGCCGCTGACGGCGACGATGCTGCTGATTGGAGGGCTCGCTGCAGCCGGCGCGCCTCTGTTCGCGTCTTACACAACGATCGCGATCGCACTCGAAGCGATGGCGCAATGGGAGTTGCAATGGGCCTGGACGCTCATTGCGAGTGTGCCAGCGGGATTGTTCGCCACCGTTTGCCTGCGCCTCTCGCTGGCTGCCTTCGATGGCGTCGCCGTGCGCACGCCAATCGCGGAAGCGCCGTTTCCGATGTTGCTTGGCGCGGCGCTGGCTGCGTTCTTCTGTTTCTCCGTCGGGGTCGCGCCGACATGGCTTTATGGCTTGCTGCCGACAACCTTGGAGTTCGCGCCATTTGCGATCGATCGCTTGGCGCCGCATTTGGCGTTGATGGGTGGAGCGGGCGTGACGCTCATAGCAGTGCGCGCGTTCAAGCTGGCGCCAGCTGAGCGCGACGTGCATTTGCGCGACGTCGATGCGCTTTATCGGGGGCCGCTTGCGGGCGCAGGCCGCTGGTTGGGGGTTGTGATGCTCCGCCTTTACGGCGCGGCTCAGAGCTTCGCGGAACGCCAAGCTGCCGCGGCCGGTCGATTGGTGATGCGCGGGGTGCGCGCATGCGATCGGCCATATCGCGGCGGCGCTGGAGGTCTCATCCAGTTCGCGGCGTTTGTGACGGTCACAGCGGTGGCTTTGATTTGGCGCTTTCTATAGCGCCACGGTACGCAGCGCAGCCGAATAAGAACTAATTGTAAAATTAGCTCAGGTATTTGAGTTCTGAATACCGCTGGGCTATTCTAACTTCGCTCCTGTTCCACAAAATATTATCCAACAACCTTGGCGCACCCAAATGGACACTCGGAATGACTTGGTAGAGATGGCTGCGGACATCGTGTCTGCTTACGTCTCGGCTAACCAAGTCCCACCGCATGAGATTCCGGCGCTGATCCGCACGGTGTACGCATCGCTGCAGCAGATCGCAGGCTCAGCGCCGGCGGTCGTTGCAAGCGCCCAAGAGCCGGCGGTACCGGTCAAGAAGTCGATCACGCCGGATTACATCGTCTGTCTTGAAGACGGCAAGAAATTCAAGAGCTTGAAGCGCCACTTGCGGACCAAATACAGCATGACGCCGGACGAATACCGCGCGAAATGGGGCCTGCCGCACGACTATCCAATGGTCGCTCCGAACTACGCCAAGGAGCGCTCGAACCTGGCAAAGCGCATGGGCCTCGGCCACGCGCGCCGAGTGGAATAGGAAAAAAATCCGGAATATAGGAAAAAATCTATCCCACACTTCTAAGTAGCCCTTATCCTCCTTCTCAACCGGCTCATTTGGGTCGGCGGAGGAGTGAGGAAATGAGGAATCCCGAAGGGCGCGCGCGGGACGAGGCTGCCGCCCGTCTCGCGGCTGGGGTCGCGGCGTTTGCGCTCGATGTTTCTAGTCATGATGTCCTGAGCTTGCAGCGCGGCAGCGCCGACGTCGCGTTGGCGCGGCAGGTCGCGGCGTATCTTTGCCATACGGCGTTCGAGATGAGTTTGGCGCGGGTGGCGATGGCGTTTGGGCGTGACCGCTCGACAGTGGCTCATGCGTGCCATGTGATCGAGGATCGACGTGACGAGGCGCACTTCGACGTTTGGATCGCCTCGCTTGAAACGATGCTGCGTGAGGCGCCGGCGCCGCTGCCGGCGAGCGCGGCATGAGCGAGCGTTTGGTTGAGCGCGCTTTGGCGCGGATGAGTGCAGGCGGCGCACTGTTGACGCCGGAGTCTGGCGGTGCGCGCTACGCACTCTATCCGAACAACGATCGCCGCCGTCGCCCGCTTGCGCGTATCAGCGCCGAAGAGGCGCGCGCGTTGGAGGCGAGCGGCGCGCTTGTGCGTGTCGGTGACGCGTACGCGCTGACAGAGGCGGGGCGCGCCCGTACCGCGCGTGAGCGTGCGGCGCCGAGTGAAGCATTCGCCGCGCAACATCGCGCCGTGATCGATCGCGCGATCGTGGAAGCGGACGGGCGCACACGGAAAGTCCGAGGTCACGATGCTGACGCGACGCTGCGGCGGCTGGCGGCGCTGCGTGATGGCAATGGCGCAGCATGGCTGGACAGCGCAGAGATTGCGGCGGCGGCGCGGTTGCGGCGCGATTGGGAGATGGGTGAGCGCGGCCTCGTGCGCGGATCTGATTGGACTGCACCGCCTAATGGTTCTGGTCCGCGTGGCGCGAGCAATCGCGCGGAGATGGTTGCCGGCGCCTATTGCGATGCGCGGCAGCGTGTCGAGGAAGCGCTCGCGCGGCTTGCGCTGCCGCTGCGGCGTGTCGTCGAGCGCGTGTGCCTTCGTGAAGAGGGGATCGAGACGCTTGAGCGCGGCGAGGGCTGGCCTGCGCGCTCTGGCAAGATCGCATTGAAGTTGGCGTTGGCGCAGCTCGCAGCGACTTAGGCTGCGGCCCGCGCTTCGTCTTGGATGCGCTTGATCATCGAGAAGAGGCCATTGGAGCGTTGCGCGGTCAGCGCTTCTTTGAGGCCGAGACGCTCGAACAGGGCGTGCGGATCGAGGGCGAGGATCTCCGCGGGCGTTCGTCCCGAGAATATACGCATCAGCATGCCGACTTCGCCGCGCACCAAATGCGCGTCGGAATCGCCGCGAAAATAGAGCTTTTCCGGCGCTTCAGCGCGCCGCTCGCTCACCAGCCAAACTTGGCTCGCGCAGCCGCGCACGCGGTTGGCCTCGACGCGTTCGTCCTCGCTCAACGGCTCAAGCGCGCGACCGAGTTCGATCACATACGAAATGCGCTCCTCCCAGTCGGGGAGGAGCGCAAATTCGTCCGTTAGCTCTTGGATCGCTTCTTCGACGCTCGCCATGCGCATCAGATGCGCCCGAGAGGCCGTTGAGGCAAGCTGTGCTTAGCCGTCTTCGCGGTTGCCGGCGATGATTGGCGTCAGCGCTGCGGAAGCGTCCGGCGTAGCGACGGCGCCGATGCAGGTGCCGATGTCACGCAGGCCGTGTTGGCCGAGACAGAACGCGTTCTCATAGCGGAAGCGGGCGGCCGACATGCATTGATAAAGCTGCAGTTGGGCCATCTCGAAGCAATCGCGCGAACGCGGGTCGGCGATCAGGCGGCCGATGGCGCTCTGATGGCTGTCTTCGGCGTCGAGCGCTTGCAGGGCGGCGACGGCGGCCATGCGGTCGATCGCTTCGCCGCGTGTGGCGTTCAAGCGGAACTGGTGCGTGATCGCCGGCGTCGAGGCGACTTCCGTCACTTCCGTGCCACCGCGCACCGCGTCCCAGAAGCGGCGACCGCCGTAAGCGGTCGGATCGGCGACGGTGACGGAGAGCGGCGCCACCGAAAGGCGCGGCGAAACTTCGGACGGCAATGATGGCGTAAAGCCGCCCGGCGCGCCGAGCGAACGCACGCGCTGCACGCGTGCGGCTTGCTGCGGGGCAACGGCGTTGGCCCAGCGCTGACGCTGCAGCGAGTAGGCGAGTTCCTGGTAGCGATCAGCGACCGCGATGATGCGGGCGCTGTCTGCGTTGGCCGAGTCGAGCAGCATACGCGTGACTTCCGGACCGCCGCGCAAACCGCGGGCGTATGACGGATCGACGGTGACGGCCCAAATGACCGCGTCGCGGCCGTAATAGGCAGCCGCGTCGCGCACGCCTTGAACGAAAGTTGGCGACTGCGCGGCGGTTTGGGCGCCGTAGGCGATCCAACCGCGCGTCAGTGAATCCCGGTTGTGGCGAGCGACGCGGTCGAGCGCTTGCTCAAGCTGGTCGGCGTTGCCGACACTGCTCGTGCGCATCTCCGACACGTCGTTTTGATAGGCGGCGTAAGCCGTGATCGCCGACGGAATATCGGCCGCTGCTGGCGCGCCTTCCGAAGGCGCGGTTTGCGCGTTCGCCGCACCGATCAAGGCGACGACGGCGGTGGTGGTCCAGACCGCTAGGCTGCGCATCGGCTCTACTCCCTAGTCCTGAAATGGTGAGTCCGCTTCCGAGTCCGACTCAGAGCGGGCAGCATGTCCCCCTGCACGTTAACAATTTCTACTCGTCCGTTATCGCCAGAGACAAGCGAACTTGCTGCAATAAACCCTGCAAACCAAAGGCCAACGGCAGTTGGCAGAGGTTACCGGCGGTGGAACCAATCTCCTTTCCGTTAACGCCTCATTTACCGTGAGCCCAGTCCTCCCGTGTCAGACCCAAGACACTCAAATCGAGCCACGAAAGCTGCGTACAGCGCTGCGCCGATGGCGTTGGCGTGCTGGTTTTGGCTGGTGGGCGTTCTGGCGGCCGCTTTGCTGGCGCACGCGAACGGCGTCGCGCGCGCCGATGTCGGGGCGGCGGCGGCTTTGGCGGTGTCGCCGGCCCTGGCGGGATTCATCTTATTGCCTCGGCTTGGCGCGAAATGGGTCGCGCTCGGGTGGGTGGTTGTCTGGCTTACAGTTCTGACAGGATTGGTCGCCGGCACGGGTGGGGCGGGCTCGCCGCTGGCGGCCGGGCTCTTGATCGCGCCGGCTCTGGCGCTCGCGCTTGGCCGGAACTGGGCGCCGGAGGCGGGCGCTGCGGCGGCCGTGGCGTTTGCGCTGGCCGCTTATCTGGCGCGCTTTGCTGAGGCGCCGCTTGGGCCGTTCGCGGAGGTGATGGCTGTTGTCTCGATCGCGTTCGCGGCGGGATTGATGGCGCTCGGGCGAAAGGCGGGTGGCGGACGCGAAGCAGCGATGAGCCAGCGGATCGCGGAAGTCTCGCACGAACTGCGCACGCCGCTGAACCACATTCTCGGTTTCTCCGAGATGATCGAACGGCAGATCTTCGGCGAAGTGAGCGCGCGCTACGTTGAGTATGCGGGCCTAATCCGGAAGAGCGGCACGCACTTGCTCGGACTCGTGAACGATCTGCTCGATCTCTCGAAGATCGAAGCGGGCAAGTACGAGCTTGAGCTTGAGACGTTCGATGTGCGCGACGTTGTCGAGGAAGTTGTGCGGCTCTCAACGGATGGCGCCGATAAAAAACAGATCACACTCGGTATGATCACGCCGGAGGCTCCGCTCTTGGTGCGAGCGGATCAACGCGCGTTGAAGCGGATGCTGATCAACACGGTCGGCAATGCGATCAAGTTCACGCCGGAAGGCGGGCGCGTGTTTGCGACGGCCGCGCGCGGCGAGGGTGCACTTGTGCTGGATACCATCGACAACGGCCCGGGCATTCCAGAAGCAGAGCGCGAGAAACTCGGCGTCGCGTATGAGCGCGGTTCAGGCGGAGCGCGCGCGGAAGGGACGGGGCTCGGGCTATCTCTCGTGCGCGCGCTGGCTGGCTTGCACGGCGGGACGTTGAGTTTCCACGATGCGCCAGAAGGCGGCGCTTTGGTGCGGATTTCGCTGCCTGTGCTGGCGGATTAGTCGATGGTCAGGAACGTGCGCGCTGCGCCGACATCGCCGACTTCTGCATAGAGCCGCTGTGTCGCCCGCCCGTTGACCAGATCGAACGCGACGCTTTCGCGCGGATCGAGCGCGAGCAAAGTACGGAAAGCGTTGTCCGGGAAGGTGAACACGGCTTGGCTGCGGCCGCCATCGAGGCGTTCGATTGTGCGCGTAGACGGGATGCGCGCCGTTGCGGTGGGCTGCGGCGCGCCGGCGGCGATGCCGTAGGACATACGCTGTGGCAGTGCGATCTCGGTGACGCGGGCGCGCGCGGTGTCGCGCATCATGATGGTGACGGACGCGGGTGCTGTCGCGCCACGTGCTACAGGAACGACGAGAACGAGATGTTGCACGCCGTTTTGTTCGCGCACGCCGAACGTGGCCGCGAGCGGTGCGTCGATGGCTTGGCTTAGGCGCCAAGCCGGTTCGTCGATGACGGCGCGGCGCGCAACCCAGGTGCGCTCCCAGCCGGGAAACTGCATGGTGCCGGCATTGACCCAGCGGGTGAAGGCATGGCGCGCGTTAGCGGCGGCTTCAGCTGTGCGCGCGTCGCCGCAGCGGCGTGAGCGGGCAGCGCTGACGGCGGCTTGTTCAAGTTCGCGCATCTGCGCGTCGTTCCAGCCTGAGCGCAACAGCGCGCCACGCGCTTGCGCGGCGGTGACCTGCAGCGCGATGCGAATGTCCGGGGTGAAGAGACGGCATTGCGCGTCGGCTTCCAACAGACCACGGCGCTCAGCATAGGCGGCGCGCGCGTTCGGCGGCTCGTCGGCGGATGCCGCGACTGTGGTCAGCGCGAGGGCTGCGGTGAGGAAGAAGGAGCGCATGCGAGCGGGAAAGGTTAAGCTCTGGGCGTTGCGTTCTGGTGAACAGACGGTGGTGAATGTCTGAACTGAAGACGGATTTCTGGGCGTCGGCGCTGATCCGGCGGGCCTCGATCGCCGGCGCCTTCGCGGGCGTCGCGCAAAAAGGCGACACGGACGCCGGGGCGGTGCTGGTGAAGGTCGCCACCCTGGACGGCAAAGCCCGGCTCTACGCGCCGGCTCGTGATGGGCAAGGCGAGCGTATTTGGCTCGATCTTTCGGCGGGGACGTTGGGGGATGTGGAGGCGGAGGTGGATGCCTATGTCCGCAAGCGCTCGGGCACCGATCCCGATCTTTGGGTGATCGAGATCGAGGACAAGCATGGGCGCCATTTCCTCGATGAGCGGGTGGATTCCGGGGCGGGCTGAGGCCTCCGGGTTGCCCCAGCTCTGACCAAGTCGTAAACGCGCCGCTCCACGAAAGACCCGATATGTCCGCCGACCCCGCCACTGAGGCCGCTCGCCCCAATTCTGTCGCCGCGGAAGCGCGGCGGAGGCGCACGTTCGCGATCATCTCGCACCCCGACGCCGGCAAGACGACTTTGACCGAAAGCCTGCTGCTGGCCGGCGGCGCCATCCACTTGGCCGGCGCGGTTGCTGCGCGTGGTCAGGCGCGGCGCACCAAGTCGGACTGGATGAAGATCGAGCGCGAGCGCGGCATCTCGGTGTCGTCGTCGGTGATGATGTTCGAGCACGGCGGGCTGGTGTTCAACTTGCTCGATACGCCGGGCCACGAGGACTTCTCGGAAGATACTTATCGCACGCTGACAGCGGCGGACTCCGCCGTCATGGTGCTCGACGCTGCAAAGGGGATTGAGCCGCAGACGCTAAAGCTCTTCGAAGTCTGCCGCATGCGCGACATTCCGATCACGACGTTCATCAACAAGATGGATCGCGAAGCGCTCGATCCGTTTGAGTTGCTGGACGAGATCCATTCCAAGCTCGCGATGGACACCGCGCCGATGTATTGGCCGGCGGCGTCCGGCAATCGCTTTGCGGGCATGCTCGATCTGACGAAGGACGAATTCGTGCCGTTCCGCCGTTTGGAAGCGGGCGAGCAGGGCTTTGCGATCGAAGAGCGCCAGAAGCGCGGCGCCAATGACTTCTTGCACGGCGTTTCGGACGATGTGCGCGCTGAGATGGAAGAGACGTCGGAGCTGGCGCGCGAAGGGCTGCCGAAGTTCGATCTTCAGTCTTTCCGCGAAGGGCATTTGACGCCGGTCTATTTCGGCTCGGCGTTGCGCCGCTTTGGCGTGCTGGAATTGCTCGCTGGCTTGGCGTCGCATGCGCCGGGTCCGCGCGCGCAGCCGGCGACGGTGAAGGGCGCTGCGAGCGAGATCGAGCCAGGCGACGGCGATGTCACCGGCTTCGTGTTCAAGATTCAAGCAAACATGGATCCCAAGCACCGCGACCGCGTCGGCTTTTTCCGCATCTGCTCCGGCAAGTTTCAGCGCGGCATGACGCTGAAGAGCTCGTCGGGGAAAAGCTTCAACGTGCACAATCCGATGATGTTCATGGCGCAAGAGCGCGAGATCGCGAACGAAGCGTTTCCGGGCGATGTGATCGGCATTCCGAACAATGGCGGTTTGCGCGTCGGCGACTCGCTTTCGCAGAATGGCGCGATCGTCTTCAAAGGCATTCCGAACTTCGCGCCGGAAATTCTGAAGCGTGTGCGCGTGCGCGACCCGCTCAAACAAAAGCACTTGCGCAAAGCGCTGGAGTCGCTCGGCGAAGAAGGCGTGACGCAGGTGTTCAAGCCGGTGCATGGCGGCGATCTCGTCGTCGGCGCGGTCGGTGCGCTGCAGTTCGACGTTTTGAACGAGCGCATGAAGGCCGAATACGATCTCGAAGTGATTTTCGAGCAATCGCCGTATCAAGCCGCGCGCTGGGTCAGCGCTGATCAACGCGGCGATCTTGAGGCGTTCACCGAGAAATCAGCGTCGCAAATGGCCGAAGATGTCGACGGCGCGCCTGTCTACCTCGGCAAGAGCGCCTGGGAGATTGGCTACGTTCAAGAAAAGAACCCGAAGGTCCGCTTCAGCGATACGAAAGAGCGCGTGGCTTAAGCTGCGGCCTTGCGCACTTTCATGAAGCGCATGGCGCGTTGAGCGGCTTCAATCGGAACGTCGTTATAGAGTTTGCCGAACTCTTCGGCGCGCTCCATCGCGTTTTCGCCACCGCAGGCAAGCACTGCAAGCGTGACAAAGAGCGGACGTTCGATGTTCGACGCGCGGCAGATCATGGCGAGACCATCGATGTCTTGGCGCTCGAGAATGCCAAGCACGGTCTCGTGCTCAAGATGTGTGAGCTCGGCTAGGCCGTAGAGGAAGTGCGTGCGTTTGGCTTCGCGGTAGAGGGAAACGAGCAAACGCGCATTGAGCTCGCCGCTGTTCTTTTTCGACTGGATGTACGCCATGGCGTTTTTGGACTCGGCGTCCATTGCGCCGGCGGACTTCGCGAGGCGTGCGCGCGCCTTGGAGAGGGCTGCATCGAGCGTCGCGGGATCGACAGAGGCGTTTCGGTCAAGGATTTGGTCGCGGAGGCGAGCCTCGACGACAAAATACATCTCGTTCAACAGATCGAGCGGGATGTCGCGGCGACCGACGACCGATTCATGCAGCAGCGCGTTGCGCCGCGCGCGATCGACCGCCGTTTCCATACTCACACGCGAGACAACGGCGGTTTCGTTGCGCATAAGCGCATCAAGGGCGTGGTCGTCGCCAAATTTCACGATGGCGTCGGAGAGTGTTTCGCTGACGTTTTCGCGTTGCGCTACGGCCTTGATGTGGTTTTGGCTCTGATAATTGACGATCTGCAGCAGCGTCTGCTCGTCGAGTGCTTTGCTGTTGCGCAGAACCGGTCCGGCGATCTCGAACGAGTGGTTGGCGAGATCGCGCATCAGGCCGACAGGTGCGTCGTCGGCATTGGCGAAGGCTTCCGAGAGCTCGACCAAGACGCTGTCTTGCATCTCGGCTGCGACCATTTGCAGGACTTCGTCGAAAAGCGCGCTTTCGCGTGTGGTCCGCGTGCTGGATGTTTCGAAGAACAGGTCGGTCACTTCGCGCAGCAGGTCGCGGCGGACTTCGCTGTCCGGCGTGCGCGCCAAATCGACCAGTTTCGCGAAGCGCGACTGAGACATTCCTACAGGCTCCGAATTTGGTGCGGACGATACGGCGGGGCCGTTAAGAAATCTTGATGCGGCATCAGCGGCTACCCAGCCTCGGACGCAGATCGTTCTCCGCAATGCGCCCGCCGAGCAGCGCGAATTCGAGTTCGTCTTGAGGTGCGGCTTCGCGTGTTTGTGCGACGGCAGATGACGGCGCGGGCGTTAAGATCTGCGGGCGTTGGGGCAGGCTCGCGAACGATGGCGCGCGCGAGGAAAGGCCGATTGCCGTAGCGTCTTGCGGCCATTCTGTTGGTGTGACGGCGGAGAGTGCGCAGCTGTCAGTGGTTAACGTCCAGGCGATGCAGAGCCCGTCATCGGCGCATGCGCGCGCGCAACTGGCGGACGATTGCGCTGTAATGGTGCGATAGGCGCCGCCCGTGGCGAGGGCCGGCGTCACAGTGGCGCACAGCATTCCGAACAGCAGAGATGTCAAAAGGCCGCGCATGCGACGAAAGCTGCCGCAAGTTGGTTAACAGAGGATTCACTCGTCTGCAGCGAGCGCCTCGCGCTTCAACTCGATCTCCAGCCACTCAGTCTCCGCGGCAGTGTGTTCGGCGCGTGCAGCTTCGAGCCGTGCGGCCGTCTTGTGGAAGCGATCGGGGTTCGTTGCAAATAGGTTGGGCTCGTGCAGTGCGGCGTCGAGCGCTTCAATCTCCGCTGCGAGCTTCGGCATGATCGCGTCGAGTTCCGTGGCGCGACGTTCATCCTTGTAGGTCAGCTTGGTTTGTTTCCGCGGCGCTTGCGGTGCGGCGGCGGGCTTTTCTGCTTTCGCTTCGGCTCGACGTTGCGTCGCGCGCGCCGTGCCGTGTTCGCGTTCGAAGTCGGACCAACCGCCGGGAGTCTCCACCCATTTGCCATTGCCGACGGGGCCGACGATCTGTGTGGCGACGCCATCGAGGAAGGCGCGGTCGTGGCTGACGATCAGAACAGTGCCGTCATAGTTTGCGAGCATGTCTTCGAGCGCGTCGAGCGTGTCCATGTCGAGATCGTTGGTCGGTTCGTCGAGAACGAGCAGGTTGGCGGGCTTCGCCAGCGCCACGGCGAGCGCCAAGCGGTTGCGTTCGCCGCCGGAGAGGGCGTGGATCGGCTGACGCAGCTGCTGTTGCGTGAACAGAAACTCGCCGGCGTATGCGGCGACATGCTTTGGATGGCCGCGCACCATGACTTGGTCGCCGCCCTGAGGCGTCAGCGCATCCCAGATCGTGTCGTTGGGATCGAGAATGGCGCGCGTTTGATCGACGTAGGCGATCTCAAGATTGCCGCCGAGCCGAACCTCGCCGGCATCGGGCTCGCGACGCTGCAGCAGAATCTCGAGCAGCGTCGTTTTGCCAGCGCCGTTGGGGCCAACGAGGCCGATCCGGTCGCCGCGCATCACGCGTAACGAGAAGTTCGCGACGATCGGACGATCGCCGTAGGTGATCGAGAGGTTCTTCGCATCGATCACGAGTTTGGAAGAGTCTGCGCCTTTCGCCGCTTGCAGCGCAGCTTGCGGTGTGGCGCTCAAGGTTGCTCGTTCTTTTCTCTCGGCGCGCATCGCTTGTAGGCGACGGCGGCGACCTTCGTTGCGTGCGCGCCGCGCCGTGACGCCGCGACGGAGCCAGTGTTCCTCGGCCTTGAGATGCGTGGCGAGGCGTTGCGCTGTGCGCTCATCTTCAGCCTCGATGCGCTCTGCCCATTC
Source organism: uncultured Terricaulis sp. (assembly GCA_964405865.1). Lineage (GTDB taxonomy): Bacteria > Pseudomonadota > Alphaproteobacteria > Caulobacterales > Aquidulcibacteraceae > Vitreimonas. The sequence goes on along the minus strand of CAYOPM010000005.1, from coordinate 57,736 downwards.
CTCGAAGCGCGCGTAGCCTTGGTCGAGCGTCAGCACTTTGCGCTGGCGTAGCCAGAGCATCGCGGTGGTGGCGCGTTCGAGAAAGCGGCGGTCGTGGCTGATCACGAGGCAGGCGCCGTTGAAGGCGGCGATGCGCTGTTCGAGCTGTTCGATCGCGACAATGTCGAGGTGGTTCGTGGGTTCGTCGAGCAGGAGCACGTCAGGCTCATGCGCGAATGCGCGCGCCAGTGAGGCGCGCCGGCCTTCGCCGCCGGAAAGACCGATCGGGGCGCGGTCCGGATCGAGGCCAAGTTGCAGCAATTCCGCCTCCGCTGCGTAGGAGGGCGCCTCGCGATTGCTACCTGTGCGGCTGGCCGACGGCGCCATTGCGTATTCACGCAATGTGGCGAAGCCTTCGATGTCGGGTTCTTGGCGCGCGAACGCGACACTGGCGCCTGAAGCGTAAGCGATCTCGCCGCTGTCGCTTTCGACATCGCCGGCAAGCATCCGCATGAGCGTCGACTTGCCCGCGCCATTGGCGCCGACAAGCGCTGCGCATTCGCCTTTGTGCAGCGTAAAGGAGACGCCGTCGAACAGCGGCGCGCCGCCAAGCGAGAGCCGCAACTCTTTAACGTGCGCGAGCGCAGGGCCCCTAGTCATTACTCAGGGCCATCGCGCTAGTTGAAGATGTCTTCGATCATGTCGCCGAGATCGCGGCCTTCATCCTCGCCGAACGCGTTCGACAGACCGTCGAAGAATGTCGCCATTTCGAGTTCACGCGGCGAGCGCGCGGGCTGTTCGATGCCGGGCAGCGGATGATCTTCCACCCCACGATGCGCAACGCGCATCGTGTCGTTCCAAATCTGCGCCGGCAATGTGCCGCCGGTGGTGCGGCCCATTGAGGTGAAGTCATCGTGACCGACCCAAACACCCGCAGTGTAATCGGCTGTGTAGCCGATGAACCAAGCGTCTCGCCAATCGGAGCTGGTGCCGGTTTTGCCGGCAACGTCACGCCCGCCGAGGCTCGCGCCTGTGCCGGTGCCACGAATGACGACAGCGCCCATCATCGAGGTCATGCGCTGCACAACGCGTTCGTCGAGCACCCGCGGCGGTTCGTAGGCGGGGCGGCGATAGAGTTCCTGGCCCGCGCTGTTGGACACTGCAGTGATGATGTGCGGATCAATGCGACGGCCGTCATTCATGTAAACGGCGAAAGCCGACGTCATATCCCAGAGCGTGGTTTCGACCGAGCCGAGCGACATGGATTGCGGCACGAACGCGCTACGATCGGGCATGCCGCGTACGCCGAGGCGCGTTGCGAGGTCGGCGACGCGACGCGGGCCTACTTCGCGGCCGACATCTGCGGCAACCGTATTGATCGATAGCGCAAACGCCGTGCGCAAGGTGACGGCGCCGCGATAGCCTTCGTCGTAATTGCGAGGTCGCCAGCCATCGATGACGATCGGCTCGTCGTAACGCACGTCCTCGGTGTCGAGACCGGACTCGATCGCGGCGGTGTAAACGAAGGTCTTGAACGTCGATCCGGGCTGACGTTCGGCTTGTGTCACGCGGTTGAACTTCGACGTCACATAATCTGTGCCGCCAACAAGCGCGACGATGCCGCCCTGGCGATCCACGGCCATCATCGCGGCTTGTAGCGGGCGGCGACCGAACGCGCGGTTGCCCAGGCGCCGGCGCACGGAATCGCTCGCGGCGGTTTGGATGTCGCGATTGATCGTCATGCGGATGATGAGGTCGGGCACCTCGCGGCCTACTGCGGCGCGCGCCTGCTCGACGGCCAGATCGAAGGCATAGCCCATCGATCGTTCATTGTTTGGCCGTTGCTCGATAACGCGGATGCGCTCCGCGCGCGCCTCGTCGCGTTGCTCCGCCGTGATGAAGCCGGCCTCGACCATGGCGTCGAGCACGACGTGCTGGCGCGCGGTGGCGCGTTCGAAATTTTCCGTCGGCGCTGAGCGCGATGGGGCTTTCGGCAAGCCCGCAAGCATCGCGGCTTCGGCCAGCGTCAGCTCCGCTGCGGTTTTACCGAAGAAGCGGCGTGCGGCGGCGTCGATGCCGTAGGCCTGGTCGCCGAGATAAACGCGGTTAAGATAGAGTTCGAGGATTTCATCTTTGGTCAGCCGCCGCTCGATACGCGACGCAAGCACCATCTCGCGCAGTTTGCGGTTGATGGTCTGATCGCGCGTCAAAAAGAGGTTGCGCGCAAGCTGTTGTGATATCGTCGATGCGCCTTGCACGGTTTCGCCGGCGCGCAGGTTCACCAGCAGCGCGCGGAAGATCGCCATGCGATCGACGCCCTCGTGCTGATAGAAGCGCCGGTCCTCGATCGCGAGGAAAGCCTGCGGCACATAATCGGGCAGTTCGCCCAAAGCGGTGCGGCGTCCGTAATATGGCCCACGCACGCCGATGATCTCGCCCTCGGAGTCGACGAACATGATCGAGTTCTGGCGGTTGAGCGCCCACAGTGCGTCCGCATCCGGCACGCGCGGCAGTCCCCAGTAGATCCAGACCCAAAGGCCAAGCACGACAGCCAGCACGAGACCTGCCGTCACGCTGGCGGCGGTGCGCCAGGTGAAGCGGTCGCGATTGGCGAGCATTTGCTCCATGTGCGCGCGCGCACTGGCTGCGCGCATGCGAGCCCAGTCAATGCTGCGGCGAAAATCGGGCCGTTGGTCTGGCAAGGACGTCTCCGGGAGGGTGTGTCCAATAGAGGTATGGCCGAATTCTGGCCAGGGGGAACGCGGATAGATGCCCTGCGTATCCCTGCATTCGCCGATCTAAGCCACAGATTCGGGGCGACTTCTGCAAAATCAATCAGACCGGGCCGGTGCTGCGGTAGTCTCCAGGCACTGTCGAGAACTGGATTTGAAGAGGAGAGAGGCGGTGGCGACCTCCGCGGCGGCGCTTCGACGCATTATCGATGCGGCGCTAGGCCAGCTTGTCGCGGGCGAAGCGGCGGAGGCGGAACGATCGGCCAAGGCGGTGTCGGCGCTGGTGCGCGCGGAGCGCGAACTGGCGGAGCTCGAAGCTGCGGACGCCGCGCCGACGGATGACGAAGACAACGAAGCCGCGAGCGCGGAGCTGCGCCGAAGACTTGCTCGCTATGTTGAGTCCCTTCGAGCTGGCTCAGTTCCTGAGATGCTGGAACGGATCGCCACTACGCCGGCTCCTGAATGATTGGCGTGCCTGGGCGCGGGAACCGCAACTTGCGCCGGGCGGGGCCTGGCGAACTTGGGTCTTCATGGGTGGACGCGGCGCGGGCAAAACCCGAGCAGGGGCGGAATGGGTTTCGGAACTGGCGCGTTGGGGAAAGGCGCGGCGCATCGCGCTGATCGGGCCGACCTTTCACGATGTGCGCGAAGTAATGATCGAAGGCGCGTCGGGCATTCGCGCGCTGCCGCATGTGCGGCCGCAATACGAAGCGAGCCGCAAGCGTCTGGTCTGGCCGAACGGGGCGCAGGCGTATTGTTTCTCGGCGGAGGATCCCGAGGCGCTGCGTGGGCCGCAGTTTGATGCGGCTTGGGCGGATGAATTGTGTTTCTGGGCGTCGCCGGATGTGACGCTGGCGACGTTGGCGCATGGTTTGAGGCTTGGCGCATCGCCGCGTCTCTTGGTGACGACGACGCCGAAGCCGATTGCGGCGCTGAAGCGCTTGCTGGCCGCGCGCGACACGGTGGTGACGACATCATCGACGTTCGACAACGGCCGCAACCTTGCGCCCGATTTCATAGCGGCGCTGAAGGAGCGCTGGGATGGCACGGCGCGGCAGCGGCAGGAATTGCTGGGCGAACTGATCGAAGATCTGGAAGGTGCGCTTTGGACGCGGGCTCAGTTGGAGGCGTTGCGTACGACGGAGCAGCGCGCATTTGATCGCGTGGTTGTGGCCGTCGATCCGCCCGCGAGCGTGGGAGCGGACGCCGACGCGTGCGGAATTATTGCGGCGGGCGTTTATGGCGAAGGTCATCAGCGCCGTGCGGTGATCCTGGCGGATGCGACGGTGCGCGGTGTGGCGCCGCATGAATGGGCTTCGCGGGCTGCATCGCTGGCGCGTTCGATCGGTGCGGATGCGATTGTCGCCGAAGCAAACAATGGCGGTGAGATGGTGCGGAGCGTGCTGAGTGCTGCTGCGCCGGAGTTTCTGGTGCGCTTGGTGCGGGCGGCGGAGGGCAAGCGTGCGCGGGCGGAGCCGGTCGCGACGTTCTATGCGCGTGGACTGGTCTCGCACGCTGCAGCGCTTGCTGAGTTGGAAGACGAGATGTGCGCGTTCGGCGCTGGCGAAAACACGCGCAGTCCGGACCGCGTCGATGCGCTGGTCTGGGCGCTGACGGACTTGCTCATGGGCGGACAAGGTCCGCGCGTACGCGGGCTTTAACGAAAGAGAGCTGATGTTTGATTGGTTGCGCAAACTCCGCGCCGGCAACGGCGTGGAGCGAAAGCTGTTGGCATGGCATGCGCCGGGGCGCCCGGTGTGGATGTCACGCGATCCGGCGGCGTTCGCACGCGAAGGCTATGTGCGCAACGCGGTCGCGTATCGCTGCGTGCGCATGATCGCGGAAGCGGCGGCGAGTGCGCCGCTGAAGGTTGGACCCGAGGATCATCCGCTCGCGCGTTTGCTGTCGCGGCCAAACCCGGAGCAGACCGGCGTTGAGCTGATGGAGGCGTTCTACGGACACCTACAGGTTTCCGGGAACTCCTACCTCGAAGCCGCGAGCATTGATGGCGAGGCGCCGAGCGAACTCTATGTGTTGCGGCCCGATCGCATGAGCGTTGTGCCTGGCGCGGATGGCTGGCCGGTTGGTTGGGAGCATCGCAGCGGTTCGCATGTGCGTCGCTTTGAGCGCGATCCGGTGACCAACGAAGCGTCGATTTTGCATCTCAAACTCTTTCATCCTGCGGATGATTGGTACGGCCTCTCACCGATGGAGGCCGCGGCCTTCTCAATCGACATCCACAATGCCGGCGGCGCTTGGAACAAGGCGCTGATCGACAACGCCGCGCGGCCCTCCGGTGCGCTGGTGTTCACCGGCGCGGGCGGTGCGGATCGGCTGAGCGAGGAACAATTCCGTCGGCTGAAGCAGGAGTTGGAAGACATGCATGTCGGCGCCGCGAATGCGGGGCGGCCGATGCTGCTGGAAGGCGGGCTGGAGTGGCGGCCGATGTCGCTCTCGCCGTCTGATATGGATTTCATCGAAGCGCGTCATGCTGCGTCGCGTGACATCGCGCTGGCTTTCGGTGTGCCGCCTATGTTGCTCGGTATTCCGGGTGACAACACCTATTCGAACTATCGCGAGGCAAACCTCGCATTCTGGCGGCAAACGGCGCTGCCGCTTGCACAGAAAGCTGCGCGCGCGATCGAGAACTGGATCGGCGATCGCTGGCCGGACGCAGAGCCAGCGGCGGTGAGTGTCGATATCGACGCGGTGCCGGCGCTGACGCTCGAGCGCGAGGCGCTGTGGGCGCGGATCGCGAGCGCTGATTTTCTGACTGAGGCGGAGAAGCGCGCGATGGCAGGCGTTGATGCGCCGGGGCGCGCGGCATGAGGATCGACGGACGCGTCACGCTCGCCCTAATCGCGGCGTTGTTTCTGGAAACCGCCGGTGGCTTGATCTGGGCCGGTCGCGCAGCGGCGCGGTTGGAAGAGGTCGAGCGCGCTGTCGCGACGCAGCCGGAAGTGGCTGAGCGCTTGGCGCGGCTGGAAGAGCAAGTCGCTGAAGCACGGCGCGCGCTGACGCGCATTGAGCGGCGTTTGGACGAGGAATGAGAATCGAAGGCTACGCGACCCTTTTTGGGGTCGCGGACCAGATGGGCGATGTCGTGCGTGCTGGCGCGTTCTCAGCAAGCCTGGCGCGGCGCGAGGATGCGCTGCCGATGCTGGTCGAGCATGAGCGCCGTTTGCTGGCTGGTTTCTGGGTCGACGCGCACGAAGACGCGCGGGGGCTTTGGCTGAGTGGCGAGATCGCCGACGATCAGCCGGGTGCTGGGCGCGCGAAGCGTTTGCTGGCGCGCGGCGTGGATGGGTTGTCGATCGGCTTCATCCCGCTCGTGTGGCAACGCGCCGGCCCTGGCCGCGTACTGACTGAGATTGAACTTCTGGAAGTGTCGATCGTGACGCATCCGATGCAGCCGCAAGCGCGGCTGACTCTTGCGCGAGAGTTCACCCGCGCTGCCTGAGGAGAATAACGTGAGGAAAGAAACAAAGGCTGCGCCCCCGAACGGGTCGCAGGACGCGCTCCTGCGCGCGTTTGAGGAATTCAAAGCCGCCAACGATGCGCGTCTCAACGCCATCGAGCGCAAGCGCGGCGACGTGCTGCTAGAAGACAAGGTCGATCGCATCGATCGCGCGCTTTCCGAGCAGAAGACGATGATCGAACGCGCAGCACTCGCTGGCCGTCGGCCGGGTTTGAGCGCGGATCCCGTATTGTCCGAGCACAAGTCTGCGTGGAACGCCTATCTGCGCCGCGGCGATCTCTCTGCGCTGACGCAGTTTGAAGCGAAGGCGCTCTCTGTCGGATCCGATCCGGACGGCGGTTACACGGCGCCGCCCGAACTTGATCGCATGATCGAGCAGCGCCTGCGGCAAGTTTCGCCGATGCGTGAGATCGCAACGGTGCGCACGACGGGCGCGAACGTGTTCAAGAAGCCGATCAGCTTGACGGCCGCGGGCACTGGCTGGGTCGCTGAAACTGGCGCGCGGTCGCAAACCTCGACGCCGACGCTCGCTTTGCTCGAATTTCCAACTTCCGAGCTCTACGCCAACCTCGCGGCGACCCAGACGCTGCTCGATGACAGCTTCATCAATCTCGAAGAGTGGATCGCGAGCGAAGTCGAAGAGGCATTCGCGGGACAGGAACGCGCCGCGTTCGTCAATGGCGACGGCGATGACAAGCCTCGCGGCTTCCTGGATTACGATCTCGTCGCTGAAGGTTCGTACGTCTGGGGCAAGATCGGCTATGTCGCGACTGGCGCTAATGGCGGCTTCGGGACGACTCCGGTCGATAAGCTTATTGACCTCGTCTACACGCCGAAAACGCAGTACCGCCAGAACGCGCGCTTCGTCATGAACCGCAAGACGGTCTCCGCCGTGCGCAAGCTCAAGGATGGCGACGATCGCTACATCTGGGAGCCGAACGATGCGGGCGGCTCGACCTTGCTCGGTTATCCGATCACCGAGATCGAGGACATGCCGGACATTGCAACCGATGCGGCGGCGATCGCATTCGGCGATTTCACCCGCGGCTATCTGATCGTCGATCGTGCCGGCGTGCGCGTGCTGCGTGATCCGTATTCGGCCAAGCCCTATGTGCTCTTCTATGTGACGAAGCGCGTGGGCGGCGGCGTGCAGAACTTCGATGCGATCAAAGCGCTGAAGTTCGGCGACACCTGATGTCCATCACCATCGTAACGCCGCCGGCGAGTGAGCCCGTCTCACTCGCCGAGGCGAAGCTTTACCTTCGCATCGATCACACTGCCGAAGACGATCTCATCGCCGCGCTGATCGGTGCGGCGCGTGAGGCGGTTGAGGCGGCGTGCGGGCGGGCGCTGATCACGCGGCGGGTGCGTGAGAGCCTCGATATTTGGCGGCGAGAAGCCGCGCAGGGGGCGGTGCTCGGTCTCGGTCCGGTCACGGATGTGATCGCCGTGCGTCTGCTGGCTGACAACGGCTCACAGAGCGTCATCGATCCGGATCGTTATCGCCTTGAAGGCAATCGCGATCGGCCGCGACTGGTGTTCGCCTCCGGTTTGCCGTCGACCCTGCGTCAGGTTGGCGGCATCGAGGTCGAGTACGAGGCGGGTTATGCCGAAGAGGCTGGCGATCTGCCTATCGCGCTGCGGCTTGCGACGTTGCAGATCGTCGCGTCGCTTTATGAGTTGAGGCAAGGCGAAGGTGGCGTGCCAGACACGGCGCGGGCGCTGATGCGTCCGTTCGCGCCGGTGCGGCTATGAGCGATGCGCTGGGCGCGATGCGTCATCGCGTGACGCTGCAGAAGCCGACGCGCGTTGCTGACGAGATCGGCGGCGCGGCGATTGCGTGGAGTAATGAAGGGGTCGTTTGGGCCTCGATCGAGGCGCTGAGCGGCGCCGACGCGCCGGCGTTCGATGCCCAGCGTGCCGTGTCGAGTTTCCGTGTGACCATTCATCGGCGTGACGACGTGCGCGTCGGCTGGCGTCTCATCTTGGGTGAACGGCGGCTGCGCGTCACCGGCGCCGCAGATGATGGTGCGCCGAAGCTCTCGCTCGTTTGTGAGGAGGAGTTGCTGTGAGCGCGGAGAAGGCGCTGCTGGAGGCGATGCGCGAAGCCTTGCTGGCAGACGCCAGCGTGCAGGCCGTTCTAGGTTCGCCCGCGGGCATATATGACGAGCCGCCACTCGATGTGGCTTTTCCATACGTCACGCTTGGCCGGATCGAAAGCCGCGCTGCCGATGCGAGCAATGCGGCGGCGCTTGAGCATGCCGTTACGCTGCATGTCTGGTCGCGTTATGGCGGCCGCGCAGAGGCGCTCGATGTGATCGCCGCGATGCGCGCCGTGTTGCACAACGCCCCGCTTACGGTCGCAGGGCGAAAGCTTGTGCTGATGTTTGCTGTCTTTGCTGACGTTTTCCGATCTGGCGACGGGCGGACAACGCACGGCGTGCTGCGCATGCGCGCAGTGACCGAAACTGAATAGGAAAAACAATGGCAGGCCAAAAAGGACGTGATGTCCTGATCAAGATCGGCGATGGCGGCGCGCCGGAGGTGTTCACGACGATCGCCGGCGTGCGCGCTAAGACCATCTCACTCAACGCGCGCAGCGTTGACGGCACTTCAGGCGAAAGCGCTGAAGCATGGCGCGAACTCATCGCCGGGGCGGGCGTCAAATCGGCGAGCGTCAGTGGTGCTGGTGTATTCAAGGACGCGGCCTCCGATGCAATGTTGCGCGAGGCGTTCTTTACGCAGGCGGCGCGCTCATTTGAGCTCGTGATCCCAGACTTCGGGACGCTCGCTGGGCCGTTTCTGGTGGAGTCTCTCGACTATGCCGGCGACCATGACGGCGAAGCTGCATTCGCAATAACCCTGGCCTCGGCCGGCGTGCTCTCGTTCACGGCGCTCTGATGCTACGAAATCAAGCGCGCGGCGAAGTGCTGCTCAGCATCGATGGCCGCGATCGAAAGCTTTGCGTCACACTCGGCGCGTTAGCGGAGTTAGAGGCGGCGTTCGATGTGGCGTCATTCACTGAACTGGGTGAACGGCTGACGCATCTTACGGCGATTGATCTTTTGACCGTGCTCGCCGCGTTGCTCGCTGGCGGCGGTGAGGTCATGAGCGTGGCGGATCTCGCGGCGTCGCGGATCGATCCGCGCGCGGCAGCAGAGGCAGTGGCCGAAGCTTTCAAGCAAGCATTCGGCGATGCCGGCTGAGCGCACCCGGTGGGGCGCGTTGTTGATGCTTGCGGCGCAACTCGGACTTCAGCCTGCCGCGTTCTGGCGGCTTAGCCTGCGTGAGTGGCGCGCGATCACGAGCGCGCCGCGCAGCGAGACACTGTCGCGCGATTCATTCGATAAGCTTTCAGCGCAATTTCCAGATCGAGGACGATAATGGACGCTAAGACGAACGGCGCTCTGACCGGGGTGCACGACGAGATCGCCGAAGCGAGCGCAGCGCTACAGGCTTTTGCCGATGGCCCCGCGCGGCGCGCCGCCGACGAGGTGGCATCGTCGTTTGAGCGTGCCGGGCAACGCATCGCCCGTGCGCTGGGTCGCGCCGCCTTTGACGGCGAACTCTCGTTCAAGCGCTTGGCTAAGGTGATCCTCGAAGAGGTGGCGAAAGTCGCGCTGAACAACGTCTTCGGCGCCAAGGCGCCGTTCTTTGGCGCACGCGCCGGCGGCGGCGCGGTGAATGCTGGCGGCGCCTACCTCGTCGGTGAACGCGGGCCGGAATGGTTCGTGCCGCATCAAGGCGGCTCTATTGCACCGCAGGGCGGCGGCGCTGTGTCGGTGCATTTTCATTTGGGCGCGGGCGCGGACGCCAGCGCGATCGCCCGCCACCAAGGGCAAATCGCGGCCTCGATCGCACGCGCCGTGGCTTACGGGAGGCGCAATCTGTGAGCGCGTTTCATGAAGTGTCGCTGCCGCTGCCGTTCGCGCTAGGCGCCAGCGGCGGGCCAGAGCGGCGCGTCGATATCGTCGCATTGGCCTCCGGCGCCGAAGCGCGAAACACGCCGTGGGCGCATGGCCGGCGGCGTTACGATGTCGGCGGCGCCGTGCGCACACTCGACGAACTCCATGCGTTGATCGCCTTCTTCGAGGCGCGTCGCGGCAAGCTGCACGGCTTTCGCTTTCGCGACCCGTTTGATTGGAAGTCCGGCCTCCCGTCCACGGCGATATCGGCGCTCGATCAGGTTATCGGTGTTGGAGACGGCGAGACGGTAGCGTTCCAGCTGGTCAAAACTTACGGCGAAGGCGAAGGCGCCTATGTGCGTGTGATCGCTAAGCCTGTCGCAGGCAGCGTGCGGATTGCGATCGATGGCGATGAACTAGCCAGCGAAGCGTTCAGCGTGAATGCGGTTTCCGGTGTTGTCACCTTAGACGTGGCGCCTGAGACCGATGCGGTCGTCACCGCCGGCTTTCTTTTCGATACGCCGGTGCGCTTCGATCTCGACCGGCTCGATCTTTCGCTCGATGGCTTTGGCGCGGGCCGCGCACTCGCTGTGCCGATGGTGGAAATCAGACTCTAATGCGCGCTATTCCCGAGGTGCTCGCCGAACGCCTGGCGTCCGGCGTGACGACGCTTGCGCATGTTTGGCGCATCACCCGCCGCGATGGCGCGACGTTCGCCTTTACCGATCACGACGAGCCACTGGCGTTCAACGATCTCCTCTGCGACCCAATTACAAGTTTGTCCCCCGGCGTGATCGAAAAGAGCGCGGGGTTGAACGCCGATAGCGCCAGCTTCACAGGCGCGCTTAACGCGGATGCGATCACCGAAGAAGATCTGGCGCGCGGTTTGTGGGACGGCGCGCGCGTCGATCTCTATCGCGTCGATTGGACCGCGCCGGCGTTGCGCGTGCATCTCTTCGCTGGGCGCATCGGAGAGGTGCGCCGTGGCGCGCAAGCGTTTGAGGCCGAACTCCGCGGACTGCAGTCGCGGCTCAATGTGCCGGTCGGGCGCGTCTTTTCGCGCTACTGCGACGCCGATCTGGGTGACGCGCGCTGTGGCAAGGATATCGAGACGTCGGCGTTTCGCGGCGAAGGCGTCGTTAGCGAAGTACTCGCGAGCGGCGCGTTTCGCGCTGACGGCTTGGAGGCGTTCGAGGATGCTTGGTTCGCGCGCGGCAGGCTCGTTTGGGTAGAAGGCGGCGAAAGCGAAGTCATGGCGCATCGCTTGAGCGATGGCGACGCGTTGCTTGAATTGACCGATGCGCCGGGCGTGGCGATCGAGGTCGGCGCAGCGTTCGTGATCTATGGCGGTTGCGACAAGCGCTTCGCCACCTGCCAAGGCAAGTTCGCCAATAGCCCAAATTTTCGCGGCTTTCCGCACATGCCCGGCAACGATGCCGTCCAGGCCGGGCCGGCGTCGAACGAGCCGTTGGACGGTAGTTCGCGCTTCACATGATTGCCCGTTCAGCGATCCTCGCGGAAGCGCGCGAATGGATCGGCACACCTTATCAGCATCAAGCGAGCGCCAAGGGTGCGGGCTGCGATTGTCTTGGCCTCGTGCGCGGCGTGTGGCGCGCCTTTCATGGCGCCGAGCCGGAAACTGCGCCGGCCTACACGCCGGATTGGGCTGAGCGAGCGGGCGCTGAAACGCTGCTGGGGGCAGCGCAGCGGCATTTGTCCGAAGTGGCAATCGCGGATGCCCGGCCAGGCGACGTCATGCTGTTTCGCATGAATGCGCGTTCGCCGGTGAAGCACGCGGCGATCTTGGATGAGGATGACCGCATCATCCACGCTTATTGGGGGCGCGCTGTCGTGCGCTCGCGCTTTGCGCCGTGGTGGCGCGCGCGCTGCGCGGCGGCGTTTTCTTTTCCGGATGTCGAAGCATGGCCGAGCTAGTTCTTTCAAGCATTGGCCAGAATCTGGGCGCGAGCTTGCCTGGCTTTCTCGGTCAGATCGGCGGCGCCCTGGGCCAACTCGCCGGCGGGTATCTTGGCCGCAGCATTGATCAACAGCTGTTTGGCGAAAGCCATCGCGTTGAAGGCGCGCGGCTCAGCGACTTGCATTTGCAGGGTTCGACGGAAGGGGCGTCGATCCCGGCGGTCTATGGACGCGTGCGCATTGCGGGCCAGGTGATATGGGCGGCTCGCTTTAAGGAGCATGTCAACACCGAGGAGATTGAAACCGGCGGTAAAGGCGGCGGTCCATCCGTGACCTCGACGACCTATTCCTATTCGCTTTCGTTTGCTGTTGGACTCTGCGAGGGCGAGATCGCGCGCATCGGGCGTGTATGGGCGAACGGTGAGTCGTTTGATTTGTCACAAGTGGCGTGGCGGCTGCATCGCGGTGCGGAAGATCAAGAGCCCGATCCGTTGATTGAAACCATAGAGGGCGCGAATGCGCCGGCGTATCGCGGTCTGGCCTACGTCGTCTTCGAAGACCTGCCGCTCGATCGCTTCGGCAATCGCATCCCGCAACTGTCATTCGAGATCATGCGCGCGACGCCGGAAGCGGGGTTGCGCTTCGAAGAGCGCGTGAAGGCCGTGTGCCTCATCCCGGGCGCCGGCGAGTTCGTCTATGCCACCCAAGCGGTGATGCGCCGTGAAGGGCCGGGCAACGAGGTCGCCGAGAATGTTCAAGCTGAAGCGGAACGCGCCAACCTGATTGTCTCGCTCGATCAGCTGCAAGCGGATTTTCCGAATTGTGAGAGCGTCTTGTTGGTTGTTGCCTGGTTTGGTGACGATCTGCGCTGTGGCGAGTGCCACATCCGCCCAGGAGTCGAGACCGCGGATAAGGAGACGACGCCGCTCATCTGGCGCGTGAATGGCGTCGATCGCGAAGATGCATACGTTGTAAGCAGCTATGAAGGTGCGCCCGCGTTCGGTGGCACGCCAAGCGATCGCAGCGTGCGCCAAGCGATCCTCGAGCTGAAAGCGCGCGGGTACAAGGTCGGGCTCTATCCGTTTCTGCTGATGGATGTGCCGCACGGCAACGCCTTGCCCGATCCCTATGGCGGCGCGGCGCAGGCGGCTTATCCGTGGCGCGGACGCGTCACGTTGCATCCTGCCGCTGGCGAGAGCGGCACGCCGGACAAAGCGGGCGCGGCGACCGCGCAGGTCGACGCCTTCTTCGGTGCGGCGGCGCCGAGCGATTTCGGCGCGGGCTTGTTCGATCTTCCGATCTATTCCGGGCCGAGCGAATGGTCCTATCGGCGCTTCATCCTTCACTACGCGAAGCTCGCTGCATTGGCTGACGGCGTTGATGCCTTCATCATCGGTTCCGAGCTGCGCGGTCTGACCACAGCGCGCGATGGCCCAGCCAGTTATCCGGCTGTCGGCGCTTTACGCGATCTCGCCGCCGATGTGCGTGCGATATTGCCTTCGGCTGCGCTGACGTACGCGGCGGATTGGAGCGAGTACTTCGGCCATCAGCCGCAGGACGGCTCTGCCGATGTGTTCTTTCATCTCGATCCGCTTTGGGCCGATGCGAACATCGACGCTGTGGGTATTGATTGGTACCCGCCACTGACGGATTGGCGCGATGGCGGCGATCATCTGGATGCCGCGCTCGCAAGGCGTATCCACGATGGCGCCTATCTCGCGAGCCGCATCGAAGCGGGTGAGAACTATGATTGGTTCTACGCTTCCAGCGCAGATCGCGACGATCAGCAGCGCACGATGATCAGCGACGGCGCTTATGACGAGCCTTGGGTGTTTCGCGCCAAAGACGTGCGCAATTTCTGGGGCCGCGCGCATCACAATCGCCCAGGCGGCGTACGCGATGTCTCGCCAACGGAGTGGGTCGCCGAGAGCAAGCCTGTCTGGTTCGTCGAGCTCGGTTGCCCGGCAATCGACAAAGGCGCCAATGCGCCCAACCTCTTCACCGACTTCAGAAGCGATGAGAGCGCTGCGCCGCCGTTTTCGTCCGGCGCGCGCGACGATCTTATCCAACGGCGCACGCTTGAAGCCTATCTGCGCTATTGGGGCGATCCGGAAAACAATCCGGTGTCGGACCTCACCAGCGAACCCATGCTCATGGAGACGTTTCTGTGGGCGTGGGATGCGCGGCCATATCCGGCATTTCCGGCACTCGGTGAAGTTTGGGCCGATGGCGCTTCGTGGCGCGTCGGTCACTGGCTCAACGGGCGCGCAGGGCTTTCGTCGCTCTCTGAGATCGTGGCGCACATCTGTGCGCGGGCCGGCGTCGATGATGTCGACGCGTCGCGCTTGCTCGGCGCCGTCGCCGGCTATGTGGTCGATGCGCCGCTCGATGCGCGCGCCGCACTTGAACCGCTAATGGCGGCATACCAGTTCGCCGCAGTGGAGCGCGAAGGATCGCTTGTATTCTTTCATCGCGATGAGGCGTCGTCGCGCAGCATCGCATTGGCTGAACTCAGCGCGGACTCTATCGGCGCCATGGTCGCGACCCGCGCCGAAGCAGCTGACGCTCCGATCGAAGCGCGCGTGCGTTTTATCGATGGCGAGCGTGACTATTTGATCGGCGCTGCGAGCGCGCGGCGTCTGGACCGCGCGCAGGGCGGTGTCGCCAGCATTGACGCACCCCTTGTGCTCGACGCCGATACTGCTGAGGCGCTGGCGCAGCGCGTGCTAAGCGATCGGCGCGCCGCCGCCGAGACGCTGCGCTTCGGCCTCGGCCCATCGCACATGGCGCTGGAGGCGGGCGACGCGATCGTGCTGGAGGGCAGCGCTGACGTCTTTGAGATCGAGCGCATCGAGGAAGCGGAGCATCGGCGCATTGAACTGCGGCGTGGGCGCGCCGCGTTGTCGGCGCATGTCAGCGGTGGCGAACCGAACGCGCCTGCGCTGCCTGGCGTTGCGCCAACGCCAGCGTTTTCCGTACTCGATTTGCCGCCGCTTCCTGGCGCCGAAGATGACGAGCGTCCGCTCGCTGCGATCTTTGCGTCGCCGTGGCGCGGCGCACATCATCTTTACGCGGGCGCCGCGCTCACGCGCCGCGCGACCGCCACGCAGCCTGCGATCATGGGCGAGCTGCTTTGGGCGCTCTGGCCTGGACCGGTGGATCGCTGGGATGACGGCAACGTCCTCCGTGTCACGCTTTATGGTGGCGCGCTCGCGAGCGCTGAAGCGGACGCAGTGCTGAATGGCGCCAACATCTTCGCGATCGATGCAGGCGATGGAGAGTGGGAAATCGTGCAGGCGCGAACGTGCGTGCTGATCGAACCAAGCGTCTATGAACTGCGTGGCTTCCTGCGTGGGCAACTCGGCTCTGCGCATGCGATGCGAGCCCCGCATCCCGTGGGTGCGCGCATCATCAAGCTGGATTCACGTCTCGCGCGTTGCGACGTAGCCGCTCATGAATGGGGTGAGGCGCTACGTTTCTCGGCGCCGCCGTTCGCGTCCACGGCAAGCAGCGAGCGGGCGGCGCTTGAAGATCTGACGCTCGCGCATGCGGCCGCACGCCCTTGGGCGCCGGCGCATTTGCGGGCGCACCGGGCAGCTGGCGGGGACGTCGAGATCAGCTGGGTCCGTTGCGCCAGGGCGGGGGGCGATGCCTGGGGGGCAGGTGAGCCCCCGCTGGGCGTGCTGGCTGAGTCCTACCGGCTGCACGTTCTGGACGGCTCTATCGTCAAGCGCAGCGTTGCCATGTCCAGCCCGGCCTACACTTATACAAGCGCCGATCAGACCGTCGATTTCGGCGCGCCGCCAGGATCGTTGCGGCTCCGAGTGTCGCAAATGGCGGACAACGGCGAAGAAGGGTTGAACAAGGAGTTAACCATAACATTATAGGGCGGCAGCCAGAAGGCTGGCTTGGCGATTCCCTTACTTTGGGTGCGCCTGGCTGCCAACGTCGCCCGAAGGACACCTTGAGCACCTGGGACCCATACGCCACGCTCGGCCTCGGCCGGACCTCGACCGCCGACGAAATTCGTCGCGCGTATCGGTCGTTGGCTAAAGAGCTGCACCCGGACGTGCGCCCTGGCGACAAGCAAGCTGAAGAGCGTTTCAAGCGCGCGACGGCGGCGTTCAATCTGCTTTCCGATCCGGTGATGAAGTCGCGCTACGATCGTGGCGAGATCGATGCTGACGGCAATGAGCGCGCAGCATTCAGTTCGCGACCACGCCAAAGTCAGCGTGCGCACGCAGGCGCAAGCGCTGGTGCAGGCGGCGGTGCGGGTGGCGCACAAGATCCGTTCGATCTCGGCGATATCTTCTCTGACTTGTTCGGACCCGGTCTCGGCGGCGGCCGCAGCTATACGCGCATGCGCGGGCGCGATATTCGCTTCACGCTCGAAGTGGATTTTCTCGATGCAATCAATGGCGCCAAGCGCCGTGTTTCGCTCGCTGAAGGCCGCACGCTTGAAGTCGGCATTCCTGCCGGTGTTGAGAGCGGGCAGGTGTTGCGGCTGAAAAATCAGGGCGGCGCCGGCATTCAAGGCGGGCCCTCTGGCGATGCGTTGGTGGAACTCACGGTTCGCCCGCACGCCTTCTTCCGTCGTGAAGGCCAAGACATTCACATGGACTTGAACATCTCCCTCACCGAAGCGGTCGAGGGCGGTAAAGTTCAGGCGCCGACGCCGACCGGAACCGTGACGTTAACCATCCCCGCCGGTTCCAACACCGGCAAGACGCTGCGCTTGAAGGGAAAAGGCGTGGGTGGCCAAGGCGATCAGTTCGTTCGCCTGCAGGTCGTATTGCCCGAGCTTGCGGACGACGAGTTGAAGAAATTCGTCAAGAAATGGCCGAAAAGGGACTATGTCCCGCCTAGGCCGCAAGGCTGATCTGAAGCGCGGATTACATTCAGGGGCCGTTCAGTGCGGGGTAGGTAAACCCGTAAGCGTTATGTGGGCTCGTCCGCTTCTCCTCTCGGCGATTATCGCACTCAGCGCCGGCATCGCTCCCGCGTCCGCGGGTCCGCGCGCGCCCATCGTGCAGCCCACCTGGGTCATGCCGGTTCAAGACCGCGGCGGGCAGCGCGAGATTCGTCCCCTGCGGGAAGTCGTTGATTATGTTCGGGCCCGTTACGGCGGCGAACTGATTAGCGCACGCCTTGAGGACGGCCCACGGCCTGTTTATGTCCTGCGTTGGCAGATGCCGAACGGCGAAGTGCGCGACATCCGCGTAGACGCCGCGCGCTAAGGACGAACCGCATGCGGGTGCTTGTAGTCGAGGACGATAAGAACCTGCGTGAGCAGCTCAGCGGAGCGCTCACGGATGCGGGCTATACGGTCGACACTGCCGACAATGGTGAGGACGGCCAGTTCCTGGGCGAAACAGAACCCTATGATCTGGCCATCCTCGACCTCGGCCTCCCCAAGATTGACGGCCTCTCTGTGCTGAAAGCTTGGCGCGCTGAGGGGCGCACACTGCCGGTGCTCATTCTTTCTGCGCGGGATCGCTGGAGCGAGAAGGTCGAGGGTCTCGATCTCGGCGCCAACGACTATGTCACCAAGCCGTTCAACATGGCCGAGCTGTTGGCGCGTGTTCGCGCCAATGTACGCCGCCAGACAGAGCATCAATCCTCGGTGCTCGAAGTCGGCGATCTGCGGCTCAATGCGGCGACCGGCCAAGTCACGGTCAATGGCGCGCCGATCAAGCTGACGGCGTACCAGTACAAAGTGCTCGACTATCTGATGCACCACGCCGGCCGCATCGTCTCTCGCACCGAGCTGACCGAGAAGATCTACAGCCAGGATCACGAGCGCGACTCCAACACCATTGAAGTCTTCGTCGGCATCCTGCGCCGCAAGATCGGCTCGAACCGGATCATCACGGAAAAGGGCCTGGGCTATCGCTTGGTCGATCCCGCGGAACACCAGTGAGCGACGCGCGAAGCGAGCCGGAGGGACAAGCGCCCTCTCAAGACAACGCTTCTTCTTCCACGAATAATTTGTCCGCCGATCGTCTGGGCGTGCTGGGACGCTTCCAGGCGCTCATCCGCCGCTCGATCGCCGCGCGTCTGGCGACGATCGCCATCGTCAGCGTGATCGGTCTCGTCGTGATGGGCTACATCGCTCATGCGCAATTCAATCAACAGCTGCTGCGACTGCTGATCGATCCCGAGATCGAGGCGGTGTCCAACAATCTCATCGGCAATTCAGGGCCCGGCCTCAGTGGCGAGCTGGCGTTGCAAGATTTGCCATACGATCCGCGCTATCTGCAGCCACTGAGTGGACGCTACTTTCAAATCGCGCGCATCCAGGACGATGGTGAACTCGACGTGCAGGTGATTTCGTCATCGCTCTTCGACGTCACCATTCCGATCGACAGAAAAACCCGCGATCTCTTGCTCGCGCCTGACGCGCCGCCGGCGCGTTTCCTCGATATGCCGGGTCCTGACAACGAGCAGCTTCGCGTACTGGCGCGCGTGCTTGAAGTGCCCGAGGTAGAGGGGCGATATCTCTATCTTGTCGGCGTAGCGCCTCGCGCGATCTTGGCGCCCGCAGCCAATCTCGTCGGTCTGGCGTTTGCGATTTTCGTGGCGTTCTGCGCGCTCATGGTGGCTGCGGTTGCTTTGCTTCAGGTGCGCATTGGCATGGAGCCATTGCACCAACTCCAACGCGATATCGCCAGTGTCCGCCGCGGCGATAGCGAGCGCTTGAACGCCGAGTATCCCGCCGAATTGCAGCCGGTGGCGCACGAACTGAACGCGCTCGTCGATCACAATCGCGAGGTGGTCGAGCGCGCGCGCCGTCACGTCGGCAATCTCGCGCACGCGTTGAAGACGCCGATCGCGGTGCTCAAGAACGCCGCCGCCGATGGCAAGTCGGATGACGTGCTGAAGCAATCCGTCGATGAGATGGAGGCGTTCGTGGAGCGGCAGCTGCGCCGCGCCCGTGTCGCCGCCCGCGCTGAGGCGCGCGCCGGCGCGCAGGCGCCGACCATCGCTTACAGAACGCCGGTGCTCCAGAACCTCGACGATCTCGTCTTCATGATGGAGCAGAAGTACGACCACGTTAAAGCGGTCGATATCTCCGTCGAAGCCGAAGGCGATGTCACCTTCCGGGGCGAGCGCGAAGATTTGCTCGAAATGGTCGCCAACCTGATCGACAACGCCTGCAAGTATGGCCGCAGCCAAGTGATCGTGCGGCTGCTGCCGCCGTTTGAGTCGAACGGGCTGATGGAAATCGTTGTCGAGGACGACGGTCCGGGCCTTTCCGATGAGGAACTTGCGAAGGCCATGGCGCGGGGCGCGCGGCTCGACGAGGCAGCGCCCGGACAAGGATTGGGGCTCTCGATCCTGATGGAAACCGTCGAACTCTATGCCGGTGAGCTGCTGTTCGAGCGCGGAGAATTGGGCGGGCTCAAAGCGCGCCTGCGGCTGCCTGCTACCGATTAGGCTCGCCTGCGGCGACGATGTCGTTTCGCCGCTCGCCAAAGCAAGGTAGTCAGCCCCTCGTGTGGACTTCACTCGCCGTACTGCTGGTCGCTGCGGTTTTGACCGCCGGCGCGGGCTTTTGGGTGCTGCGCGCGTACCGGCGCGCGGGCGGGGGATATCGTTCGCCGATTCCGGCGCTGGCGGCATGCGGCGCCGTCGCGGTTGCCGCGCTGACGGCCTACCTCGCCATCGGCCGGCCAGAACTGCCGGATGCGCCGTACGCCGCGCGCCTAGAAGCGTTGAAGACGCGCGATCTCGCTTCGCTCACGTTCGATGAGGCGTTGGCGATCCTGCATGACCGCTCGCGCAGCGATCCGGCCGACCCGCTTGCGCATCTTTATTCAGGCGAACTGCTTTTGCGCATGGGCCGCGCGCCCGAGGCGGCGCGCGCTTATGACCAGGCGCTCCGCCGCGATCCGCAACTGGCCGAAGCCATGATTGGTCTGGGCCGTTCACTGGTGGCGATAGACGGTCGCGTGACGCCTGAAGCGCTGGCGCTCTTTCAACAAGCGGGCCCGCTCACCAACGATCCAACGCCTTGGCTCTACCAAGCGATGGCTGCGATGGAGCGGGGCGACGAGGCTGCGTCACGCGGCTTTTGGCGCGAGGCGCTTGCTCACATGACGCCGGACGATCCGCGCCGCGAAATGGCCGCGCGCATGGCAAGCGGAGCGCAATAATGGCGCGTCGTCGTGATCAAAGATTGATGATGATCGCCGCTGCGGGCGCTGTGCTGGTGCTCGCCGCAACTTTGACCTTCGCAGGCTTGCGCGACTCCGTGGTTTATTTCGTTGCGCCGTCTGAGCTGGCCGAGAAGGCGCAGGCCGGACAGCGCGTGCGCCTCGGTGGGCTGGTTGTGGAAGGTACGTTACGGCACGAGGCGAACGTCGTGTTCTTCAATGTCACCGACGGCGCGACTGAAGTGCAGGTCCGCTACGAAGGGCTGCTGCCGGACCTATTCCGCGAAGGCCAAGGCGTTGTCGCCGAGGGCGAGTGGCGTCCAGGGCAGGCGTTCGAAGCCGAGCGCGTTCTTGCCAAGCACGACGAAACCTACATGCCGCGCGAAGTCGCTGAGGCGCTGAAGCAGCGCGGCGAGTGGAAGGGCGCGAGCCCGCCATGATCGCCGAGATTGGCGCCTTCGCTACGGCACTCGCGCTCGCCATCAGCTTGGCGCAGGGCTTCCTCGGGCTCGCCGCGTCGCGCCGCGACTCGCGCGCGGAAGCGACCGCGGCAGCGGCGCAAGCGGTAGCAGTGCTATGTGCGTTGGCGTTCGCCTGTTTGATTGCTCTGTTTGTGCGCTCGGATTTCTCCGTCGCGTCCGTCGCTGCGAATTCGCACATCGACAAGCCGCTGATCTACAAAATCGCTGGCGCCTGGGGAAACCACGAAGGCTCGATGCTGCTCTGGTGCTTGGTCTCGGCGGTGTTTGGCGGTGTGCTGGCAACGTGGCGGGGGCGGCAGAGCGTTGGGCTTTGGTCGCGCACTGTTGGCGTGCAGGGCCTCGTGACGGCTGGCGCGCTCATCTACACGCTCTTTCTCTCCAATCCTTTCGCGCGCCTCGATCCGGCGCCGATGCAAGGCTCGGGTCTCAATCCGCTCTTGCAAGATCCGGCGCTCGCCGCGCACCCGCCATTGCTTTATCTTGGCTATGTTGGACTCAGCGTGCCGTTCTCGCTTGCGATCGCGGCCTTGCTCGAAGGCAAAGCTGATCAAGCGTGGGCGCGGGCGCTGCGGCCGTGGACGCTGATCGCGTGGACGTGCCTCACGCTCGGCATCGCGCTTGGCTCGTACTGGGCTTATTACGAACTCGGTTGGGGCGGCTGGTGGTTCTGGGATCCGGTCGAGAATGCGAGCTTCATGCCGTGGTTGGTGGCGTGTGCGCTCGTCCACTCCGCCATCGTCACCGAACGGCGCGGTTCGCTGGCGAGCTGGACCATCCTGCTTGCGATCATTGGCTTTGGCCTCGCACTGCTCGGCACCTTTCTCGTGCGTTCCGGCGTGCTCACATCGGTGCATTCGTTCGCGGTTGATCCACAGCGCGGCATCGCGGTTCTCGTCTTGCTCGCCATTGCATTGGGCGTCGGCTTTACGCTGTACGCCTTGCGCGCGTCGAAGCTCTCGCAGCCGGCCGGCTTTGCTGCGGTCAGCCGCGAAAGCATGTTAGTTTGGAATAATTTTGGACTGGCGGTTGCGGCTGCTGTTGTGCTGATCGGCACGATCTATCCGCTGCTGGTCGAAGCCTTCGGCGGCGGGCTGATCTCGGTTGGCCCGCCATTCTTCAACATGACGGTGGCGCCACTCTTGGCGGTGCTCTTCCTCATCTTGCCAATCGGGCCTCTGCTGACATGGCGCGTCGGCGACCTGCGCGCTTCGCTGAAGAAACTAGCGCCAGCCGCAACGCTTGCGCTCATCACGCTCATTATCGCGCTGGTGATGACAAGCTGGCGCGCGGTTCCTGCGGTCGGGCTTTCGATTGGCGTGTGGCTGATTGCGGGCGGCTTAATTTATCTCTGGTCACGGCTTGAGCGCGGCGAGGGGCGGATGATGACGAAGCTCGCGCTGCTGCCGCTCGCCGTGTGGTCGATGAGCGTCGCCCATATTGGCGCCGGCGTGCTAACTATTGGCGCCGTCGCGGAGACTGGGTTTCGGGTTGAGCAAGCGGTTGCTCTTACTCCGGGCGAGGGCGTTGCGTTTGCCGGGCGGCGCGTGACGCTGCTCGAAGTCGGTGAACGCGAGGGGCCGAATTTCACCGCCACCCGCGCGAATTTCCGAGTCGATAGCACAAGTGGCGCACACCTCGTCGGCGCCGAGCGACGCTTCTATCCGACATCGCCAATGCCGACTTCAGAAGTTGGCATCCTGAGCAGCCTCGATGGCGATATCTATGTCGCGCTTGGCGAGGCGGTGCGCGGCGAAGAGGGCGCGTGGTCGGTGCGGCTCTATTACAATCCGCTCGTGCATCTCATCTTCATAGGCGCGGCGATGATGGCGCTCGGCGGCGCATTGAGCCTTGCATCGCTTGCGCGGCGCAGAAAGTCGATCCCATGAGCCTGGCCGCTTTGCTTGTCGCTATGGTCGCGCCCGCGGTGCTGGCCGATCCGGCGCAAGAAGCGCGCGCGCAAGCGCTCGATCGCGAAATACGCTGCGTGCAATGTCAGAACGAGCCGATCGCGCAATCGACGGCCGACATCGCGCGCGACATGCGCACTTTGGTTCGTGAACGCATCGCCGCCGGCGATAGCGATGCCGAAATTCGCGCCTTCTTCCGCAGCCGCTATGGCGACTTCGTCCTGTTCCGCCCGCCCTTCGATTCCCGGACCTGGATTCTCTGGGGCGCGCCTCTGGTGTTGCTGGCCGGGGGGCTTGCCGCGGTCATGGCCTCACAGCGCCGCCGGCAGGAGGGTGACGAATTGTCCCCAGAAGAGGCGGATCGGTAAACGTCGCGCCAACTGTGTCACTGGTCGCGCTGGCCCCAGAAAAGCCGCTGCCTTCTGCCTCAATTCATCCCAACTTCGCCCAAAACGGCCCTTACCCGGCTGTTCGCCGTGTTTATTGTGGGGCTTGCAATCTAAGTTGGGCTAAGCCTCCTATCGTAGGGTCCCCGAGGGTTTTCCATGATCGAAAAAGCGTCTTTGAAAGTTGTCGTGCGCCGCACCCTGATCGCCAGCAGCGCGACGGCGGCTTTGCTGGCCGGATTCACCGTGACGCCCGTGCTGCTTTCGGGCGGCGCCATCGCTCAGGAAATCAACCCGACGGCTGTCGCGCCGCCTGCCGGCGCGCCGATGAGCTTCGCCGATCTGATCGAGCGCGTGCGCCCGGCGGTCGTCTCGATTTCGGTGCGTCAGCGCCCGAACGCAGAGCGCCGCTCGACTGAAGGCTTGCCGCCAGGCTTCGAGGAATTCTTCCGCGGAGGCCCGGGGGGCCAAGGTGGTCTGCCGCCGACTTCGCTCGGCTCTGGCTTCTTCGTCGATCAAAGCGGTGTCATCGTCACCAATCACCACGTCATCGAGGGCGCGGAAGAAATCACCATCCGCACCAGCGATGGCCGCGACCACATCGCTGACATCGTCGGCTCCGACGAAGCGACCGACATCGCCGTGCTGCGCGTGCGCGGCGGCGGCAATTTCCGCTTCGTGACGTTCGATGATGCGCGCCACGTTCGCGTCGGCGACTGGGTCGTCGCGGTCGGCAACCCGTTCGGTCTCGACGGCACGGCGACTGCGGGCATCGTCTCGGCCATGGGCCGTCGCGACGCCGGTTCGTCCGCCTATGTCGACTACATGCAGATCGACGCGCCGATCAATCGCGGCAACTCGGGTGGCCCGACGTTCGACTTGAACGGCAACGTCATCGGCGTGAACAGCGCCATCTTCTCGCCGACCGGCGGCAATGTCGGCATCGGCTTTGCGATCCCGGCTCAGACCGCCAACACGATCGTGCAGCAAATCCTGCGCAACGGCCGCGTCACGCGCGGCTGGATCGGCGTTTCGATCCAAGGCCTCGATGACGATCTCGCGCGCAGCCTCGGCCTTGAAGACACGCGCGGTGCACTTGTCGGCTCGGTTGTCGCTGATGGTCCTGCCGCACGCGGCGGTCTGCAACAAGGCGATGTGATTTTGAGCCTCAACGGCAATCGCATCGAGGACAACCGCGATCTCACGCAGCGCATTGGCGGCACGGGTGTCGGAGATACGGTGCGGGTTG
The DNA here is from genome assembly GCA_964405865.1 of uncultured Terricaulis sp. Lineage (GTDB taxonomy): Bacteria > Pseudomonadota > Alphaproteobacteria > Caulobacterales > Aquidulcibacteraceae > Vitreimonas. The sequence continues at coordinate 33,545 of CAYOPM010000005.1, read as the reverse complement.
AAATCCTGCGCGGGACTCAACGCCGCACGCTCAACGTCCGTTTGGGCGAACGTCCGTCAGAGCAACAGCTCGCGGCTGACAACTCAACGCCGTCGGCGCCGACGCCGGATGTCGCGCCGCAAGGTGGCGTTGCACAAAGCTCGCTCGGCATGTCGGTGCGTCCGCTGACGCAAGCCGACCGCACGCGCTTTGAACTCGGCGCCAATGCTGGCGGCTTGGTCATTACGTCGGTCGAGCCGGCGAGCGATGCGGCGAGCAAGTTCATTCAAGCTGGCGATGTGATCCTGCAGGCGGGCGGACGAGCCATCCGCACGCCGCAAGAATTGTCTACCGCTGCTGATGCGGCGCGCCGCGCCAACCGTCCGCTGCTTTTGCAGATTGACGGACAAGGCGGACGCCGCTTCGTCGCGGTGGACGTCGCGGAATAGGTTGATGAGAGGGACAAACGCCATGCGCGTGCTGCTCGTCGAGGACGATCCGGATATGGCTGAGAGCCTGAAAGCCTCGCTTTCAGCCGACAGCCACGAAGTCGATCACGCCAATGATGGCGGCATCGGCGAACAAATGGCGAGCGAGGGCGGGTACGATGTGATCGTGCTCGACCGCATGCTGCCGACCAAACAGGGCGTCGCCATCGTGCGCGACCTACGCGGCAAGGGCGTCTCGACGCCGGTGCTCATCCTTTCGGCGCTGCATGACGAGGATCATCGTATCGAAGGTCTGAACGCCGGCGCGAACGACTATCTCGGCAAGCCGTTCTCGACGCGCGAGCTGCTCGCGCGCGTGCGCGCTCTCTGGCACGGACGCGATCTCGGCCCGCAAACGCGTCTGACTGTCGGTGGTCTTGAGATGGATCTCTTGGCGCGCACGGTCCGCCGCGACGGCAAAAAGCTCGACCTTCAGCCGCGCGAATTCCGCCTGCTCGAGTATCTCATGCGCAATGCTGGACAGACGGTGACGCGCAAAATGTTGCTCGAAAACGTCTGGGATTATCATTTCGATCCTCAGACGAACGTCATCGACGTCCATATTTCGCGGCTTCGCTCAAAGATTGATCGTGATTTCGGTCAAACCCTTTTGCACACCGTGCGGGGCTCGGGTTATCGACTGGACGGATGAGGCCACGCCTCGACGCGCTCCTTCGGACGACAACATTCCGGCTTGCCCTCGTGCAAGCCGGCGTCGTGCTGGCGTTTGTCGGCATCATGCTGGTCTATGTGTATTTCTCGACCGTAGGCCAGCTGATCCGCGACTCTGACGCGCTGGCCGATCAGGAATACGCAACGCTTGAACGCGCTTATGCCGAAGGCGGCATGCGCCGGCTCAACCAGGAAGTGGTCGAGCGCGCTGCGCTGCAAGGGCCGTTTCTCTATGTGCTGGCCGAAAGCAATGGAGCGGTCGTCACAGGCGATTTCCAGCAATTGCCGGTCACGCCCAGCGAAACGCCGCAGCGCGTCGATTTCAGTTTTGAATTGCCGGACGGCAGCGGCGGCGCCGCGCGTGGCCGGGCAAGCGGACGCATTGGACGTCTGATCAACGGACCGATCCTGTTAGTGGCGCGCGATCTGGGCGATAGCGCCGTCATTGCAGGGCGGATCACACGCGTCCTGTGGACCGTCGCCGTTGTCGGCATCATCGTCTCGATCGTCAGTGGTTTGCTTGCAGCGACGCAAGCCGCGCGCCGGGCGGAATCGCTTTCGACGACAGCACGCGAGGTCATGGCCGGCGATCTGACGCGCCGTGCGCCCGTCCGCGGCGCCGGCGATGAGTTCGATGAGCTGGCGCAAGCGCTTAACGCCATGCTCGATCGCATCGAGCAGTTGATGCACACGACGCGCACCGCCGGCGACGCCATCGCACATGATCTGCGCTCGCCGCTCACGCGTTTTCGCCAAAAGCTCGAAAGCGCGCTCGACAAGCCGGCCGACACCGAAGCCGATCGTGAGGCGCTCAAGAAGGCGCTGGATGAGGCGGACAACCTCTTCAACATGTTTGCCGCCGTGCTGAAACTCTCGCGCGTCGAGGAGGCGAGCAATTGGCGGCTCACACGGGTGAATGTCACCGAGATTCTTCGCGAACTGCTGGAGTTCTACGAACCAGCGGCGGAGGATGAAGGGCTCAGTTTTTTAGGCGAGGTGCAAGACAATCTCGTCTTGCAGGGCGATCATGGCCTCTTCACGCAAGCCGTCTCCAACTTGATCGAGAACGCGCTTAAATACACGCCGCCCGGCGGGCGCGTTGAAGTGCGCGCCATTCTGCGGCCGGATGCACGCATCGAGATTGCCGTGTCCGATAGCGGGCCGGGCGTGCCTGTGGCCGATCGCGATCGTGTGCAGGAGCGCTTTGTGCGGCTCGAGTCCGCCAGGTCCACCGCCGGTGTCGGCCTGGGTCTCAGCCTTGTCGGCGCGGTTGCGCGTTTGCATCGCGGTGGCCTGCATTTGCGCGACGGGCTCGATAACGCCACGGGTGGCAAGGGGCTCGCGGCCGCGCTCGTGCTTCCGGCGGCGGCGTGAGCGAAGCGTTTGCCGGCGGGCCTTGGGCCGATGCGGCGCACGCAGCTTTCACGCACGCGCCGTACCTCAAGCGTATCTCTCTGCGTCGTGCCGATCTTCTGGAAGACGCCGGCGCAGACTGGCCTGAACGCTTGCTCTTGCAAGCGCTTGCGGACGCGGCAGCGATCGCCGCTGATCCGCCGCCGCTTGAAGAGGGCATGCGTATTCTGCGGCGCGCGAAAGACGCGGTTCACCTGTCTGCCGCGGTCGCGGACATTTCACGCGCGTGGCCGCTCCATCGCGTTACCGGCGCCATCACCGACTTTGCCGACGCGGCATTGCGCGCCGCGCTCGCACTCGCCGTGCGTGAGCGCGTGGCGGCCGGCGATTTGATCGCGCAAAGTGGTGATGGCGAACGAGGACCCGCGCCGGGTTTTTCGCTCATCGCCATGGGCAAGATGGGCGCTAGTGAACTCAATTATTCGAGCGACATCGACTTTTCCGTCTTCTTTGATGCGCAGGCGCTCTCGGTCACCGAAGCGCGCGAGCCGCGTGTGGCGGCAGTCCGTTTGGTGGCGCCGCTCGTGCGCGCGCTCGAAGAGGTGACGCCGGACGGCTACGTATTCCGCACTGACCTTCGCTTGCGCCCCGATCCAGGCTCGACGCCTGTCGCCGTCTCGATCGCCTCGGCGGAGCACTATTATCAAACCCTCGGCCAGAATTGGGAGCGCGCGGCTTTTATCAAGGCGCGCGCCGCTGCCGGTGATCGTATTTGTGGACGAGAGTTTCTCGCGTCGCTTGAGCCTTTCATTTGGCGCAAGCATCTCGACTTCGCCGCTGTCGAGGATGTCCACTCGATCAAGCGCCAAATTCTATCAGCACATAAGAGTGCTGAACTTGCCGACCCGGTGTTTGACGTGAAGCTTGGCCGCGGCGGCATCCGCGATATCGAGCTTTTCGCGCAAACGCAGCAGCTCATCCTTGGCGGTCGCAACAAGAAGCTGCGCGCCAACGGCACGATGGCGGCGCTTGCCGCGCTCACTGAAGCCGGCGCCATCACGGACTCAGTGCGCGCGGCGCTCAGCGAAGCTTATGTGTTTTTCCGCGACGTCGAGCATCGCATTCAGATGCTGGAGGATGCGCAAACGCATCACGTCCCGCGCGACCCCGAGACGCGCGCGCATGTTGCCGCACTGGCTGGCTTCGCCGATCTCGCGGCGTTCGACGCCGCTTTGGTGCGTCAGCGCGAGATCGTGTCGGACATCGACCATCAGTTGTTCGGCAGAGGCGACAGCCTCGCCGATCCGCTGGGCAGCCTCATTTTCACCGGTGTCGAAGATCAGCCAGAGACGTTGGCGACCATCGCCAAGCTTGGTTTCGGCAATCCAGCGTATGTAAGCCAAACCATTCGCGGTTGGCACCACGGTCGTATCCGCGCCATGCGTTCGGAGCGCGCGCGCGAGCTGTTGACGCTCTTGACGCCGCGTCTGCTGCGCGCCTTCGCCGGCGCTGGCGAGCCCGATCAGGCTTTCGCGCGCTTTGCCTCATTCTTCGCAGGTCTGTCAGCGGGCGTGCAGGTGCTGGCGCTGCTGGACGCGCGTCCAGCTTTACTTGATTTGCTTGCGCGACTCCTGACGCTTGCGCCACGACTGGCCGACGCACTTGCTCGCCGGCCGGCTTTGCTTGATGCGCTGATAGAACCGCGTTTCAGCGTGCCGCTGGCCCAGGACGCCATGGGACGTCGTCGTCTCGATATCGAAGCGCTGATGGCCGACGCCGACAGCTTCGAAACAAAGCTCAACGCCGCGCGCCGCTTTCACCGCGAAGAAGCGTTCCGCATCGGCGTGCAAGTGCTTGAGGGTTCGGCCAGCGCCGCCGAGGCTGGTGAAGCGCAGTCGGACTTGGCGGAAGCGTGCGTCGCGGCGATGGCTCAAGCGGCGCTTGGTGAAACAGAGCGCCAATACGGCTCGCAACCCGGCGCGTTCGTCGTGCTCGCACTCGGCAAGTTCGGCGGCCGCGAACTGGCGGAGCGGTCCGACCTCGATGTCATGCTTGTGTACGATGCGCCGGCGGAGGCGAGCGGCGCCGGCGATTTTTATACGCGGCTTACCCAGCGCCTGATTACCGCGCTCTCATCGCCCACCGAAGAAGGGGCGCTCTACGAGATCGACACGCAGCTTCGGCCGTCGGGATCGAAGGGGCCGGTGGCAGTGCGGCTCTCCTCGTTTGAGCGCTACTACGCCGAAGAAGCTTGGACCTGGGAGTTGCAAGCTTTGACGCGCGCGCGCCCGGTTGCGGGCGATGCGGCATTGGGTGTCCGCGTGATGAATATGGTGCGAAGCACATTGGCGCGTCCGCGTGACAGCGCGAAAGTGCTCGGCGAAGTCGCCGACATGCGCGCGCGTATGGATCGGGAGCGGCGCGCGCGTAGTGTATGGGATCTGAAGCTCGCGCCCGGCGGGTTCGTCGATATTGAGTTCATCGTTCAAGCACTTCAGCTCACGCACGCCGCGCAAACACCGGACGTGCTCGCAGCCAATACCGGCGAAGCGATCGAGCGTCTCGCCGCGAGTGGCGCTCTCTCTGAGGAGGCGCGCGTTCACTTGCTCAATGGCTGGCGGATGTTCAGCGACCTCCAGCAGATGTTGCGGATCGCCGTTGAAGGCGACTTCGCGCCAGATGCGGCGCCTGCGCCTCTTTTGGCCCGGCTGTCGACCATCGTCGGCGCTTCCGGACCAGACATGAGCGAAGCAAAACTCCGCGATGTCCAGGCCGCCGTACGAGGGGACTTTCTGCAGATCGTTGGCCTGCTGGGCGACGGAAACGCAGCGCCGGCCCGTTAGACGGGCAAAGAGGAGTATTTCCATGCGATTAGGCGCTGCCCTGGCGCTCGCCCTTACCTTGTTCGCGACGCCCGCCTGGGCTCAACGCGGCGGCGGCGGCATCGACCAATTCATGCGGCTCGATTTCAACGGCGACGGTGCGGTCTCGCGCGCCGAAGCCGAGCGCGGCCGCGCGGCCATGTTTGATCGTCTGGACGCCGACGATGACGGCTATTTGAGCGATGCCGAGCGCAGCAATGGCGGCCGCGCTGCTCAGGCTTTCGCGCGGGCCGACGCCAATGGCGATGACCGCTTGAGCCGGACTGAAGCGATGGCTGCGCCCTATCGCGGATTTGATCGGCTCGATAGCAATAGCGATAGCATCGTCTCGGCCAGCGAGATCGAGGCTGTACGCGGGATGATGGGCGGGCAATAGCTGGCTCGCGAACTTAAGGAGAAGCGCGGCGCATGTTCGATCCGGACGCCGAACTCGTCCGGAACGCGGGGGCGGGAGACGCCCAGGCCGCGTCTGCGCTCGTGCGCAAGCATCTGCCCCGCATGGTAGCGTTGGCGCGGCGTATGTTGAGCGATCCGGCTGAAGCCGAAGACGTCGCGCAGGAGGTGTTCTTGCGCGTGTGGCGCGAGGCGCCGCGCTGGAAGCCGGGTGGCGCCAAGTTCGAAACGTGGATGCACCGCGTGGCGCTGAACCAGTGCTACGATAGGCTGCGCCGACGACGCGAAAAGTCTGATCCTGATGCCGGCGCAAACGTGCCGGACGCTGCTCCCCTGGCGAGCGATGTTTGGCTGGCGCAGCAGCGCAAGGCGAAGGTCGGCGCGGCGCTTGCGAAGCTCCCCGAGCGGCAGCGTTCGGCGATTGAACTGGTGCATTTTCAGGAACTCTCCAACATTGCCGCGGCGGAAGCGCTGGATATCAGCGTTGAAGCTTTGGAGTCGCTGTTGGCGCGCGGACGGCGCGCGCTGAAGGTCGCTCTGGCGGAGGTAGCGCAGGATTTAATGGGGAACGCCGACGGCGCCCCAAGGCTGTGATGAGGAAGGAACGAGCCATGGACCGGCAGCGGTTCGAACATTTGCTTGAGGCCTACGGCGCCGATTTCGTGCGCTGGCCGGCAGAGGAGCGCGCAGCTGGCGCAGCGTACGCTGCGGCGAATGCCGGTGAAGTCGCTGCGCTTCTGGACGATGCGCGGGCGATCGATGCCGCGCTCGACACCCGCCGTGCACCTGCTGACGCGCCTGAATTGTTAGCAGCGCGAATTTTGGCCGCGCACAAGAAGCAGCGCAGCGTGGTTGACTGGCGCGCCGTTGCCGCGCTTGCGGCGTGCGCGGTCTTCGGCGTTGTCATTGGTTATGGCGGCGGGCTCATGGCGCCGGTGGCGGATGATGAGGCGGCGTACTTCGCCAGCACATTCGAGACACCGACGTACGATCTTGAAGAGGGGGAAGAGGGATGAGCGAGAAACGCTTTCCCTGGCGGACGCTCTTCTTTGTGTCGCTCGCCGTAAATCTGCTTGTGCTCGGCGCGATTGGCGGCGCGCTCGGTTCGGGCGCGCGGTTGCAGCGCGAGGAGGCGCCGGAAGCTGTCGTTGCGCGCATTCCTGGCGTACGCGCCTTCATCGCCGCTGTGCCGCCGGAGACGCGCCCACAGCTGCGTCGTGAGCTTGGCGAAAGTTGGCGCGAGACGCGCGATCTGCGCCGTGCCGCACTGGAGGCGCGTCGCGACGCAATCGCTGCGTCAGAGGCGGAGCCGTACGATATTGAGCGCGCGCGCGCCGCGTTCGCCGCCATGCGGTCGGCGGATCAAGCCGTCGTCGGCGTATTCCACGAGAACATGGCGCAGTTTCTGGCGACCCTATCGGTCGAGCAGCGCCGTGATGTGATGCAGCGCCTGCGGCAAGCGCCGCCCGCGACGCGCCAGAGCTTGGCTCCCGTGGTCGAAGAGCAGGAAGGCGCCGTCGCACCGGAGCCAGCGCTCACGCCTGAGCAGCGCCAGAACTTGCGCGAGCGTTTGCGCGAACGGCGTCAGGAAATGCGCGAGCGCCGCCAGCAAGGCGGTCAGTAGCGCTTACTCGGCCGCCGTTGCTTCAACATCGCGCTGGCCGCCAAACGTGCGCGGCAAGCTCACCGTGACGATGGTGCCGCGGCCGACTTCGCTTTGAATGCTGAGCTTACCGCCGTGCATTTCCGCGAGCGACTTGGTCAGTGCAAGGCCGAGGCCGGTGCCGGCGTTCGTACGTGTCAGCTCTTGCTCCACCTGTTCGAATGGGCGCGCCAGGCGTGGCAAGTGTTCGGGCGGGATGCCGCATCCGGTATCGACCACACGCAAGGTCATGCCGGTCGCGCTCCCGCGCGCGTGCACCATGATCGCGCCTTGATCGGTGAACTTTACAGCGTTCGACAAGAGGTTCAGCAGGATCTGCTTCACGGCGCGATGATCGGCTTCGATCTCGCCAAGATTTTCCGCGTCGACGACGATTGATAGGCCCTTCTCTTCGGCCTTGCGCTTGGTCAAACGCACGGCCTGCTCGATTGCGACGCTAGGATCGAGCGGGCGGGGCTGGAGGGTCAACTTGCCGGCTTCGATCTTCGCCATGTCGAGAATGTCGTTGATCAGATCGAGCAGGTGGTTGCCGCTGTCGAAAATGTCGGTCGAGTATTGCTTGTATTGCGGGTTGGCGAGCGGGCCGAACAGCTCTTTCGCCATGATCTCGGAGAAGCCGATCACGGCGTTGAGCGGCGTGCGCAGCTCGTGGCTCATGTTCGCCAGGAAGGTGCTCTTCGCGCGGCTCGCTTCCTCGGCGCGCTGACGCTCTTCGTGCGCTTCGCGCGCCAGCGCCTTGATGCGATATTCCTGGCTCTCAGCGCGCGCCAACGCGTCGGAGAGGCGGCGTTCATTGCGCGCCAGCTCTTCTTCCTTGCGCTTCAGCGGCGTGATGTCGACGCCGACCGTGATGATGCCGCCATCGGCGGCGCGCCGCTCGACGATGTGCAGCCACTCGCCGTTGTTCAGTTCGATCACGCGCACGTCCGGATTGGTCGGATCGTGCTTCTCGCGGCGAATGTTAGCGGTCGCGGCGGCGGCCACCGCCTCATACGAGACACGCGGGCGCAGCAATTCCGGGCCAAGCTTGAAGGCATCGGCGAAGCTCTGATTCCAAAGCAGCAAACGCCGGCGCGCATCCCAAAGCGCGAACGGGCCGGAGAAGTTTTCGATCGCCGCGCGGAGTTGGTGTTCAAGCCGCGAAACGCGCGCTTCCGCCTCATAGCGCTGAGTGACGTCGACGACGGTGCCGAAGACACGCGTTTCAAGCCGGCCCGAACCGTCTTCGACGGCGGTGCCTCGGGTCTCGATCCAAGCCAGTCCGTTGCCACGCGTCACCCGGAAGCGCGCGTCGAGCATGCCGGTTTGACGCGCGCGGCGGAACTCTTCTTCGACCGCGAAGCGGTCATCGGTCAGCACGAGTTCCAAGAACTCACGCAAGCGCATCGTATCGCGTGGCGTGCCGAGCAGGCGCGCGGCTTGTTCGGAGAGCTGCACCTCGTCGGCTGTGGCGCTCCACTCGATGACGCCGACGCTTGCGCCGTCGGCCGCGATCCGGAAGTGGGTTTCTGCACGTTCGACTTCTGCTTCAGCGTAACGCGCGCGCTGCGCGTTCTGACGCATCAGCAGATAGAGCACGGCAATGGCCGCAAGCGGCGCGGCGGTAGCGAGTGCGAAGCGCAGGAACGCAGCCAGCCAGAGCGCCATGTCGTTTGGCGCCGGCGCGGCGGCCATGACGCGGAGTCCGCCGATTTGTGACTGCGCCTCAGCGGCGACCCATGTCGCTCCAGCGCTATCGCTAATAAGGGTGGCGCCGTTGTCGCGATTGCGCGTGGCCGAGAGCACTTGCTGCTGCGCGCGTGGACCCGCCTGCAACAGGGCAGGTGACGCATAGAGCACGCCGCCGCTCTGCGCTGCGATCAGCACGCGCGTGCTGGCTTCGATCTCAGGAAGAAGGCGGGCGGGATCGATGACAACGACTAATGTTCGCTCACCAATCTGGCGCACGATCGTCGGCGCCGAGGCGATTTCGCCCATGTCAGGCGCGCCGGTCCATACCGGTTGATCGGCCGCGGCGTTGGCGGCGGCGCGGATGAGGTTAGTGCGCGTCGGATCCGTTGTCGCTTCGATGGCGCCATCGGCGGCAATGATCGCCGCGGCGGCGACTTGCGGCGCGCTCGCGGCGCTTGTGGCAAGGCTCTGCGCGTCCGCGTTGGTTTGCCGCGCGAGGTCGGCGACGCCAGCGGCCGCACCCATCGCGACGGCGTAGTTAGCGTTGACGCGTTCAGCGATGAGGCCCGCGGCCGACGCTTGCGCGGCGACGATGGTTTGCGCGGCATTGTCGTGATGCGCTTTGACTTGCGCGCTCATCGCGGCAGCGAACGCCGTGATGAACAGAAACACGAGCCAAATAAACGGACGCGCCGTCTTATCGGGCTGCGCGCCCGCGTCAGCATCGGTATTTGTTTTCTTCGACACAAGTATTCCCCGGCCGCCCCGAATCGCCGTTCGGAATCCTCAAGATTTGTAATCGTAAGGGAGACGTAAACGTCATGTCGAGGGCGCTGGCAGGCTATGCCCAACTGCAAAGGTTAACGTAGCCGCGAGGACTCACATTTCTGCTCAGCTCAACGTCCGCTCGACCATCTCGCGTGTATTTTTCGAGAGATTGGGCAAGCCTGCGAGACGTTCCAAAGCAGCGCGCGCATGTTGTTGCCGTCCCGAATCGAATCGGCGCCACGACTCGAAAGGTGTCAACAGACGAGCGGCAAGCGCCGGATTGGTTGGATCGATCGCTTCTGTGAGTTCCGCGAGGAAGCGATAGCCCGATCCGTCGGCGCTGTGGAAAGCGCGCGGATTGCGCATGGCGAAGGCTGCGGCAAGCGCGCGGACGCGGTTCGGGTTCTTGGTGTTGAAGGCCTCATGATCGCGCAAGCGCTTCACGCGCTCGATCGCATCAGTGCGCGGCGCTGCCGCCTGAACCGCGAACCATTTGTCGATGACGAGCGGGTTGGCGTTCCAGCGCTCATAGAAGCGCGCGAGCGCTTCATCGAAGAGCGGGCTCTCCGAACTCGCGAGCGCTTCAAGCGCGGCCATGCCTTCGGTCATGCTGCGCGCTTCATCGAATACGCTAAGGAAACGCTCGCCCAGATCGGGGCCGAGCGATGCGAGCAGATCGAGCGCCGCTGACTTGAGCGAGCGGCGACCGGCAGCTTCGGCGCTTGGCGAGAAGGGTGTTTCGCTTGGCGCGGTGGCGATCGGTTCGAGACGCTTGCGCAAAGTCGTCGCGATCTCGCGGCGAAGCGTCTCGCGCGCTGCGTAGAGCTTGTCCGGATCGGGCGAGGCGGAAGCGAGGATCAGTTCGTTGAGATCCGGCAGGCGTAGAGCGAGAGCGGCAAACGCCGGATCTTCCTGCGCGCGATCAAGCTCACGCGCGAGCGCTTGCGCTAACGCCGCTGACGCGTCGGGCGCCTCGCCCAGCAAGATGGCGCGGGCGATGGCCTGGCCGGCTTCCCAGCGGGTGAAGGGGTCGGGATCGTGCGCAATCTGCGCCAGGCGCTCTTCGACCGTCAGGTCCTGATCGAGTGTGACCGGGGCGGAGAAACCGCGCAAAGCGGCGGTGATCGGTTGTTCGAGCATGCCGCTGAAGCGGAAGGTTTGCTCAGCCTCGCTCAGTACGACGTGGTGTTCGACGCGCGCGATCTCGTCGCCTTCGCGCTTGCCGGCGATGATGGCCCCATCCTTGGCGACAAATCCGATCTGCAGCGGGATCGGTACAGCCTTCTTCGCGGGCTGACCCGGCGTCGGCGGCGTGCGTTGCGTCACCGTGAGATCGTACGTCTTCGCCGCTGCGTCATAGCGGCCGCGTACGTTCAACGCCGGCGTGCCGGCTTGCTCGTACCAGCCCATGAAGCCAGCGAGACTCTGGCCCGACGCTTCTTCGAAGCAGGAGATGAAGTCTTCGACTGTTGAGGCGGTCCCATCGCGACGCTCGAAATAGAGCTGCATGCCGCGCTCGAACGCCTCTTTGCCGATGATCCGCTTCAGCATGCGGATCACTTCGCCGCCCTTTTCATAGACGGTCGCGGTGTAGAAGTTGTCTATCTTCTGATAGCTCGACGGCCGCACCGGGTGCGCAAGCGGGCCCGCATCTTCGCCGAACTGACGTGCGCGCAGGCGCTTCACATCCTTAATACGCTGCACCGGGCGCGAGCGCTGGTCGGCGGAGAATTCCTGCTCGCGATAAACCGTCAGACCTTCCTTCAAGCAGAGCTGGAACCAGTCGCGGCAGGTGATGCGGTTGCCGGTCCAGTTGTGGAAGTATTCGTGGCCGACGACGGCCTCGATAGCTTCGAAGTCTGCGTCGGTCGCGGTCTCGGCGTCGGCGAGGATCAACGACGAGTTGAAGATGTTGAGACCCTTGTTCTCCATCGCGCCGAAATTGAAGTCACGCACGGCGACGATGTTGAAGAGATCGAGATCGTATTCGCGCTGGAACACTTCTTCGTCCCACTTCATCGAGCGCTTCAGCGCATCCATGGCGTAGAGCGCGCGGCCGGAATCCCCCTTGTCGACATAGATGCCGAGATCGACTTTGCGGCCGCTCTTGGTTGTGAAGGTGTCGTGAATCGCTTCGTAGCTGCCCGCGCAGAGCGCGAAGAGATAAGATGGCTTGGGATGCGGATCGACCCAGACGGCATAATGGCGCCCGTCTTCCATGTCGCCGCTCTCGGTTAGATTGCCGTTCGACAGAAGCGTGGGGTAGGCGGCTTTGTCGGCTTCGATGCGCACGGCGTAACGCGCCAGCACGTCGGGGCGGTCGAGTGCGTAGGTGATGGCGCGGAAGCCCTCCGCTTCGCACTGCGTACAGAAACGCCCACCCGACATATAGAGGCCTTCGAGGTGCGTGTTGCCGGCCGGATTGATGCGCGTGACGATTTCGAGGCGGAACGCTGCGGGTGGGGCGTGAATGATGAGTTTGCCGGGCTCGATTGCGTACTGATCATTGGTCAGCAAAGTGCCGTCGATTGAGATGCTTTGCAACTCAAGCCGTTCGCCGACAAGCACAAGCGGTTCCGCTTCAACCGACGCGCGGCGCACATGATTGCTTGCGGCGACAATCGTCGCATCCGGTTTCAGCGCGAAGACGAGCGCGATTTCATCAATCAAATAGGCCGGCGGCTTGTATTCAGACAGACGAACAGTCGCGGTCTCAGCGTCACGCATGGAGATCTCCTAGGGGAGCCCCTGAAATGAGCCGTCAATCCGCGAAAATCAATGCGCCTTATTCGGCAGCTACAGCGGCGTCCATCTTCGGCGCCGGGTCGTGATAGATGGCCGCAAGCAGCATTTCGGCTTGCTTAGCCAGGTCTTGCAACTGGCCCGGTGTTTCATGCGGGTAATCTTGCGCGAACTCAGTGAGTTCACGCGCGACCCGCATGAGCCGAAGTGCGTTGGTGATGAGGCGCGATTGGTGTTCGATGCGCATCGGATCGCGGTCATATTCCGCCATCGGCACGCGCCAGCCGCCCCAATCCTTTTCATCGGTGACGACGACGGGATAGGTGCCAGGGAACGGGTGGCGCGGATCGCGGCCGTCGGCGGAGAGGCGGTTCACGGCGCGCAGCACGCGCCAGTTTTCCGTCTCGATCAGGTCGGGCATTTCTGGGCCGCGCTCTTCGGCGGCCAATTCATGCGCGTGGAAGTCGCGGCCGAGGCCGGTGTCGTAGGTGACGCGCAACGGCTCCTCGACGCCCTTGACCCATTGCGGGTGGACGTTCTCGACCACCGCCCACGTCGCCACTGGCTTGACGTAAACGCGCTGGCCTTTGTGAAATACAGCCTTCGCCATTGGTTACTCACCCCGAAACTCGAACGGCGACCATAACCCAGCGGCGTTGAACCTTCGTGAACAGTGCTTGACGCCAAGACACTCTTTCGCGTTTGGCCGCTCGGGCGTTAGGGTGTCGGCAACCATAAAGCCCGGGAGGAATGGGTGAACTTCGACTTCTCCGACGACCAGAAGAGTCTCAAGGACGAGGCGCGGCGGTTCCTGGCTGACAAAGCCGGATCGAAAGTCACGCGACGCGTCTTGGACAATGCTGATGTCTCCTATGACGACGGCCTGTGGCGCGCTGTCGCCGAGATGGGCTGGCTTGGCGCCGCGATCCCGGAAGAGCATGGCGGCTTGGGGCTAGGGCGCCTTGAGCTTTGCGTGCTGGCGGAAGAACTCGGCCGCGCGGTTGCGCCGATCCCGTTTTCTTCGACCGTCTACTTTTTTGCCGAAGCGGTGATGCTCGCTGGCAGCGACGCGCAGAAGCAGGCGCTTTTGCCGAAGGTGGCGGCTGGCGAGATCGTCGGCTGCTTCGCGGCGAGCGAAGGGCCGGGCGCGCCGACAGCGAGCAGCATTCAAGCCAAGTTCGATGGCTCGACTCTTACCGGTGCGAAGATTCCGGTGACGGACGGCGATTGCGCCACCCATGCGGTCGTTCTCGCAAAGGAGGGCGCCGGTGTTTCGCTGCTGTTGGTTGAGCTCAATCAACCCGGCGTCACGCGCACGACGCTGAAGACGCTCGATCCCACCCGCGGTCACGCCAAGCTTGAGTTCAAAGCTGCGAAAGCAGAGCGCATCGGCGGCGCAGGCCAAGGTTGGGAACTGGCCGAAGCGGTGCTCGATCGCGCGGCGGTGCTGCTCGCGTTCGAGCAGCTGGGCGGCTCGCAAGCCTGCATGGAAATGGCGATCGATTACGCCAAGAACCGCGTCGCCTTTTCGCGCCAGATCGGTTCGTTCCAGGCGATCAAACACAAGCTCGCGGACATGTACGTCAATATCGAGGTCGCGCGCTCCAACGCCTATTACGGCGCCTGGGCGCTTTCGACTGAGGCCGCAGAGCTTCCGTTCGCCGCCGCCGCCGCGCGCGCTGCTGCAAGTGATGCTTATTATTTCTGTGCCAAGGAAAACATTCAGACGCACGGCGGCATGGGCTTCACTTGGGATGTCGATTGCCACCTCTTCTTCCGCCGCGCAAAGTTGCTCGCCGTGCAAGCGGGCAGTCCGGCGTCATGGAAAGAGAAACTCGTAAAGCGCCTCGAACAACGCAACGCGGCTTGAGGGATTAGAACAATGGATTTCAACGATACCGCCGAGGAAGCCAAGTTCCGCGCCGACGCGCGCAAATTCCTCGAAGCCAATGCTTCGCCGAAGAGCTCCGACAAAGAGCGCTTGCAGCGCAAACTCACGCCGGCCGAATATTTGAAAGCCGCGAAAGAGTATCAGCGCAAGAAGGCGGAAGCCGGTTTTGCCGGCATCACTTGGGCCAAAGAGCAGGGCGGACGCGGTTTGCCGCCAATCTACGCCGTCATCTTCAATTCTGAAGAAGCCAAGTTCGATGCGCCCGCCGCACCGTTCTCGATCGGTCTCGGCATGTGCGTGCCGACAGTGATCGCGTTCTCGGATGAGGCGACGAAGGATCGCTACGTCGCCAAGGCGCTGCGTGGCGAAGAGATTTGGTGTCAGCTTTTCTCGGAGCCGGGCGCCGGCTCGGACGTCGCGGCGTCGAAAACCAAAGCCGTGCGCGACGGCGACGATTGGGTGATCAACGGTCAGAAAGTTTGGACCACTGGCGCACAGTTCGCCGATTTCGGCATCCTGCTCGTGCGCACCAATCCGGACGTGGAGAAGCACAAGGGCCTCACCATGTTCATCGTCGACATGAAGCAGGCCGGCGTCGACGTGCGACCGATCCACCAAGCTTCAGGCGGTCGCGAGTTCAACGAAGTCTACTTCACCGACGTGCGCATTCCGGATTCATGGCGTCTGGGCGATCCCGGCATGGGCTGGAACGTAGCACTCGTAACGCTGATGAATGAACGCCTCGCTGTCGGCGGCTCGTACGGCCCCGATTACAAGGAAATCTTCGAGTTTGCGAAGTCGATCAACTCGCCGAGCGGCGAGGGCTCTCTCATCCAGGACGAGTCCTTCCGCCAAAAGCTCGCCGATTGGATCGTGCGCGCCGAGGGCTACAAGCTCGCGAAGTTCCGCACCATGACGGCGCTGTCGAAGGGCCAAACGCCGGGACCGGAAAGCTCGATCGGCAAAGTGATCAACGCCAACCAGATGATGGACATCGCCAACATGGCGATCGAGGCGCAGGATCACTACGGCATCATCAACGATCCCGATCTCGCGCCGCTCGAAGGCGCGTTCCACCAGAGCTACATGTTCGCGCCCGGTCTGCGTATCGCCGGCGGCACTGATGAGATTTTGAAGAACATCATCGCCGAACGCGTCCTGGGTCTGCCGCAAGAACCGCGCGCCGATAAGGGCGTGGCGTTCAAGGATCTGCCGACGGGGCGCTGAGGCCTACACTCATTCGTGTTTTGATCCGCGTCGCGGTCGCGGCTTAGGCTCTCGCCTATGCTGCGACGCGCCTTCCTTAGCGTTTTCGCTATCGCATGCGCGCTCGCAATAAGCGCCGCGCACGCCGACCGCTGGTTCGATATCGTGACCGGCGAGGGTGCGCGGCTTGGTTATGCGTCGAGCGAAGAAGTCGCGACCGATGACGGGCGCACGATAACGGATCGCCAGAGCTATTATCTGCGCGAGCAGAACAGCAGATCCACGCGCATTTCGAGCATCACAGTGCGCCGCGAAGATGCATCGGGCCGAACCACGGAAATCCGTGAAACCACCAGCACTAATGGCTTCACCTCCGAGACGCACGCGCAGATCGCCGACGGGCGGGCGCACGTCACACACGAAACACGCGCCGGCCGTTGGTCTGAAACCATCGTGCTGCCGGCCGATGTGCAGTTCGATGGTGGCGAAGCGCTTTATCGCGCGTGGGATCCCCGCGCCGCACCGCGTCTCGAATTCACGTCTCTCAATATCGACGCGCTCGGCGTTGAACGCGTTGTGCTTGAAGCGAGCGAACGGGGCGATGATGGGCAGATCCGCGCCATTCGCCGGCGTTATGACGGCGATCAGCTCCGTGGTGTCTCGCGGATCGTGGTCGATCGCGACGGGCTCATCGTCGAAGCGGCGCAGCCCGTGTACGGGCAAATCATCTGGTTTCGGCGCGGAGAGCGTGAGGCGGTCATGCGGCCGCATCAGCCCTATGCGGTTGTGCCGAACTCGATGATGCGCTCGCCAGTGCGGATCACGATGGAAGCGCGGCGTGGCCACATTCGCTATCGCTTCTCGTATCGCGATGGCCTGGATTTCGCGCCCCCAGTAACAGGTGAGCAGCGGCAGGCGCGCGATGGCGATGCGTTGATCGTTGATATCTGCGAAACCTGCGGGCCGGGTTTGGCGACTGATGCTGCATCGCTCGCCGATGCGCTGCGGCCGACGGCGTGGCTGCAAAGCGATCATCCGCGCCTGCTTGCGATCGCGTCTCCGGTGGCGCGGCTCGACATCAGTGATCAGCGCAAGATGGAAATGCTGATTGCGCGGGCGCAGCCTTACATGGGCGAGCTCGATTTCAACGGTCACTACTCAGCGCTCGACACCATCACGCGCCGCGCCGGCGATTGCACGGAGGCCGCTGTGCTGCTCGCAGCCCTTGGCCGCGCGGCAGGCATCCCAACGCGCGTCGTGAGCGGGCTCGCCTATTCTCGGGAGAACTACCACGGCGTCAGCAACGCGTTCATGCCGCATAGCTGGACGCTGGCTTACGTTGATGGCCGCTGGCGTAGCTTCGACTTGGCGCTCGGCGCCTTCGACAGCACTCATATCGCGCTAACAATTGGCGACGGCGATGCACGAAGCGTCGCCGCCGCGGGTCAGTTGGCGAGCTTACTTGTTTTCGACAGTTTGACCGAGGTTCGCGTCCGCCGCTGAGGCAGCATCGGCGCTGGCGTCGTCTTCATAAACGACCGCTATTTCCCCGACGCTCTCATCGCCCGGATCGGTGACGTACTCGACAGCATTTGGATCGAGAATGGCGCCGACAATAATAATTTGTTCTTCGATCTCTGCGTCCTGCGCTGCCGCGATCATCGGCGTGCCGAGGGCTGCTGCAGCCAAAACTGCTGCGATCGCCGGACGAAGCGGCAAGTGATAGGATACGCACACTTCGCCTTTGCGTGATGCGATAAACGCGACACGCTCTTGCGACGTCATCGGATCTAGATCGACAACCTCTCGGTTGCACATGCGGCACACGTCGCCATCCATGACCTCCGCGAGCGATTTCTCGAACGGGCAACGGCTCTGGATTTTCGGAAATTCACCCATGATTGATCTCCGTTCCCTGAATCAAGCAAATGCCAGCGACGGCGTTCGGCGCCTTCGACAGGCGCGCGCCGCGGTAATTGGCGACGGCGATGCATGAAGCGCCGCCGTCGCCGGTCAGTTGGCGAGTTTACTTGTTTTCGACGGTCTGGCCGAGGTTCGCGTCCGCCTCTGAGGTTTCGGCGCTGGCTTCGTCTTCATAAACGACCGCGATTTCCGCGACCGTCTCGTCGAGCGGATCGGTGGCGAGTTTGGCATTGCTCGGGTCGACGATCGCGCCGGTAACGAGCACGCGTTCTTCAACCTCCGCATCCTGCGCGAACGCAGGCGCTGTGAAAGCAGCCGTAGCCAAAGCCACCGCGACAAACGCTACAGTCTTTTTGATGGTCATGCCTGATCTCCCTGTTGGCGCATCAAGCAAACGGGCGTTCCGCGCGTTCAGCAAGCCGACGCGAGCCGATCTCTCAGGCTTGTGAATGCGAAGCCGCGATACTCACGCGATCGTTACGACAAACCGTCGAACAGCATTGGCTCAGCCGCGCGCCAGCCTTCGATCTGTAGCAGCTTGAGCTTGGTGGCGATGCCGCCAGTAGCGCTGAAGCCGACAAGTTTGAAATCAGCGCCGACGACGCGGTGACACGGCACGACGATCGCGAACGGATTGCGGCTGAGCGCTTGGCCAACGGCGCGTGCGCTGCTGGCGTCGCCAATCGCGCGGGCGATGTCGCCATAGGTGCGCGTTGTGCCAGGCGCGATGGCGCGGGTGGTTTCGTAGACGCGGGCGTTGAAGGCGGGGACGCGGCTGAGATCTAGCGTGATCGCGCGCAGCGTTTTCTTCTCGCCGGCGAGCAGCGCCTGAATGTCAGCGATTCCACGCGCGATGGCTTTCGGCGGTTCGATTTCATCGGCGTGAGGATAGTGACGCATGATCCGCGCGCGCGTCATGCCTTCGGTTTTCTCAGGCAGTTGCACGCCCACGACGCCGCGCGGCCCCCACGAGATACCGCAGCGGCCGATCTCAGTGTCGAACAGGGCGTAGGCGAACATTGTTGCGCTTTCGGCTTGCCGTGGCGGACTCAAGGGGATAGAACATATAGAGAACATGAGTCCGCGTCCAGCCACCTTTTCCGCCCCCGAGGGCGGATTTCACGCTCGCGCCGCCGCTATGGCCGGCCAGCCGCTGCATGAGCTCTGTCCGGCGGGGCCTGGCGCGGAAGCGGCAGCGATCGGATTTGCACTGGGGCTGGCGGCGAGTTGGGGCGGGCAGGTGTTCTGGGCGGGGGAGGAAGGCGTCTTCGCCGAAGAGGGTGCGCCTTACCCGCCGGGCTTGGCGCAGTTCGGTTTGAACCTCTCGCGCCTCATCGTCATCCGAGCCGCCAAGCGCGAAGAGGTGATGTGGGCGGCAGAGGAAGCGCTTTCCGCATCCGGCGCTGTCGTAATTTGCGCGCTGAGCGGGCGCGGCAAGCCGCTCGATCTCAAAGCCACGCGCCGGCTGTTGCTTTTTGCCGAACGCAATCATTCACGCTGCTTGCTCGTGCGTCCACTCGCGGAAGCGAGTGCGGCCTGGACGCGCTGGCGTATCTCGCCGGCGCAAAGCAGCGACGATCCCGACGAACTCGGTCAGCCTGCTTACGGGCTTGAACTCATGCGTAACCGCGGTGGCCCTGCAGGCGCGCGCTACACCATTCAATGGAACGCCCATGCGCGAGAATTTGCAGACTTGGCTCGCGATCGTTCTGCCGCGTCTGAACACGGACCGGCTGATACGATCCAGGCGCGCGCCTGAAGGCCGCCCGCTCGCTATCTACGCCAACGACGCCAAAGGCTATTTGCTGACAGGCGTCGATAAGCGCGCGTCCGCACTTGGTTTGCGGCTCGCCATGTCGCTTGCTGACGCGCGCGCGATGCAGCCCAGCTTGGCGGCGGTGGAAGCTGAGCCTGAAGAGGATGCGGCAACGCTAGATTATATCGCTGCGTGGTGCGAGCGCTTCACGCCAATTGTCGTGATTGATGCGCCGGACGGCTTGTTTCTCGACATCACCGGCTGCGGCCATCTCTTCGGCGACGAGACAGCACTGCGCGACATGATCGTCACGCGGCTGCAAGCGCAAGGCTTCTCAGCCCGCGCGGCTCTCGCGCCAACACCAGGCGCTGCATGGGCGCTGGCGCGGTATGGACACGCGCGTGAAGCCTCGGCTGATCTGATGCAAACGCTCGCGCCGCTGCCGATCGAAGCCTTGCGCCTTGAAGAAGCGCCGGCATCGCTTTTGCGCCGCTTGGGGCTGAAGACCGTCGGTCAACTTTTCTCCGCTCCGCGCTCCGCGTTCACAGCGCGCGCTGGCGAGCAGGCGATGTTGCGTCTGGATCAAGCGCTAGGCCGAGCGCCTGAAGTGTTGTCACCGCGCCGGCCTGCGCCTCCTGTGTTCGCGCTGCGGCGGTTTCTTGAGCCGCTGTTCAGCGTTGAGACTATTCTGATCGCCACTGAGGCGCTGTGCGGTGACGCCGTTGAGAAGCTCGATGTACGCGGTGCGGGCGTGCGGCGTGCGTGCTTGCACCTCTTCGGCGTTGATGGCCGTGACCGCACCATTGAGATTGGCGCCAGCCGCCCCGAACGCGATGTGAAAAACCTGATACGGCTCTTTCGCGAAAAGCTCGATCGCGCCGCCGAAAATCTCAACGCCGAGTTCGGCATCGAAGCGGCGCGGCTTGACGTGGTGCAATTGGAGCGCGTCGTCGGCGCAACGCGGACACTCGCAACGATCGAGGAGACGCAAGCAAGCGCGGAGAAGGTTGCTTCGATTGTCGATGTGTTGAGTGCGCGCCTGGGCCCCAAGCGCGTACTGCGTCCCAAGCTCGCGGAAACACATCAGCCTGAAAAGGCAGGCGGGTGGCAGGTCGGCTTAGGCGCGAGCGATGTGCTGGCATTGGAGAGACCGCCATCCGACGGCGTCATACGCCGTCCGTTCACGGTGTTCGCGCAGCCGCAAGCGATCGAAACGCTCGCCAGCGTTCCTGATGGTCCGCCGATCCGCTTTCGTTGGCGGCGTGTGTTGCGCGAAGTCGCACGCGCCGAGGGCCCTGAGTGCATCAGCGGTGATTGGCTCGGTGGTGCGCTGACGCGCGACTACTACCGTGTCGAAGACAAAGAAGGCCGCCGTTATTGGCTCTATCGTGAAGGCTTCTACGGCGAAGGCGAAGCGCCGCGCTGGTTTGTCCACGGGCTTTTCGCATGAGCTTCGCTGAACTCTGCGTCACCACGAACTTCTCGTTTCTTCGCTCTGGCTCGCATCCGGAAGAGATGGTGAAGCAGGCGGCGGAGCTTGGGCTTGTGGGTATCGGCATTGCTGATCGAAATACGCTCGCGGGTGTTGTGCGCGCGCATGTGAAAGCGGAGGCGCTGAAGGAAGACGAGGGCATCGATATCCGCGTGATCGTCGGATCTCGATTGGTCTTTCGCGACGGCACGCCTGATCTGATCGTCTATCCAAAAGATCGCCCCGCCTTTGCTCATCTTACCCGGTTGCTGACCATCGGAAACCGTCGCGCGCCGAAAGGCCAATGCTGGCTAGATTTCCAGGATTATCTGGATCACGCGCAAGGACTGCAGACGATCTTGATCCCTGCCTTCGATCTCGGCGATGAGCCTTGGGAGATGGGGTCATATCTACGGCAGATCAAACAGGCGGCGGGAGATGCTTGGCTCGCGGCGCCATTCCAATTCAACGGCGAAGATCGCCGCCGCATTGCGCGGCTGAAGCAACTCGCCTCGGAAACCGGCGCGCGTTTGCTGGCGACGACCGAGCCTCTGATGCATCACGGCGATCGTCGCCCGCTCCTCGATGTCGTGACTTGCATTCGCGAGAAGAAGAAGCTGAGCGAAGCCGGCGCGTTGCTGGCTAAGAATGCGGAGCGGCAGCTCAAGCCACCTGAAGAAATCCGCCGACTGTACAGGCAAGCGCCTGACGCGGTGGAGGAGAGTGCGCGTTTCCTGAAAAGCGTGTCGTTTTCGATGACGGATTTGCGCTACGAGTATCCAGAAGAAACCTCGGAAGGCTTCGCTACCCCGCAAGAAGCACTAGAGGCGCGCGCTTGGGCGGGGGCGCACAAGAGATATCCTGAGGGCATCCCCGAAAAGGTGCGCGCATCTCTTATCCGAGAACTTTCGATTGTCGGTCGCATACGCTACGCGCCATACTTCTTAACCGTCGCCGACATCGTAGAGTTCGCACGGTCCGGCTTCGATAAAGACGGCAATCCAAAAGAGCCGATCCTCTGTCAGGGACGCGGCTCAGCCGCGAACTCTACGATCTGTTATTGTCTCGGCATAACATCCGTGAATCCCGCCAATAACACACTGCTCTTCGATCGCTTCGTCTCGGAAGAACGCAACGAGCCGCCGGACATTGACGTCGATTTCGAGCACGAACGCCGAGAGGAGGTGATCCAATACATCTACAAAAAGTACGGCCGCGATCGCGCAGCCCTTGCTGCGACGCTTATTTGCTATCGCGGTCGAAGTGCGATCCGGGAAGTGGCCAAGGCGTTTGGATATTCCGAAGATCAGGTTAGCGGTCTCGCAAAAATGCTTCACTGGTGGTCGAGTGGAGTGCGTGAAAAGGATCTGCAAGAACGGGGGCTCGATACGAGCGATAGGGGGCTAATGACCTGTGTGGAGCTGGCGAACAAGCTGCAGGGATTTCCACGCCATCTTTCGCAGCACGTCGGCGGTTTTGTGATTACCCGCGAGAAGATCGACGATGTCGTGCCAGTGCAAAATGCAGCGATGGATGATCGGACGGTTGTCGAGTGGAATAAAGATGATCTCGAAGCTCTCGGCATTCTAAAGGTCGATATCCTCGGTTTGGGCATGCTGACATGCTTGAAGAAGGCTTACGACCTCGTCGCGAAGCACTATCCCGGCGCCGACTGCATCAACTTAGAATCTCGTACCGACGATAAACGCGTTTATCAGATGCTGCATCGGGCAGACTCGATCGGCGTATTTCAAGTCGAGAGCCGCGCGCAGATGTCGATGCTGCCTCGGCTAAAGCCCAAGAACTTCTATGATCTCGTGATTGAAGTCGCGATCGTCCGCCCGGGCCCGATCCAAGGCGGCATGGTCCATCCCTACTTGCGGCGTCGCCAAGGTTTGGAGAAAGCCGAAGCGCCAAAGCCAGAGCTTTGGGACGTTCTGAAGCGCACGCTCGGCGTGCCTCTCTTTCAAGAACAAGCGATGCAGATCGCAATCGTCGCCGCGGGTTTCACGCCACCGGAGGCCGATAAGCTGCGCCGTGCGATGGCGACATTCAAACGTGTCGGGACAATCAGCAAGCTGAAGGAGAAATTCATAGAGGGGATGGTCGCGAACAAATACGATCGCGATTTCGCCGAAGCGTCGTTCGCGCAGATTGAAGGCTTTGGAGAGTATGGATTTCCTGAAAGCCACGCCGCGAGCTTTGCGATCCTTGTCTACAACTCGTCCTGGCTGAAGTGCTATTATCCGGACGTTTTTGCCGCGGCGCTTCTAAACTCCCAACCCATGGGGTTTTATGCGCCCGCGCAAATCGTCCGCGATGCGCAAGAGCATGGCGTCGAGGTTCGTCCCATCGACGTTAATGCTTCTGACTGGGATAACACGCTGGAGCAGCCGCAAGCTGGTGACAGGTCAATTCAAGAGCGCCTCCATAATCGGCATGATTCCATGCGCGAAGATATCCGTTCAACGCACGCGATGCGGCTGGGCTTTCGGCAAGGCGATGGACTGAGGAAGGAAGAGCTTGAAAGACTCGTCGCCAATCGCGGCGCCGGTTATGACTCCGTTCGCGACGTCTGGCTCCGCGGCGGTGTGCGCCCATCCACCATCGAGCGCCTTGCAGACATCGACGCATTCCGTTCGCTTGGTCTCGATCGCCGCGATGCGCTCTGGGCGGCGCGCGGGTTGAACCGTGTGGGCGGGCAGGAGGATTTGCCGCTGTTCGCGCAGACGCCCGATCCAACGCGCGAGCCGGATTTCGCGCTGCCTTCCATGCTGCTGGGCGAGCACATCGTCGAGGATTATCGCACAATCGGTTTGTCGTTGAAGCAGCATCCGGTGGCGTTGCTGCGTGACGAGCTTGCGGCGCGCGGCGTCATCCGCGCAGAGCAGCTGAAAGATATGCGTAGCGGTGAGCGCGTGCGCGTCGCGGGGCTTGTGCTTGTGCGGCAGCGTCCCGGCACGGCTTCCGGCGTCATCTTCGCGACGCTCGAGGACGAGACCTGGATTTCAAACATCGTCATCTGGCCGAAAATCTTCGAGCAATTCCGGCCGCAAATCTTGGGTGGCCGGTTGATAGCGGTTGAGGGGCCGGTGCAGAGCGAAAGCGGCGTGATCCATGTGATCGCTGAGCGGGTGCATGATTATACGCCGATGCTGGCGAAGCTTTCAGCGCATGGCGCCGAACTTGATCCGACTGGCCCCACCGATGAGCCGCGCCGCGGTGGCGAGGGCGATGCGCGTCAGCGTCATCCACGCAACGTGCGGATCAATCTCGATGTGAAAAAAGCCGCCGACGTCATGCCGAAGGGGCGCAACTTTCACTAGCCGCGCCAGCGCGCGAAGATCGCCGTCGGCAATAGTTCAGCGCGTCCCTCATGCGGCAGCGCCATTTCACCTGTTTGCCATTCACCGCCGCTGAACATCTGCTGCGCCGTTTGCGCCAGCGCCAAGTAGGAGAGCCGCACGGCGTAAACTGTGGCGATCATGAAGCCCTTGGCGCTGGCGCGATCATTCGGATCGGTGCGCAGGAGCGTTTGGCACGCATCGAGCAGTTCAGGCAGTTGCTCGTCGAGCTTCCACGTCTCGCCATCTGGTCCACGCCCAAATTTCGGCGGATCAAGAATGACGCCATCATAGCGGCGGCCGCGTCTGATCTCGCGCTTCACGAAGCCAAGCGCATCGTCGCAGATCCAACGGATCGGCGCGTCGTTCAGACTGGATGCAGCTTGATTATCTCGCGCATAACCGATCGCCTTCTTCGAGGCGTCGACGTGCGTGACCTTGGCGCCGGTGCTTGCACACGCGAGTGATGCGAGTCCGGTATAGCCGAAGAGGTTCAGAACTTCCGGCTGCGGGCCGCGATGCGCTTTCAGATAGTCGCGCGCGTAACGCCAGTGCACGGAATGTTCGGGGAAGAACGCTAAGTGGCGAAACGGCGTTGGCCGCGAGATAAACTTTAGATCATCCCACGCAAGCGTCCACGTCTCCGGCAGCGCGTTGTTGAAACGCCAGCGGCCCGCATCCTCATCGCCAGTGGAGGCCGGAGCAAAGATCGCATCGGCGCTGTCCCACTCGGAGGCAGGCCGAGACGGCGCCCAAAGCGCTTGTGGCTCTGGTCGCACGAACCGATACGGGCCGACTTGTTCGAGCTTGCCGCCATTTCCGCTGTCGAGCAGGCGATAGTCGTTCCAGTCGTCGGCAATCAAAATCTCAGGCGAGACGTTAGTCTTTGGCGCCGTCATATCCGCGTCTCCGCCAAAGATCGTAGACCATCACAGCGGTCGCGACCGCAAGATTCAAACTGTCGGCTCGTCCGCGCATCGGCAGCTTTACCAGATGATCGCACGCCGCTTCCATGTGCTCGGGCAGTCCTGATTGCTCGTTGCCCATGAGAACGATGGCCTTTGCAGGCGCCGCGGCGCTCGCATCTTGCGCGCTGCCTTTCAGCGAAAGACCCATCATCTCCGCGCCGCGCGCCTTTTTGTAACGCATCAGGTCGTCGAAGGACGCGCGTGCCAGCTTCATGGCGAAGAGCGAGCCCATGCTGGCGCGCACGGCTTCGACCGAGAACGGATCGCAACTTTCGCCAATAAGCACGACACCGCCGGCGCCGGTGGAATCGGCGGTGCGCATGATCGTGCCGAGATTGCCCGGATCGCGGATGCCTTCGAGTGCAACAATCGTCGCGCCGTCAATGCTATCGAGCGGAGCGAGCTGCTGCTTGTATGCGCCGATCACCGTCTGGGGATTATCGCGTTTGCTGATCTGGCCGATGATTGTCTCATTGGTTTCAATCACGCGCACGCGTCGCGCCTCGGCCTGGTTGATCAAACTCCGCACCTGGTCTCGCGTCATCGCCGCAGGCGAGAACACCAAAATCTCCGGCCAAACATCCAGGTCGGCCGCCTCGACAGCCAGCCGCGCGCCTTCCGCCAGGAAGAGCCCGGTCTCCGTGCGCGCCTTCTTCAGATGCAGGCTCTTCAGGAGCTTGATCTGGGGATTGGACGCGCTGGTGATCTGGTGCGCCATCGGTGGACCTGTGAAAGCCGCTCAACCGCGGGGGTGTTTCCGGTTTTCGCCTAGTTCGCAGGGCATTAGAAGGTCGTTAAGGCGGCGGCAAATGCGCGTGGCGCGGGAAAGATGATCGGCCTGTTCTTCTCCGAGGTAGTGTTATTCCTGGCGGCGGCTCTGATCGGCTTTGCGATCGGCTGGCGCCTGTTCGTGTTTCTCGCCGCCGAGCGGGCGCGTGAGGACGCGCGCGAGATCGCGCGCCTGCGCAGTGCGCTCAGCGATCTGCAAGTCCGCCGGGCGCGGATCACATGAGCGACACCGAACAACCGCCGCGCCGGACGTTGCTCTGGGTCGGCCTCGGAGGCGCGGCAATCGCCACGCTCTTGGGGCTGTTTGCGCCACATGATGGTGCAGTCTGGCGTGCGCCCAGCGTGTTGCGCGAGCGTGTGGCGGTCGCGCTTTCGGCGGCGGGCTATCCTGGACTTGAGATTCAGATGAGGGGCCAGCACGCGCGGCTTTCCGGCATCGTCGAGGATGAAACTGATATAGCGAGCGCGCGCCAAGCCGCGCTGCAAGCCGTAGGCGCGGGCGGCGCCTGGGCTGGCGGCGTCACCGGCGTTGACGTCAGCGATGTGCAAGTCGGCGCCTTTGAGCGCCCGTATGCGTGGAGCGTGCGCCGGCAGGATGATCGCGTAACGCTCGCGGGCGTCGTGCCGAGCGAGTCTGCCAAGGCGGCGCTGATGAGCGCCGCTGCGCAAGCGTTTCCAACCGCCGATGCCGTCGACGAGATGCGCGTGGCCGGCGGGGCGCCATCACCGCTCTTCACTGACATGGCCGATGACGCGGTGCGGTTGCTTGCTGGCCTGCGTAATGGCGAGGCTCGCATCGTCGATAACCAGATCGTGTTTATCGGCGACGGCGATCAAGCCGGTGTCGATGCAATTCGGCGCCGCTTCGGCGAGCCGCAAGCGCCGTTCCGTTCGCGTCTGGCCGTGACCATTGACGGTCTCGATGTCGACAATCCCGAGCTTCAGGGTTTGAACCTTTCAAGCGGCGATGCCGAAACCTGCGAACGCGCTTTCGACCGCCTGATGGAGCGCAACGTCATCAACTTTGCTTCGGGTTCGGCGACGATTGCTCCGTCCAGCCGCCAAGTGCTGAACGCGCTCGCAAGTGTTGCGCTGCGTTGCGACCGGTTCTCGCTCGAAGTCGCGGGTCATACCGACAATCAGGGCGGCCGTGAGCTAAACATCGAACTGTCACGCGCCCGCGCTGATGCCGTGGCGGCTTATCTTGCGGCGCAAGGCGTGGCGCGCTCGCGCCTGACCGCACGTGGCTACGGGCCCGATCGCCCGCGTTCTAGCAATGCGACAGCAGCAGGGCAGGCCGCCAACCGGCGCATCGAATTTTATGTGAGCAGCTGAGATGATGTACCTGATCATCCAACTCTTGCCCTTCCTTTTGCCGACGATGGCGTTCGCTGCTCTCGCAGGTTGGGCTTACGCCTCTCAGCGCGCAGCGCCGCAACAGCGCGCCAATCGCCGCGACCGCGAAAATCTGTTGAGCGACATCTTGCGTCTCTCTGGTGAAGCGCCGAGCGGCGAGAACGCCATTCAGGACGAACGCGAAATCGACGGCGTCCGGCGCCAACTCGTGATCCGCGACGGCCGTATCGCTGAGCTGGAGCGCAACCTTGAGCACGCCCGCGCGCGCGCGGATGATCTTGCTGGTCAACTTGCGGAAATGCAGCGTGGCGGGCCGCTCGATAGCGAAGCGAATGTCGAACTGGCGAGACTGCGCGGGCTCGTCTCCGACTATGAAGCCGAGCGCGCGCGCACCATCGATGTAGAAGTCGCGCCGCCCGAATTGCCCGTCGCTGTTGAACCGAGCGATGACGCAGTCGCGCTGCAGGGTTGGCGGCTGCGCTACTTTGAGCAACGCGTGAAGTACCTTGAGAACAATGCGCGCGCCGTCGCGCCAGCTCCACAAGCTGCGCCTGCGCCCGTTGGAACGCCTGCCGATCCACTTATCGAATGGCGCGCCCGTGATGCCGAAGCGCGCGCGACGCATTTGGAAGAGGCGTTGCGTACTGCGCTTGCCGCTGCGCCTGCGCCGTCAGTTGCCGAGCCCCAAGCGCTGGCAGACCCAGTCGTTGACGCTGAGCCATTTGCGGCGGACGCGGATGTGGACGTGCTCTTGCGCTGGCGGCTTTTGTACCTGGAGCGCCGCGTCGCGCATCTGCAGGCTCAAAGCTCTGTTGCGCTGCTCGAAGCAGCGCCTGAACCGGCGCCTGTGCCTCAGCCCGAGCCGTTACCCATTGCCGACACAGGTCCGGATCCGGATCGCTGGAAATGGCGCGCACGCTATCTCGAGGCACGCGTGCGTCATCTCGAACAGCGCATCGCGACCGCCCAGGCAGTGGCGCAACAAACGGTGCAGAGCTTATCGGCCGGCGAGGCCGCACCTGCAGTCGCGAGCGCCACGCCGCCGCGCCGCCGTGGTGTGAAGCCGCCGGTGCTGGGCGCGGCACGCAATGGCGCGCCGGATGATCTTACGCTCATTGAAGGCGTGAGCCCGCTTAATCAAAGTACGCTCAACGCATTGGGTGTTTTCCACTTCGACCAGATCGCGGCGTGGACGTCGGATCACATCGCTTGGGTCGATGCGTATCTACGCTTGCAGGGCCGCATCGGCGAAGAGGAATGGCTCGAGCAAGCGCAAGCGCTGGCCGAAGAGGGGCCAGCGGCCGCGCGCCGCATCGAAGAAGCGATCGACTAACTAGCCTTTGTAATAAGCGCAGAACTTGTTGCCTTCAGGATCGCGGACGTACGCGCCGTAGAACGGCGGATCGCTTTCGCCGCGCACGCCAGGTGCGCCCTCATCCTTCCCACCGGCCGCGAGCGCCGCAGCGTGAAACGCTTGAACCGCAGCACGCGACGGCGCCTTGAACGCCAGCATCGAACCGTTGCCGAGCGTCGCGGACTGACCGTTCTCCGGCGTCGCCAGATAAAGTTCGAGCCCTTCCTTCTTGCCGCCCGGCCCGTAGCCGGCCCAACCGCCGCCCTCGAAAGTGCGTGCATAGCCCAGCGGTTCAAATGCGGCGTCGAAGAAGGCGCAAGAGCGCGCGATGTCGTTCGAGCCGATGGTGACGTAGCCGATCATGATGATCCTCCCGCCGTAAATTAGAGCGCGGATCGTGATCAAGCGCAAGAACAAAAAGAGAACGACTACATGCCGGCGATCACGACCGCGAGGACTTCTGTTCCGTACTTTTTTAGCTTGGCCTCGCCGATGCCCGGCACACGCCCGAGCGCTGCAAGATCGGCCGGTTTGGCCCGCACAATTCCGGCGAGCGTCGCATCGTGGAAGATGACGTATGGCGGCACAGCGCTGGCGCTCGCTGTTTCGCGCCGCCACGACTTCAATGCGTCGAACAGTTTTGCGTCCTCGCCTTTGAAGCCTTCGCGCACAGCATCCTTAGCGCCACGCGTCGCGCGCCGCTCTTCCTTGCCTCGACGCCCAGTCTTGCTGGCTTCGCGCATGCGCACGGTTCGTTCTTTCTTGAAGATTGCGCGGACAGCGTCTTCGTCGCCGATCGAAAGCGTCGGCCGCTCGTCATCGCCTTCGCTCAGCACGCCTTCAAACAGCAGATGCTCGATCACGTTACGCCACAGCGCTTCCGATTGATCGGCGCCGATGCCGAACGTGCTGCGATCCGCATAACGCTGGTCGATCTCATCATTGGCCTTGCCGAGAAGGTGGCTGACCACGCGTCCACGCCCGAAGCGCTGATCCATGCGCATCACTGCGGAGATCGCTTTCGCGGACAACTCGGTCGCGTCAATGGAAACCGGCGGATCGGTGCAGACATCGCAGACACCGCACGGCTCGACATTCTCCTCGCCAAAATAGCGCCGCACACCCGCGCGGCGGCAGGTGAGGCCGTCCAAAAACGCAAAGAGCTGGCGGGCCTTCTTGATCTGAACCGCTTTGACCTGCTCTGACGCGGCGCCTTGATTGGCGAACATGATCGCGCGCCGCAAATCAGTCGCGGAATAGATGCAAAAACCCTCCGCCATCTCGCCATCGCGCCCGCCGCGGCCGACTTCCTGCCAATAAGCCTCAATGCTCTTCGGCGAGTCCGCGTGGATCACGTAGCGCACGTCGGGCTTGTCGACGCCCATGCCGAAGGCGATGGTCGCCACCATCACGACGTCGTCTTGTTCCTGAAAGCGATGCTGTCGCTCGGCGCGTAGGCTCGCATCGAGGCCAGCATGATAGGCGACAGCAGGAATCTTCTGTGCCTGGAGATTGGCGACAGTCTTTTCGACATTGTCCCGCGTCGCCGCGTAGATGATGCCGGACTTGCCGCGTCGTGCGTGGACGAGATCGAAGATGCGGTCCTGCGCTTTGGCGGGTTTACGCTCTGCACTCAGCACAAGGTTAGGCCGATCGAACGAAGCGATGAAGCTCTGCGCGTGCTCAAGCTTTAGCTGAGTGCGAATGTCGGCCTGTGTCTTCAGATCAGCCGTAGCGGTGACGGCCATGCGCGGGACGTTGGGAAAGCGTCCCGCAAGCTGACCGAGCGCGCGATAGTCCGGCCTGAAATCGTGGCCCCACTGGCTGACGCAGTGTGCTTCGTCGATGGCGATGAGCGCGATCGGGCATTGTTCAAGAAAATCGAGGAAGCCCTGCGCGAACAGACCTTCCGGCGAAACGTAGAGCAAATCGAGCTGCCCTTCGCGTGCGGCGGAGAGCCAGTGATGCCGCGCCTCGCGGTCGATGGTTGAATCAAGCCGCGCCGCCGCCACGCCTGCCGCGCGTAGGCTCGCGACTTGATCTTGCATGAGCGCGATGAGTGGCGAGACGACGAGGCCAACGCCGGGCCGCAACATCGCCGGTATCTGATAGCAGAAGCTCTTGCCGCCACCCGTCGGTAACACTGCCATAACATCGCGGCCATCGAGCACTTCGCTGATGACGTTGCTTTGCAGGCCGCGAAAGTCGTTATGACCGAACACGCGCTGCAGCGTTTCGCGGGCGGCGGTGAGATCGGCCATGCGCGTACTTAGGTGCGCGTCGCTGCTTTGTGCAATCCCAACGCGCCCCAGCAAATCGCCGCTTGGCCGGCCCAGTATGTCATCCAACCCGCAAAGCTGCGCCAATATGCGAGCGTTGGATCAGGATCGTGGTGGAACATGTTCCAGGCGACGAAGCCGTCGGAGATAAAAAAGAGCACCGCGCCGGCCATGACGAGCCAACGCGTCGCGGGAAGCGTGAACGAGGTGAGCGCCATCAGTGTCAGCACGCCAGTGTAAACGGAGAGCGGGACGAACATGGCGTTGTCGCGCGGCACGAGCAGATAGGTCATGCCGATGCACGCTGCGATCAGCACAACCGCGCCGATAAGCCGTGGCGGCGACTTGAGCGCCGCGCCGACGCCGATCCCGGTGCGCAAGAAGAGCGCGATGTAGAAGAGGTGCCCGATCAGGAAAGCGAGTGCGCCAAAGAGAAACGTCTCTTCGCGCCAGGCCAGCAGTGCGTCGCCAAGCGCGCCGAAGAAGAGGCCGGCTGCAAGGAGGCGCGAGCGCGCGATCAGCGCGATGACGCCGAGGATGATGATGCCGGACGCCTTGAATATCGTGCCGACGACGTAAGGCGGCGCGCCTGCGTAAAGGCTCGAACCAAACGCGCCGTAAGCGACTGCGAGAATGGCGGAGAGGGCGAGAAGAAGGTTTGTCAATTGATGCGCATCCGGTCATTGCGAGCCACGGCTCGTTCGTATTCCTCTCGACTGGATGCGAACACTTCGTGATCTGCCAACACGACGAGACCGGACAGTCGTGCTCGCAGATCGACGTCTGAGAGACCGCACGACGGCGTGTAGATGTTCTGATTGTCGAGGATCGGATACTCCCCGCCGCAGTGTCCGTCAGTGTAGAGCTCCCAAAGAGAGATAATCGCTTCCTCATGGAAGTTAGGACTCTCGGAAGGCGGCTCCGCGATTCCCACGCGGTAGTATGTGTCGTCTACGGTCGAGCAAGCGCCAAGGAGAAGAGTCAACGCAAAAATTAGGAGTCTCATGATTTACGCGCCGGTTGCGCGTATCCCAGCTTCTGATTCAACGCGCTCAGCAAGTCTTGCGCGATTTCCGCGATGACGCCGCCGGGCGGATAGACCGCTGCTGCGCCCATTTCTTTCAGCGTCGCGACATCCTCCGGCGGGATGACGCCGCCGACGACGATCATAATGTCGCCGCGCCCGCGCGCGGTGAGTGCTGCGCGGAGTTCGGGCGTTAACGTCAGGTGCCCCGCCGCGAGTGAGGAGACGCCGACAATGTGCACGCCGCTGGCGATGGCTTGGTCGGCGACTTCTTCTGGTGTCGCGAACAACGGCCCGATTTCGACATCGAAGCCGAGATCGCTGAAGGCCGATGCGACAACCTTCTGCCCGCGGTCGTGCCCATCCTGGCCCATTTTCGCGACGAGGATTTTCGGCTGCTTGCCTTCGGCTTCCTGAAACGCCGCAACGCTCTGCCGCGCGCGCTCGACGGCGCTGTCGTTCGCCGCTTCGCGCGAGTAGACGCCGGTGACCAAGCGGATCGGCGGCTGGTGACGCGCGAATGCGCGCTCCAGCGCCGATGACATTTCGCCGACTGTCGCCTTCGCCCGCGCCGCCTTCACCGAGAGATCGAGCAGATTGGCTTTGCCGCGGGCGCCGCTCTCCAACGCCTCCAGCGCCGCATCCACTTCAACTTGCTTCCGCTCCGCCTTTAGCCGCTTCAGCTTCTCCAACTGCATCGCGCGGACTTTGGCGTTGTCGACTTTGAGCACCGGAATGTCTTCGGGCTCATCGAGCTTGTACTTGTTCACGCCGACGATTGTCTGATGCCCCGTATCGATGCGCGCTTGCGTGCGCGCGGCGGCTTCTTCGATCCGCGCTTTCGGCAAGCCCTGGTCGATCGCTTGCGCCATGCCGCCGAGCTTTTCGACTTCCTCGATATGCGCCCACGCTCTCGCCGCGAGATCGGCGGTGAGGCGCTCCACATAGTAGGAGCCGCCCCACGGATCGGCCGGCCGCGTCACGCCGCCTTCGCTCTGCAGCAGGATCTGCGTGTTGCGCGCGATGCGGGCGGAGAAATCGGTCGGCAGCGCCAAAGCTTCGTCAAGCGAATTGGTGTGCAGAGATTGCGTGCCGCCATAGGCAGCCGCCATCGCTTCGACGCACGTGCGCACGCCGTTGTTGTACACGTCCTGCGCCGTCAGCGACCATCCGCTTGTCTGGCAGTGCGTACGCAGCGCGCGCGACTTATCCGAGGCGCCAAACTGCGCCACGAGTTTCGCCCAGAGCAAACGGGCCGCGCGCATCTTGGCGATCTCCATGAACGGGTTCATGCCGATCGCCCAGAAGAAGGAGAGACGCGGCGCAAACTTGTCGATGTCCAAGCCGCCCGCAATGCCGGCGCGGATGTATTCCACGCCGTCGGCGAGCGTGTAGCCAAGCTCCAGGT
This sequence comes from uncultured Terricaulis sp., assembly GCA_964405865.1. Lineage (GTDB taxonomy): Bacteria > Pseudomonadota > Alphaproteobacteria > Caulobacterales > Aquidulcibacteraceae > Vitreimonas. The sequence goes on along the minus strand of CAYOPM010000005.1, from coordinate 165 downwards.
CCGCCGTCGCACCGGCTTCTTGCATGTGATAGCCGCTGATCGAGATCGAATTGAACTTCGGCATCTCGGCGGCGGTGTAAGCGAAGATGTCGCCGACGATGCGCATCGACGGTTTGGGCGGATAGATGAACGTATTCCGCACCATGAATTCTTTGAGGATGTCGT
>CAYOPM010000004.1:523216-525214 GCA_964405865.1 uncultured Terricaulis sp. | reverse complement strand
TGGTGAACGCCGCCAGCGCCGAGCGCGCGGTGATATTCGAGCAGGGCCTGCTGGCAATGGGCGGCAAGTCGATCGTCGCGGTGAAACGCGACGGCGCGCTGGTGCATCCGGCCATCATCGACGTGACAGGCCTCACGCCGCCCGACGAAGAATTGTTCGGCCCCGTCCTGCAAGTCTATCGCGTTGCCGATTTCGATCACGCCCTCGATGTCGCCAACACCACGCGCTTCGGCCTGGCGGGCGGTCTCATAAGCGACGATCCCGCACTCTGGGCGCGCGTGAAGAACGAGATGCGCGTCGGCATCCTCAATTGGAATCGCCCGACAACCGGCGCATCCGGCGCCATGCCGTTCGGCGGTCCCGGTCTTTCGGGCTCTCTGCGTCCGAGCGCTTATTACGCGGCGGACTACGTCGCTTATCCGGTCGCGACGCAACTCAGCGAGAAGGCCGCGCCGATCCCAGCGCCCGGGCTGCCGTGATGAGCGCGCAGGCCGAAGAGATCAATTTCGACGGGCTCGTCGGCCCAACCCACAATTATGCCGGCCTCTCCGAAGGCAATCTCGCTTCGGCCCGCAATCGCGACACCATCGCGCGCCCGCGTGAAGCAGCGTTGCAGGGGCTCGCGAAAATGCAGCGCTTGCGCGCGCTTGGCCTGTCGCAAGGCGTGCTGCCTCCGCACGAACGGCCAAACATCTCTTGGCTCCGCTCGCTAGGCTTCAGTGGCTCCGATCGTGAAATCTGGTCGCGCGCTTGGGAGAGCGAGCCCGCAATCGCGCGCGCGGCGCTCGCGTCCTCCGCTATGTGGGCGGCGAATGCTGGCACGATTTCGCCGAGCGCCGATTGCGCCGATGGCCGTTTGCACGCCTCCGTCGCCAATCTCTCCACCATGCTCCACCGCAGCCTGGAAGCAGAGCAAACCGAACGCACGCTGCGGCGCTTAATGCCGGACGAACAGCGCTTCGCCGTTCACGCAGCTTTGCCCTCGCACGACACCTTCTCGGACGAGGGCGCGGCCAACCACATGCGCATGGCCGCAAGCGCCGGCGCGCCGGGCGTCGAGATTTTCATCTATGGCCGCCGCGCTTCTGAAGCGCGCACCGGCTTTCCCGCGCGCCAAACCTTTGAAGCCGCTCAAGCCGTCGCGCGCCGCCACCAACTCGATCCCGCCCGCACCGTACTCGCCCGCCAAGCGCCGGGCGCCATCGACGCCGGCGCGTTCCACAATGACGTCGTTGCCGTCGCGCACGAGCACGTGCTCTTCCACCACGAAGACGCGTTCGCCGATAAGGCAGCACTCTATGCCGAGATCCGCGCCAAGGCCTCGGGCTTCGAGCCAGTCTTCGTCGAAGTCCCGCGCAATCGCGCTGGCCTGGAAGACGCCGTGACTTCGTATCTGTTCAATTCCCAACTCGTCCGCCGCCCAGGCGCCACGTCACTCACTCTCATCGCGCCGACCGAAGTGCGTGAGAACAACAAGACGGCATCGGTGGTCGCCGAAATGGTAGGCCAGACGAACGCTGCGATCGGCGCAGTCGAATACGTCGAAGTGCGCGAAAGCATGCGCAATGGCGGCGGGCCGGCCTGCTTGCGCCTGCGCATCGTTATGACGCCCGCAGAACGTGCCGCTGCCGCGCAAGGCTTCTTCTTGGACGACGAGCTTGCCGCCAAGCTGGAGACCTGGATCAAGACGCATTATCGCGAAGAGATCGCGCCCGCCGATTGCGCTGACCCGGCTCTGGTTGAAGAAACCCAGCGCGCGCTCGATGAACTCACGCGCATCTTGCCGCTCGGCAGCGACTTCTATCCTTTGCAGCGCGCATAAAAAATCGGCGGCCTTGCGACCGCCGATCTCAGCACTCAGCCTTTGAGCTTAGTTCAAGCTCTCCGGACGCAGCTTGTATTCGCCTTCATCCGTCTCATCGAACAGAAGTTCGATCTGCGGGTGGTCGACAGGTTCGCCGGATTCGTCAGCGAGCAAGTTCTGCTCGGAGACATAAG